>JAXDAV010000050.1:0-105599 GCA_034679465.1 Candidatus Aminicenantota bacterium | reverse complement strand
CCAAGGAGGACGTCCTCTTCGAGGACAGCCTCCGGCCGCGGACCTTCGACGAGTTCGTCGGCCAGGAGAAGGTCAAGTCGAACCTCCGCGTCTTCATCGAGGCGGCCAGGAAGCGCGACGAGCACCTCGACCACGTCCTCCTCTACGGGCCGCCCGGGCTGGGCAAGACGAGCCTGGCCTATCTCATCGCCAAGGAGATGGGCGTCGGCATCAAGCCGACGGCCGGGCCGGTCATCGAGCGGACCGGGGACCTCTCGGCCATCCTGACCAACATGCAGGCCAAAGAGGTCCTGTTCATCGACGAGATCCACCGCCTCCAGCCGTCGGTCGAGGAGATCCTCTACTCGGCCATGGAGGACTTCAATCTGGACATCGTCATCGGCCAGGGACCGGGCGCCCGCAGTCACAAGCTCAAGATCAGGAAGTTCACCCTCATCGGCGCGACGACGCGGGCCGGGCGCATCACGGCCCCGCTCCGGGGCCGCTTCGGCATCATCCACCGGCTCGACTACTACCGGGATGAAGACCTCAAGAGGGTCATCCAGCGCTCGGCCAGGATCCTCAAGGTCAGGGTCGACGACGCCGGGGCGGGCGAGATCGCCCTGCGCTCGCGGGGCACGCCGCGCGTGGCCAACCGCCTGCTCCGCCGCGTCCGCGACTACGTCGACGTCAAGGGCGACGGGGTCATCACGGCGAAAGAGGCCCAGCGGGCCCTGGACCTGATGGAGGTCGACGCCCTGGGGCTTGACGACGTCGACCGCAAGATCCTCTCGACCATCATCGAGAGCTTCGGCGGCGGACCGGTCGGGATCGGCACGATCGCCGCGGCCATCGACGAGGAGAAGGACACGATCGAGAGCATTTACGAGCCCTTCCTGATGCGCATCGGCTTTCTCGACCGGACCATCCGCGGCCGGGTCGTCACGCCCAAGGCCTACGCCCACCTCGGCTACGAACACTGAGAGAGCGCGGGCTCTGGCTGAGGAAGATCATGCGGTCTTATCCTCAGATCTGGCTTTCCTCATCTTCAGGTTCATCATGTGGCCCATCTTTTGGCACTTGGTCATAAGATATCTCATGTTCTCAGGTCTGGGGATCGCTTCCAGCGGATATCTCTCTATGATCTCGAGGCCGTAGCCCTCCAAGCCCCTAATCTTCTTAGGATTATTCGTCATGAGCCGGATCTTCCGAACACCTAATGACGCCAGGATCTGGGCGCCGATGCCGTAATCCCTTAGATCGGCCTCGAAGCCTAAGTCATTGTTCGCTTCGACAGTATCCCGGCCATGATCCTGAAGCTCATAGGCCTTCAGCTTATTCGCCAGCCCGATGCCCCGGCCCTCTTGCTGAAGGTACAGAATGACGCCCAGGCCTTCCTTCTGGACGATCTCCAGGGCCTTCTCGAGTTGCGCGCCGCAGTCACATCGATAAGAGCCAAAGACGTCCCCGGTCGTGCATTGTGAATGCACTCGGACGAAGACGGCCTTCCCCGGGTCGGGATCACCCTTGACCAAGGCAAGGTGCTCATGCTCATCAATATCATTGGCGAACGCGATCGCCCGGAACTCTCCGAATTTAGTGGGAATGAAGGTCTCCGCTACCTTGTGAACGAAAGATTCCTTTCTCATCCTGAAGGCAATGATATCAGCGATGGAGGCGATCTTCAGATCATGGGTCGCTGCGAATTTGTCCAGGTCAGCCCGACGCGCCATTGTCCCATCGTCGTTCATGATCTCGCAGATCACCCCCGCCGGCCTCAGTCCCGCGAGCCGGGCGAGGTCAACGGATCCTTCCGTCTGTCCGGCGCGGGTTAGCACTCCGCCCTCTCTGGCCCGCAGCGGGAAGACGTGTCCCGGTTGGACGAGATCGGCTGGCCTTGCGTCTTCAGCCGCCGCCCGAATGATCGTACGGGCCCGATCAGCCGCAGAGATTCCTGTGGAAATGCCATCGCGGGCGTCGATGGATACGGTGAAGGCTGTGCCAAAACGAGACTGGTTGTTTTGGACCATCAAAGGAAGGGCGAGCTTTTCGGCTAAGTCGCTCGAAAGAGACAGGCAGATAAGCCCACGGCCGTGCTTGGCCATGAAGTTGATCGCTTCGGGCGTTGTCTTTTCGGCGGCCAAAGTCAGGTCACCCTCATTCTCCCGATCTTCATCGTCAACAAGGATGACCATTTTGCCTAACCGGAGGTCCTTCAAAACGTCTTCGATGTTCGCTGGGCCCATTTTTTGCCTATGTATTTCTCCTCTTGACAAAAGGGATTATATGGCCTATATTTCCGACAGTCAAGTCGACAAGGTTGTCGACAATACGATGAAGGACGATAGTCATGATCGGCAGGGGTAAAGCGATAGGCCCAGTCTCCCTTGGCGGCCCTTTTACGGCCAGGCCGGTCTTCAATATCTTCTTTTAGGAGGAACAACATGGCGAAGGTCATCGACTTGAGCATGGGTATGTACGAAGGAATGCCCAAGTATCCTCACGAGGCCGTGGTCGCCTTCAAAGCGACCCCCACGGCCAACGTCGAAAAGGATGGGATGGAACTCACCGAGATCAGGTTCAGCAGCCATGCGGGGACCCATTTTGATACGCCTCATCACGTTCTGGCTCATGGTCACACCCTCGACAAGGTCGATCTGAACCGCCTCGTGGGAATTGCCAAGATCTTTGATGTTTCCCAGGTCAGGGATGCCGCGGCCATCGACAAGAAGGCCTTGGTGGAATGCGGCGTTCACCTGAACAAGGGAGATGCCGCGTTGATCTATTCAGGAGCCGAGAAGCTCATGGGGAAGCCCGCCTATTTTACGGATTATTCCCCCCTCACGGCTGATGCCGCGGCTTGGCTGGTCGAAAATCAGGTCGGCGTCGTCGGCGTGGATATGCCGTCGGCAGACCATGATTTCTCGGCCCACCGGGTCCTCTTAGATGCGGGCGTTTGCATCGTCGAGAGCCTGGTAAACGTCAAATCCCTGCTTGCCGGCGGCCCTTATTTATTTGTCGCCCTGCCTCTCGCCTTCCTCGGTGTTGAAGCCTCCCCCGTCAGGGCCGTGGCGATCGACCTCGATCCTTCGGCGGATAAGAAGGCCAAAGAAAAGCATCTCTCATTTCTTTGCGATTGCTGGGGCAAATAGGTTCCCTGGCCATGCGTTTGGCGGAAAGGGGGTGGCAATCAAATCAGGACCTGAAACACCCAAAAGGGGAGGGCTGGTCGAAGAGGGCATTTGGCAAAGGACCAATCATTAAGGAGGATGAAAGTGGCAGTTGACATCTCGACAAACATTGCGGGCGTAAAAATGCGTTCGCCGTTCGGCGTATCTTCCTGCGATCCGGATAAGCACTTGCTACCCGGAAAGAAGTACGCGGATATCTTCTTGAAATTCGTCGATGCAGGCGCCGGCTTCATTATTAGCCCTGCCATCAAGCCGGGGAAGCCGCTGCCCGAAGAGATTTCGGGCGACTGGCTGAAGCTCTATCGGAAGCAGTACTACGGCCGCTGGTGCAAGGTTGAGCCGGGCACGACCGTCTGGGCGGGCCACAGTCTTCAGCTTTGCCTCAATTTTTACGAGGAATGGATCAAATACCTTAAGCCCAGGCTGCCCAAGGACGTTCCGATCCTCGCCCAATCCCTCGTTTATGATTTCAACCCCGACGAATGGGTCAAGCATTCCAAGCTCCTCGAGGATATGGGCGCTGATATGATCGAGATCAATGCCGGTTGTCCCTGCGATGCGATGAAGGGAGAAGCAGGCATTGAGCTGCCTGAGGAAGCCAAGTACGGGATGATGATGGGGACCGAGCCGGACCTGCTGTGCCCCATTATCGAGGCCGTATCCAAGGCCTGCAAGGTCCCCGTCGGATTCAAGATGACGGGTGAGATGGCCTATCCACGGTTCCTTCTCATTGCCGAAAAGGCCATCAAGGCCGGGGCCAAGTGGATCGTTGCCAATCACATGTCCCTTGCCGTCGCTCCGCCGGACATCTGGAATGACGGGAAGACCCGCTATCCCGCCATGGACATCAATCCCTTCGGCGCCCTCATGGGAGCGGCTCTCCGCTACCAGTCTTACAAGACGATCGCCCTTATCTCCTCCACCTTCGGGGACAAGGTCGATGTCTGGGGCGGAGGCGGCATGGACAAGCCGGAACATGTCATTGAGCAGATCATGCTCGGTGCGAAGTGCAGCCAGACCCTCCACGGGATCGCCCATAACGGGGTGTCGTTCATCAGCCGCGTGAACAACTTCCTGAAGAGCTATATGGAGAAGTGCGGCTATAAGACCATCGAGGATTTCCGTGGCAAGGGCCTCAAGCACTTCAAGCCCATGACCGAGGGCCAATTCCTTGATCACGTGGTTAGGACGGACCTGGGGAAGTGCACGAGCTGCGGCCTCTGTGCGGATACCTATTGCCCGGCCATCACCTTCAAGAATGGCGAGCCGATCACGGATGAGAACCAGTGCCTCGGTTGCGGCATGTGCCAGTGCCCTTGCCCTGTCGATGCCAAGTATTTCGTGCCGCGCGGAACCGTCTGACTCGGTGGTTGGGCAGAACGCTGGTTGGTAACGCGGGTGAACTGGCCAGGCAACTGGCCAGTTCACACTTTTTCATATGAGACGGGGTTCTTTAAAAGAGGAGCCACAATGCCAGTCATCACGATCGAGTTCTTCCCTGGCCGGTCCGATGATGTCAAGCAGATCATTGCGGAGAAGATCACCGACCTGATGCTGAATGTCGCGAAGACCGGGTCTCGTGAAGGCGTCTATGTCATCTTC
The DNA here is from genome assembly GCA_034679465.1 of Candidatus Aminicenantota bacterium. Taxonomy (GTDB): domain Bacteria; phylum Acidobacteriota; class Aminicenantia; order Aminicenantales; family Saccharicenantaceae; genus RBG-16-66-30. Next base: position 100,827 of record JAXDAV010000050.1, on the reverse strand, counting down.
CGGGAGACCCGCCCGGACTGCTGGGCCATCGGAGGCAGGTTGGAGTCATTGAAGACCGGGCCCTAAGGGCCGGCCTTTCCGGATCGTCTCAAGCCGCGAGCGCGATCTTCAAATGGCCTCGTTGGCTTCATCGGAATCGGGAATCTCCAGGAAGATGACACATGGAGATGAATAGGGTGGTCGTCGACCTTTCTGCGATCTCCCACAATGTCTTCGAGATACGAAGGCTCATCGGTCCCAATTGCCTCTTGATGGCCGTCGTGAAGTCCGACGGGTACGGGCACGGGGCCGCCGCAATAGCGAAGACGTCTATAAAGAGCGGTGCGGACTGGCTCGGCGTTTCGGAGCCCCAAGAAGGAGAGGCCCTGCGACGCGCCGGCCTGAACTCTCCCATCCTCGTTTTTGGGTTGGTCCCCCCGCAAGAAGCCGAAAGGATCATCGAATGCGGGCTAAGACAAACGGTAACGGACATGGGAACCCTAAGGGCTCTAAATGAGGAAGCTCATAGGCAGGGGAAGCGTGCGTATGTTCATTTGAAAATCGACACGGGCATGGGCCGCATCGGACTCCGGCCTGAGCAGGTCATCCCGTTCATTCTCGAGGCAGAGAATCTCGGGAATATTGTGTTGGAGGGCATGTACAGCCATCTGGCCTCGGCCGATACCGAGAATGACGAGTATACTCTTCGGCAGATACGTGTATTCAATGGCCTTCTCGCAGAACTCCGCCTAAGAGGAAAGCTCATTAAAATCAGTCATTTGGCGAACAGCGCGGCCACGCTTCAATACCCCCAGGCCTTCTATGACCTCGTTCGCCCAGGTATCATGCTTTATGGATTGTATCCTGAGGTCGAGCGCAGTCGTTCGATCAATCTGCGCCCGGCCATGTCCCTCTGGAGCCGGGTGTCCCATATCAAGACCGTTCCCCCCGGAACCTCGATTGGCTACGAAAGAAGGTTCATTGCGCCAAAGGCCACCAAGGTTGCGACGATCCCGCTCGGCTATGGAAACGGCTACTCTCGTCTTTTTTCGAATCGGGGACGGGTCAGGATTCGCGGTCAGATTGCTCCCATTATCGGCAACGTGTGCATGAACGCGTTCATGGTCGATGTCAGCGCGATAGACGGTATTCAAGCCTGGGACGAGGTGGAGATCTTTGGGCCTCAGATGCCCATCCATGATGTCGCAAGAACGAAAGGGACCATTGTTCAGGAAATCGTATCGATCCTCGGCAGGATCAATCCCAGATACTATGTCGGCGGCTCTTGACCGGTTTCCCTGATCGCTGGGGCTCTATCGTCAGCCTGCTCCTTTTTTGCCGCTCTCAGCAGGCTCACCCCCGTATAGATGACGATAACGAGGACGACCCATCTAAGCGCCGCAAGCGGCAAGCTCTTCACGATATAGGCCGCCGCTAAAACGCCCGGGATGCTTCCCAGGGCGAGCCCCAGGGCCGCCCTTACATCGTATTGCTTGGTCTGAATGAACTTGACACTCGCGAGCGGCATCAAGAACGCACATGATCCCATCATGATCGGGAAGGCCGAGCGCACATTCATGCCCAGAAGGCCGATCATAATCAAGCAGGGCGCATAGAGGCCTATGCCGAGGGTCATCAGCGCGCCCAAGAGAAAATTCCCTGCCAACGCGATCGCTAACTTGATTCCCCAGATACCCAGTGCTTCGCTGCCGGGTGCGGTGATGCCTAGCAAAGGCAACAGCAAGAGGACGCTTGCGGCCAGCATGCAGAACCCCATGCCGTATCGGATCTTGGATCGGGACAATCCTGAAACCACGCCAGCCCCCAACCAGGAGCCCAGAACCGCTGCTATTATCATGGGGATCAAGGTCGACGACTCAACGGGAATGATCTTGGTAAAGATAAAGGTCTGGGTGACGGCGCTCAGCGTGTGTCCTATGTTCAGCGTCCCGGGGATCTTCTCATCGGGCACGATTTTCAGGAGCCTGAAGAGCGCGGTGGTGGTGGCATATGAACCGACCCCCAACGCGTCAAAAAAGTTCGTGACGGCCCCAATCCCCAGGCCTAAGGCATTCGGAGAGCTATAGGCGCCTCTCCTTCTTTCAAAGGCCATGGCGCGGATGAAGGTCACGAGGTAGAAGGCAGCGACTATGCCCAGCGCTGCCAGAAGAGCAGTCTTGGCGTCGCTAACTCCGAAGCTTAAAAACGGCATCGGGTCATCGCGCGGCGTTGACACGCCCGGTTCCCGGGCCGCTCGTCTGCCTCGAGGGGCCCTGATGGTCAAGAAGCCCTTAGGGCTTCCGTTACCCCCGGTCGCCCTAAGGGCCTCTCTTAAAAAACTCGCCCTATGCGGACTTGCCCTTGGCCTCAACTGACGTGCGGATCGCAATCGTCAGCCAGCCCGCTAAAAAGCCCAAGAACGCGTAAAGAAGCTCACCCAAAAAGACGATTCCGTAGCCCTTGGCGGCAATGGCCGGGGTCCCCATCAATCCAAAGAACATGCCGGTGCCAAGGAAGATGCCGGCGATGTTGTTGAAGTAACGGACCTTCTCAAACAAAAGCATGCCGATGACCAAGACAACGACGGCCAAGGGCACCGCTATCAACGCGACGCTCATTCCGGCCTTGGCAAAGACTCCGGCCAGCACGAACATGAGGATCGCTGCCGTGATCCCGACGATCATACCCAAAAAAGCACTCCAGGCCCCTTTCGGGCTGGCGCCAAACAGGAAGTAGGCCGCCCAACAAATAAATGAAATGAACGTCATGCTGGCGTCTTTGGCTATGACCCCTCCGGATTGAAGAAGATTCGAGACCAGGGTCACAATACCGGCGAGAATCGCGACATAGACCGAATAGGCGATCAACTTGCTTAGCTTCATGGTCGTCTCCTCGTTGATGCTGAGCGCGTCATCCAGGATCCAAACGCGACTAGAATCCCAATTTCACGGTGCCAAAGACACTCGTCTTCGGCGTATCCCCGAATGTCATGACCGTGAACCAGACGGAAAAAGGCTTGAAGAGAGCGATCTCAACTTTCGGCCCGATACCCAGCTTATGCTGCGACATCAGTCCGACTTGAAACCTATTATTTATCATGTACATAGCGAACGCTCTGTACCAGAAACCGAACCCCCCTCCTTCTTCTGCCAGGGCGAAAAGGTAGACCGGGCCCTGCCCCATCCATAAGAACTGGGCGAACCTTGCCTTATGCACGCCATGTTCGAATCCCGCGCCGGCGCCAACCTGGAGCCAGGACGCCGGTTTCCAGGACGGTCCGGCATAGATTTCTGACCAGGCTTTAGCCTCCAAAGCCCATCCGAAGAATCCCAGCTTTTCGGTGAAGTTCCCCTGAAGCCAAAATTCCCCCTGCAGATAAGTTTCCCCGCTCTGGAGGTGGGTCTCCATTTCCATAGATCCATGGACCTGGCTCCAGAGGGGCGAAGCCACGAGAAAGGCCAAGAGGATCAAGACGGCTTTCTTCATTTGGCGACTCCTTTCAGGCTGATCTCGGTTTGCGATGAGCCCGGCTTGCGCTGAAGACACCTCCAGCTTGACCACAGCCCTCACGACACGCGCCCTACCATTAGTTGTGCTTCCTCGATTGTCCCCTCCTTGAAGTTAAAGATGGTCGGTCTCACTCCGACGGTGAATGCGATCAATTTCAATCGCTTCTCGCACCATCGGGGCCGCTAGCGTAAAAGCCATCCTTCGGGGAAAGGGTCTTCCTCTTCGAGGACGAACTGATTCATCCCCGTAATAAAGCATCGTCCTTCGATTTCGGGGACAATGCCTTCCACCGACCCGATGTCGGCCTTCTTGATGGCCCGACCTCTGAAGACCGTTCCCAGCAAGCCTTCATAGACGTATTCTTCATTGATTTCCAGGCGGCCCTTGGCAAATTCCAAAGCGATCTTTGCGCTCAGCCCGGATCCGCAGGGATCTCTCCCCACCAGGCCGTCTCCATAAATCAGGATGTTGCGAACCCGAGCGTCCTTTCTTTTTGGCTTATCGAGAATCTCGACAAGCCCGACCTTGTCGTTCCGGCCGGCTTCCGGATGGCGCCAGGCTCGTTCGTTGAGCTTGTTCTTGATTTCCATGCCCAGCGCCCGCAAGCGGGAGATGTTCTCCTTCTCCACGGGAATGCCGAGATCGTCCGATTGCACAAAGGCAAAAAAGTTGCCGCCATACGCGATATCGACCGGGACTGTGCCGCCGGATGTCTCAACGGGAATCCCGGACCCGACAAAGAAGGACGGAACCCCCTCCCAGCCGACCGTCCCTCTCTCCTGAATCAGGCGCGCCCGAACGGTCCCTACGGGGGTTTCAATCTTCAGATGCTCGTTGGGATTGAGCGGCTTGAGACCCAAAAGACTCATCATCACCGTGCTGGAGGCGATGATTCCATGCCCGCAGAAGTCCAGGTAGCCAGCGGGATCCATAAAGAAGACCCCGAAATCGCAATCGTCTTGAATGGACTCCGTTATCACGGCGCCAAACATGTCCCTATGCCCCCTCGGCTCATTCATCAGGAAAGAACGGAGAGGATCATGGTTTTTCGCGAAGTGATCGCGCTTTTCTCTTACCGAGGCGCGCGGCAGCTTGGGCAACCCGTTCATCAGGAATCGCGTTGGATCGCCCTCCGTATGGGTATCAATGCAGCTCAGGATACGCTTGAAGTTCATCCTTGCGGACCTCTCCGCGACGTCGTCTTGGAGCCTGTCTTGTCGCGCGCCGGCGGCATGGTCCTGGACTCGCGCCGAGCGATTAGCTCAACGATCCGTCGCCCACGGGCCGTGCCGGCTTTTTCAAAGAAGGCCTTCACGGGAGCGGCATATTTCCCGTCCTGGGCCTCGGCAATGGCCTTCGGCAAGCCCTCGCGAAAGGCTTCAAAGCAATCGAGCCGCGGCCAGGAATAGTTCAATCGGATGTAGTCGGAGGCGCCGACCTCGCCGAGGCCGTCCCCCGGGATCACGGCGACCTTATGATTGAGGAGCCCCACCGTGACTTCCTGAGCGGTCACTCCGGTCTTTGAGACATCGATCATCGTACAGAAGCCGTAGTCGGGCTCGATCGGAAGGACAACCCCCGGAGTCCTGGCGACGGTTCCGCGGAGGTGCTCCAGATTTCGCCGGATGATTTCCGTCGACCGATTGACGTACTCGGAATCCCGCATGGCGGCGAGCGCAGCGAACTGACCGGGATAATTAATGTGGATCTTCGTGATCTCCATCTTCGTGAGGAACGCCCCCCGCAAAAGGGCGGGGTGCCCCCCCATGAATCCCACCCTTAAGGCCGGCATCCCATATCCTTTGGAGGTTCCGGACACGGAGATAATGTGATCCATGGGTGTTTCTGCGCTATGCAAAGACGCCATCGGTATCTGCCGCGCATGCGGGTTCGTCTGATGGGTGTTGTGGGTAATATTGTTGAGAATCACCAGGTCATTTTTCCGTGCCAGATCGGCGATCGCCAGCAACTCCTCCCGCGTTTGCACCGTGCCGAAGGGGTTGATCGGATCGCAAACGACGATCATCTTCGTCCGTGCGCTTATCTTCTCCTTCACTTCATCCGGGCGAAGCCGGAAACCGTTAGCGGCGTCGAGCGTTATCGGAACGACCACGGCCCCGCAAATCTCAGCGGCCGGGACAAAGTGGAAGTAGCCCGGGTCCGTGACAATCACCTCGTCGCCGGGATTCAGGAAGGATAGGTAGGTGTAGCCAATGCCGCCTTGGGCTCCTTCGACGCCCATCACGTCGAAATCCGGACCCAAGTCTCGGCCGAACTTCTTATGCGCCACAAATACTTTGAGCTCGCGCATGCAATCGGGAGGATAAACGCGCAACAAGTCCGCCCGACTCGCTTTTTTAAAGGCCTCGATCGCCGACTTCGAGGGGCCGATATTGTTGGCCATATAGCCCATATCAAAATAGCCCGGACCCGTGACGCCGTAGATCCCGCCCGGGGCGACGGCGTCCCAATCAAGGCCGAGAATATCGATGGCCGTTTTAAAGGTAAAATAATTACCCATGCCTTGGGGATGATCCAAGAGCCTCTGGGCTCTCTCGGCCAAAAGTCGACGCTGAAGCGAAGGGGTTTCGCCCATTTAATCCTCCTTAATATGTAGCTAATTATATTGTCGACAATATTGTCGACTGTTCAGTCGATAATATAAGTGCTATAATATTGCTTGTCAATAGGTAAAAAATATATATTTGGGGGAGGAGGCGATTACCGATGGCCCGTCATAAACGAAGTAGCCATGCCGAGTCGGCCTACAAGGCCTTGCGCGAGATGGCGAAGACATTCGAATTCAAGCCTGGCGAGCGTCTTAATGAGCTTGAACTTGCGGCTCGTCTCAAAATGAGCCGTTCGCCGATCCGGGAAGCTCTCAACCGCCTGTCCACCGAAGGGTTGCTGGTCTGGCGGCCCAACCAGGGTTTTTTCTGCCGTCAGCTTCGTGTACGCGAGATCCGCTCTCTTTGCGAGATCCGCCTCGATCTTGAGCTCGGGGCGATCAGGTCCACGATCAAGGCTGCCGACAAAGGGGCGCTAAAGAAGATTAAGAAATTCTGGCGGGAGGTCGTTGCCAAAGCAGCCTCCCTGACGAACGAAGAATTGGTCGGTTATGACGAAGAGTTCCATCTCATGCTCGCCAGGGCCGCGGACAATGAAGTCCGGGTTCGATTTCTCGAACACATCAACGCTCACCTCAATTTTGTCAGAAGGATCAATCTCGAGATCGAAGAGCGTCGGCAACAGACCATCACGGAGCACAATACCATCATTGATGAAATCATCGGCGGCCATGCCACGAAAGCGGAAGAATATCTTAGAAAGCACCTGATGATGAGCGCCGATCAAGCGCTGGAGGTCCTCCCAACGGGCCTGCTGCGAATCTATTCGGATTAGTTCGGCTTGGTGATCGACGTAGCTCTGCATGCTCCCGAGGCCTAACGGACAGAGGCGGGGAGGCCCGGGCACGGCGTGAACCAGGCGTCGCGGGACGTGTTGACTTCTCCTCCGCCCGTTGAAGGGAAATACGATTTCGCCCTGGCCGAGGCGGACAAGGACTTCGCCCTCGCGGAATCCTTGACTCCGGCACGGCCCCGGGATATCCTCTTCTTGTGAGGGGAAAGGTTGCTTCCGGGTCCGGGACCCTTCCGGCCCTGCTTCTATTGCTGATTTCCCCTGCCATTCTCGGCGCTCCTTCACCCATTGAGGAGCCCGTCCAGACACATATTCAGCATCAAGTCTCCGTGACCTTGAAGCTCATTCAGGTTTTTGTAACCGATAAACAAGGGCGGCCCCTAACGGACTTGGGAAAAGACGATTTCGAGATTTATGACAACGGTCAGATCAGGACGATAACTGAATTTGAAAAGCACTTCTTTGTCGAGGCAGATAAACAAGGTGACCAGCGCAAGCCGGTCGAGCCGGCGAAGGAGGAGCTGTCATCTGCCCCCGACATCCCGAGACTCAATAGGAAGTTCTTTTTCATTTTTGATGTAGAAAAGAATGATTTACAGGGCCTCGCTCAATCCAAAAAAACCGCCCTCCGTTTTCTGGATACCCAAGTCCGGCCCACAGACGAGGTTGGCGTGATCTCATATCAAGCCAGAAGAGGCTTGATCATTCACAAGCATTTGAGCACAGACCATGAAGAAGGAAGAAAGGCCATAGGGAAGGTGCGAGGGATTACTGGAACGGGCAGTGGGGGAGTCCCGACAGAACCCGACGAAGGAGGAGATGCTTTGGGGCACCTCTCCCTCTCCCTTGATCCAACGTCCGATGACGAGCGTGCCATGCTGCGGCGCAACTTCGTCGCGACACTGACGGAGTTTGCCAAGGCCCTGCGCAGCGTCCCGGGACACAAGAATATCGTTCTCTTCTCCTGCGGCTTCGCCCGATCGACCTTGGCAGAGGACGCGGGCCTGAGAGATGCCTACGAAGCTATGAGCAAGGAATTCGGGGCATCATCGAGCCCCGTGTTTACGGTTAACGCCCTGGGGGCCCGCGCCAATCAGCTGGCCGCCCATTACCGCGGAGATTCAACGCTCGAAAGCCTATCGGCGGCCTCCGGTGGAAGGTATTTCAGGGACGTCGCCAGGGCGGACACCATCGTTTCCGGCCTGCAATCTGCGACAAGCAACTACTATGTTCTGGGCTATTACATCAATGAGCAGTGGGACGGCAGATTCCATGACGTTAAGATCCATGTCAAACGCGAAGGAGGGCTCGTTTCTGCGCAAAGCGGCTACTACAATCCGAAGCCCTTTGCCCAGTTCTCGGACTTCGAAAAGAAGCTCCACCTCATGGATCTCGCCTTCTCCGAGAGCCCTCCGCTGCAGAATCCGATCGAATTGCCGCTGGTCGCTTTCCCCTGCCATGAAGATTCCTGCGCCTACTTGATAGCCATGACCGGACTGCCCTTGGAGGTCGTCAGGGAGGTCATGCGGCCGCCAGTGGAACTGACAAGCATTGTCATTGACCAGGACCATAGTGTTGTCGAGAGCAAAGCGGGCTCTATTCAGGTCCCGGATCTGGCAAAGAAGAGGATCGTCTATTACACCATGATGCCCTTGAAGCCAGGCGCGTACAGCTGCATCCTGGTCATCCGGAATATGATAACAGGCCAAGCCGCCCGGGCCCGAGGGACAGCGACCGTGCCGCCAATGTCCGCCTCAGGACTGCATTTGGACCCGCTGTTGCTGCTTATTCGGACGTCAGCCGAGGATACCGCCTACTTCAGATTGGCCAAACGCGGCCCCAAGCCCCAGGGTGAGGCCGCGCAGACTCTCGATGAGCTCTTCCCTTTTCTCTCGAACCGCCTGATGCCGGTCATCGACGAGATCCCGGCCGGCACAAATCATTTATTTGGCATCGCAAGATTAGTGACTTCAAGCCCCGCCGAGGCTCAGATCGAACTCACCGCGGTTGCAAAGCCGGCTTCCGGAGGGGATGGAATCACCATTTCTCCCTCCATCCTGAAGAAAGAGCGCCGGGGACGGATCGACATCCTTCTCCTTGACATTCCTCTCCCCGAGCTGGACCCCGGTGATTACGACCTCATGCTCATGGCTAGCGACGTCAACTCGGGGATGAGGGTGGAGGTTGGCCGGAAGGTTAAGCTTGCCCGGTAGATCACTACTATGGTCATAGCACGGGACGACTTTCGACGGCCTTGAAAGGAGACGCCTGGTTGGCTCGGTTTTCGCGAACTTGACGTTTCGGCTGGGGCCGTGATAGCTTTTTTATCGTGATGGGAAACGGCACTCCTCGGCCAGGGGCGGTTCCCCTGAGAGTCCGTTTATTTGCTGGCTTCCTCTTCGTCTTCACTTGTTTGTTGTTCGCCAAGGGAGCCGAAATCCAGAAGAAGGGGGCAATAGAGCTCACCCAAAGGAGTGATTTCTTTATAGGGTTTCCCCGTGGATTCGTCGTGACGGAGAGCGGCAATATAATCGTTTGTGACGCTAAGACGGCGGACTTCAAGATCTATGGCCCCTCTGGCGTGCCGGTCGGGATCTTCGGCCGAAAAGGCTATGGCCCGGACGAATTTTCCCAGCCCTGGCTGCACGATTACCGGACGGGCCGCGTCCTGGTCTCAAATTCGAGCACGAAAAAGCTTTTTGTTTATCGCTTCCAGACGGGCCCAGCTTGGATCAAAGAAGCCGAGGTCAGCGCCGTTTCGGTCCTCGATGCCAAGCTCCTGACCGAACCGGACCGCGTGCTGTTCTGCCGTTTTCCCATCCCGGACCATCCCTCCGGCCGGTCCTATATCGTTCTTATCAAGGGCATCGAGACCGGCGCGGTCGATCATCTTTTGCCCTTTGAGGCTCAGTTCGGGCCCGGCGCAGAGCCGATCGACATGGGGAAGCTGGGGCGACTCAATCCGAGTCAGATGCCGGACTTTATGGCCATGCCTCAGTGGAAGTACTGCGATTTTTGGGAAGACGACATCTTTTTCGCCTGGACGGCCTCGCCGGCCATCGTTCGGACTAACCTGAAAACGGGCGGCAGGCAGTACTTCGGTCGGCCCTCGAAGAACTATGCCAAGCCTGAAGTTACCCGCGAACTCAAAAAAGCCTATTTTGAGCATCAATCGGGTCTCTACCGGAAATGTCTCGAACGAATGTCCTGGGTGGCCAAGATATTCGCCGACGATCAGACTGTCGGGGTCATCTACTCGAGGTTCGAACACAAGACCTCTCGATGGCAGGCTTATATTCAGCTCTATGATCACGACGGCGGGCCGGTCGGCGAAAGCGCGCTCACGGGCTTTGATACAGCTTATGAGCGCGGCGAGTATTTCTACGACAAGACAAAGAAGATCCTCTACGGTCTCTCCGATGATCTGCGCGATGGCGAGAGCGTATTCACCCTGCACGCCTACCGGATCGCACGATGAAATGCATCCTCGCCGGACTTTCGGTTCTTGACTCTCGGCGGCGGCCCGGATATCCTCTTCTTGTGAGGGGACGGATTGATCCTGAGCGCGAGGCCGGCGATCTCTTGTCGCGCCAAATAGGCAATTCCCGAATGTCGAGCGGAAATTGGGATGGTGCGTGAATTCGTTTGGCATGAGCTGGAAGAGAACATCAAGTCTCCCAGAGCGATTTCGATGCTTCTCGTGGCCATCAGCCTCATTCCAGTAAGCGGCTATCTCAATTATCGGGCGTTGGTCAATAGCCGAAACAGCCTTTCTATGCTCAGGGAGAATTACAAGCAGGAGTTTTTGCAGACCCCCTGGAATAGGATCATCAAAGGAGATACGCCCATTCTGGGATTCAGAGAGCCCTCGTATCTTTTTGCGTTCTCAAATGGAATCGAGGCCGAGCTTCCCATTACCGTAGAATTCGGCAGGTTGCGCCTGAGATATACCTATCAGAACGAGGGCACAGCCAGCGGCGTGCTCCGCAAAGTGGACCTGGAGGAGATCATCGGCATCATTTTTAGCCTCCTGGCCCTCTTCTTCACTCATAACGCCGTTTCCGGAGAGAAGGAATCGGGGACTCTCAGACTCATTCTCGCGAATAATATTGCTCGCCACGAGATATTATTAGGAAAACTGATCGGGAATGTCCTATTGCTTTCAGTTCCCCTCTTGGCCGGCTTCTTAATGGGAATGACGATACTGGGCCTCCATGACTCGGCCTTCATATCGGGGCAAGTTCTTCTTAGGACGGGATTGCTGCTAATCCCCTCGCTGCTATTCCTATTCGTTGTTGTTTCTTTTGGAATTCTTGTTTCCTGTCTCACATTGAATTCTAAAACCAGCCTGGCTCTTTCGTTCTTGCTTTGGACATTCTTTGTTTTGGTCGTGCCCAATATTTCACGCCTTGCGGGTCCTCTCCTGCGACCGGTCGAACCGGAATATGTTCATGAAAGAGCGATTACAGCCAAGATGGAAGAGTACAAGAATGAGAAGTCCGAGAGACTTCGCGAGATATACCAGAGATATATGGTAGACCCGAGTAACGAAGAATTCTGGAAGAAGTACGCAGACTTGCGAAGCCCCATAATAGATGAGATCGATGGAAAGTATGAGCGTCAGCTAGAAGCCCTCGAAGAGGATTATTATAAAAGGAAGCTGGATCAGAAGATGACGATTCTGGCCCTATCAAGGATTTCTCCGCTATCGTCTTTCAGGTATATGTTCAGCTCGATTTGCGGCACGTCTGACCTTCTGGAGGAGGAGTTCTTCAATTGGGCGAAGCTGCGCCAGAAGATGCTCGCGAAGGGGGTGTACGGCGCTTTTATCAACGATTCCGTAACGGTCGAACCATCTTTTAGGGACAAAGTGCCAAACACCGTGATCGGCAATATCAGAGGGGCTCAGCCGCTCAATAAGGACGAAATTGTTTCTGACGGACTGTGGTCTCCGCGGAATCTGTCCGTCAGGTCGATTCTCATTGATTTTATCTGGCTCATGTCCATTGGCTTGGCCTTTTTTATAAGCTCATATTTTGCGTTCATAAAATATGATGTCAGATAGCCTGGATTATTCACGAGCCGAGGCGGCTGCAGATGCGAGGCGTCAAAAACCCTTTGCAACGAAGCAGATGCGGCCGGATCGGCTTGCCCGAAGGGTAAAAACGCCGGTCTTTGGTTTTCTTGACTTATGAGAAAACCGGCGTTTTTATGAATAGTCCAGGATAGCTAAGCCAGAGACGGGGGTGGCTTGATATTCTTCTAGGCCTGGGCGCCGTGCCCGCGGATCGCCTTCAGCGATTCGATCAGCTTCGAGGCCGTCCGCCGGTCCAGGGCCTCCAAGCCGTCCCGCTGATAATATTTGCGGATGAAGTTGCGCAGGTGGGCGGGGTCCCAGCCGAGGTCCCGGGCCAAGGCCTTGATGAAGAGCTTCTGCTTCAGGGTCAGGCCGAAGGAATTGGCCCGGAAATAGTCGCTGCGGACGAAGAAGCGCATGAGCCTCCGGAACCCGGCTTCGTCGAGGTCCTTGGAGCTCTCGACGCCGGCGATCCTTTTCAGGATGCAGCGGTAATCCTCGTCGCCGAGCTTGAGCTCCTTCTTGACGATGTGGATGAGGGCGAGCTTCTTCCTGTCGAGCCGCCTCCCCGGAGCGTCCGGGGCGGGGGAGGGGGCCTTCGTCCTCACCGGCGTTTCGCCCGTTTTTGCCATCGTTCGATCCCGGCCAGGGCCGCCTCGAGGTCGACCCTCTTCCTGAACATGTTCCGCCAGGCGTCGCCTCGGCGGGCGAGCCGCTCCGGGACCGTGCGGATATTGAAGTCACCGGGCTCGAGCTTGGCCGTGACCTCTTTCCATTCCAAGGGCGTCGAGACCGGCGCCCCCTCCCGCGGCCGGACGGCGTAGGGGGCGGCCATGGTCGCTCCCTTGCGGTTCTGCAGGTAGTCGAGGTAGATCCGGCCCCGGCGCTTGGACGGGCTGCGCTCCAGGCTGGTCAGGTCCGGGAAGCGGCGGTTGACGACGAGAGCGGCCAGGTGGGCCAGCTCCCGGGCCTGCTCATGGCTGAAGCGGGGCCGGAGGGGAATGTAGACGTGCAGGCCCGTCGCCCCGGACGTCTTGCAGAAGGCCGGCAGGGCCAGCTCGTCGAGGACTTCCTTGGCGGCCAGGACGGCTTCGACGACGCGCGTGAAGGAGGTCTCGAGCGGGTCGAAATCGAGGACGATGTAATCCGGGGAATCCAGATGGGGGAGGGACGAGTTCCAGACATTGAGCTCGATGCACCCCAGGTTGGCCTCGTAGAGCAGAGTGTCCCTGTTCTGGCAGACGAGATAGCGGATGTCCTTGTCGCCGCTCTCGGACCTGACTTCGACGGTCTTCACCCAGGAGGGAGGGGCCTGGGCCATGTTCTTCTGGAAAAAGCTCTCGCCCTCGATGCCGTCGGGATGCCTGTTCAGGGCCTGGGGCCGGTCCGCAAGGTAGGGGAGGATCCAGTCCGACACGCGCCGGTAATATTCGATGAGGTCGCCTTTGGTGAGGCCTTCCTTAGGCCAGAAGACCTTGTCGAGATTCGTCAGCTCCGCCCGGGTCCGGAGCCTCGGCTTTTCAAGGACGACCCGCCGCGCAGCGGGTCGCTCGGGCTCGACCTCCGCGGGGCTCTTGTCGGCCCGGAGGCCCATGAAGACGGGCTGGCGCATGAGCCCCTCGGACGTCCAATCGGCGAACTCAACCTCGGCCACCAGGCGCGGCTCGACCCAGGTCACGGGCATGTTCGTCCGCGGCGCCTCGGCGAAGGGGGATTCGGACCGGACGAGGGGCTTGAGCCGGCCGTGGATATCCTTCAGGCTTTGCTCCGTGAAGCCGGCGCCGACATGGCCGATATAGACGAGCTGGCCGCTCTTGTGGGCGCCCAGGATCAGGGCGCCGAAATAGCGGCGGGAGGCGCGGGGCTCGGTGAAGCCGCAGATGACCGCCTCCTGCCTCCGCCGGGTCTTGATCTTGAGCCAGTCCCGCGTCCGGACGCCCGAGCGATAGGGGCTCGAGAGGTCCTTGGCCACGATGCCTTCGAGGCCGTTCTCCCGGGCGGCCCGGAAGAAATCCCGGCCGCAGGCCTCGACCGACTCGCTCAGGCGCACGACGGCGGACTCCGGGAGGACCTTTTCGAGGATGGCCCGGCGGCGCCTCAAGGGCAACGGCCGGAGATCGCGGCCGGCGGCATGAAGGACGTCGAAGACATAATAGAGGACGCGGGCCTCCCCGGAGCGGGCCGCGTTCTGCAGCGACTGGAAGACCGGACGGCCCCGGTCGTCGACGGCCACGATCTCGCCGTCGAAGACGGCGTTCACGGGAAAGCCGGCCAGAGCGGCGGCGATCGCAGGGAACTTGGCGTTCTGTGACCTGCCGTTGCGCGAGACGAGACGGACCTTGCCGGCCCGGATTTCGGCGAGCGAGCGATAGCCGTCCCACTTGATCTCGAACGACCAGCCCTCGCGGTCGAAGGGGCCGTCGACGAGCGTGGCCGTCATGGGCCCGAGGCCGCTCGGAAACGGGGCTTTGGGGGCCCCCGCGAGGTCAAGGCCGGCCGGGGGCGGCTGGCGGGTCCGGGGGGCCGCCGGAGCTTTCGGGCCGGCGTCCCGGCGCTTGAAGAGCAGCCACAGGTTGTCCTTGCCGCCCGGCTTCTTCATGCGGACGAGGGTGAACGGCCCCTGGAGCTTGGTCCCGTGGAGGGTGAAGTCGATATGGCCCTCGGCCAGCGCCGCGGTCATGGACGGCGCCTTCCCGCCGTCGAACGCATAGGCGCCCTGGTCCCAGATCTCGACCAGCCCGGCTCCGTACTGACCGTCGGGGATGCGGCCCTCAAAGCGCCGGTATTCCAGGGGATGGTCCTCGACCATGACGGCCAGGCGCTTGTCCCGGGGGTCCATCGACGGGCCCTTGGGCACGGCCCAGCTCTTCAGGACGCCGGCGTGCTCCAGGCGGAGGTCGTAGTGAAGGTGGCGGGCCTGGTGCTTCTGGACCACGAATCGGGGGCGGCGCCTGCCGCCGGCAGGGGCCCGGGACGGCGGACGCGGCTCGGGCGTCCCGGCGAACGTCCTCTTGCGGCGGTACTCCTCGAGGCCCATGGCGCGAAGGACCTAGTGCCGGGTCGCGGACAGGCTCTCCTTGAGCTTGGCCATGATGTCCTCGACCTCGGTCGCCCGCGGGGCCTCCTCCTTGGGGACGCGCACGGTCCGGCCCTTGGCTTTGGCGGCGATGATCGACCGCAGGCGCGCCGCATAGCTGTCCTTGTAGGCCTCGGGCCTGAAGGGCCCCTCGAATTTCTTGATCAGGTCGAGGGCCAGCTCCATCTGGCTCTTGGGTCCCTCGGCCTTGGCCGGGAGGTCGAGCTCGGAGGCGTCCCGGAGGGAGGCGGCGAAGCGCAGCATGATGAGCAGGATGACCTGGCCTTCGGGCTTGAGCATGACCAGGTGCTCGCGGTCCCTGAGGACGAAGACCCCGATGGCGACCTTCTTCGAGACGGCCATGGCCTCCCGGAACAGGGCGTAGGCCTTGTCGGCCTTCTTCTGCGGCTCCAGGTAGTAGGGCTTCTCGATGAGCTTGGGATCGACGTCCCTCTCGTCCACGAAGACGTCCACCTCGATGGCCGAGGTCTTCTTGACGTCGGCCTTCCCGAAATCCTCGTCGTCCAGGACGACGTAGTCGCCCTCCCGGTACTCGTACCCTCGGACGATGTCCTTGAAGGGCACCTCTTCCCCGGTCAGGCGGCAGACCTTCTTGTAGGAGATGGGGCAGAGGTCGTCCTTGCGGAGAAAGTTCATCTCGCGGATCTCGGGTTTGACCGCGGTGTACAGGTTGACCGGCACATTGACCAGGCCGAACGAGACCATCCCTCTCCAGGAGGGGCGGCCGGCGGCGGGCCTGTCCGCGCGGGCCGGACGGCCGTTTCCCTTGTCCATCGGGCCGCGCTTCGCGGCTTTCCCGGGCTTGGGCATGGGTTCCTCCTCCGGTCGGGTCTCAGCGGACGATCTTGTAGTTGAAGTCCGCGGTCCCGAGCGCGGACCAGATCTTGAGCCAGACCACGATCATCATCTCCAGACCGCGGGCGGCCGTCAAGTCGCCCAGGTCGAGGACCGTCCTCCAGCCGAACTCGTCCCGGAGGAAACGGGCGACGCGATCGCGGGCTTCGGAGTCGTTGCCGGCCACGAAGAGGTCGTGATCGCCGCCGGCGAGTCCCGCCGGGTTGACCATGACATGGGCGGTGACGGTGTTGAGGGCCTTGACCACGCGCGTGGACGGATGGGCCCGCTGGATCCGCTCGGCCAGGGAATCCGTGTTGACGACGAACATCTCCATCTCTCCGTCCCGCCACGGCCCGAGGGCGTTGGAGACGTCGATCAGGACCTTGGACCTGAGATCGGCCGGCCGGGCCTTGGCCAGGGCCTCGAGCGAGGCGTGGCCGGCGGTCGCGTTCATGAGCAGGTCGCCATGAGCGGCCGCTTCGGCGAAAGTGCCGAGCAGGACCTTCTTGTGTTTGGAGAGCCAGTTGCGGAAGCCGTCCGATCCGTCCTGGGCCGGCTTCTCTTCGAGCTTTCGCCGGACATCCCGAGTGCCGAGCATGACTTCGTGGCCCCGCAGGGCCAGGGTGGACGCCAGGGTCTTCCCAACGTCCCCTGTCCCAAAGATACCGATCTTCATGTCAATCTCCTGTCCCGTTCGGCGGGAGCATAGCCGGACCGCCCAGGCAACCGGTATTTTCCCCCTGAATAATATAGCAAGATTCGTGCCATAGGAGGATAAACATTAGCATCTTATTTATTATGTGAAAGATACGCTAATATTAAGCGGAATTGTATTATTATCAATTACATAAGAGAGACATGAAGGGAATTGGCGTAGATACCATTTCGCCTGAATGGAACGCTTCGCCGGCACGGATGAATCAGGCGGACGCACATTCCCGAGCGGTGAAAGGGGAGATCCTCTTCAGAGTACTGCGAACCCTTTGCAACGAAGCAGATGCGGCCGGATCGGCTTGCCCGAAGGGTAAAAACGCCGGTCTTGGGTTTTCTTGTCTTACTGTGAAAACCGGCGTTTTTATGAATAGTCCAGGCAAGACCCAAGTCCGGGGTTTTTTCGCTTCGGGGCCGCCTTGAGTTGTGACCAATCCCGGGAGCTTGGCGATCTCAGCGATATGCACGAATGGGTCAAACGGAAAACTGCAAACTGAGATGCAGAATGTGGCCGGTGAGCGCCTCCGGTCAGGGGAAGGCGGCGGGATCAGGGGAATCCACAGTTGCACAAGCTAAGGGCAGCGGATTATCAACAGGCTGTGGGTATTACTAATATGCTGAAAGAAAAAGAGATGGAGAACACCCCGGTAATGCGTCGCATAATGATTATT
This sequence comes from Candidatus Aminicenantota bacterium, assembly GCA_034679465.1. GTDB lineage: Bacteria > Acidobacteriota > Aminicenantia > Aminicenantales > Saccharicenantaceae > RBG-16-66-30. The sequence continues at coordinate 83,525 of JAXDAV010000050.1, read as the reverse complement.
ATGTAAACTAACATGAGGGCTGGAAAAAGGGCTCCCAGTCGGGCGGCTTAAAGGGGGTCCGGAGGCTACCCTTTGAGGGTCGGGGCTTCGTCCTTCTTCCGGATCTGGTCGATGATCTCCTGCAGGATGGAGATGATCTCCTGCTTGGTGATCGTCTGCTTCTTGAACTCGAGACGCAGCCGGAACCGGTCGGTGTCGTCCGGGACGAAATTATAGACGAAATACTTGAGCTTCTTCGTCTTTCCCTTGAGATACTTGGCCAAGTCGCGGGTGTCCTCGCGGGTCAGACGACGATCGGCGATGCTCTGAGCCAGCATTATCATGTCTTCTTCGGTCTTGAGCTTGGCGATCTCCACGAGCGTGGACTGGCTGAAGCCGCCGGCCTTGGCGATGATGTCCCGGGCCTTTTGCGGGATGGCGGCGATCGACAGGATCTCGGTGATCGTCGACCGGGCCTTGCCGATCTTGGCCGAGATCTGCTCGTGATTGTAGCTGTGGATGTCCGCCAGGGCCTTGAGCCCGTCGGCTTCCTCGAAGATATCGAGGTCTTTGCGTTGGAGGTTCTCGATGAGGGCGATCTCCATGGCCTCGGCGTCCTCGACGTCCATATCGATGCAGGGCAGTTCTTTAAGCCCGATATTACTGGCCGCCATGTACCGTCTTTCCCCGGCGATGATCTCGAAGCGGCTGCCCCTGGCCCGGACCAGGATGGGTTCCAAGATGCCCTTGGATCTGATCGAGTCCTGGAGCTCCCCGATATTGCCGAGCTCACAGCGGGCCTGATGGGGGTTCGGGTCGATCTTCTCCACAGGGATCATGCGGATCCGGGGTCCGAGCGACCGCGAAGAGATGAGGTCGACGAAATGGCCGTCATGCTTCATGCCGACTGTCGGGGGCAGTCCCGATTTCTTACTTTTTTGCACGGCTCATCAGCTCCTCGGCGATTTTCCGGTATTGCTCGGCCCCTATGGAGTTGGGCGCGTACGTGAAGATGGATTCCTTGTAGGCCGGGCTCTCCTCGAGCTTGACACTCTTCGATATGTGGGTCTTGAACACCTTGGTCCCGAAGACCCGACGGATCCTCTGGACGACGTCCCGGGCCAGATTGGTCCTCTTGTCGAAGAGAGTGATGATGACGCCCATGATCTTGAGGTGCGGATTGGCGATCTTCTTGACCTTCTCGATCGTCTCCAGAAGATCGTCAGTTCCCTCGAGACAGAGATAGGATGATTGGATCGGGATGAGGATGAAGTTGGCCGCGACCAGGGCATTGAGCGTGATCAGTCCCAGGGTCGGAGGCGTATCAATGATGATGTACTGATACCGCCCTCTGACCTGTTCCAGGGCGTCCTTGAGTCGATAATGGGCGTCGAATTCACCGCTCAGGGAGGGCTCGAGCTTGGCCATGGATATCTTTGTTATGGCCACGTCCAATCCCGGGACGTTCGACTTGACGATGATATCCTCGAACTTCTCGGTCTTGTTCATGAGGACGTCGTAAAGCGATTTCTCATGTTCTTCCGGATTGGCGACGGTCGAGATCGTGCTGTGGGCCTGGGGGTCCATGTCGATGAGCAGGACCTTCTTGCCCATCAGCGCGATGGCCGCGGCGACGTTGATGGACGTTGTCGTTTTTCCGACTCCGCCCTTCTGATTCGTTATGGCGATGATCACAGGCCTCTCTCCCTCCCGGCCGCATCAGCAACCCGGGAGTTCTTTATAGAACATGACCTGATAAAAAGCAACACATACACGCTCAAATAAATTACACGAAATTCGGCGAGGGCACTGCCGCTTAGCCAATGTCGGCGTGCCGACAATTTTTGTAATTTATTACATTATAATAAGATAAGTAAACGCCGATCTTCTTCTCCATCACTCTTTTCTAAGGCGTTTTTACCCTCCGGGCGAACCGATCCGGCCCCATCTGCTTCGTTCTCGGGGTTCGCAGTACCAAAGAGTACAGCTTCACCCCTCGGGCCTCGCATCTGAGGGCCGCCTCGATTCGTGAATAGTTCAGGTTAGATCGAATCCGGTCTGATTAAAGGCCGTTAAACCCGGGTCGCTGTGCTGTCGATGCAAGAAAGAGATCGGTTGCGGTCGGCACGCCTGCAATACGTCTATAAGGAGCGAGCCGCATCGCGTCAGCGCTTAACCTGGACTATTCATAAAAACGCCTGACGCCTCGCATCTGCAGCCGCCCTCGGCTCGCGAATGCTAGGTGTGCCAGAAAAAAATGACTTCTCCCCTATCGTCCGACCAAGGAACGGAAGTAGTTCAACTGCACCTTAAATAATTGATAATAAATGAGTTGTTATAGTATTGTAACGTATTGATAATAAACAAAATACATACTAACCTGGATTATTCACGAGCCGAGGGCGGCTGCAGATGCGAGGCGTCAAAGGGTGAAGCTGTACTCCTGGTGCTGCGAACCATTTGCAACGAAGCAGCTGCGCCCGGATCGACTTGCCCGAAGGGTGAAAACGCCAGGTTTGTTGGAGAAGCACTGCGTTTTCATGAATAGTCCAGGCTAATTCGGTCCCGCTCCGAGCGGGAAGCTGGACATAGGCGCGATTTTGCGTAGAATGGGTCGGATCATGGCCATGCCGCCCGACGCTCCTTCGGAACCCGGGTTTCTCAGAAGGCTCGGCCTGCTCGACACGACCTTTTTGGTGATCGGGGCGGTCGTGGGCTCGGGCATCTTCATGACCCCGGGGATCATCGCCGACGGGCTCCCCTCCCCCGGCCTTCTCCTGGCCGTCTGGCTCGCCGGCGGCCTGATCACCCTCTGCGGAGCGCTCTCCTTCGCCGAGCTCGGGGCCATGTATCCCCAGGCCGGCGGGCAATACGTCTATCTGCGCGAGGCCTACGGCCCGGCCGCGGCCTTTCTCTTCGGCTGGGCCTTCTTCGGGTTCATCATGTGCGGCGGGCTGGCCGCCCTGGCCGTCGCCTTCGCCGAGTTCCTCGGCTCCTTTCTCCCCGTCCTGTCCACGGACCATGTCCTCTTGCGGCTCGATGTTCTCGGCCTCGCCTACAGCCTGTCCGCGGGCCAGATCGTGGCCGCCCTGACGATCGCCCTGCTGACCCTGGTCAATTCCTTCGGCATCCGCTCCGGCGCGCTGGTCCAGAACGTCCTGACCGTCTTCCGTCTCGGCGCGGTGGCCGCCCTCGTGGGGTTGGGCCTGCTCTTCGGCGCCAAGTCCGGCGGCGCGAATTTTCAGTCCCTGTTCCCGCCCGGCCCGGGCTTCCCGGACGTCCTCGGACCGCTCGGGCTGGCCCTGGTCGCCGTGTTCTGGACCTACGACGGCTGGTATTCCGTCAACTGCACCGCCGGGGAGGTCCGCGACCCGGGGAGGACCATCCCGCGCGGACTGACCCTGGGTGTGCTCGCCGTGACGGCCATCTACGTCCTGGTGAACCTCGTCTATCTCCTGGCCCTGCCGCTCGACCGGATGCGGGGCGTCGTCCGGGTCGGCGAGCTGGCCGCGGCGGCCCTGTTCGGGAGCGGCGGCGCGGCCCTCTTTTCGGCCGTGGTCACGGTCTCGATCCTTGGCTGTCTCGACGCCAATCTCCTCTTCGGTCCCCGGGTGTTCTATGCCATGGCCCGGGACGGCCATTTCTTCGAGCCCCTGGGCCGGCTCGGCCGCCGCAGCCGGGTGCCGATCGGGGCCCTGTGGGCCCAGGCGGCCTGGTCGGCCGTCCTCTGTCTCTCGGGGACCTACGAATCGCTCTACGAGTACATGGTCTTCGCCCTGCTGCTCTTCTTCGCCGCGACCGGCTTGGCCGTCTTCGTCCTGCGGCGGAAGGCGCCGGAGGCGGTCCGCCCGTACAGGGCCTGGGGCTATCCCGTTGTGCCCGTCGTCTTCATCGTCATGTGCCTCGCCGTCTTCGCCGGCATCGTCGCCGGCCGGCCCCTCAAATCGCTGGCCGGGGCGGCCCTTCTCGCCGCCGGGGTCCCCGTCCACATCGCCTGGAGGCGCCGCTGCCGGCGGAGGCAGGGCGCCGCGACAAAAGGGATTTCCCCGGAGAAGGATTTCGATTAAGATAAGCCCGGGGAATTTCCCGAGACACCGATGAGCGAAACGGCTTACAGCGTCGAGATCCTGCCCGACAAGGTCAAGGTCCGGGCCCGGGCCGGCGAGATCCTGGCCGACGTCATCGTCCGGGCCGGCATCCCGCTGAGCCTCTACTGCGGTCAGAGGGGCGTCTGCGGCAAGTGCGCCGTCCGCATCCTCAGCGGCCCTCTCCCCTTCCCCGCGGCCCGCGAAGCGGCCCTGCTCGAGGCCCGCGGCCTCGGTCCCGACCACCGGCTCGCCTGCCTCTACGTCGTCCGCGGCGACGTCGCCTTGGAGACCCTGCCCGGGTCCCGCCTCGAAAAGATCGCCGTCCTGGACGCCGGCCCGGCCGCGACCGCCTACGTCGATCCCGCGGTCAAGAAGCTGTCCCTCGTCCTGGAAAAGCCCTCCCTCTTCGCCCCGATCGCCGTCGCCGACGCGCTCCGGGCCGAGCTCAAGTCCCCGGGCCTCGTCCTGACGCTGGCCGCGCTCTCGAAGCTCGGCGGGCCGACCCTCAGCCCCTCCCGCCCCGTCGCGGCCGTCCTCTACGACGACCGGGAGGTCCTCGACATCGAGCCCGACGAGGCCGCGCGCGAGATGTTCGGCCTGGCCGTCGATCTCGGCACGACCACGATCGCGACCGAGCTCGTCGACCTGCGGACGGGCCGGGTCGTCGACCGGGCCACGGCCGTCAACGCCCAGAACTCGTACGGCGCCGACGTCGTCTCCCGGATCACCTTCGCCTTCGAGAACCCCGACAACCTGCGCCGCCTCCGGACCGCCGCCGTCCAGCTCATCAACGACCTGGTCGGGACGATGTGCCGGCGGAGCGGCGTTCCCCGGCACCGGATCTACGAAGCCGTCGTGGCCGGCAACGCGGCCATGAACCACATCCTCTGCGGCGTCGCCGTGGATTCGCTGGCCCTGGCCCCGTTCCACGCCGTCTTCTCGACCCTGCACCCCGTCGCGGCCTCCGAGATGGGCTTCGCCCTCCATCCCCAGGCCCGCGTCTACATCTCGCCCAACGTCAAGAGCTTCGTCGGCGGCGACATCACGGCCGGCCTGGTCGCCTCGGAGTTCGCCGCCGCGCCGGGCCAGGCCCTGTTCATCGACCTCGGCACCAACGGCGAGATCGTCCTCAAGAAAGGCGCCGAATTCGTGACCACCTCGACGGCGGCCGGGCCGGCCTTCGAAGGCCTGAACATCAGCTGCGGCATGCTCGCCGTCCCCGGGGCCATCCACCGGGCCGAATGGGACAACGGCTTCAAGTGCCGGACGGTCGACGACCTGCCGCCCCAGGGCGTCTGCGGGACCGGGCTCATCGACATTCTCGCCGGGGCCCTGGCCAAAGGCCTGCTCGGCCGCGACGGCCGGATCCTCGGGCCGGAGAAGCGCATCCGGTTGACCGAGCGGCTGGCCTTGACCCAGCAGGACGTCCGGGACCTCCAGCTGGCCGTGGCCGCGATCCGGAGCGGGGTCCGGCTCATGCTCCGCGAGTTCCGGCTGACCGTGGCCGACCTCGACCGCGTCGTCGTCGCCGGGGCCTTCGGCAGCTCGCTCGACATCGCCAACGCCACCGCCTTGGGCCTTCTGCCGGACGTCCCGGCCGACCGGATCGCCTTCATCGGCAACGCCTCCCTCGCCGGGGCCCGTCTCCTGCTCGTCTCCCGGCCGGCCCGGGCGGAGGCCGAAGCGCTGGCGGCCAGGATCTCCCACGTCTCGCTGGCCACCCGGCCCGATTTCCAGGACGAGTTCGTCAAGGCGCTCGGGTTCGAGCGCTACCCGGGAGGAGAGAAATGACCCACCCTCTGCTCGAGCTGGCCAAGACGCGGACCGTGCTCTTCGACGGCGCCATGGGCACCGAGCTCATGGCCCGCGGGCTCGGCCCGGGCCTGCCGCCGGAGCTCTGGAACGCCGACCGGCCGGACGCCGTCCGTGAGGTCCACGCCGCCTACTTCGAGGCCGGGGCCGACGTCGTCTCCACGAACAGCTTCGGCGCGACCCCGCTCAAGCTCGCGGCCCACGGGCTCGAGGCCCGGGCCTTCGAGCTCAATCGGGCCGCCGCCCGCCTGGCCCGGGAGGCCGCGCCGGCCGGCCGCTTCGTCGCCGGGAGCATGGGCCCGACCGGGAAGTTCCTGGAGCCGCAGGGCCCGGCCACGGTCGAAGAGCTCACGGCCGCCTACGCCGAGCAGGCCCGGGCCTTGGCCGACGGGGGCGTCGACCTGCTGATCGTCGAGACCCAGTATGACCTGCGCGAAGCCCTGGCGGCCCTCCGCGGGGCCAAGAGCGTCGCCGGCCTGCCCGTGTTCGTCACCTTGACGTTCGGCTCGTTCCCGCGAGGGTGTTTCACCATCATGGGCGATCCCGCCGGCCGCGCGGCCGCGGAGCTGGAGCGGGCCGGCGCCGACGCGGTCGGGGCCAATTGCACGCTGACGACCGACCGGATGGCCGCCTGCGTCAGGGCCCTGCGCGCGGCGACGGCCCTGCCCCTCGTCGCCCAGGCCAACGCCGGCCAGCCGGAGGCCGGGGCCGACGGGAAGGTCCGATACGCCCAGACGGTCGAAGAGTACGTCCGGCACGTCCCGGAGATCCTCGAAGCCGGCGCGGCCTTCGTCGGAGGCTGTTGCGGGACCAATCCGGACACCGTCCGGGCCCTGGCCCGGATCATCCGCCGCTGAGGAGGGACCATGACCAAGAACGAGATCTTTCCCCGGATGAGCGAGGCCATCGTCTCGGGCGACCGGGCCGCCGCCCGGGCGCTGGCCGAGGAGGCTCTGCGCTCGGGCCTCGACCTTCTCGAGGTCGTCGAGCGGGGCTATGTCCCCGGCATCCAGAAGGTCGGAGAGCTCTGGGAGCAGGGCGAATACTTCCTGCCCGAGCTCATCACCAGCGCGGAGGCCATGAAGGCGGCCATGGCCGTCCTCGATCCCGAGCTCAGGCTCCGGGCCGGCGGGTCGCGGCTGGGCGGCAGGGTCGTCATCGGCACGGTCGAGGGCGACATCCACGACATCGGCAAGAACCTCGTCGCGTCCATGCTGCAGGCCGGCGGCTTCGAGGTCTTCGACCTCGGGGCCGGCGTCAAGCTCGAGCGCTTCATCGACAAGGCCGAGGACGTCGGGGCCGGCCTGATCTGCCTCTCGGCCCTGCTGACGACGACGATGATGAACCAGCGCAGGTTCATCGGCCTGCTTCGCGAGAAGGGTCTGCGGGACAAGTACAAGGTCCTCGTCGGCGGCGCCCCGGCCAGCCGGAAATGGGCCGAGGAGATCGGCGCGGACGGCTACGCCGAGAACGCGGTCGCCGCGGTCAAGCTGGCCAAGTCGCTGGCCGGCCGGGCCTGAGCCGTTCCCCGCGGGTGAAAGAGACGCGTCCATGATCGAACCGAGAAGACCCAGGATCGAGCTCCTGTCGCGGGAGCTCGTCGAGAAGATCGTCGACGAGGGCCTGACCCTGCTCGAGAAGCACGGCGTCCTCGTCGAGAACAAGGAAGCGCTCGGCCTGCTGGCCGGCGCCGGGGCCGCCGTCGAGCCCGCCTCGGGCCTGGTGCGGATGGGCCGCGGGCTGGTCGAGGCCTGCCTGGCCTCGACGCCCGAGGTCATCACGCTCTACGACCGGACCGGGACCAAGGCCTTCGCCGTGGGCGGGGACGAGGTCCATTTCGACCCGGGTTCGGCCGCCGTGACCATCCTCGACCACGCCACCCAATCGGAGCGCAAGGCCACGACGGCCGACGTCGCCGATCTGTACAAGCTCGTCGAGACCCTCGAGCACCTGCATTTCCAGAGCACGGGGCTCATCGCCTCCGATGTCCCGTCGCCGGTCGCCGACGCCTTCCGCCTCTACCTCGGGCTCCGGCTGTCGGAGAAGCCGTTCGTCACCGGGACCTTCCGCGTCGAGGGCTTCAAGCCGATGAAGGACCTCCTGGCCGCCGTCCGGGGCGGAGAGAAGGAGCTCCGGGCCAAGCCGCTGGCCATCTTCGACGCCTGCCCCTCCCCTCCCCTCATGTGGAGCGACCTGACCGCCCAGAGCCTCATCGACGCCGCCCGGGCCGGGATCCCTTCGGAGCTCATCTCGATGGGGATGACGGGAGCGACCTCGCTGACGACGATCGCCGGGACGCTCGTCCAGCACGTGGCCGAGAGCCTCTCGGGCGTCGTCATCTGCCAGCTCGCGGGCCCGGGCGCCCCGGTCATCTTCGGCGGCTCGCCCTCGAGCTTCGACATGCGGAAAGGGACGACCCCGATGGGCGCCATCGAGACCATGATGATCGACGCCGCCTATGCCCAGATCGGCAAGCGCCTCAAGATGCCGACGCACGCCTACATGGCCCTGAGCGACGCCAAGGTCAACGATCCCCAAGCCGGGTTCGAGACGGCCCTGGGCGCCGTGATCGGGGCCCTGGCCGGGGTCAATGTCATCTCCGGCCCCGGGATGCTCGATTTCGAGAGCTCGCAGAGCCTGGAGAAGCTGGTCATCGACGACGGCATCTGCGCCATGGTCTACCGCCTGCTCGACGGCGTCGCCCAGCGCGACGACCCCATCGCCCTGGGGGCCTTCGAGGGCTTCGTGCCGGGGATGTCCTTCCTGACCCACCCGCACACCCGGCAATGGTACCGCACGGAGCATATCCCGGCCGGGCTCGCCGACCGGGACCCGTATGAGGCCTGGGTGACGGCGGGACGGACGTCGATCGTCGACAAGGCCCACGCCGACGTCGCCCGCCGCCTGACCGCCTACGCGGCGCCGCCCCTCGACCCGGCCGTCCGCAGGGACCTCGACCGGATCATGGCCGATTACGGCAAGGCCGCGGGCGTCGGCGTCCCCCCCGTGCCGGGGCCCTAATCGAGGTCCCAGACCTCGAGGTACTCGGGAAGCTCGACCGTCCAGCCCCGCTGTCTCCGGATGCGCTCGGCCGTCTTCCCGGCCACGTCCGCGTCCCCGTGGGTGACGAAGAGCCGGCGGGGCGGGGTCCTGAACCCGTCGAGCCAGCGGTCCAGCCCCTTGCGGTCGGCGTGGGCGGAGAAGCCGTTGATCTTGGCGATCCGGGCCCTCACGGGGAAGGCCTGGCCGAGGATCCGGACGTTTTGGGCGCCTTCGAGGATCAGCCGCCCCAGGGTATCGCGGGCCTGGTAGCCGACGAAGAGAATGGTCGACTCCGACCGGCCGATGTTCCGGGCGATGTGGTGCTTGATGCGGCCGCCGGTGACCATCCCCGATCCGGCCATGATGACGGCCGGGCCGCGGGCCGAGTTGATGGACTTCGATTCCTCGGGCGTCCGGACGATGGTCAGCCCGGGGAAGCGGAAGGGGCTCCGGCCCGAGGCGATGAGCCGGCGCATCTCGTCGTCGTAAAACTCGTCGTTGCGCTCGAAGGCCAGGGTGACCTCCCGGGCCATGGGGCTGTCGAGATAGACCCGCACCGGGGGGATGGCCTGTTCGGCCAGGAGCCGGCTGAGGTGGAACATCAGGTCCTGGGCCCGCTCGATGGCGAAGGTCGGGATGACGACGTTGCCCCCGGCGGCCGCGGTCTCGCGGATCGTCTGGGCCAGGACCTCGTCGACCCGGCCCGGGTCCTCGTGCTCCCGGTCGCCGTAGGTCGACTCCATGACCGCGTAATCGGCGGCGTCGAAGACCGTGGGATCGCAGACGAAGGGCATGTTCCATTGGCCGATGTCGCCGGAAAAGACGAAGACCCGCGTCTCCCCGCCGTCGCGGACGGTGACCTCGATCATGGCCGAGCCGAGGATGTGGCCCGCGTCCATGAAGCGGACCGCGACCTTGTCGTTGAGCGGGAGGGGCGCGTCGTAGGCCGCTTCCTCGACGAGAGGCATGGTCGCCTGGACGTCCTCGGTCGTATAGAGGGGCACGACGGGGTGGTCGACCGTCCGGCCCTCCCGGGCGTGCCGCCGTCTCTTGAAGGCCGCGTCTTCCTCCTGGATCTCCGCGGCGTCCATGAGGGCGATCGAGAGGATGTCGGCCGTCGCCGCCGTCGTCCAGATGGTCCCGCTGAACCCGTCGCGCACGAGGCGGGGAATGAGCCCGCTGTGGTCCAGGTGGGCGTGGGTCAGGAGGAGGGCGTCGAGGTCGCCCGGCGGCACCGGGAAGGGGTCCCAGTTGCGGCCGAGGAGCGGCCTCTCTTGATAGAGCCCGCAATCGACGAGCAGGCGGAGGCCGCCGGCCTCGAGATAGTACGAGGACCCCGTGACCTGACGGGCGGCCCCCAGGAACGCCAGCTTCATAACGCCTCTCTTTCGGCCCCGGTCAGTACGGGTGGGCCCGGTAGAACTCCGCTTGGGCGGCGACGAAGACCGTCCGGATCCAGATCCGGAAGGCGACGTGGATCTGCATCCAAACCAGGCCGAGGACGACCGGGGCCGCTCCGGCGGCGCCCAGACGGCCCAGAACGGCGTGGAAGACGACGGTCCCGGCGACGGTCAAGGCGACGATGAGAAGATAGAGGGCCCAGGCCCGGAAGAACCGCTTCCTGAGGAAGGTCAGGGCGTGGCGCAGGGCCTTGAGGACCCTTTTCTCTTCGTCCGCGACGACGGCGATGCGGGCGTAATCGACGATCATGTGGACGATCGACAGCAGCAGAAGGGCGATGAGGAGATGAAGGTTCGACAGGATGAGCGGCAGCCATTCGGTCGCGGCGTTCTCGTCCAGGGGCCTGAACAGGGCCGAGACGAGCTGCAGGGCAAGGCCCAAGGTCAGGACGTAGAAGAGGAGGGACATCAGGAACAGGCGGACGAACCTCCAGAAATAACGGCCGCAGTCCCCGGCGAAGGCGGCCAGGCGGGTCGGTCCCTCGCGGTCGAGCAACCGCCCGACGAGGCCGCCGTTGAGAAAGATGTGCAGGACCAGGTAGAGGGCCCCGCCCGCGGCCGCGGCGACGAGGAGGGCCGGCAGCGTCTCCCGGTGCTTGAGCACGGCCTCCCCCAGCCACATGAGGTCCACGGGCCGGACGGACGATCCCCAGAGAGACGAGCCGAGCTCGGTTTGGATGATGACCAGGATCGGCAGGGCGACGAAAACGGCGAAGACGAGGTTGACGACGTAGAGGATGACCGGGAGCCGCGGCTTCCGGATGGTCGTCCCTATCCCGCTCAAGACGGCTTTGAAGACGCCCATGGGTCCCTCCTCAGCTCCACGATCCGAAGAAGTGGAGGACGAGCTGTACGGCGAACACCAGCTGGCCCGCCATCTTGGCGACGCCGCGGCGGAGCTTGTGGGCCCCCCGGCTGTTGTTGGCCAGGTTCTCGTCGATGAGCCAGACCTCGCGGGGGTCGATCCGGGCGCTTTCGGCCGCGGCGGGCGTGAGGAACTCGAACCGGGCCCAGCGGGCCCGGCCGTCCCATGTCCGCGTCTCCGTCGTCCCGTCCTTGAAGCGGACGAGGAGCTCGACTCGAGCGTCCCCGCCGAGACGGGCCTCCCCATAGCGCCGGACGACGACCGTCGTCCGGTACGCGTCGGCGGGCCTCGGCCCTCCGCCTTCGGCGGCCTCGGCCTCCTCGATCCTCTTGTCCGTCCACTCCTCGCGGGCCCCATTCGTGTCGAAGACGCCGCGGAGGCGTCGCGGCACCTTGAGCGAGGAGAGCCCGCCGACGCCGTAATCGAAGGCCTCCGTCCCGTCGAGGAGCTCGTTGAAGAACCAGGTCAGGTCCCGGCCGGAGACCTCGTTGACAACGGCGACGAAATCGGCCTTGGCCGGATGCCGGAAGCGGTAGCGCATGTGATAGGTCCGCATGATCCTCGACCAGGCCGGCTCGCCCAGGAAGCTCTCGAGGGTGCGGAGGAGCGTCGCCGCCCGCATATAGACGTTCGCGCCGTAGCTCATCCTGTTGAAGAACTCCCAGGACCAGGCGGTCACCGGGTCGAAGCGGACCGTGTGGATGGCCGCGACGCGGTTGGTCTCGTCATCGAGGACCTTGGGCAGGCGCAGGAACCATTCGGCCGGCCAGCCCCTGACAGTGAGGCCGATGGAGCCGGGCCCGTAGGCCTTGGCCAGGACGCGGGTCGTCGAATAGGTGTTGAAGCCCTCGTCGAGCCAGGCCGCCTCGAACTCGTTGCTGGCCGCCAGCCCGTACCAGTAGCCGTGGCCGAACTCGTGGACGATGACCATCTCCGGGGAGAGCCGGTCCCTGCTCGTCAGGACGCTGGTCCCGGCGGTGAACAGGGTCGGGTACTCCATGCCGCCGCTTTCGGTCCGGAAAGGCGGGTCGACCATGGTCACGGTCTCGTACGGATAGGGCCCGTACCAGAGGCCGTAATACTTGATGGCGGCGCGAAGGGCCTTGAAATGGCGCTCGATCTGGCCCTTGTGCTCGGGGGCGATGAGCAGGGTCATCTTGACGTCGGGCAGCCGGACCTCGTCGAGCGACAGGCCGAGGAGGTCGGCCGTCTCCTGGTATTCCCGGGGGGTCACCTCTTTCGCGGCGACGAAATCCCGCTCGACCTTCAGGTAGCGGGGGCCGGCCGTCCAGGCGAAGTCGTGGACCATGGCCTGGCGGTAGGTGGTGGTCGTCGTGCCGGCGGATTCGTCGGTCTGGGCCTCGGCGGCCTTGCCGGAGGACCCGACGACGAACCCCCGCGGGACCGTGATGTGGACGACGTAATCGGCGAAGTCGGCGAAGAACTCGGAGTTCAGGTGGTAGGCGTGGCAATTCCAGCCCCGGCCCTCCTCGTAGACGCCGGGCTTGGGATACCATTGCCCGATGAAGAAGGAGTTGCGGTAGTACCCCGACCGGGCCACGGTCCGCGGGACCTTGCTGCGGAACTCGATCCGCAGCCGGACGCTTTCGCCCGGTCGGACCGGGACCGGGAAGAGGACCCGGGCCACGGTCTGGTCGCCGGCCGTCCCCGGCCCGTCCGGGGTGACGTATTCGAGCGTGGGCTTGAGGTCCGAGCCGTCCGCGAGACGGATGTCCGTCAGGTCGATCCAGCCCCACTCGCCGTCCTCCGGGGCCGGGGCGCGCGCCGCCCTCGCCTCCGCCGCGGCCTCGCGCATGTAGACGCTGGCCTCGTTCTTGAAGGCGTTCCAGTAGAGGTGGAGAAGCATGTCGGGGACGACGTCCCGGGTGGGGTTCGTCCAGACGATCTCCTCTTTGCCGTGCAGCATCTTCCCGGCGGCGTCGAGCTCGACCCAGATCTCGTAGCGGAGACCGGGCGCGCCGGCGGTCGGGAGCGCGGTCTCCTCTCCGGCGATCGAATCGTTCGGGGCGAGGACGACGGCCGCCGCCAGGAGCAGACAGGCCGGGACGGTCCGCTTCTTCATGATGGTTCCCCCGTGGTGCGGTGATTTCAACCCTTCAGCCACTCCTCCCAGACGGCCCGCCTGGGGTAATCGATGAAGGTCAGGGCGAGAGACGCGAAGAGGAGAATGTAGAAGTCGACAACATTGCCGCCGATGAGGAACAAGCCGAGGCCGAGGACGGCCGGGATCTCCCCGAGGACGAGGACCGTCAGGGAGGCCTTCTGGAGCCGGGCCAGGGCGGACCGCCTCTCCTGCCGGGGGTCCACGGCGAAGAGCCTGTGCCTCAGGATGAGGATGAGGAGGACGATCGCGGCGGCGGCCCCGAACGCGGCCAGCCGAAGCGGCTGCAAGCTGCCGCCGGCCGCCGCCGCCGCGAAACCCCGGAAGGGCCGGTTGACCGCCCTGAGGACTTCGACCAGCCCGAGGTAGATGGCGAGACTCGCCATGATGCCCGCCGCCGCGATGGAGGCCGGCCTCAGGAAGATCCGGAGATCGTCTCGAGGGTCCATATCGGCCTCCTTCCGGGCGTTGACCGCCGCCGGCCTAGGGGATTTCAAGCGCCAATTATATGAGATACGGCCCCCCGGGGGAAGGCCTTTCCGGCCGTTTTCATGCCGTTCGCGCGGACTTCATGGCGGGCCTTTCGCGGCCGGCCCGGTCTCAATCGACGTAGAGCAGGAAGCCTTTCAGGTAGGCCGTCTCGGGATGGTAGATGTTGACGGGATGGTCGAACGCCTGCCGGTGCCGCTGGAGGATGCGGACGCGCCGCCCGGCCTCGCCGGCGGCCTGAAAGACGACCTGCTGGAAGAGCCCCTCGTCGACGAAATGGGAACAGGAGAAGGTCAGCACGAGGCCGGGGGCCTTCAGCCTCTGCAGGGCCAGGCGATTGATGTCCTTGTAGCCGCGGCAGGCCTGGACGACGTCGGCCCTCTTTTTGGCGAAGGCCGGCGGATCGAGGATGATGAAGTCGTGGTCGAGGGCGGGCCCGCGAAGGAACTCGAAGACGTCCGCCGTGAAGAAGGCCCCCGCGTCCGAGGCGAGCCCGTTGAGCTCGAAATTGTCCTGGGCCAGGGCCATGGCCGCCGTCGAAGCGTCGACGGAATCGGCCCGGGCCGCGCCGCCGAGCAGGGCGCAGACCGAGAACGACCCGGAGTAGGCGAACGCGTTGAGGACGCGCCGGCCGGCCGCGCACCGGCGGACGAGCGCCCGCGATTCGCGCTGGTCGAGATAAAACCCCGTCTTCTGGCCCCGGGCGAGGCTGACCCAATACGGGACCCCGTCCTCGATGATGCGCACCCGGTCGACCGGCTCCCCCGCCAGGAGGCCCTCGAAGTCCTCGAGTCCTTCGTCGCGCCGGGCCGGAAGGTCCGACTTCTCGAGGATGGCGCGGGGCCGCAAGGCCCCGGCGAGGAGCTCGACCACCAGGGGCTTGAGCCTGTCCATGCCCAGGGTCGCGATCTGGAGGACCAGGACGTCGTCGTAGAGGTCGGCGACGAGCCCGGGCAGGCCGTCGCCTTCGGCGTTGATGAGCCGGCGGGCGTTGGTGACGGCCGGGTCGAAGAAGCCGGCCCTGAGGGCCAGGGCCCTCTCGACGGAACGACGGACCGCGGTTTCGGGCGCTTCGGCGCCGAAGCTGACCATGCGGCCGGCGATCGAACCGCGGCGATTGAAGTAGGCGTGCCCGAGGAGCTCGCCCGAGGCGCTGCGGACGGGCAGGATGGCGCCGTCATCGAGCTCGGGCAGGTCCCGGACGGCGCCCGAGAAGATCCAGTGATGGCGGTTCCGGACCGCCTTGTCCCGGCCCGGCTTGAGGACGACGGCGTTCATTCGGCCTCCCCTTCCCTTCTCAGCCCCGGCGGCGGCCCGCCGCGGCCGGCCAGAAGGCGGACGACGGGCCGGTCCGGCCTCGAGAAGACGCTCTCGTCCATCTCCTCCGGCGCCAGCCAGCAGACCTCGTCGTGGTCGGTGGGCCGGAGGTCGTCCGACAGGAGCTCGGTCCGGTAGACGACGAGCTCGAAGCTCGCGGCCGGGCCTTCGAAGGGGACCGCGCAGAGAAGCTCGCCGGCCCGGGCCGGGACGCCCAGCTCCTCTTCGATCTCCCGCTCCAGCCCCCGCCGCGGGTCCTCCCCCTCCTCGAGCTTGCCGCCCGGGAACTCCCAGAGTCCGCCGGCGATGAGCCCCTTCCTGCGGCGGGCCACCAGCACCTTCCCGTCCCGTTCGACCACCGCCGCCGTCACTTTCCTAGCCATGTCCGCCCCATCTTAATTCACCGCCCTTCCCTTATCAATATGCGCCGTTGAACCTGCCGGGCGCGGGCACGGATCGGGAGCCAAGCCCATTTTCGGGGGCGAGATGTTTGCGCGGGAAAGGCTGCGGAAGAAGGGATCGAGGGGCAATAGACGGCGCACGGACCGGCGTCTTCGAACTTTCCCAGGAGGGTGAGGCTGTCCCCCCGAGCCGGCCTTGCGGCCGGCGAGGGGATCTTCCCGAACGAGCGATAGACGCGGGGACCAAATATGATAAAATGGGAAAACCATGAAAGTCGCATTCCTCGCTTCCGAAGTCATCCCCTACGCCAAGACGGGCGGCCTGGCCGACGTGGCCGGCGCCCTGCCGAAGTTCCTGGCCGGCCTCGGCGCCGAGGTCCGGGTCCTCATGCCGTTCTACGCGGAGGTCCGGAAGAAGAACCTGCCGCTCGACCGCGTCCTTGACCGGGCGGTCCTCGACATGGGCGGCCGGAAGCTCGCCTATGACGTCTTCGCCCACCGCGCCGACGGCGTCACGGTCCTCTTCATCGACCGGCCCGAGCACTTCGACAGGGACGAGCTTTACGGGAACGCGGCCGGCGACTTTCCCGACAACGGCGAGCGCTTCGCCTTCTACTGCCGGGCCGCCCTGGAGACGCTGCGGGCCGTCGGGTTCTCCCCCGACATCGTCCACGGCCACGACTGGCAGGCGGCCCTGACCTTCGCCTATCTCCGGCACGCCTACGCCGGCGATGAGTTCTTCGCCCGGGCCCGGACGGTCTTCACCATCCATAATCTCGCCTATCAGGGCCTGTTCGACCGGGAGGTCCTCGAGCGCGTCGGATTGCCGGTCAGGCTCTTCAACATGAACGACCTCGAGTTCTACGGCCGGGTCAACGCCCTCAAGTCCGGCATCCTCTACAGCGACGCCGTGACCACCGTCAGCCCCCGGTACAGCCGCGAGATCCAGACGCCGGAGTTCGGCTGCGGGCTCGACGGCCTCCTCCGCTCGCGGGCCGGGGTCCTGTTCGGCATCCTCAACGGCGTCGATTACCGGGACTGGGACCCGGCCGCCGACAGGCTCATCCCGCACAGGTTCTATCCGACCGACCTGAGAGGGAAGCAGGCCTGCCGCGAGCACCTGGCCGCCGAGTTCGGCCTGGACGCGCCGGCCGACCTTCCGGTCGCGGGCATGGTCACCCGGCTGGCCGGCCAGAAGGGCCTCGATATCGTCTGCGAGGCCCTCGAGGACCTCCTCGGCCTCGGCCTGACCCTGGTCATCCTGGGGACCGGGGACCGGAGGATCCAGGATTTCCTCCTGGCGGCGCAGAAGAAGAGCCCCAAGCGGATCGGGCTCAAGATCGCCTTCGACGAGCGGATCGCCCACACGATCTATGCCGCGAGCGACATCTTCCTCATCCCCTCGCGCTACGAGCCTTGCGGGCTGACCCAGATGTACGCGATGAAATACGGCGCCATCCCCGTCGTCCGGGCCACCGGCGGCCTCGACGACAGCGTCCGGGAATTCGACCCGCAGGCGGGGACCGGCAACGGCTTCAAGTTCAAGGAGCCCGAGCCGGCGCCCCTGGTCGAAGCGGCCGGCCGGGCCGTGGCCGCCTTCAAGCGTCCGGCCGAATGGCGCAAGCTCGTCGCCAACGCCATGGCCGAGGACTTCTCCTGGGAGCGCTCGGCGGCCGCCTACATCGACCTCTACAAGATGCTGCGGGCTTCCTGAATCAGGCCTGGCGCAGGAATTGGGCCCCGGTCTCGGGAGGGACCGGGTTGATGTAGAACCCCGTCCCCCACTCGAACCCCGCGACCTTGGTCAGGATGGGGATGATCTCCAGGTGCCAGTGCGATTTCAGGTGGATGTCCGGCCAGCGCTTCAGGGGCAGGGACGGGTTCGGGGCCTGGTGGAGGACCATGTTGAAGGGCGGATCGCCGACCGTTCTCTTCAGCCGCGACAGGATGTCCTTCAAGGTCTCCGCCAGCCCGGCCAGCTCGTCCGTCTTGACCTCGGTGAAGAAGGCCGAATGCCGCCGCGGGTAGAGGACCATCTCGAACGGAAAGCGCGACGCGTACGGCGCGAAGGCCGTGAAGTGGGAGTTCCCGGCCACGATCCGCGTCCCCGCGGCCTCCTCCTCCCGGAGGACGCGGCAGTAGACGCACTCCTTGAAGGTCCGGAACATCCGGTCGGCGCCGTAGATCTCTTCCTTCACCCGCTTGGGCACGATGGGCGTCGCGACGATCTGGGAATGGGGATGGCTCAGCGAAGCCCCGGCCTCTTTCCCCTTGTTCTTGAAGATCTGGACATATTGGTAGTGGAGGTCCCGCTCGATGGCCCGGATCCTCCGCTGGAAGACCTCCAGCACGTCGCGGACGTGATCGACGGGCAGGTCCGCGAGCTCGAGGGCGTGGCTGGGGTTCTCGATGACGACTTCGTGGACGCCCCGGCCCTCCATCGATTGGTAGATCCCCTTGGTCGCCCGGGGCGGGGGCGGTCCCGGCGTGAGGGCCGGGAATTTGTTGGGCACGACCCGGACCGTCCAGCCGGGCGAGTCGGGCGCGGTTCCGGCGGCCCGCAGGGCGTAGGCCTCGGGCGGCGTCTTGCCCTCGTTCCCCTCGCAGAAGGGGCAGAATCCGACGGCCTCGGGGGCCGGCGCCGCGGCCCCCCCGGGCCGGAAATCGTCCGGCCGCTTGCTCCGCTCGGTGGCGATGATGACCCAACGGCCGCTGACCAGGTCTTTTCTCAGTTCCGACATCAGTCCCCCAGCAGCTGCCTGATCTTGGCCTTGAGCTCGTCGAGCGACGAGGACTTGACGACGTAGGCGTCGGCCGCCCAGGTCATGAAGTCCTCCTTGTAGCTCTGATAGGCCGAGTTGATGATGATCGGGATGTCCTTGCGCAGGCCCATGATCTGGGTGATGAGCTCGATCCCGTTCTTGCCCGGCATGCGGATGTCGGTGATGATGAGGTCGAAATCCGCCTGGCCCAGCTTGGCCAGGGCGGCCTCGGCGTCCGTCACGGCGGTGATCTCGTACCCTTCCCGGCTCAGCTCCTCTTCGTAGAGGAGGCAGAGCGCCTTCTCGTCCTCGACGAGCAGGATCTTCTTTGTTTTCATGGCGTCAACTCCCTTTCGCGGCTGATGAAAATGAGCTTGAAGAGGGCGCCCCTCCCCATCCGGCTCTGGACCTCGACCTTGCCGCCGCAGGTGTCCATGACCCGCTTGATGAAGGACAGGCCCAGGCCCATGCCCTTGTCCTTGGTCGTGAAGAAGGGCCGGAAGAGCTGGTCCTTGTCCGGGTTCGTCAGGCCCCGGCCGGTGTCGCGGACCGAGAGGACGAAGGACGTCGCGTTCTTGCTGTAGCCGCGGATGCTGATGGTGCCGCCGGCCGGCGTGGCGTCGAAGGCGTTGTTGAGGAGATTGCGGACGACCTCGCCGAACGACGTCGGGTCGCAGAGGATCTCGGGCAGGCAGGGCTCCAGCTTGACGTTCAGGACGTAGCCCTTGGCCTTGGTCTGGATCTCGGGGCTGCCGACGACCGAGGCGATGACCGGGCCGGGATCGAAGTAGACGGGCTCCTTCAGGCTGACCTTGAGGAAGTGGCCCATCTGGTAGATGATGTCCTCGAGCCGCCGGATCTCGTCCCGGATGATGGCCAGGTTGCGGGCCTTTTTGTCCTCGGGGACGTCCGGCTTGAGGAGCTGCTCGGTGAACCCGCCGATGGCGACGATGGGATTGCGCAGCTGGTGGGTGACGAACATGGCCATCTCGCCCATGGCCGCCATCTTCTCGACGTCGAGCAGCTTGCGGTGGAGCGTCGCCGAGTAGACGTAGTTGCCGGCCATCAGGCCGCAGAGCCCGGCCAGCTTGATGTCGGAGGGCGAGATGGGGGTCCGGGTGATGGCGTTGTCGAGGATGATCTCGCCGACGACGTCGTCGCGGGCGAGCAGGGGGATGCAGAGGAACTCCTCGACGCCGATGACGTTGAGGAAGCGCCGGTCGACGAGGGGCTCGCTCGAGGCGTTCTTGACGAGCAGGATCTCCTTGCGGCAGGCCGCGTAGGCCGGGATGAGGGCGTTCTCGTCGTCGGCCGCGTAGACCAGGCCCTTGAGCCGCGTGCTCAGGGTGTCCACGTTCTTGCTGACCAGGGCCCGATTGTGCTCGACGATCTCGACATAGCCGATGCCCGGCGTCGACAGGACCTCCCAGATCAGTCCGGCCTCCTCGGCCGACCGCGGCCCCAGCCACATCTCCCCCTTGAGCCGGTCCCCCTGCTTGAGGAAGAGCATGGCCCGGTTGAAGCCCACGCCCGAGCCGGAGGTCAGGGCCGTCAGGATGACGAGGAGGTTGTCCTCGAGCGAGAACGGCTGGAAGAAGCTCTGCGAGATGATCGACAGGAGCATGAGCTCGCGGGGCGCGTCGCGCTCGAATTCGGGGGACAGGATGCTGGTGGTCTCGATCATTCGCTGGTCCAGCCTTTGGGCACGACCCGGATCCCGGTCCGGCTGATCTTGAAGCTCCGGCCGTCCTTCTCGGCGTCGGCGCCGATCTCCGAGCCTTCCGGGATGGTCGAGGACTTGTCGATGATGACCTTGCGCAGGCGGGCGCCGCGGCGGACGCAGACGTCCTCGAAGATGATCGAATCGACGATCTCGGCGCCGGGCTCGACGCGGACGCCCGAGGAGATGATCGAATGGACGATGCGGCAATCGGTGAAGGTGCAGCCCGTGCCGACGATGGAGGCCCTCACGTCCGCGCCGGAGACGAACGTCGGCGGGTACTGCGGCTTGTAGGTCCGGACGGGCCAGGCCGGGTCCTTCAGGATGGCCGGCGTCTCCGGCGAGAGGAAGGCCATGTTGGCCTCCCAGTAGGCGTCGATCGTGCCGATGTCTTCCCAGTAGTCGTCGAAGGCGTAGGCGAAGACGCGGCCGCCGCCGATGAGCGAGGGGATGATGTCGCGCCCGAAATCGTGGCTGCTCTTCGAATTCCGGGCGTCCTTGAGGAGCGCCTTGATCAGCACCGGGGTCTTGAAGAGATAGACGCCCATCGAGATGAGGCTCCGGCCGGGGTCCCAGGGCGTGGCGAACGGCTTTTTCGGCTTTTCCATGAACTCGATGATGCGCCGCTCGTCGTTGACGCCGATGACGCCGAAGCGGGAGGCCTCGCCGACCGGGATCTGGCGGGTCATGATCAGGGCGTCGGCGTCGGTCCGGCCGAAGAAGAGGAGCAGCTTCCGGTAGTCGGCGGTGTAGATGTGATCGCCCGAGAGCACCAGCACGGCCTCGGGGTTCTCCTGCTGGATGGTGTAGATGTTCTGGAAGACGGCATCGGCCGTGCCTTCGTACCAGCTGTCGCTGACCCGGCCCTGGGCGGACAGGGAGATGATGTAGTCGCCGCTCTCGGCGTGGAAGATGTTCCAGCCGTTCAGGATGTGGCGGTCCAGGGACAGGGACTTGTACTGGGTCAGGAGGGCGATCCGGCGCAGTCCGGAGTTGAGCGCGTTGGACAGGCTGAAATCGATGATCCGGTAGGCGCCGAGAAAAGGCACCGAAGGCTTGGCCCGATCGCGGGTCAGCGGGTAGAGCCTCTCCCCCTTGCCTCCGCAGAGGACCATGGTCAGGGTCTTCTTAGACAACAGTTCCATCGGACAGCACGACCTCTTCGAAGAGATGATCCTCGGCCTCGAACGCGGCCAGGAGGGCGAGCTCGGCGGCGCCGAGAGCGCGGCCTTCCTCGAGCCAGCCGGCCAGGGTCAGGGCCCGCTCGAAATGCTCGGCCGCGCGGTTCTCGGCGTAGTCGCGGGCCGACCAGGTCGAGACGAGGAAGGGCCAGTCGGAGCTCTCGAGCAGGAGCTTCTCCCGGACGAATTGCTTGAGGACGCGCCGGTCCAGGCCGGCCAGCCGCGGCGCGAGCCCGGCCGCGGCCTCCTCGATGCGGTAGATCTTCTTCCAGATCCAGGACGTGTCGTCGTTGAGCCAGATCCAGTGGAAGCCGCCTTTGCCCCAGGAGCCCTCGGGCAGCGAGATGACCGAACGGGGCGGCAGCCGCTCGAGGACGTCGCCGGCGGCCAGCGGCTCGACCGGGCCGCCGGCGAGCTTCTTGACGACATGATACAGCCACTCCGGGCCTTCGAACCACCAATGGCCGAAGAGCTCGGTGTCATAGAGGGCCACGACCGTCCCGGAGTCCCGGCCCGCCAGGGCGCCCTCGAGGACCGAGACGAAGTGCGCGGCGTGCCCCTCGGTCGTCCTCCGGGCCGCGGCCGGATCGTAGGGCTCCTTGAGGCCGAGGTCGGCCTGGCTCGAGGTGATCCGCCAATAGCGCAGACCGCCCGGGAAGTGCTTCTTGTGGAACTCGAGGTAGGCCCCGTCGCCCGGATAGCCCAGGTGACGGCTCCAGACCTGAGAGCCGGAAACGTCGTCCCGGGCGAAGAACGGGACATGCGAGGGGTGGGCGAGATAAGCGGAGTAGGCGTCGTTGGCCAACTCCTCGGCCGGCTTGTAGGCCGCCCGGAACTTCTCCCAGAGGAGCTTCAACCCGGGGAACCTGTCGATATAGACGCCTTTGGCCTCCCCGCCTTTGAGGAGATGGCCGTCGACGAAGAAGTACCCCAGGCCTTCCTGGCCCAGGATCTCGTCGATCCCGAGCCGGGCGTAGGCCTCGTCCCGGCCGAGCGGGTTCTTCCAGGCATAGCCCGGGCGATAGCCGCACTCGGGGACCCAGAAGCCGCGCGGATCGCGCCCGAAATGCTTCCGATAGGTGTGTTTCCCCTGCCGGACCTGCTGGCGGACGCTCTCGTCGCGCGAGAGGAGCGGCAGATAGCCGTGGGTCGCGGCCGAGGTGAGGACCTCGATCTGGCCGCGGTCCTGGAGGGACCGGAAGGCGTGGAGGATGTCGCCTTGGAAGCGGCCGAGGAAATCCTCGAGGAGCCCGCGGTACCACGATTCCCAGTGGCCGGCCAGGGACCGGAGGGCGGCGTTGCCGGTCCGGTCGAAGCGGGCCCGGTCCTGTCCGGCGATCTCCATCTTCATGGCCAGGTACTTTCCGAAGCCGCGGACGAAATCGGGGTCCTCGAGCTGTTCCATCAGGACCGGCGTGAAGCCGATGTTGGCCCGGGCCGGCGTGCCTTCCGCGGCCAGGCGCTCGAAGACGTCGAGGAGGGGCAGATAGGTCTCCGCGGCCGCCTCGTAAAGCCAGTCCATCCCGTGCGGCCAGCTGCCGTGGGCCAGGACATAGGGGATATGGCTGTGCAGTACCAGGGAGAAGTACTTACCGGCCATGACGCTCCTTCAGGACGATGGACAGACGCTGAGCTCCCTTTCCGGTCCATTCCAGCGGCCAGACCGGGCAGAGGCAATACCCTTGATGGATTATATCAAAACCCCCCTCCGATTGGGAGAGCGTCCGCAGCGGGAACGCCCAGACCGCGCCGGCCGCGGCGGGCTCGAAGAGAAGCGCCCCGCCGTAGAGCGAGGCGCCGGCCGGCCCGAGGAGATCGATCTCGGGCGGAAAGGCCAGGAGGTTCCACTCCGAACCGTAGGTCAGGGCCAGCGGCCGCGCCGAGAGGTTCTCGATCTCGATCGTGACCCGCAGGGCCCCTTCGAGGGAGACGACGGTCTTGCGGACCGCTACCGGGACCCGCTCGTCCCCGACCCGGACCCCTCCGAGGCGCTCCAGCCGCAGGGCCCGGCCGGCGGCCTCGAAAGCGAACGCCCCGTCGACGAAATCGCCTTGCTCTCCGTAATCGGTCCGGGCGAAGCCCTCCGGCGTCGTCCCGGGGCTGAAGAAATGGTCGAGGAGCGAGAAGCGCGGGTGCCGGTCGTAGCGCAGGACCTCGGCGGCCTCGGGCGGGAGGGCCTTGCCGAGCTCATGGATGCTCCGGCCGGACCCCTCCCCCGCCGGCCCGCTTGCGGCCGCGGCACGGTGATAGGCCTCGCGGCGCCGGCCGAGGACGTCGGAGAGATTCCGGGACCAGGGCCGGTAGTCGATCTCGACGAGCGCTCCGCCCGCCGACGGCTTGGCCAGGAGGCCGAAGGCCGGATCGCGATAGAAGATCTCGTCCCGGCCGTCGCAGTCGTAGTCGAGGACGTTCCAGCCGGCGGGGTCCGGCGTCGACTTCTCGGCCTCGAGGAGGTGATGGAAGGCGGCCTCCCGGAGGTGCGGCAGATAGAGGCCGCCGAAGACGCCGTGCCAGTAGGGGTCGTTGCACTGCCCTTTGTAGAGGTCCCTGAGACTGTCGCCCGGGGCCCCGGCCGCGCGGACGCTCCGGGACACGTGGATCATGCGCTTGTGGAGATGATTCGCTTCCGGGTACTTGCGGCAGAAATCGCGGAAGAAGCCGCCGCGGAGAAACCGCCGGGCCTCGGGGGCGGCGGAGGCCTTGAGCCTCTGAAAGGCCGCCTGCTCGTCGGGCTCGAGGACCCACTCCGTCATCTCTTCGTAGGAGGCGGGCGGCAGATAGACGCGGCCGGCCGGAGGATGGGTGTCGAGGTACTCGGCGAAGGACATCATCCGGACGCCGCGGTCCTCGATGAAGGTCAGGAACCTCTCGAGCCAGCCGTCCTCGTAGACCCATTTGCGGGTCCCGGGCCAGACGCCGAACTTCTCTCCGTCGTCGCCGAGGATGGCCGTCCCGCCGCCGTCGCGGATCTTGCCGAGATAGGCCTCGACGTCCTCGAGCGGGTGGAACGGGATGTAATAGCGGAGGGTCTTGTCGATCGGGAAGACGCGCAGGCTCCGGCCCTCGGTCTCGGTGACGTAGGTCGTGGCCAGGTCGCCGACGCCGGCGCAGTGGAAGTGCTCTTCGTCGAGCAGGGTGTATTCGATGCCCGCCGCCGCCAGCGGCTTGGGCAGGTCGGGCTCCCAGACGCGCTCGGTCAGCCAGAGGCCGCGGGGCCGCTGGCCGAAGCTCTCGGCGATGAAGTCGTTCATCATGCGGATCTGGCCGACCCGGTCGTCCTCGGGAATGAGGGAGAGGACGGGCTCGTAAAAGCCGCCGCTGAGCAGCTCGACCTGGCCCCGCCGGGCCAGCTCCCCGACGAGGTCCCAGCAGGACCGCTCGCTCTTTTCCATGTACTCCCAGAGCGGGCCCGAGAAATGGAGGGCGAAGCGGAAGCCGGGGTGCGCGGCCAGCCCTTCGAGGAGCGGGAGATAGCAGTCCGCGAACGCGGCCTTCAGGATCGAGGGGAACCGGAGGTTCCCGACCGGCTGGTGGTTGTGGACGGCGAACAGGAAGTCCACGCTCAGACCCCTTCCTGGGCCAGGATATAGGCCAGGGCGGCGAGGATCACGGCCTGGAGCTCGAGCTCGCGCGGATGGACGCCGGCGACGACGTCGAGCGCCGAATGGTGGACGTCGAAATAGGCCTGGGCGTTGAGCATGACCGAGGCCGGGACGGCGCCCCTTTCGACGAGGGGCGCGACGTCGACCCCGCCGCCGCCCGGGACGATGAACGAGACGCCGAAGGGCCTGAAGAGGTCCGCCTGCCGGGAGATGCGCTCGAGGGCCTTCCCGTCCCGGCCGCCGACGGCCAATCCGATCGGGACGAAGCCGCCCCGGTCAGATTCGGCCGCGACGAGGTGCCGCTCTCCTTGTCTTTGCGGCGCGGCGGCGTAGGCCCGGCCGCCGGAACCGCCGAACTCCTCGTCCATGAACAGGACGGCCCGGACCGTCCGGCGCGGCCGCAGGCCGAGGTCGCGGAGCAGGGCGACCGCTTCGAGGGCCGCGGCGCAGCCGGCGGCGTCGTCGTGGGCGCCGACGCTGAGGTCCCAGCTGTCGAGGTGGCCGCCGACGAGGATGATCTCGTCCGGCCGCTCCGACCCGGTGATCTCGCCGACGACGTTGGCGGAAGGGACGGTCCCCCGGTCCCCGCAGTCCATCCGCAGGGTCACCGAGACGTCCTTGTCCTTCTCGAGGAGGGCGCTCAGGCGGTCGGCGTCCTCGGTGCTGATCGCGGCCGCGGGGATGCGCGGCGCTTCGGGATCGTAGCGCAGCATGCCGGTGTGGGGATGGCGGTCCGTGCGGAACGTGAGCGAGCGGACGAGGACGGCGGCCGCGCCGAAGCGGGCGGCCGTCGAGGCCCCCCCGACCCGCTGATCGGCGGCCGCGCCGTAGGCGGCGAAGGCGTCGGTCATCCGCCGGTCCATGGGCCGGTTGAAGAAGACGATCTTGTCCCGGAGGGCCCGGCCCAACGCGACAGCCTGGTCCAGGGAGCGGACCTCGACGACCGGGGCGGTGATCCCTTCGGCCGGGGTGCCGACGCTGCCGCCGAGCGCGCAGACCGCGAGCGGAACGGCGGGGCGCGGCGGCGAGGCCGCGATCGCGGCCTCGGCCGGGCCGCCGCGGACCCAGCGCCGGACCTCGACCGGCTCGGTGTGAACGCGGTCCAGGCCCAGCTCTTCCATGAGGCGCCGGGCGACCTCGACGGCGGCCGCGGCCTGGGGGGAGCCCGTCAGCCGGGGACCGACCGAGGTGATCCTCTCGAGAAACCGGAAGGCCCGCTCGCCGCTGAGGCCGGCCTCGCGGATCCGGTCGACGATCTCCCGGTACCCCTGGCCTTGGCCCGGGTCGTCCGCCCCGGCCCCGGCCCTCGCGGCTCCGGACGGGAGGGCGGCGAGGACCGTGAGGAACACCAGGACGGCGCCCGGCAGGGCCGGGACATGCGGAGCGAGAAGGTTCGGTCTCTTCATGGGCCAACACTCCCGGGCCGCTCTCCCTCGAGCCCGCGGCGTCTGCGGGGCCTTTCGTCAGCGATGGAGGAAACAGCGCTCCGAATCGAGCTCGCCCGGCTTCCGGGTGATGATCATGGCCAGCCCGAGCTCGTTGGCCTTGTCGATGACCTCCTGGTCCTTGACCGAGCCGAGGGGATAGATGATGGCCGTGATGCCGTGCTTGCCGGCGAGCTCGACGACGTCGGGGAAGGGCATGAAGGCGTCGGAGGCGAGGACACAGCCCTCCGGCCCGTAGCCCCGGCGCGAGAGCCGGATGGCGTCCTCGGCGGAATCGATGCGGCTCCGCTGGCCGGACCCGATGCCGTGGGTCTTGTCGGCCGTCCCGATGACGACCGCGTTGGAGCGGGTGAAGCAGGCCACGGTCCAGGTGAAGAGCGCGGCCCGGACCTCCTCGGGGTCCGGCTTGCGCGCGGAGACGACGTCGACCGACTCGGGCGAGACGATCTTCGAATCGAAGCGCTTCTGGACGAGAAGGCCTCCGGCCACCCGCTTCACTTCGAGGCCGTTATCGACGGACGGGGCGTCGAGGGGCGCGCCCATCCTGACCACCCGGAGGACCTTGCGGGTCGCCAGGACCTCGAGGGCCTCGGGCTCGAAATCGGGCGCGTAGACGACCTCGACGTTGCGCGGGCCTTCGACGAGGAGGCGGGCCAGCGGCGCGGTGACGCGGTAACTGAAGACGTCGACGCCGCCGAAGTTCGAGAGCGAATCGCACTTCCAGGCCTTCTCGAAGGTCCCCACGGGGTCGTCGCCCAGCGCCACGCCGCTCGGCATCTCGTGCTTGATGATGACGCAGACGTGGCGGCCAGGGAACACCTGGAGGAGCTTGCGGGCCAGCCGCTGGCCGAGGTCCATGTCGCCGACGTTGATGTAGCTCAGGCCCTTGGTCCCCTCCTGGAGGATCTCCAGCCGGCCCATGTTCGGGCCCGAGGCCCCGGACTCCTGGTAAAAGGCGGCCGGGTAACCGGGGTTCTCGCCGTAGCGCATGGGGAACTTCTTGACGAAGGTGTCCTCCCCCATCGAAAGGACATCCGGGAAGTCCTCCCGGACCTTGGTCAGATACTGGCTGCGCGCGGTGCGCTCGGGCTTGCTCATCGGATCATGTCCTTTCGTGGCGGTTGATGATGTGGACGTCGGCCCTGTCCGGATCGGCGGAGGGGAGGAAGACGCAGGCGACGGAGACCCGGAAGTCCTTTCCCGCCGGGCCGGGCCCGAGGCTCTCGTAGGCGGCCCCGGCGGCCTCGGCGGCCGTGGCCCCGGAAACGGCGACGAAGCGGGGCTCGCCGCGGAAGACGGGCAGCGGATCGGAGTTGGGGCCCTCGTAGGTGGAGACGAGACGTCCCTCTCCCGGCCGCAGGGCCACCTCGAAATAGCCCCGCAGCGATTCCCCCGACGGGCCGCGCCGGATGACGCTCAGGGCCGCCGCGCCGCCGGCCAGGCAGCCGCTGATGCGCGGGGTGAAGATCGGCGCGTCGGGCTCGAAGTCCCAGGGCCGGAGGGCCGCCGCGAGGGCCTCGACCGGCCCGCCGGCCGCGGACAGCCGGTCCCGGACGGCGGCGGTCTGGCGCCCGTTCGAGACGGCCAGGCCCGGCCCGGCGAAGAGAACGGCCGGGTAGACGAGCAGCTCGACGTTCCCCTGCTTCAGGGTCGCTTCGTCGGTCGGCTGGACCCAGATCCCGTCGTCGCGAAGGACGAGCCTGCGGGCCTGGCTCGACGGCGACCGCCCGGTGATGGCGTAGAGGACGGCGGCCCCGCCGCCGCGGGCGGGAGCGCCGATGATGATGAGCCGTCCGGGGTATTCGAGCGCCGAGAGCGTCGTCATGCTGTCCATCAGGCCGTCCTTTCGCGCCTATTGATAACATACGCCCCTGCCCAAGTCAAAGCGCGCTCTTGAGGGAGGGCGAGGGAATCTGATAGAATCCGAACAAACGCCCCCAAAGGAGGCCGAGCCGCACCATGAAGAAAGCCGAGCACCACGAGGCGTCGTTCCGCGACACCGGGTTCCTGGAGTCCCTGGAGGGACGGACCCTGCGCATCCTCAGCGAATATCTCGGCCCGATGACGCGGCTGGACAAGGCCAAGATCAACAGCACCATCCTCTTCCTGGGATCGGCCAAAGCCGACCCGACCAACGCGAATTCGGCCTTCTACAGGTATTACTGGGAGGCGGAGGAGCTGGCCTACCTCCTGGCCAAGTGGGCCATCTCCCTCAAGAAGCCCAAGGGCAAGGACTTCGTCGTCTGCACCGGGGCCGGGCCCGGCATCATGGAAGCGGCCAACCGGGGCGCCCTGCGGGCCGGCGGCAAGACGATCGGCATGAACATCTCCCTGCCCCAGCCGCAGAACCCGAACCCCTACATCACCCCCGATCTCGATTTCTCGTTCCACTACTTCTTCATGCGGAAATTCTGGCTGACGTACAAGGCCAAGGCGGTCATCGCCTTCCCGGGAGGCTACGGCACCCTCGACGAGTTCTTCGAGATCGTCACCCTGCTCCAGACGAGCAAGATCTCGAAGAAGGAGCTCGTCCTCGTGCTCTACGGCGGCGACTATTGGCGCGAGCTCATCAAGTTCGACTCCATGGTCGAGAAGGGGGCGATCTGCGCCGAGGACCTGGCCCTGTTCCGGATCGTGTCGACGCCGCGCGAGGCCTTCGCCTATCTGAAGAAAAGGCTCGCCTCGTTCCTTGTCTGACCGCCGCTTCCCCGCCGTCCTGGCCGCCGCGGCCCTCGTCTCCGCTCTGGCCGCCCCGGCCTGTTCCCGCCTGCCGAGGGCCCGGGGCGGAGGCGTCGAGACCGGCATCGCCTCCTGGTACGGCCCGGACTTCCACGGCCGGGAGACCTCGAGCCGGGAGATCTTCGACCAGAACGACATGACGGCGGCCCACAAGACCCTGCCGTTCGGGACCTACGTCATGGTCACCAACCTCGAGAACGACCGCTCCGTCGTCGTCCGCATCAACGACCGGGGCCCGTTCGTCCGGGGCCGGGTGATCGACCTGTCCTACGCCTCGGCCCGGGTCCTCGGGATCGTCGGCCCGGGCACGGCCCGCGTCCGCCTCGAAACGCTGCGGGGGTTCAAGGCGCCCGGGCCCTCGGAGCCGACCACGGTCTGGGTCCAGGTGGGCGCGTTCTCCGTGCAGGAGAACGCCTATGCCGTCAAGCGGCGGCTGGACGGTCGCTTCCGCGGCGTCACCGTCACCCGCTTCCGGACCGACCGGGGCGACTATTTCCGGGTCCGGATCAGGACCGGCCGGGACGAAGCGGACGGGCTGGCCCGGCGCCTGGCCGCCGAAGGCTACTCCGTCATCATCGTTCGCGAGTGAGGGCCCGGGCCGTCGGGTGCGGCCGCGGCCCTAGCGGCGCTCATAAAGGTAGGCGATGTTTCGGAGCTTGTTCTCGACGCCGTCGTGGACGGCGTACCGCCCTCCCTCATAGAGCCCGGCCGCGCCGAACTCCCCCTTCTTGTTGAGGGCGTAGAACTCGAGCCCGAACTTCGGACGGCCCCGGTCGTCGCACAGGCGGGGCACGAGCTTGGTCTTGGCGGCGACGGCCTGGCAGGCCTCGAGGCAGGCCTGCTCGGGGCTCATCCCCCGGCCCATGGCGTCGACGATCCGGAAGCTGGCGCAGGTCTGGAGATTGGCCTCTCCCCGGCCCGTCGAGCCGGCCGCGCCGATCTCGTTGTCGACGTAGAGCCCCGCCCCGATGATCGGCGAATCGCCGACCCGGCCGGCGAGCTTCCACGACAGCCCGCTCGTCGTCGTCACCCCGGCCAGGCGCCCGGCCGCGTCGAGGGCCAGGCAATTGATCGTGCCGTGGGTGCTCGGCGCCGGGCCCGGCCCCCCGGGCAGGCCCTCGGCCCCGGGCGGATACCAGTTGTCCCGGTCCGAGAGGGTCTCCTTCCAACGCAGCCAGGCGGCCCGACTCTTCTCGGTCAGGAGGTCCTCTTCCTTGAAGCCGTGGGCCCGGGCGAAGCGCAAGGCGCCCTCGCCGACGAAGAGGACGTGGTCCGTCCTCTCCATGACCAGCCGGGCCACTTTGGAAGGGTTCTTGATGTTCCTCAGGGCCGCGACGGCGCCGGCCGAGTGGGTCGGCCCGTACATGACCGACGCATCGAGCTCGACGACGCCGTCCTCGTTGGGCAGGCCGCCGTAGCCGACCGACATGTCGTCCGGGTCGTCCTCGACGATGTTGACGCCGGCGATGACGGCGTCGAGGGGGTCGCCCCCGGCCCGCAGGACCTCCATGGCCCTGGCCGTGGCCCGGATCCCGTTGCCGCTCGAGACGGCCCGGGCCGACGCCGGGGCGGCCCCCGCGGCGTCGGCGGCCGCTCCCGGCGGCCGGACGCCCGCGACGAGAGCCGCGGCGCCCGCGCCCGCCTTGAGAAAGTCCCGCCTCGAACAGCGTGTCATGTCTTCTCCTCCTCGACCGTCCCGGCCTCGGCCCGGCGCTTATTTCTCCAGGTCCTCGAGCAGCTGCACGAGGACCGTGTGATTGCCTTCGGGGACTTCGAACTTGCGCCCTCTCGCCGAGAACACGTCCACCTCGCGGCCGTCGATGAGCAGTTGATACTTGCCCTTCTTCAGGAAGCGCAGCTTGACGTCGCGCCGCTTCAGGGTCTTGATGGCGAACGAGATCTCCCGCTCGCTGTAGAGGAAGCGGCGGACGACCGCCCCGCCGTCGACGCTGAGGATGGTCTCGCCTTCCTCGCGCAGGACGGTCGCTCCGTTCGAGACCTCGGCCTCGTAGTGCCGGCCCTGGACGAGGACCCGCGACAGCTTGCCCTTGGCCTCCGGCCGCAGCATGCCGAAGCGGAAGCCCTCGTGCGGGGTGAAGTCAAGATACTCCTCGACCGCGATGAGGGCGGCCAGCGGCCCCCCGCTCTGGTACCGGTCGCCTCCCGCCTCCCCGGTCAGGGAATCGAAGCTCTCCGGGGAGAGCCCGAAGCTCTTCCAGCTCCGGAGGAACATCTCGGCGCTCTTGCGGGCGAGCTCGGAGGCGACGGCGTCGAAGCCGTAGGCCTTGAGCCCCTGGTAGACGAGATAGTTCGAGGTGGGCCGCACGGCGCCCCGCCAGGACTGCTGATCGCCCGGCCGGAAGGCCGCATCGTCCCGCGAGATCGAGGGGACGGCGAAATCGCCCCAGAACTTCCTGGGGTCGAGGAGGTGCTTGAGCATCCGCTGGGCCCGGGCCTCGTCGGGGATCCGGGCGAGGAGCGGGTAGAACGACGAGGCCGCCTTGTGGACGGAAAAGCGGCCGTCCCAATAGCGGTCGTAATAGAACCCCTCCCGCTCGTTCCAGAGCCTGGCGTTGACGAGCGCCTTGACCCTCTCGTACTCGCGCCGGTACCGTTCGACGTCGACCGGGCGTCCGAGCACCGAGGCCATCTCGGCCAGGCACCAGGCGTCCAGGGCGTAGAGCGAGTTCAGGTCGACGCAGTTCATCTCCAGGGTCCCCGTCCCCTCGTCGAAGGGGACATCGTCCCAGTTCGGCAGATCGTCCTGGCCCGACTCCCAGCCGGCCCGCACCCGGCCCGTGGCGTTCCTCTCCCATGACGGAACGCCCTTGCCGACGAGGGTGGTGTCCGATCCCCACTCGAGCAGGCCGTCGCCGTTGCCGTCGCGGCGGGGGGGGCCGCCTTCGGTCCGGGCGGCCGTCCAGAACTCGTGCCAGCGCTGGAGATAGGGATAAGCCGTGCGCAGCATCTCCAGGTCGCCCAATCGCCCGAAGAGCTTCAGGACGACGAAGGAGCCGATCGGAGGCTGGGACCGGTCGGCCGTGCCACTCGAGCGGCTGCGCCAGTTGGGGATGTTGCCGTTGGCGTATTGCGTTTCCAGGACGGCCAGGAGCGCGTCCGCCGCGAGCTTCTGGCTCTCGAGCGCGAGCCCCAGGACGCCGAGGAACGAGCTGCCGGAGAAGACCGTCCAGTCGTCCGGCCCGCCGTCGGGCCGCGGGAAGACCCAGGAACGGCCCGCGGGGGCGTAGAGGCGATGGCGGCCGGGCTGATAGAGGACCGACCAGTGCAGGCTGTTGGTGATCGCTTCGGGGACGCCGGCGTAGAGCCCGCGGATCCTGACCCGCTTCTCCTCGTAGACCCGGGCTTCCTCGTCCAGGAGCGCCCCGATCGTGTCGGCGTTCTTATAGCGGTAGAGGCGGTCGGCCAGGCGCCCGTCGCTGTCGTCGACGCCGGCCGCGAAGGCGATCGTCCGCTCGGCGCCCGCCGGATACGAGCGGGCCAGTCCCCCGGCTGGCCCGGCGGCCTCCTCGCTGGGGCGGCTCGTCCAGGCGCGGTAGGCCCGGCCCGCGGACCCCGCGGCGCGGCCGCGGACCTGGCCGTCGGGAAGGACCGCATACTCCCCCTTGCCGCCCCAGGGGAAATAATGGACCATGGTGACCCGGACGTCCCCGGGGCAGACGATCCGCCCGATGACGGTCTTCTCGTCCCGGCGCGACCATTCGAACGTCAGGGTCCCGCGCCGCGGCGCGGGCTTCATCAGGATGGGCGTCGCCCGGCCCATCTTGAACGGCAGCCCCAGATCGAAGCGGATCCGGGCGTAGAGCCCGTCCGGGGAGTGGGCGCCGACCTCCGAGACCAGGTAAAAAAGGTCCGCGCCCTCGGCCGCCTCCCCTTCCCGCTCCACCCGCAGGACGAAGGCGAAGGCCTCGTCCGGCGCGGCGGCGATGACCAGGCCGGGCCAGCCGGCCGCGTCGAGGGCCCCGATGCAGACGTCCTTCCAGGGATAGAAGATCTCCGGCAAAAGCGGGGCCGACGCGACGAGGACGAAGAGGAGTATCCGGAGCGCTCGCTTGGTCATTCCCGGGGTCCCTGCAAACGGCCTCCTCGCGTCTACTCTATGGGAAACAAGGCCTCAAATCAAGACGGGAAGGGGATGCTTTTCGGCCCGCGATGTGATAGAGTATTTTTTCCCGATCCGGGTGGAGGGAACAATGGATTTCCGGCTCTATTTCCGCTCTCGCCAAGGCGAGATGGTCCATCTGCTGAAGCAGTTCGTGACCCTCGAATCCCCGACCTCGGACAAGAAAGCCGTCGACGCCTGCGCGTCCTTCGCCGCAAAAGAGCTCAAGAAGGTCGGCTGCAAGGTCACGACCCTCCCCCAGAAGGACACCGGAGACCTGATCGTGGCCGAGTTCGCGCCGGGGCGCGTCAAGGACGCCGACGACGAGATCCTCGTGCTGACCCACATCGACACCGTCTGGCCCGTCGGCAAGCTCGCCAAGATGCCGTTCTATGTCCAGGGCCACAAGCTCTACGGCCCCGGCGTCCTGGACATGAAGGCCGGCCTGGTCATGGTCCTCTCCGCCCTCCGGGCCCTCCACAGCCTCAACGCCAAGCCGCAGAAGAGGGTCACGGTCTTCGTCAATTCGGCCGAGGAGACCGGCAGCCCGGCCTCGACCGAGCTCATCCGCAAGCTGGCCCGCCGGGCTTCTTTCGTGCTCTGCCTCGAGCCCGCCCTTCCCGGCGGGGCGTTGAAGCTCGAACGGAAGGGCCGGGTCGTCGTCCGGATGGATGTCCGCGGCCGCGCGGCCCACGGCGGCACGCCCGAGAAGGGCGTCAACGCCATCGAGGAGCTGGCCTCCCAGATCACCCGGTTCAAGCGGCTGCGGGCCCGCGAGACCACGGTCAACATCGGCCTGGCCGGCGGCGGCGAGAAG
Source organism: Candidatus Aminicenantota bacterium (assembly GCA_034679465.1). Lineage (GTDB taxonomy): Bacteria > Acidobacteriota > Aminicenantia > Aminicenantales > Saccharicenantaceae > RBG-16-66-30. The sequence goes on along the minus strand of JAXDAV010000050.1, from coordinate 49,564 downwards.
GCCAACGTCGTCGCCGAGAGCGCCTGGGCCCTGCTGGACATCCGGTTCTGGAAGGCCGCCGACCGCGACCGCGTCCTCCGCATCCTGCGCGAGTCCCCGCCCTCCCTGCGCGGGGCCCGGGTCAGGATCTCCGTCGAGGGCACGACGCCGCCCCTGGAAATGACCAAGGCGTCGGCGAAGCTCTTCGAGCGGGCCCGGGAGATCGCCGCGGGCCTGGGGCTCTCCCTCAAGGCCGGCAAGTCGGGGGGAGGCTCCGACGCGTCGATCGCGGCCGGCCTCGGCGTCCCGACCCTCGACGGCCTCGGGCCCGACGGGGACGGTCTGCACGCCGGGCACGAGCACATCCTTCTCCCGTCGTTCGTGGAGCGGACGGCTCTGCTGACCGAGCTCTTCAAGACCCTGTGACATGATCTCTCTCTTCCCTTAAATACAAACATCACAAAGGAGCGCTTCATGATCAAAAAGTACTACCTTCTCTCGCCCGGTCCGACGCCTGTGCCCGAGCGGGCCCTTTCGGCGGCGGCCGAGCCCATCTTCCATCATCGGACGCCCGAGTTCTCCGCCCTCTTCATGGAGGTCACCGAAGGCATCAAACAGGTCTTCGGGACCAAGGAAGACGCCTACATCCTGACCTCTTCGGGCACGGGGGCCATGGAAGCCGCCGTGGTCAACCTCCTCAGCCCCGGCGACAAGGCCCTGACCATCAACGGCGGCAAGTTCGGCGAGCGCTGGGGCAACATCTGCAAGGCCTACGGCGTCGCCTACAAGGAGATCGTCCTCGACCCGTGGGGCACGGACTTCACCAAGGAAGAGCTCGAGGCCGAGCTCAAGGCCATGCCCGACTGCAAGGCGGTGTTCGCCACCCTGTCCGAGACGTCCTCGGGCGCCATGTTCGACATCCAGGGCTTCGGCCAGGTCGTGGCCAAGACCCCGGCCCTCCTCGTCGTCGACGGCATCTCGGGCGCCGGCGTCACGCCGTGCCCCATGGACGACTGGAAGCTCGACGTCCTCCTGTCCGGCTCGCAGAAGTCGTTCATGATCCCGCCCGGCCTGGCCTTCATCGCCCTGAGCCAGAAGGCCTGGGCCGCGGCCGGGAGCGCCAAGCTGCCGAAGTTCTATTTCGACCTCAAGAAGGCCAAGAAAAACCTGGCCGACAAGACGACCCCCTGGACGCCCGGCGTGTCGCTCATCGTCCAGCAGAAGCACGCCTTGGACATGATCAAGAGCATGGGCCTCGACGGCCTCTTCGCCCATCACCGCATCCTGGCCGACGCGACCCGGGCCGGCGTCAAGGCCCTCGGCCTGGAGCTCCTGCCCAAGAAGCCCGGCAACGTCCTGACCTGCTGCAAGGTCCCCGAAGGGATCGAAGGCGGCAAGCTCGTCAAGACCATGCAGGGCAAGTACATGGCCTATATCGCCGGCGGGCAGGACCCCTACAAGGGCAAGATCTTCCGCATCGCCCATCTCGGCTACATGGGCGGGTTCGACATCATCACGGCCCTGTCGGCCCTCGAGATGACGCTCATGGACCTGGGCTTCAAGTTCGAGGCCGGGGCCGGCATCCGGGCGGCCCAGGCCGTCCTCAAGGAGAATTGGCAATGACGAGGATACTCATCGCCGACGGCATGGACAAGGCGGCCCTCGACGAGCTCAAGGCCGTCCCGGGTTTCGAGGTCACCGTCCACAAGGGGATGAGCGAGGCCGAGCTGGTGCAGGCCGTCCCCGGCGTCAGCGCCATCGTCGTGCGCAGCGCTTCCCGGATCACTCGGCCGGTCATCGAGGCGGGCCGGGACCTCAAGGTCCTCGTCCGGGCCGGCATCGGGCTCGACAACATCGACCGCGAGGCCGCCAAGGAGAAAGGCATCTTCGTGGCCAACACGCCGGCGGCCACGTCCATCACCGTCGCCGAGCACACCTTCGGGCTCATGCTCGGCGCCGTCCGCAATCACTGGAAGGCGATCCTGTCGACGAAGGCCCATAAGTGGGAGAAGAAGGCGCTCGAGGGCACCGAGCTTTACGGCAAGACCCTCGGCATCATCGGCTTCGGCCGGATCGGCCACGAGGTCGCGAAAAGGGCCCTGGCCTTCGGCCTGACCGTCGTCGCCTACGACATCATCCCGATCCGGACGGACCTCGCGGTCAAGCAGGTCTCCCTCGACGAGCTCCTGGCCGCCGCCGACCTCATCACACTCCACGTTCCCAAGCAGGCCAAGCCCATCCTGGCCGGGCCCGAGTTCGCCAAGATGAAGACCGGCGTCATCATCGTCAACGTCGCCCGCGGCGGCGTCGTCGAGGAGAAGGGCCTCCTCGAGGCCCTCAACGCCGGCCAGGTCCGGGCCGCGGCGCTCGATGTCTTCGACAAGGAGCCGCCCGAGGACTTCTCGCTCATCGACCATCCGAACGTCATTCCCATCCCCCACCTCGGCGCCGCCGCCGCGGAAGGGCAGCAGAGGGCCGGGCTCGAGGTCGTCCGCATCCTCAAGGACAAGCTCGCTTAGCCTGGACTATTCATAAAAACGCCGGTTTTCTCATAAGACAAGAAAACCCAAGAGGGGCGTTCCCCCGCCGGGGACGTCCCTCTTTTTTTTCGCCTGGTTCTGATAGAATACCGTCATGATCTATCTCGACCACAACGCCACGACGCCCGTCGACCCGGCCGTCGCCGAGAAGATGGCCTGGTTCCTGAGGGAGCATTTCGGCAATCCCTCGTCCCTCTACCCCATCGGCCGCCGGGTCAAGGAGCTCATGAACGAGGCCCGCGAGCGCGTGGCCGCGGCCCTGGGCGTCGATCGGGGGGAGATCTATTTCACCGGGTCGGGGACCGAATCCGACAATTTCGCCATCTTCGGGACCTTGGAAGCGGCCCCGGACCGGAACGAGCTCGTCACCTCGGCGATCGAGCACCCGGCGGTAATCGAGGCGGCCAGGACCCTGGAGAAACGGGGCTTCAAGGTCGCCTATCTCCCCGTCGACGAGTACGGCACGGTCAGCCTGGACCACCTGCGCTCGGCCCTGACCCCGAAGACGGGTCTCGTCTCGGTCATGCAGGCCAACAACGAGATCGGCACCATCCAGCCCATCGCCGAGATCGTCCGGATCGCCCACGAGCGGGGCGTCCCCGTCCACACCGACGCCGTCCAGAGCTTCGGCAAGATCGACGTCGACGCCCGCGAGCTCGGCGTCGATCTCCTGACCGTCTCCGCTCACAAGATCTACGGCCCCAAGGGGATCGGGGCCCTCTACATCCGCCGCGGCTCGACGATCTGCCCGTTCGTCCACGGCGGTCGCCAGGAGCGGGGGCTCCGGGCCGGGACGGAGAACACGGCCGGCATCATCGGGTTCGGGGAAGCGGTCCGTGTCCTGGAGGAGAAAGGGCGGAAGGATAGGGCCCGGGTCGAGAAGCTGGCCGAGGCCCTCAAGCGGGGCATCGAGAAGAGGATCCCGGGGGCGAAGTTCAACGGCCATCCGGAGAACCGGGTCAAGAGCACTCTCAATTTCGCCTTCCCGGGGCTCGAGGCCGAAGCCATCCTCCTGGCCCTGGCGACCATGGAGATCTATGTCTCGACCGGGTCGGCCTGCAGCGAGGAGTCCGAAGAGGTGTCGCACGTCCTGCAGGCCATCGGCCTGCGTCCGGAGATCGCCCGATCGTCCATCCGCATGTCCCTCGGTCGCTCGAACAGCGAGGCCGATATCGAAGTCGTGCTGAAAGAGCTGCCGGCGATCATCGCCAAGCTGCGGTCGATCTCGGCGTTCCACCCCGAGGGCTGAGCCCGTCTCAGACCGGTCGTTCCCGCAGCTGCCGCAGGTAGATCTCTCTCACGCCGCGGAAATAAGCCTGAGGCGGCTCCCGCCGCAGATCGGGATAGGTCCACTCGAGCGTCTTGACCCCGGTCCTGGTGAAGAGGAGCTCGAGGTGCGCGTAGATGCCCCTGGCCACCGGGATCCTGTGGGCGAAGTCCTTGGCCGTGGCCATGACCAGCGCCGAGGGGCCGAGATAGCCGGGGTCGATGTTCACCGGGCGGCCGGTGACGCCCCGCTCCTGTCGGATGGCCGCCTCGAGCGCGTTCGTCCAGAGCTTCGCCTCCGGCAGCATCTCCGGGGCGACGAGGGCCTCGAAGCTCATGAACCGCCGCAGGAGCCCTCCGCCCATCTGGTCCTCGTAATAGCCGGTCAGGTCGAACGGAAAGGCCAGGCTCTCGCTGTCGGTCCTCCCCCACTCCGCCTCCAACCGGCGTTTGGCCTGGCCGTAAAGCGCTTCCTCTTTATAGATCACGCCGCAGATCAATTTGACCGGACTGAATTCCTTCGGCTGAGCCATCGCGTCGAAACCAGTATAGTCCATAACCTGATTTTTTCATAAAAACGCCGGTTTCCTCATAAGACAAGAAAACCCAAGACCGGCGTTTTGACCCTTCGGGCAAGCCGATCCGGCCGCATCTGCTTCGTTCTCGGGGTTCGCCGTGCCGCAAAGCACAGCCGAGCCGGCCGGCGGCCGATTGCACGGCCGAGTGATTTTTCTTATAATGAGCGCACTATGCAGTGGGTTTACATCGAGGACATCGCCGCCCACGACGGTCAGGACGTCGAGATCCGCGGCTGGGTCTACCACAAGCGCTCGTCGGGCAAGGTCCGCTTCCTCCTCGTCCGCGACGGCACCGGCGTCATCCAGGCCACCGCGTTCAGCCCCGACAAGGATTCGCCCCTGTTCCAGCAGTTTGACCGGCTGACCCAGGAGACCTCCCTCATCGTCCGCGGCCGGGTCCGGGCCGATCCGCGCGCGCCGGGCGGCTGCGAGCTGGCCATGTCCGAGCTCGAGATCGTCCAGGTCGCCGAGGACTACCCGATCACCCCCAAGGAGCACAGCACGCCGTTCCTGATGGAGCACCGCCATCTCTGGCTCCGCTCCTCCAGGCAGCACGCCGCGCTGCGGGTCCGGGCCGAGGTCGTCAAGGCCATCCGCGATTTCTTCGACGACCGGGGCTTCCGGCTGATGGACACGCCCATCCTGACCCCGAGCGCCTGCGAGGGCACGACGACGCTCTTCGAGACCGAGTACTTCGACCAGAAGGCCTACCTCAGCCAGAGCGGCCAGCTCTACAACGAGGCCACGGCCATGGCCTTCGGCAAGGTCTACTGCTTCGGCCCGACGTTCCGGGCCGAGAAATCGAAGACCCGCCGCCACCTCATCGAGTTCTGGATGGTCGAGCCCGAGGTCGCCTTCGCCACCCTTCAGGACATCATCGGCCTCGGCGAGGACCTCATCCTGTTCATCATGGAGCGGGTCCTGGCCAAGCGGCGGCTCGAGCTGGAGACGCTCGAGCGCGACCCCAAGCCGCTCGAGGCCATCCGGAAGCCCTTCCCCTGCCTGACCTACGACGAGGCCGTGCCGATCCTGCGCGAGAAGGGCTCGGCCATCGAGTGGGGCGGCGACTTCGGCGCGCCGGAGGAGACCATCATCTCCGAGCTTTACGCTTCGCCGGTCTGCGTCACCCGCTTCCCGGCGGCCATCAAGGCCTTCTACATGCAGCCGGCCCCGGAGAACCCCGACGTCGTCCTCGGCGTCGATTTCCTGGCCTCGGAGGGCTACGGCGAGGTCATCGGCGGCGGCCAGCGCATCCACGACTTGGCCTTGCTCGAGAAGCGGCTCGAGGAGCACCAGCTGCCGCGCCAGGCCTACGAGTGGTATCTCGACCTCCGCAAGTACGGCAGCGTGCCCCATTCGGGCTTCGGCATGGGCGTCGAGCGCATGGTCTCCTGGATCTGCGGCATCAAGCACATCCGCGAGACCATCCCCTTCCCCCGGCTCCTCTACAGGATCTATCCCTGATGCGGCCGACGCGCGGCGCCCCGGGCGTCCGGCGGGCCGCAAGACGAGTCGCGCTCATCAGCCTCGGCTGCGCCAAGAACCTCGTCGACAGCGAGGTCATGCTCGGCGCGCTGAAGAGGGCCGGTTTCGGCCTCGCGCCCCGGCCGGAGGACGCCGACGTCATCATCGTCAACACCTGCGGCTTCATCGGGCCGGCCCGCGAGGAGGCCGAGGGAGCGCTCCGCGAGGTCCTGGGCCTCAAGCGGAACGACCCTCGGAAGACGGTCGTCGCCGCCGGCTGCTATGTGGAAAGGGACCGGGCCGGCCTCGAAGCGAAATTCCCCGAGGTCGATGCCTGGACCGGGGTCCGGAGCTTCGACGAGATCGCCGCGATCGTGTCCGGCCGACCGATCGCCGTTCCCGACCGGACCTTCCTCTATTCCGACCGCTCGCCGCGGCTCGTCTCCACTCCGGGCGCCTGGGCCTACGTCAAGATCTCGGAGGGATGCTCGCACCGCTGCGGCTTCTGCGCCATCCCCCTGATCAAGGGGCCCTATGTCTCCCGGAGCGCCGCTTCGGTCGTCCGCGAGGCCGGGGCGCTGGCCGACCGGGGCGTCAAGGAGATCGATCTCGTTTCGCACGACACGACCTGGTTCGGCCGCGACCGCGCGGTCCGCCACGGCTTGGCCGGCCTGCTCCGGCGCCTCGCCCGCGTCCGGGACCTCGAGTGGGTCCGCTTCCTCTACGGCTATCCGGAGGAGATCTCCGGTCCCTTGATCGAGGCCATGGCCGGGCCGAAGATCTGCCGCTACTTCGACATCCCGTTCCAGCACGCCCACCCGGCCATCCTCAAGGCCATGCGCAGGGGCCTCGGCGCGGACCGGGCCCTCCGGCTGATCGACCGCATCAGGACGCGTCTTCCGGGCGCGGTCATAAGGACATCGCTCATCGTCGGCTTTCCGGGCGAAGGAAAAAGGGAATTCGCGGCCCTGCGCCGTTTCGTCGAGCGGGCGCGCTTCGATCACGTCGGCGTCTTCGCCTATTCCCCGGAGAGAGAGACGCCCGCCTGTGCCCTCCCGGACATGGTCTCCGCCGAGGAGAAAGAGGCGCGCCGCGCCGAGCTCATGGCCCTCCAGGCCTCGATCTCGCTCGCCCATAACCGAAGCCGCCTGGGCCTGACGTTAGAGGTCCTGGTCGAGGGCCCCGACCCGGACCTGCCCGGCCTCTGGACCGGCCGCGGCCGGTTCCAAGCCCCCGAGGTCGACGGGGTGGTCCGCTTCACCCTTCCGCCGGGAATGGCCGAGCCGCCGTCGCCGATCGTCCGGGTCACCGTCGATGCGGCCGGCGCCTACGACCTCTCCGGGAGGCTCTGCCCGTGAGGAAATTCGCGGCGGTCCTGGCCACCTTCTTCGGCGTCGGTCTCGCGCCCGCCGCGCCGGGCACGGCCGCCAGCGCGGTCGCCGCGCTGGCCTACGCGCTCGCCCTCCACGACCTCGCCCGGCCGCTCTACGGCGCTCTGGTCGTTCTCCTCTTTTTCGTCGGGGCGGCCGTCTCGGCGGCCCACGCGGCCGACCTCGGCCGCCCGGACCCCGGGCGCATCGTCATCGACGAGGTCTGCGGCCAGCTCGTCGCCCTGGCCTTCCTGCCCGCCGGATGGCTCCCCGCGGGCCTCTCTTTCGCCCTCTTCCGCTTTTTTGATATCATCAAGCCCTGGCCGATCCGGAGACTCGAGAAGCTCCCCGGCGGCTGGGGCATCATGGCCGACGATGTCGGCGCCGGGCTCGCCGCGGCCCTGCTGGCGCGCCTGGTCCTGCTCGTCGCCTGAGGCCCGGAGGACCATGAAGGTCGAGATCATCGCCGTCGGCACGGAGCTCCTGACGCCCGATTTCCAGGACACGAATTCCCTCCGCCTGACGGCCGGGCTGGGCGCGCTGGGTCTCCCCGTTTCTTTCCGGACCGTTGTCGGGGACGACGAGCGCGACCTCGTCCGGGTCCTGCGCACGGCCCTCGGCCGCTCCCGCCTGGTCCTGTGCATGGGAGGCCTCGGCCCGACCGAGGACGACCGGACCCGCGAGACCCTGGCCAGGGTGCTTCGGCGGAAGCTCGTCTTCCGCAAGGAGATCCGGGCCCGCGTCGAGGAGCGCTTCAGGCGCCGGGGCCTGGCCATGTCCGCCTCGAACCTCAAGCAGTGCTATGTCATCGAAGGCGCCGAGGCCCTCGACAATCCCAACGGCACGGCGCCGGGTCTCTGGCTGGAGACGAAGCGCTCGCTGATCGCGCTGCTCCCCGGGCCGCCGCACGAGATCCTGCCGATGTTCGAGAAAGACGTCCTGCCGCGGCTGGCCGGCCTCGCTTCGGGAGTTTCGGCCCGCCGGGTCATCCGGCTGACCGGCCTCGGCGAGTCGGCGATGGAGACGCGCCTGAAGCGCTTCTACGCCCGGGTCCCTCCCGCGGTGACGGTGACGACCCTGGCCTCGCCCGGCGACCTGTCGATCCGCCTGACCTACACCGGCCGGGGCCCCGGATCGACGGCCGAGGCCGCGCTCGACGGGCTCGAGCGGGAGCTCGACAGCGCTCTGGGGCCGTGGATCTATTCCCGGCGGGGCGAAAGCCTCGAAGAGGTCGTCGGCGCGCTCCTCCGGGCCCGCGGCCGGACGATCGCCTGCGCCGAGTCCTGCACGGGCGGTCTCATCGGGCACAGGCTGACCGACGTCCCCGGAAGCTCCGTGTACTTCCTGGAATCGGCCGTCGTCTACAGCGACCGGGCCAAGACGCGCCGGCTGGGCGTCCCCGCGGGGCTCATCGCCCGGCACGGCGCCGTCAGCGCGCCGGTCGCGAAAGCCATGGCCCTGGGCGTCCGCCGGACGTCCGGGGCCGATATCGGAGTCGCCGTCACCGGCATCGCCGGCCCGGGCGGCGGGTCCGCGCGCAAGCCCGTCGGGCTCGTCTATATCGCCCTGGCGGGCGCCCGCGGCGCCACGGTCCTTCGGAACCTCTTTTTCGGCGGCCGGGCCCAGGTCAAGCTCCAGTCCTCGCAGAAGGCCCTCGACCTGGTGAGAAAAAGCCTTAGCCCGAGGCCGCGAAAGGTCTTATAATAGGGCTCGAGGACAACGTGAGAGCCTTCATCGCCATCGATCTCGACCCCGGGATCAAAGACACGCTCCGGGCCTTCGTCGCGGAGCTCGAGGCCTCGCGGGCCGACATCCGCTGGGTGAGCGCCGGCGGGATGCATCTGACGCTCAAGTTCCTCGGCCGGATCGACGACGGCCAGGCGCTTCGGATCAAGGCGATCCTGGCCGAGATCGCCCGGCGCCACGCTCCCTTCGCCCTCAGCCTCGAGCGGACGGGCGCCTTTCCCGACGAGAAGAGGCCCCGCGTCCTCTGGGTCGGCTTCGCCGCCTCCCCGGAGCTTCTCGCCCTCCAGGAGGAGATCGATCGGGCCCTCGAGGCCGAAGGGTTCGAGCGGGAGAAGCGGGGCTTCACGCCCCATCTGACCCTCGGCCGGGTCAAGGGGCCGGACCGGGTCCCGCAGGCGGTGGCCGCGCTCGGACGGCGCCGGGAGGGATCGTTCGGGGCCATGACCGTCCGCAAGGTCACGCTGTTCGAGAGCCTTCTCCACCCGGAGGGGGCCCGGTACAGGGCCGTTTTCGAGGCCGGCCTGGCATGAAGATCATCGTCGCCCTGGCGTCCTATCTCGCCGGCTCCATCCCGACGGGCTACCTGCTGGTCCGGCTTTCCGGGCGGAAGGACATCCGCGAGCACGGCAGCGGCGGCACCGGGGCGACCAACGTCCTGCGGCTCAAAGGCTGGAAGCTCGCCCTTCCCGTCGCCGTCATCGACATCCTCAAGGGCTTCCTGCCCGTTTTCCTGGCCGCGAAATGGTCCGCCGACCCGGTCTTCGCGGCGCTCTGCGGCCTCCTCGCGGTCGTCGGCCATTGCTTCCCCTTCTCGATCGGCTTCCGGGGCGGAAAGGGCGTGGCCACGGCGCTCGGGGCCTTCGCGGCGATCGCCTGGGCCCCGGGCCTGGGCGGCTTGGGGCTGTTCCTCATCGTCATCGGGCTCACCCGCTACGTTTCGCTCGGCTCGATCGCGGGCTCCCTCGCCTTTCCCGTGATCCACTTCGCGGCCGGAGGCTCCCCGGCCGTGGCCGCCGTGGCCCTGGCCGTCGCCGCCCTGATCGTCGTCCGCCACAAAGAGAACATCCGGCGGCTCCTGGCCGGGACCGAGCGCCGGCTCGGAGAGAAGGCGACATGAGCGCATCGGTCATCGGCGGCGGCAGTTGGGGTTCGGCGTTCGCCCGATATCTCGGGTCGATCGGTCTCGAGACCCGGCTGTGGATCCGCGAAGAGGACATCCTCCGCGAGGTCTCCGCCAGCCGCGAGAACACGGCCTTCCTGCCCGGCTTCCGCTTCCCGGAGACCGTGAGCTTCAGCGCCGACCTGCGCGAGTCGGCGACTTCGGGCGACATCGTCTTCATCGCCGTCCCGTCCCAGTTCTGCCGGGCCGTCTACACCCGGGTCGCCCCCGTCCTGCGGCGCGGGCAGATCGTCGTCAGCCTGACCAAGGGATTCGACAAGCTGACCCTGATGCGCATGAGCCAGGTCATGGAAGAGGTCTTCCGGCCCCACGTCCGGCCCCGGCTGGCCGTCCTCTCCGGCCCCAGCTTCGCCAAGGAGGTCGCCGCGGGAAATCCCACGGCCCTGGTCATCGCGTCCCGGGAGCCCGGGGCGGCCAGGGAGGTCCAGCACCTCGTCTCCAGCCTGACGCTCCGCGCCTACACCTCGACCGACGTGACGGGCGTCGAGGTGGCCGGGGCGCTGAAGAACGTCGTCGCCATCGCGGCCGGTATCGCCGATGCCCTGAAGTTCGGCCTGAACACACGGGCCGCCCTGATCACCCGCGGGCTCGTCGAGATCACCAACCTCGGGTTGGCGCTCGGCGCCCGGAAGGAGACCTTCTCGGGACTGGCCGGCATCGGCGACCTCGTCCTGACCTGCACCGGCGAGCTCAGCCGCAACCACCGCGTCGGCCACGAGCTCGGCCGGGGCCGGCCGCTCCGCGAGATCCTGGCCGGGACGCGGATGGTCGCCGAGGGCGTCCACACGACCGTGGCCGCGCGCCGGATCGCCCGGGCCCTCGGCGTGGAGATGCCCATTTCCGAAGAGATCTATCAGGTCCTCTACCGCGGCAAAACGCCCCAAAAGGCCGTGGAGGACCTCATGTCCCGGGCGCTCAAGGCCGAGTGACGGCCGGGGCGACCCTTTCGAAGGAGGAGACGGATGCGAACCAAAGCCCTCGCCGTCATGATGATCTGCGTCGGCCTCGCCTTCTGCGCCTCGTCGCAGGCCAAGATCCAACGGGCCCGCGAGAAGGACCCGAAGTACCAGTACAACCTCGGCCTGTACTATCTGAACCAGAGCGACGTCGAGAACGCGATGAAGTACTTCCTCAAGTCCCTGGCCCTCGATACCCGCTACCACCTCGCCTGGAACGCCCTCGGGCTGGCCCACTCGATGCGGGGCCGGCTGGAGGAGTCCGCCAAGTCCTATCTGAAGTGCCTGGAGATCGATCCCCAGTTCACCGAGGCCCGCAACAACCTGGGCACGGTCTATCAGGAGATGAACCAGCTCGACAAGGCCGAGGTTGAGTTCCGCAGGGCCCTGGCCGACCTGACCTATCAGAACCGGGAGCTCCCCCATTTCAACCTGGCCCGGCTCTACGTCCTCCAGAACCGGCTCGACGAAGCCCTGTCCAGCGTCCAGAGCGCCATCCAGATCAAGCCCCGCCTGGCCATGGCCCACAACCTCCGGGGCCTGATCTTCGAGAAGCGCGACAACCTCGGCGAGGCCATCGCCTCCTATCAGGAAGCCGTCAAGATCTGGCCCGAGGACGCGCTCTTCAACTTCAACCTGGCCGTGGCCTATTTCAAGAACGGGGACTACGCCCGGGCCAGGGAGATCTTCACCCGGATCCAGGGCAAGGTGACGGACGCGGAGACGAAGGACACGATCGCCCGCTATCTGAAGATGATCGACGACCGGGGCTGACGCGGGACGGGGGCCGGCCCCCCGCTCAGGTGCCTTCCCGCCAGTCGTTCAGGTATTTCTTCTGGGCCGCCGTCAGCCGGTCGATCGAGGCCCCCATCGAAGCGAGCTTCAGGGCCGCGATCTCCTCGTCGATCTCGAGGGGCACGGGGAAGACCGACTTGGCCAGCCCCTTGGCCCGTCCGAGGAGCCAGCGCAGGCTCAAGGCCTGATTGGCGAAGCTCATGTCCATGACCATGGCCGGATGCCCTTCGGCCGCGGCCAGGTTGATGAGCCGCCCCTCGCCGAGCAGATGGACGCGCTTCCCGTCCCGCAGGGTGTATTCGTCCACGAACTCGCGGACCCGCCTCTTCGAGCCGGCCAGCTCTTCGAGGGCCGGGATGTCGATCTCGACGTTGAAGTGCCCGGCGTTGGCCGCGATGGCCCCGTCCTTCATGCGCCGGAAATGCTCCTTGCGGATGACGGACTTGTTCCCGGTGACGGTTAGGAAGATGTCCCCGATCGGGGCGGCCTCGGCCATGGTCATGACCTCGAAGCCGTCCATGACCGCCTCGATGGCCCGGATGGGATTGATCTCGGTGACGATGACGTGGGCGCCGGCGCCGCGGGCCCTCATGGCCACGCCCTTGCCGCACATGCCGTAGCCGGCCACGACGAAGCGCAGGCCCGCCAGGAGGACGTTCGTGGCCCGGAGGATGCCGTCGAGCGTGCTCTGACCGGTGCCGTAGCGGTTGTCGAAGAGGTGCTTGGTCTGGGCGTCGTTGACGGCGATGATGGGATACCGGAGGATGCCGTCCCGGGCCATGCTCTTCAGCCGGATGACGCCCGTGGTCGTCTCCTCCGTGCCGGCCAGGATCCCCGGCAGGAGGTCCTGCCTCTTGGAGTGGGTCACGGAAACGAGGTCGGCCCCGTCGTCCATAGTGATGGACGGGCGGTGGTCGAGGGCCTGGAGGATGTGGCGATAGTAGGTCTTGTGGTCCTCGCCCTTGATCGCGAAGACGGGGATCCTGTGATGCTTGACCAGGGCGGCGGGGATGTCGTCCTGCGTGCTGAGCGGGTTCGAGGCGCAGAGCCGAACCTCGGCCCCGCCGAGCTTGAGGGCCTCCATGAGGTTGGCCGTCTCCGAGGTCACGTGGAGGCAGGCCGCGATGCGCACCCCGGCCAGGGGTTTGTCCTTGGCGAACGACTTCTTGATCCGCTCGAGGACGGGCATGGACCGGGCGGCCCACTCCATCCTCAGGCGGCCTTTTTCGGCCAGGCCCGGGTCCTTGATGTCGTGATCCATGGCGTTCTTCCTTTCGATTCCGGCCCAAAATAGCACATTCCAGACGGGTTTTCAACGCGGAGGGCTTTATGCTATTGTTAGGCCGCATGGAAAAAGCGGCGCGGGCGCTCGTAGTTCTGGCCTTTCTGTCCCTGGCGGGCCTCCCCGCGACGGCCCAGGAGGAGCCCGCCCCGTCCTCTTCTCTGCCCTTTTCGTTCCAGGAGTACAGGCTGAGGAACGGCCTCCGCGTCGTCCTCTCGGAGTCCTCCAGCCTGCCCTTGGTGACGGTCGCCGTCGGCTACGGCGCCGGCACCCTGAGAGAGAAGCCGGGACAGGAAGGCCTGGCTTTCCTCGTCGAGAACCTGATGTTCCAGGGCTCGGAGAACGTCGGCCCGCTCCAGCACATCGCCTACGTCCAACAGGTCGGCGGCGAGCTCAACGCGACCACGACCCCCGACAAGGCCCTGTTCTACGAGACCCTTCCCTCGAACCAGCTGGCCCTGGCCCTGTGGCTCGAATCCGACCGGATGAAATCCCTGCTGATCAGCTCCGCGGCCGTCCAGCGCACCCGGGAGGACCTGCTCAGGGAGCACGCCGACCGCACGGCCGCCGACCCGTACCTGGCCGGCTTCGCGGAGCTCGACGCCCTCCTCTTTCCCGACGAGCTCTATGGCCGTCCCCTGATCGGCCCCGGGATGAAGGACCTGACTGAGGCCGAGGTCGCGGCTTTCCACCGGACCTACTACGTCCCGAGCAACGCCGTTCTCTGCATCGTCGGCCACATCGACATCGGGCGGACCCGCGAGCTGGTCGCGAGGTATTTCGATTCCATTCCGCCCGGCGCGGAAAGCCCCATCCCGCCCCGGCCCGTGTTCAAGCGCGAGAGCGACGCGGTCGTGCGGTATCTCCGCGTCCCGGGCGGGAGCTCGGGGTTCCATATGGGTTTCCGCTTCTTCCCTCTCCAGACCGGCGACAGGGAGTGCCTGCGCCTCCTGGAGTACATCCTGCTCCACGGCGAGACCTCGCGGCTGAGGAACAGACTGCTCCGGCGAGACCTGACGGCCAGGTATCTGACCGGCGCGCTCGACGAGCGGTTGAGCGTCGCCACGCTGAAGATCTTCTGCTTCGCCACGAACGCGCTCCTCGTCTCGCGCTCGGAAAGGGCCATCCTGGGGGAGATCGACCGGCTCAAGGCGAACGCGGTCCCCCCGTCCGAGCTCGACCGGGCCGCGCGCCGGTTCAAGCGGGATTATCTCGAGCGCCTGTCGACCAATCAGGGCAAGGCGCGGTTCCTCATCGACGCCCACTTCTCGGGGAAGGGACTCGGCGCTCTCGACGGGGACCTGAGCAGCGTCCTCGCCGTCAGCCCGCAGAGCCTGATGGCCTTCTGCAGCAAGTATTTCGTGCCCCAGAACCGCGTCGTCCTGGAGTTTGGGCCTCAATGAGATCCGGGACGCCTTCAGGTCGCCGGCCCTCGCCGGTCGGCGCGCTCCCTCTGGCCGCCGTCCTCGCCGTCTGCACCCTCGCCGGGCCCGGTCGGGCCCAGGAGCGGTTCCGCCGGACGCCCCCGCTGCCGGACTCGCAGCGCCTGGAGCTCCGACTGCCGCCGGTCAGGCTCTACCACCTGCCGAACGGCCTCACCGTCGCCACGGCCCGCCGGCCCGGGTCCGCGATCGTCACCCTCCAGCTCGTCCTCCGCGCCGGGGAGGCCGACTCCCCGCCCGAGCGCCCGGCGTTGGCCGCGCTGACGGCCCGCATGATCGGCAAGGGGACAAAGATGCTCTCGGCCGAATACATCGAGAACAGGCTCGAGTCCTTCGGCGCCGATTTCTCGGCCGCCGTCTTCATGGATTACACGGTCCTGACGATAACGACCCTCAACGAGTGGCTGGACCAGGCCATCTACATCCTGAGGGTCACGGCCCTCGAGGCGGCCTTCAGCGAGCGCGAGCTCAGCGCGCTCCGCCGGACGGCCTTCTGGGAGCTCTTCGAGAGAAAGAAGGACCCCGAGTTCCTCGGCTGGCGTCAGCTCATCGGCAGCCTGTTTGGGGGCCATCCCTACAGGATCGCGACCTACAACGAGGATGTCATCAAGTACATCACCCCCCGGGACGTCGCCGCGTTCTATCAGCGCTTCTATCGGCCGGGGAACGCGGCCGTCCTCGTAGCGGGCGACATCGACGAGGAAGCCGTCGCGCTGAGGATCGCCAATCATTTCGGGGCCTGGGCCGGTTCGGCTCCGGACCGGCCGTCTCCCCCGCCGCCGCCCCGGAACGACCGGCGTCGGGTCTGCTACGTCGAGGCCCCCGGCCTCGAATCCGCGACGGTCTTCGCCGGGAACGTCATCATGGGCCCGTCCGACCCCGGTTTCTTCCCCTTCCTGGTCCTCAAGCAGGTCCTGGGCGGGACGACCCGGAGCCGCCTGTTCATGAACCTCCGCGAGGCCAAGGGCTATGCCTCCTACGCCTTCAGCGAGATGGAGGTTTACGGTTCGAGCGGGGTCTATTGGGCCCGGGCCCGGATCCGGCCGGAGGCCATCGTCCCGGCCGTCGCGGAGATCCTCGGCGAGATCGACGCCCTGGCCTCCGGGCCGGCCATTCCCTCCGAGATCGAGGAGGCCAAGTCCTACCTCGTCGGGAACATGCCCCTGCGGTTCGAGACGCCGGGGGGATTCGCCGACTGGATGGCCCGCTATGTCGCGCTCGGGCTCGGCCCGAGCCAATGGGACAAGGGCCCCGAAGAGATCAAGCTGGTCGACGCCGGGCGCGTGCGGGAGGCGGCCCGGACCTACCTTTCGGCGGCCCCGGTCGTGGTCATCGTCGGGCGCCCGGAGTGGATCGCCCCGTATCTGGGCGGCTTCGACGCGGTCGAGGTCTATGACACCAACGGCACGCTCAAGCACACGATCAGCAAAGGAGGAGGACGATGAAGCTCGTCGAATGCGTCCCCAATTTCAGCGAAGGGCGGGACCCGGAGAAGATCCGGGCCGTCACCCGGGAGATCGAGGCTGTGCCGGGCGTCAAGCTCCTCGACGTCGACCCGGGCGCCTCGACGAACCGGACGGTCGTGACCTTCATCGGTCAGCCGGAGGCGGCCCAGGAAGCGGCCTTCCGGGCCATCGCCAAGGCCGCCGAGGTCCTCGATATGCGCGGCCACAGGGGGGCCCATCCGCGCCTGGGGGCCACCGACGTCTGCCCCTTCGTGCCCGTCTCGGGCGTGACCATGGAGGATTGCGTCCGGCTGGCCTCCGGACTCGGCCGGCGGGTCGCCGACGAGCTGGGCATCCCGGTCTACCTCTATGAGGCCGCCGCGCGCACCGCCGAGCGTCGCAACCTGGCCGCGGTCAGGGCCGGCGAGTACGAGGGTCTGCCCGAGAAGCTCAAGGACCCGCGCTGGGCGCCCGACTTCGGCCGGCCGGTCTTCAACCCCAAGTCCGGGGCCGTCATCATCGGCGCCCGGGAGTTCCTCATCGCCTACAACATCAATCTCAACACCCGCGACCGGAAGCTGGCCCACGAGATCGCCCTCAGCCTGCGGGAGAGCGGCCGGGCCAGGCGCGACAGGGACGGCAACATCGTCAAGGACGCCCGCGGCAACACGGTCAAGGTGCCGGGCAAGTTCAAGGAGGTCAAGTCGGTCGGCTGGTACGTCGAGGACTATGGGGTGGCCCAGATCTCGGTGAATTTCACGAACTACAAGACGACCCCCGTCCACGTGGTTTTCGACGAGGCCGTCCGGCTGGCCGCCAAGCTCGGTCTGCGCGTGACCGGCAGCGAGCTGGTCGGCCTGATCCCCAAGGAAGCGCTGCTCCTGGCCGGCCGGCATTACCTCGAAAAGCAGGGCAAGAGCCCGGGCGTTCCCGAGCGGGAGCTCATCCGCATGGCGGTCCGGTCGCTCGGGCTGAACGACGTCGTCCCCTTCGATCCGGACAAGAAGATCATCGAATGGCAGTTCCGGGAGCCGGGTCCGGCGCTCGTCGGCCTGACGCTCCGGGCGTTCGCGGACGAGCTGTCCATGGATTCCGCCGCGCCCGGCGGGGGAAGCGTCGCGGCGCTCTGCGGCGCCCTCTCGGCCGGCCTGTCGGCCATGGTGGCCAACCTGACCGTCGGCAAAAAGGGCTACGAGGCCGTCTCCGGCGACATGATCGCCGTCGCCGTCCGGGCCCAGGCGCTCAAGGACCGGATGCTCGAGGCCGTCGACCGGGACACCCGGGCGTTCAACAAGGTCATGGAGGCGTTCCGCCTGCCCAAGACGACGCCGGAACAGGCCGAGGAGAAGGACCGGGCGCTCGAGGCGGCCAACAAGGAAGCGACCCTGGTGCCGCTCGAAGTGCTCGAGGCGTCCGTCGAAGCCGCCGGGCTGGCCAAGGCCGCGGCGGCCCAGGGGAACAGGAATTCGCTGAGCGACGCCGGTGTGGCCGGGCTCACGGCCCAGTCGGCCGGCGACGGGGCCTACGACAACGTCCTCATCAACCTCGGCGGCATCAAGGACGCGAAGTTCGCGGACCGGGCCAGGCGCCGGGCCGCGGCGGCCAGGAAGGCCCTCGACAGGGAAGCGAAGGCCGTCCGGGAGATCGTGGCCAAGGCTCTGGCCGGGCCCCCGAAAAGCTAGTCCCGGTCCGGGGCCGCCCGAAGGCCCCGCCCTTTCTTCCGCAGGAAGAGGAGGGCGAAGGCGAGAAAGCACAGTAGGACGATCGCCGCCGAAGCCGGGATGTTGAGGACGAGCGACAGGCCCAATCCGCCGGCGACCCCAGCGACCGCCACGACGGCGGAGGCGCCCACGGCGCCGCGAAAGCTCGAGGCCACCTGAAGCCCCGCGGCCGCCGGGATGACGATCAGGGCGGCAACCAGCAGGATCCCGGCGACCTTCATCCCCAGGACGATGGTGACGGCCGTGAGGACCATCAACAGCGTGTCGAGACGCCCCACCTTGACCCCGGCCGCCCGGGCCGATTCGCGATCGAAGGTCATGAACAGGAGCTTGCCGTAGTTCAGCCGGACGGCGGCCAGGACCGCCGCGGCCAGCCCGACGGACAGCCAGACTTCGCGCGGCTCGATGGCCAGGATATCGCCGAAGAGATAGGACATCAGCTCGACGTTGAAGCTGCGCCCGAGAGAGGCCAGGAGGATGCCCGTCGCCAGGCCCAGGCTGCTGAAGATGCCGATGGCCGTGTCGCCGTGGAGGCCGGCCCGGTCCTTGAGCTTGACGATGGCCAGCGAGGCGCCGACCGCGACGACGAGCGCGGCCCCGAGCGGCAGGACGTTGAGGAAGAGGCCCAGGGCGACCCCGGCGAAGGCGAGGTGCGACAGCCCGTGGCCGATCATGGCGTCCTTGCGCAGGATGAGGAAGACGCCGAGGACGGCGCAGGCCACGGCGATGAGGACCCCGGCCAGGAAGGCCCTCTGGAGGAATCCGTAGGCGAAGAGCGCAGGCATCGGGTCAGTGCTCGTGGGAGATGAGATGGTCGCCGCGGCCGATCAGGTCCCGGAAGGCGTCGGAGCGGCAGAAGGCCGCATGATCGCCGTGGTAGACGAGCTTCTGGTTCAGGCAGGCGACGCGGTTGACGTGCTTGTTGACGATGCCGATGTCGTGGGTGACGAGGACGATGGTCAGGCCCTCGCTCTTGTTCAAGCGGTCGAGGAGGTCGTAGAACGAGGCCTGCGTCTCGGCGTCGACGCCGGTCGTCGGCTCGTCGAGGAAGAGGATGCGGGGGGAGGTCACCAGGGCCCGGGCGATGAAGACGCGCTGTTGTTGTCCGCCCGACAGCCGTCCGATCGCCTCCCTCCCGAGCTCGCCCAGGCCGACGACCTCGAGGGCCCGGCGGACCTTGCCCTTGGCCTCTCGGCCCGGGCGCCCGCCCTCCCGGCGGCCGGCGACGAGGGCCATCCCGACGACTTCCTCGACCGAGGCCGGGAAGAAGGGATCGATATGGGTCGCCTTCTGGGGCACATAGCCCACCTTGTCCCATTCGACGAACTCGGAGGGGCGCCGGCCGAAGATCTCGACCTCCCCCGCCGTCGGGCGAAGCAGGCCGAGGATGATCTTGACCAGGGTCGTCTTGCCCGATCCGTTGGGCCCGATGAGGGCCAGGAAGTCTCCTTCCTCGATGGTCAGGTCGACGTCGACGAGGACCTCAGTTCTTTCATAAGCGAAGGCAACGCGGCGGAGAACGACGAGGCTCATGGTCCTACCGGCAGTCCAGCCCGGCCCGGAGGGCGGCCAGGTTCTCCTTCATCAGGTCGAAGAAGCCGACCCCCTGCGCCTGCTGTTCACGGGTCAGGTTGTGGCCGGCGTGAAGGACGAGGACCCGCCCGTCGATCGCCCGGGCCAGGGTCCGCGCCAGGTCCCGGGGCACGGAGTTCTCGAAAAAGACCGTCTTGATGCCTCTCGCCCGGCAAAGATCTATGGCCCTCATAAGGTCCCTCGGCTTCGGCTGAGCGTCCGGACTGAGCCCGTAGAGGGCCGTCTGTTCGAGACCGTAGCGGCGGGCGAGATAGCCGAAGGCGCCGTGTCCGGCCAGGACGATCGTTCTTTCGCGGCAGGCGCTCAGGCCGTCGCGGAACTCGGCGTCGAGCGCTTTCAGCCGGGCCGTCAGCCGCTCCGCGTTGGCCGCGAACTCGGGAGCGCCGGCCGGATCGAGCCGGGCGAGCTCGGCGGCGAGGCGCTCGACGATGCGGATGTCGAGCTCAAAATCGAGCCACACGTGGGGATCGAGGCCGTGATGCTCCTCTTCTTCGGCGTGGTGGCCCTCGCCTTCCTCGTGGGGCAGGGCCAGGGCGAGCCCCGCCGCCGCTTCGAGGGCCCGGATACGTCCCTTCGGGAAGGCCTTGAGCAGGTTCGGGAGCCAGGGCTCGAGGCCCGACCCGATATAGAGAAGGAGGTCGCAATCCGCCAGTCGGGCGATGTCGCCGGGCCGCGGCTGCCAGGTGTGGACGGAGGCGCCCGGCGGAAGGAGGAGGTCCGTTTCGGCCCTCTCCCCGGCGACCGCGGCGGCGAACTCCCGGAGCGGGAAGACCGTGGCCAGCACCCGGAGCTTCGCCTGCGCCGGCCCCTCCGCCGTGAGCGGACCGGCGCAGGCGGCGGCGAGGAGGGCCGCGAGGACGGGGCGGACCAAGGCTCTCATCCCCTGGATTATACCCCCCGGACCGGCTTGAATCCACCGGATATTTATGTCATCATGCCGGTCTCGGCATCCCATCAAAGGAGTCTCACATGGCCTCATCGATCACCGAGCTCGAGCCCCGGCCTGTCTGGGAGCATTTCGCCAAGATCCTGACCATCCCGCACTGCTCCGGCAACGAGAAGGCCCTGGGCGACTACGTCCTCGGCCGGGCCGCTTCGCTCGGCCTCCCCGCCAAGCGCGACAAGGTCGGAAACGTCCTGGTCAGCAAGCCCGCCGTTCGGGGACGGGAGGGCGCCGTGGGGGTCATCCTCCAAGGCCATCTCGACATGGTCTGCGAGAAGAACTCCGACAAGGTCCACGACTTCTGCCAGGACCCCATCCAGGCCGAGATCAAGGGCGACTGGGTCTACGCCCGGGGGACGACCCTCGGCGCCGATAACGGCATCGGCCTGGCCGCGGCCCTGGCGGTCATGGAGGACAAGACCCTCGTCCACGGCCCTCTCGAGTTCCTCTTCACCGTCGAGGAGGAAACGGGCCTGACCGGGGCCAACAAGATCCAGAAGGGCTTCCTCTCCGGCAAGATGCTGCTCAATCTCGACAGCGAGGACGAGGGGGTCTTCACCATCGGCTGCGCCGGCGGCGCGGATTCGAGATTGACCCTGCCGCTCGACCGGAAGAAGGCGGCCTCGAAGAACCTCTACCGGCTGCACGTTCACGGCTTCCGCGGCGGCCATTCCGGCATCGACATCAACCAGGGCCGCGGCAACGCCATCAAGCTCCTGGCCCGGGTGCTCTCGCAGGCCCAGGCGGCGGCCAAGTTCGAGCTCATCAGCCTCGAGGGCGGCAGCAAGCACAACGCCATCCCCCGCGAGGCCGTGGCCGTGCTGGCCTGCCCGCCCGTCCAGGTCCGGACGATGACCACGGCCGTCAAGAAGGCCTTCGACAAGATCAAGGTCGAGCACAAGGCCGTCGAGCCCGGCGCGGCCTACGCGCTCGAGGCCGTTGAGGGCCGGGACTTCGCCCTGACCCAGGACTGCCAGCGCGCCCTGCTCGCCTTCCTCCTGGCCGTGCCGCACGGCGTCATCGCCATGCACCCCGAGATCGCCGGGCTGGTCGAGACCTCGACCAACCTGGCCATCGTCAAGACCGGGAAGGCCGCCCTCGAGGTCCTGTGCAGCACGCGGAGCTCGGTCGCTTCGGCCCTCGAGGCCGCCCGCGACGTCATCAAGTCGGTCTGCGCCCTGGCCGGGGCCAAGGCCGACCTCAAGGACGGCTACCCCGGATGGATGCCCAACCTCGAGTCCCGGCTGCTCAAGAAGATGAGAGAGCTCTATGCCCAGGGCTTCGGCCGGGAGGCCGAGGTCATGGCCATTCACGCCGGTCTCGAATGCGGCATCATCGGCGAGAAGTTCCCGGGCATGGACATGATCTCATTCGGGCCGACGATGAAGAACCCCCACTCGCCGGAGGAGCACGTCCACATCGGCTCGGTCGGAAAGTTCTGGAAATTCCTGACCGCGGTCCTCGACGGCCTGTCGGCCTGAGGCCAAGGGGACGTGAACAGACGCAGATTTCTCGCCGCCGCCGGCCTCCTGGGCGCCGTCGTGTCCGGGGCCTGCGGCGGCCTCAAGAGGAGCAAGATCATGAAGAAACAGGTCCAGACCGACAAGGCCCCGCAGGCCATCGGCCCCTATTCCCAGGCCATCATCGCCAACGGCCTCGTCTTCTGCTCGGGCCAGATCCCCATCGATCCGGCCGGCGGCGAGCTCAATACCGGGACGATCGAGGACCAGACCCGCCAGGTCCTCAAGAACCTCGGGGCCGTCCTCGAAGCCGCCGGCTCGTCCTACGACGATGTCGTCAAGACGACCGTCTTCCTCCAGGACATGAACGATTTCGCCAGGATGAACGCGGTCTACGCCGAGTTCTTCAAAGCCCCGAACCCGGCCCGGGCCGCGGTCCAGGTGGCCCGTCTGCCGCGCGACGTCAAGGTGGAGATCGAGGCCGTCGCGCTGGTCAAGTAGCGGTGATGCCGCTATATGAGTTCGCGTGTCAGAAGTGCGGCCAGAGGTTCGAGCGCCTCGTCGCCGCCGGCCGAGAGAAGGACGTCGTTTGCGCCGAGTGCGGGTCCGCGGACGTCCGCAAGATGGTCTCCTGTTTCGGCATCGGCGGCGGCTCCAGCCGCCTCAAGGCCTCGCCGTCGGGCTGCGCGACCTGCTCGAGCAAGTCCTGCGGCACCTGCCATTAGGAACGGTTCTTCTCCAGATTCCGGGGAGTCGCTCTCTCGAGGCAACACCCCTCGCCGCCTCGAGAGGTTTCCCGGAAATGGGAGAAGAACCTAGCCTGGGTTATTCACGAGCCGAGACAGCTGCAGATGCGAGGCGTCAAAGGGTGAAGCTGTACTCGGAGTACTGCGAACCCTTTGCAACGAAGCAGATGCGGCCGGATCGGCTTGCCCGAAGGGTAAAAACGCCGCTCTTGGGTTTTTTTATCTTATGAGAAACCGGCGTTTTTATGAATAGTCCAGGCTAAATGAATGGCGGCAATCCCAGTTGACTTAACGCCCGGGTTGACTGTCTAATACCCCTTGACCATGGGACGACACCAGCAGTCCGGCAAAGTCCGCGTCGGAGTGGATACCGGGGGGACGTTCACCGACTTCGTCATCTGGCGCGGCGGGCGCCTGGCCAACCGGAAGGTCCTTTCGACGCCGCGCGACCCGTCCCTCGCGATCCTCGCAGGCGTCGGCGACATTCTCGCGGATTCCCCCGGCGCCTTCATCGTCCACGGCACCACCGTGGCCACGAACGCCCTTCTCCAGCGCCGGGGCGGCCGCATCGCCCTGATCACGACGGCCGGGTTCGAGGACGTCCTGGCCATCGGGCGGCAGACCCGGAAAAGCCTGTACGCTCTCCAGCCGGCGGCCCGGTTCGAGCTCATCCCGGCGGCGCGCCGGTTCGGCCTCCATGAGAGGACCCTCGCTTCGGGACGGATCGAGCGTCCGGCCGAGCCGGCCGAGGTCCGTCGCATCATCCGGAGGATCAAGGGGTCCGGCGCCGAGGCCGTGGCCGTCTGCCTCCTCCATTCCTACGCCAATCCGAAGAACGAGGAGATCGTGGCCCGGGAGCTCGAACGCTCCGGTCTGCTCTTCACGATCTCGAACCGCCTCCTCCCCGAACACCGCGAGTACGAGCGGACGTCGACCGCGTCCGTCAACGCCTATCTCATGCCGGTCATGGACCGCTACCTCGGCGAGCTCCGCCGTCGCATCGGCCGGGCCGACCTGTGCATCATGCAATCGAACGAGGGCACCATCTCGCCGGAGCAGGCCCGGGTCGAGCCCATCCGTACGGCCCTCTCCGGCCCGGCGGGCGGGGTCGTCGGGGCCCGCGTCCTGGCCCGGGCCGCCGGCTTTCCGAACGTCGTCAGCTTCGACATGGGCGGCACATCGACCGACGTCTCGCTCATCGAGGGCGGGATCCGACGGACCCACGAAAGCCGGATCGGCGACTTCCCCATCCGCCTCCCGATCATCGACATCCATTCGGTCGGGGCCGGCGGCGGGTCGATCGCCCAAGCGGACCGCGGCGGCTCTCTTCGCGTCGGCCCCCGGAGCGCGGGCGCCGACCCCGGACCGGCCTGTTACGGCAAGGGGGACCTCCCGACCGTGACCGACGCCAACCTTTGCCTCGGCCGGCTCGATCCGGATTTCTTTCTGGGCGGCCGGATGAGGATCCAGCCCGAGCGCAGCCGGGCGGCCATTTCCAGGCTGGCCCGGACGATCGGCAAGACGGCCGTCGAGGCCGCGCTCGGCATCGTGGCCATCGCCAACGCCAACATGGAGAAGGCCATCCGGGTCATCTCGGTCGAGCGGGGCATCGATCCGCGCGCCTTCGCCCTCTTCTCCTTCGGCGGCGCCGGAGGCATGCACGCGGTCGAGATGGCCGCCCACCTCGGGATGCCCACGGTCATCGTGCCCCGGAACGCCGGGGTGCTCTCGGCCTTCGGCCTGCTCGTCTCGGATCCGGTCAAGGACTATGCCCGCTCGCTCATGAGAACGGACGACCGGACGAGCGTCGCCGAGCTCGAGGCCGGATTCGAGGCCCTGGAGGAGAAGAGCCGGCGCGAC
This sequence comes from Candidatus Aminicenantota bacterium, assembly GCA_034679465.1. Taxonomy (GTDB): domain Bacteria; phylum Acidobacteriota; class Aminicenantia; order Aminicenantales; family Saccharicenantaceae; genus RBG-16-66-30. Next base: position 25,198 of record JAXDAV010000050.1, on the reverse strand, counting down.
ATGGCCGACGAGGGGTTTGCCGCCGCGGACGTCCTCCTCGAGCGCTCGCTCGACTGCCGCTACCTCGGGCAGTCCTACGAGATCGAGGTCCCCTACCGCAGGGCCAAGACCCTTGACCGGGCGTTCCGCGAGAGCTTTCATCGGCGCCACAAGCGCCTCTATTCCTACCGGCACGACCGGCGGCCGGTCGAGATCGTCAACCTGCGCGTCAAGGCGGTGGCCGTCACCCCCAAGATCCCCCTCGAACGCGAGCCGAAGGCGAGCGGCCTGAGCCCCGGGTCCGTCGTCAGGAGACAGAAGATCCACACCGGCCGGGACGTTCGCGAGGGCCTCGTCTATGACCGGTCCCGGCTCCGCCCCGGCAACGCCCTTCCCGGCCCCGCTCTCGTCATCGACCCGGAGTCGACCGCCTTCCTGCCGCCGGGCACCAGGGCCGTCATCGACGGATACCTCAACCTGATCATCCGCAAGGCCGGTCCCCGATGAGGCCGAAGGCGGTCGACCCAATCGAGCTCGAGCTCTTCAAGAACGTCTTCGTCGCGATCTCCGAGGAAATGGCGGCCGTGCTCGGCCGGACCGCCCTGTCGCCCAACATCAAGGAGCGGAAGGACTTCTCCTGCGCCCTCTTCGACCGGGACGGGGGCACCTTGGCCCAGGGCTCGCACATCCCGGTCCACCTCGGGGCCATGCCCCTCTCCGTCCGGGCCGCGCTCGGGGCCGTCGCCTTCGAGGCGGGCGACCTCGTCATCCTCAACGATCCCTACCGGGGCGGGACCCATCTGCCCGACATCACCTGCATCTCCCCCGTCTTCTTGGGCGGCCGGCTCTCCTTCTTCGTGGCCAATCGGGCCCATCACTCCGATGTGGGCGGCATGACCCCCGGGTCCATGCCGCTGGCGACCGAGCTCTTCCAGGAGGGCCTGATCATCCCGCCGCTCAAGCTCCGGGCGCGCGGCCGGCTAAACCGGGACGTCTTCGACCTGCTCCTCGCCAATGTCCGGACGCCCGACGAGCGCCGCGGCGACCTCCTGGCCCAGGTCGCGGCCAACGAGATCGGTCGGTCGAGGCTCGAAGAGGCCGTCCGGCGCTTCGGCGCGGCCCGGGTCCGCCTCTATGCCGGCCTCATCCAGGATTACTCCGAGAGGTTTCTCCGCCGGACGCTCCGTGACATCCCCGACGGCGACTATGCGTTCGTCGATCGCCTCGACGACGACGGCATCTCGGGCCGGCCGATCCGGATCGCGGTCCGGGTCGCGATCCGTGGCGACCGCGCCGTCGTCGACTTCGACGGCTCGGCCCCCCAGACCGCGGGCGGCGTCAACGCCAATTTCGCCGTCACCTGCTCGGCCGTCCTCTACGCGTTCCGCTGTCTGGTCGAGGAGGACATTCCCTTCAATACGGGCCTGATGCGGCCGCTCGAGATCCGCGCTCCCGAGGGCTCCATCGTCAACGCCGTGTTCCCGGCCGCCTGCGCCGGCGGGAACGTCGAGACCTCCCAGCGGATCGTCGACGTCTTGCTCGGCGCCCTGGCCCGGGCCTGTCCCGGGCGCGTCCCGGCCGCGAGCCAGGGGACGATGAACAACATCGCCTTCGGCGGCTTCGATCCGGCCAGGAAGCGGCGCTTCGCCTATTACGAGACGCTCGGCGGCGGCATGGGCGCCGGCCCGCTGGCCCCGGGCCTCGGCGGGGTCCATTCCCACATGACCAATTCCCTCAACACGCCCGTCGAGGCCCTCGAGAACGGCCTGCCGCTCAAGGTCCGGCTCTATGGCCTGCGGAAGGGCTCGGGCGGACGCGGCGCCCGCCGGGGCGGCGACGGCCTCGTCCGCGAGTACGAATTCGAGGTCCCGGTCGACCTGACGGTCATCTCCGAGCGACGGCGCTTCGCGCCTTACGGCGCGGCCGGCGGCGGACCGGGCGCCAGGGGCCGCAACTCGATCATCTCCCGGGGCCGGACCGACGTCGTCGGCTCGAAAGTCAACGTCAGGCTCGCGCCCGGGGACATCCTCCGGATCGAAACGCCCGGCGGCGGCGGTCACGGCAAGCCCCGCGGCTGACTTGGGAGGTCCAATGAACACAAAGGTCCTGGCGGTCATTCTCGTGTTGGCGGCTTCAGCCGTCGGCCCGGTCGGCTCGCTCGGCGCGTCGGGTCCCTCGGCGGCGAGGCCGGTGCGCGGCGTTTGGATGCACCCCGGCTTCTTCGGCCCGGACCGGGAGGCCGCCGTCGCCAAGATGCGGACGACGCTCGACGAATACGCCCAGGCGGGCCTCAACACCCTGATCATGCTGGTCAAGGACACGTCCGGCCGCGTTTATTACGCCAGCGGGATCGGCGTCCCCGACGGCGCCTACAATTGGGATTTCTTCGGGGTCTTCCTGGAAGAGGCCAAGAAGCGGAAGATGGAGGTTCACCCCTGGTTCTGCGTCTTCCCCGAATCGGCCATCCTCGGCGAAGTCCGCCGGCATCCGGAATGGCTGATCACGTCGCCCAAGCGGGAGATGGTCGGCGCCCTCAACCCCGCTCTGCCGGCCGCGCGGGACTACGAGATCCGCCTGATGCTCGAGGTCGTCAGGAAGTACGACGTGGGCTGGGTCCACCTCGACTATGTCCGCTACCCTTGCGAGCCGACCGAGCCGTTCTTCAGCTTCGATGCGGAGACGCTGCGCCTGTTCAGGGCGGATACGGGCATCGACATGGCCGCCGTCAAGGCCCGCGACACCGGCAATCCGGCCTGGAACGAGTGGCTGCGCTGGAACACCGACCGGGTGACGGTCTTTCTCCGGGAGCTCAAGGCCGGGCTCCAGGCCCCCGGCCGCAAAGTCAGGGTCAGCGCCGCCGTCTTCCCGGACGCCGTGAGCGCCCGGGTCATGATCGGCCAGGATTGGGCCGCGTGGGGCCGAGAGGGCCTCGTCGACATGCTCAACCCCATGCTCTACACGAACGACGCCGGGCTCTTCGAGCGGCTCGCCCGCGAGGCCGTCGGGTACGCCAATGGGCGGACGCTCGTCTGTCCCGGGATCGGCATCGGCACCTCGCACAACCGGAACACGCCCGAGGGGATGATCGAACAGATGAGGATCAGCCGGACGCTCCGGGCCGACGGGGTCGTCTATTTCTCGTCGACGAGCCTCACGCCGCCTTTCCTCGACGCCCTCAAGGCCCTGAAATGAGGGCTATATTTTTTTGAGCTTACCTTTTTCAATGAGCAGTTGGCCCTGATAGGAAACGTAATTCAGGAGGATCATCACCCGTTCGCTGTCGCCGACCTCCTTGCGGAAGATGCCTTTGAGGCCCTTGAGCGGGCCCTCGACGACTTCGATCTCGTCCCCGACCGCCGGCTCCTCCCCGTATCTCTCGAAGACGATCAGCCCGTCCCGTTCCCGGGCCCTGATGCCCTCGACGATCTCCGCCGGGATGGGGACGGGCCCGGCGTCGTTGCCGACGATGCGCTTGACGCCGCGGGTGTACTTGACCGTCCGGAACTGGTCCGGGAACTCGAACCGGAGAAACGCGTAGCCCGGGAAGAAGGGGACGATCCGCTTCTCCCGGACATATTTGGGGCAATAGATCGTGAACCCACCCTCGACGAAGAGCCGCTCGATTTGGCCCTCCTTCTTGGGGCGGGTGTTGACGACGTACCAGAGCGGCATCAGCGCCCCTTCCCGCCGGCCGGGTCCTCGGTCGCGCGCCGCCGGACGAGCGCGCTCCTCAAGCCCGGCAGGCCTTCTCGACGTCGGCGACCGTCTTGGGAATGGGCGGGCCGAGGACCCGATGGCCCTTCTCCGTGACCAGGACATCGTCCTCGATCCGGGCCCCGCCGAAGTCGAGGAATCTCTCGACGGCGTCGTAGACGATGAAGTCCCGGTGCTTCTTCTCCTTCTTCCAAAGGGCGAACAGGGCGGGGATGAAATAGATCCCCGGCTCGACGGTCAGCACATGGCCGGGCCGGAGCTCGCGGGCCAGGCGGAGGTAGGCCAGCCCGAATTGGGAGCTCCGCTCGACCTTCTCGCCGTAGCCCACGTTGTTCTCGCCGTAATCCTCCATGTCGTGGACGTCGAGGCCGAGGTTGTGGCCCAGGCCGTGGGGGAAGAACAGGGCGTGGGCGCCGGCGGCGACGGCCTCGGCCGTGTCGCCCTTCATCAGGCCGAGGGCCTTCAGGCCGTCGGTCATGACCCGGGCGGCCTGGAGATGGATGTCCTTGAAATTGACGCCGGGCCTCAGGGCCTTGATGGCCGCCGTCTGTCCGGCCAGGACGACCTCGTAGACCGCCTTCTGCCGGGCGTTGAAGCGGCCGCCGACCGGAACGGTCCGGGTGATGTCGGAGGCGTAGCCGCTCGGGGCCTCGGCGCCGCAGTCCACGACCAGGAGACGGCCCTTGACGAGCGGATTGCCATGGGCATGCATGTGCAGGGTCTGCCCGTTGACCGTGACGATGGGCGGGAAGGCCAGATGCATGCCGTAGGCGAGGGCGATGCCCTCCATGACCCCGGAGACCTGGTATTCGTAGCGGCCGGGCTTGGCCGCCTTCATGGCCGCGTCGTACATCTCGCTGCTCACGGCCAGGGCCGATTCGATCTCGCGGATCTCCTCCTTGGACTTGAGGATGCGCTGATCGACCGCGGCCTTGATGAGCGCGGCCGAGGACCTGGCCTTGAGCTCCCGGATGGGGATCGCCAGGAGCTCGCTCAGGGCGATCTTGGCGTCGGGCCGGTAGGGCGGTAGGAAGTGGACGGTCCGGCCGGCCGCGAGGGCCTTGCGGACCGCGTCGTCGAAGGCGGCGCGCGGGGCGGTCCGGCGGACGCCCGCTTCGAGGGCCCGGGCCTTGAGCCTGGGCAGGGTCCCCATCCAGATGATGTCCTCGATCCCGATGTCGTCGCCGTAGAGGGTGTCCGTGTTCTCGTCGGCGTCGATGATGGCCGCGAGGCCCGGCGACGACAGGCCGAAGAAATACAGGAACGAGCTGTCCTGGCGATAGTGATAGGTGTTGGCGGGGTAGTTCATCGGGCTTTCCTCGTTGGCCAGGAAGATCATCAGGCCCGATCCCACGGACTTCTTCAGGAGCTTCCGTCTTTCGCTATACGTCGCGGCTTTGAACATGTGGACCTCCTCGAAACGATATCGGACGGATTTTATCACAGATCGCATTGAAACGTACCGGGGCCAATGCTATGATGCCGGGATAATCGCCAGGAGGACCGGATATGGGCGGACTGTTCGGGGTCGTCGGCAAGGACGACATCGTCGAGGACCTGTTCTACGGCACGGACTACCACTCCCACCTGGGCACCAAGCGCGGCGGCCTGGCCGCCGGCAACGGCGCGAGCATCGTCCGCTACATCCACAACATCGAGAACGCCCAGTTCCGCTCGAAGTTCGGCGACGACGTCGGCAAGCTCCGCGGCGTCCGGGGGATCGGCGTCATCAGCGACTACGAGGACCAGCCGCTCCTCATCCGGTCCCATCTGGGCAATTACGCCATCGCCACGGTCGGGGTCATCAAGAACATCGACGACCTCGTCGCCCGGGCCTTCCGGGGCAAGTGCCTCCATTTCTCCGAGATGCGCGGCGGCGAGATCAATCCGACCGAGCTCATCGCGGCCATGATCAACCGCGAAGACACCTTCGAGGACGGCATCCGGGCCGTCTGGGAGCTCATCGAAGGCTCGGCCTCCCTCCTCATCCTGACCGACGGGGCGGTCCTGGCGGCCCGGGACAAGGTGGGCCGGACGCCCCTCGTCCTGGGAAGGAAGGACGGGGCCTATGCCGCGTCCATGGAGACGTGCGCCTTCCCCAACCTGGGCTATGAGATCGACCGATATCTCGGTCCCGGAGAGATCGTCCGGATCACGCCCGAAGGATTCGAGACCCGCGTCCCGCCCGGCCGCAGGCTCCACATCTGCGCCTTCCTCTGGATCTATTACGGCTATCCGGCCTCGAGCTACGAGGGCATCAACGTGGAGACCGTGCGCAACCGCTGCGGCGCGGCCCTGGCCAGGAACGACGACGTCAGGATCGACCTCGTCGCGGGCATCCCCGACTCCGGGATCGGACACGGCCTGGGGTACGCCGGCGAGGCGGGCATCCCCTTCCGGCGGCCCTTCGTCAAGTACACGCCGACCTGGGCCCGGAGCTTCATGCCCCAGCACCAGGACATCCGCGACCAGGTGGCCCGGATGAAGCTCATCCCCATCCGGGACATCATCCAGGGGCACAAGCTCCTGTTCTGCGAGGATTCGATCGTCCGCGGCACCCAGCTCCGGGACACCATCAAGCGCCTCTATGAATCCGGCGCGGTCGAGGTCCACATGCGCGCGGCCTGCCCTCCCCTCGCCTTCGGCTGCAAGTTCCTCAACTTCTCGCGGTCGCGCTCGGAGCTGGACCTGGCCGCCCGGAGGGCCGTCGCGGCCCTCGAGGGGCCGGAATTCAAGAGGCTCGAGGAGTACACCCGGGCCGGCACGGACCAATACGACGCGATGGTCGAATGGATCGAGCGGACGCTGAGCCTGACGACCCTCCGCTATCAGCGCATGGAGGACATGGTCTCCGCGATCGGCCTGGCCAAGGAGAAGCTCTGCACCTACTGCTGGGATGGCGTCGAATAGCCGCCCCGGCTTCAGACAGAGGCCGGGGCCTCATCTATTCGAGGGGATGGGGATCGGTTGGTAGCGGGGGTTGGATTTGAACCAACGACCTCCGGGTTATGAGCCCGACGAGCTACCAGGCTGCTCTACCCCGCGGTAACGGCCTCATTATATCAAACTGAGCGTGGTTGTCAACGCTTTCCAATCCTTCTTTTCCCGGCCCGGCTTGACTTCGGAGGCCGGGAAAAACACAATAGGGCGGAATCCCATGGCCCTCGTCATCTTCGCCGTCCTGTCCGTCGCGTGCGTCGGCGCGGTCACGGCCATGATCCTGTCGCAGAACCAGGCCCGCAACGCCCTCTTCCTCGTCCTGGCCTTCTCCAGCCTGGGCGGGATCTTCGGCCTCCTCGACGCGCCCTTCGCCGCGGCGGTCCAGGTCCTGGTTTATGCCGGGGCCATCATGGTCCTCTTCCTCTTCGCCGTCATGATGTTCAACCTGCGCCGGCCCCTCCCGCCCGAGGGAAAGCGGCTCCGGACCTATCTGGCCGCCGCCCTCGCCCTCGTCCTCCTGGCCGAGCTCGTTCTCGCGGGACGGCGGGTCCTGGCGGGCGGCGCCGCGGAAGCCTATCCGTCCGGGAGCGCGATCGCCGATCTCGGCCGGCTTCTCTTCACCGATTACCTCTATGCTTTCGAGATCACGTCGCTTCTCATCGTGGCCGCCCTCGTCGGCGCGCTGGCCCTGGCCGGAAAGACGGGGGGCGAGTGATTGCCCCGGCGGCCTTCTTTGTTCTGGCCGTCGTTCTCTTCGTCCTCGGCGTCATCGCCTTTTTCGTCAAGAAAGACCTGCTGACCCAGTTCATGGCCGTCGAGGTCATGCTCAACGCCGGGAATCTCGCCTTGCTGGCCCTGGCCAAGGCCTCCGGGCGGCCGGACGGCCAAGCCCTGGTCCTTTTCATCATCACCGTGGCCGCGGCCGAGGCCGTCATCGGCCTGGCCATCATCGTCCTCATCTTCCGCCAGCGGAAGTCCATCCGGACCGACGACCTCGAGGACCTGAAGGGATAGCATGGCCCGGTACTTCTGGCTCATTCCACTTGTCCCCGGGGCCAGCGCTTTCGTCCTGCTGCTTTTCGGCCGCCGGTTTTCCCGGAGGTGGGTCGCCTGGCAGGCGTCGGCCGCGGTCTTCCTGTCCTTCGCCCTGACCGTGGCGGCCTTGGCCAAGATCTCGGCCGCCGGCGGCGGGGCCGCTCCCCTCTCCAAGGTCCTCCTGTCATGGATCGTCAGCGGAGCGTTCAGCGCCTCGGTCGCGCTCACCTTCGACGGGCTCGCCGCCGTCATGGCGGCGGTGGTCACCGGCGTGGGGTTCCTCATCCACGTCTACTCCGCCGCCTACATGGCGGAAGACCGGGCCTATTCCCGCTATTTCGCCTTCCTGAACCTCTTCACCTTCTTCATGCTCGTGCTGGTCCTGGCCTCGGACATCGTCCTCATGTTCGTCGGCTGGGAGGGAGTCGGTCTCTGCTCCTACCTTCTGATCGGCTTCTGGTTCGACCGGCCGGCCGCGGCCGCGGCCGGCCTGAAGGCCTTCCTCGTCAACAGGATCGGCGACGCGGCCTTCATGGTCGGCGTCCTCTTCCTTCTGGCGAACGTCGGGAGCTCGAGCTTCGCCGCGATCAACGCCGCCCCCGGCTCCGGGCTCCTCGGCCCGGGGCCGGCGACCCTCGCCGCCATCCTGCTCTTCGTCGGGGCCACGGGGAAATCGGCCCAGATCCCGCTCTACGTCTGGCTTCCCGACGCCATGGAGGGCCCGACGCCGGTCTCGGCCCTCATCCACGCCGCGACCATGGTCACGGCCGGCGTCTACATGGTCTGCCGGTTGAACGGGCTGTTCACGGCGTCCCCGGCGGCGTCCTCAGTCGTCGCCTGGGTCGGGGCGGTCACGGCCGTCTATGCCGCGACGATGGCCCTCGTCCAGCACGACCTCAAGCGGGTCCTGGCCTATTCCACGATCTCCCAGATCGGTTACATGTTCATCGGCTGCGGCGTCGGCGCCTACGCCGCGGGGATGTTCCACCTCCTGACCCACGCCTTCTTCAAGAGCCTGCTGTTCCTGGCCGCCGGGAGCGTCATCCACGCGCTCGGCGGCGAGCAGGACATGCGGCGCATGGGCGGCCTGAGGAAGCGCCTCCCGGTGACCTCCTTCGTGTTCCTGATCGGGGCCCTGGCCGTCTCGGGGATCCCCTTTCTGTCCGGGTTCTTTTCGAAGGACGCCATCCTGACCGGCGCCTACGCGGGCGGGCGCTACGCCCTCTATGCCCTGGGCCTGGCCGCCGCCGTCCTGACGGCCTTCTACATGTTCCGACTCGTCTACGTCGCCTTCTACGGCGCGGAGCGAACGTCTCCCGCGCCGGGCGCTCAGAGCCATGAACAGCCGCGGGCCATGACCGTCCCTCTGATCGTCCTGGCCGTCCTCTCGGCCGTCGCCGGCCTTATCGGCCTGCCGGCCCTCTTCGGCGAGCGGGCCAACGTCATCGGCCGCTTCCTCGAGGGCTCCTTCGCCGCGGCCGCCCCCCATCCCGCGCCGTCGACCGAGATCGCCCTCAGCCTCGCCGCGACCGCTTCGGCCCTGCTCGGGCTCGGCCTGGCCTTCCTGCTCTACAGGCGGTCCCCCGGCATCCCGGCGCGGCTGGCCGGCCGCTTTCCGGGGATCCACAGGCTTCTCGTTCGCAAGTACTACGTCGACGAGGCCTACGATGCGGTCATCGTCCGGCCCCTCGTCCGCGGCGCCGAGGCGATCTACGAGCGCTTCGACCTCAAGGTCGTGGACGGGGCGCTCAACGGGTCGGCCGCGGCCGCGACCCGGGCCGGAAGGGGCCTGAACGCTCTCCAGAGCGGGCTCGTCCGCGACTACGCCCTGGCCTTTCTCCTCGGGGCGATCCTCTTCCTGGGGTTCCTGATCCTATGAACACGGTCGCCGCGACTCCGCCCCTCGTTTCGGTCGTCACCTTCCTGCCGCTCGCCGGGGCGGTCGTCCTCATCTTCATCCGGGGAGAGTCGGCGAGGGCCGTTCGGGCCGTGGCCCTGACCGTATCGCTGTTGACCTTGGCCGCCTCTCTCGTCCTCTATGGCGGCTTCAGCGGCGATTCGGGCCTGCCCGAATTCGTCGAGCGGGCCTCCTGGCTGGGCCGCGGGCTCGACTACCACGTCGGGGTCGACGGCATCAGCCTCTTTCTGGTCCTGCTCGCGGCGTTCCTGACGCCTCTCGCCCTCCTCTCCTCCTGGAAGTCCGTCTCCGACAGGGTCAAGGAATTCTCGCTGTTCATGCTCCTGCTCGAAACGGGCATGATCGGCGTCTTCGTCTCCCTGAACCTCTTCCTTTTCTATGTCTTCTGGGAGGCCATGCTCATCCCGATGTACTTCCTCATCGGCATCTGGGGAGGCCGTCGCCGGGTCTATGCGACCATGAAGTTCGTCCTCTTCACGATGTTCGGCAGCCTGCTCATGCTGGCGGCGATCTTCGTCCTCCAGGCCGCGCATTTCCGGGCGACGGGCGCCTATTCCCTGTCCATCGCCGACCTGGCCGCGACATCCCTCGCTCCCGGCCTGCAGACCTGGCTTTTCCTCGCTTTCGGCCTGGCCTTCGCCATCAAGGTCCCCCTCTTCCCGCTCCACACCTGGCTCCCCGACGCCCACGTCGAAGCGCCGACCGCCGGATCGGTCCTGCTGGCCGCCGTCCTGTTGAAGATGGGCGCCTACGGCTTCGTCCGGCTGGGCCTCCCGCTGTTCCCTCAGGCCGCGGCCGCCTTCGCCCCGGCCCTGTCGATCCTGGCGGTCGTCGGCGTCGTCTACGGCGGCCTGATGGCCCTGGTCCAGAAGGACATGAAAGCGCTCGTCGCCTATTCGAGCGTCAGCCACATGGGCCTGATCATGCTGGCCCTCTTCTCGCTCGGCTTCGAGGCGACCGAGGGCGCCCTCTATCAGATGCTCAACCACGGGATCAGCACGGGCGCGCTGTTCCTCTGCGTCGGGGTCCTCTACGAGCGGACGCAGACGCGGCTCATCGCCGACTACGGCGGCGTCGCGGCCCGCATGCCGGTCTTCGCCGGCGTGTTCCTCCTGGCCGCGCTCTCCTCGGCCGGCCTGCCGGGCCTCAACGGGTTCGTCGGGGAGATCCTCTGCTTCTTCGGCATCTTCGGAGCGAACAAGGCCCTGGCCGCGCTCGGCGTCTCGACGGTCGTCCTCTCGGCGGCCTATCTTCTCCGGCTCTACCGGAGGGTCATGCACGGCCCGCTCAAAGACCCGGCGGACGCGAGATTCCGGGACCTCGACCGGCGCGAGCTGGCGGTCCTGGCGCCGCTCGTCGCCCTCATGGTCGTCATGGGTCTCTTCCCGGGCCCGATCTTGAGAAAGATGGACGCCTCGGTCTCGCGCTACATCGAGTCCCTCGAAGCGAAGCCCCCCCTCGCCCCGGCGATCAAGGGGCCCGACCTGACCATCCGGGCGCAGAGGCCCGCGGCGGAGCCGGAGCCCTGACATGGCGCTCATGGCCCTGGCCCCGCTCGTCGCCGTCGTCGCGGGCGCTCTCGCCGCTCTGCTCCTCGAGGCGTTCCTGAAGCGGGAGGGCCGCGGGATCGCCGTGGCCGCGGCCATCATCGCGCTCTGCGCGGCCGGCTTCTTCATCGTCCGTTCCTGGGGACTCGGGCTCTCTTATTTTGGCGGCCGGCTCTCGCTCGACCCTCTGGCCCTGCTCCTCATGGCCGTCTTCGCCGTCCTGGCCGCCCTGGTCATCCTGATGAGCCTCGTTTACGCCCCGCGCCGGGGCATCAACCTCGGCGAGCTCTGCGGCCTCCTGCTTTTCGCCGTGGCCGGGCTGATGATCATGGTCTCGTCGAGCGACTGGCTGGTCGTCTTTCTCGGGCTCGAGGTCCTTTCTGTCGCCTCGTACGCCCTGGCCGGGCTCCGGCGGAACGACCGGGCCTCGTCGGAGGCGGCGGCCAAGTACTTCCTCATGGGCAGCTTCGCCGGGGCCTTCTTCGTCTTCGGCCTGGCCCTTGTCTTCGGCGCCTCGGGCAGCTTGGATCTCATCTCCGGGCTCGCCGGGGCCGGTGCGGCGTCCGGTCCGCCCGCGGCCGCCGTCGCCGGCCTGGGGCTGATCGTCATCGCGCTCTTCTTCAAGATCGCCATAGCGCCCTTTCACATGTGGGCCCCGGACGCATACGAAGGCGCCCCGACCCCGGTCACGGCCTTCCTGACGATCGGGCCCAAGGCGGCGGGATTCGCCGTCCTCCTCCGGGCCGTCTCCCCTCTCCTCGACGGGGGCGGCGCCGCCTCCGCTCTGGGGCCGGCGCTGAGCGTCGCGGCCGCGGCGACCATGTTCTGGGGCAACCTGGCCGCTCTGCGGCAGAAAAGCGTCAAGCGGCTCCTGGCTTATTCGGCGATCGCCCATTCGGGCTATCTCCTCGTCGCCGTGGTGGCCGGGGACGCCCCCGGTCTCGTCTTCTACCTCATCTCCTACCTGTTCATGAACGTCGGGGCCTTCGGCGTTCTGGCCGCCCTGTCCGGGAAGGGTGAAGAGCATGTCTCCTTCGCCGATCTCGCCGGCCTGGGCCGCCGGCACCCCTGGCTTGCGGCCGGCCTGGCCGCGTTCCTCGTGTCTCTCGCCGGATTCCCCCCGACGGCCGGATTCCTGGCCAAGTTCCACGTTTTCAGCGCCGCCGTCGCGAAAGGGCACATCCTGCTGGTCGTGGCGGCGGTCCTGGCCAGCCTCGTCTCGGTCGCCTACTACCTGAGGGTTGTCGTCGCGATGTACATGCGGGAGCCGGAGGCCGAAGCCGCCTTCGAGCGGGAGGACCCGGCCCTCTGGCTGGTCATCTTCCTGTGCCTCTTCGGCGTCGTTCAGCTGGGCCTGTGGCCGGGAAATCTCCTGGTCCTCATCCGCCAGGCTCTGCCCTTCTAGCCCGAGGAAGCCGGCGTCATTCGAGCGCTTTTCCCCTGGTTTCCGGGATCCCGGCCCAGAGCGCGGCGGCGGCCAGGAAGGCCGCCGCGATCAGAGTGAACGAGAACCCGAACCCCCTGGTCTGGGCGAGCGAGCCCACGGCGAACGGCGCGGCCGCGCTGACGATGCGGCCGGCGTTGTACGTGATCCCCTGGGCCGTGGCCCGGACGGCCGTGGGGTAGATCTCCGCGGTCAAGGCGCCGAAGCCGGTGAAGTACCCCGTCCCGAAAAAGGCGACGAACGGGCCGAGCGCGAGGAGGGCCAAGGGCCGGCTCGTCCGCGAGTAGAGCAGCATGAACGCGGCCGCGGCCGCGAGGAAGCCCACATAGGATCGCTTCCGGCCGAACCTGTCGCTGATGAAGCCGAAGCTGACGTAGCCGAGCCACATGCCGGCCTGCATGATGATGACGAGGGCCGACATGGACCGCGGGCTCAGGCCGATGCCGCCCTCGGCCGGCGTCATCGACAAGTAGGCCGGAAGCCAGAGGTTGAAGCCCCACCAGCCGAACATCGTACAGGCGTTCATCAGGGTGATGAAGAGCGTCAGACGAAGACGCCGGCGCCCGAAGATCTCGCCGAACCCGGCCCGGAGCCTCGGCGAGGCCGCTCGGGCGGTTTTCCAGATCTCGGGCTCCCGGACCCGCTTCTGGATCCAGAGCGTGAAAAAGGCGGGGATGACGCCGACGAAGAAGACGCCCCGCCACCCCCAGAGCGGAAGGACGAGCGCGGCCACGGCGGCCGCGGCGGCGTAGCCGACCGCCCAGGAGCTCTGGACGATGCCCAGGGCCTTGCCGCGATGCGCGGCCGGCCAGGTCTCGGAGACGAGCGCGGCCCCGCTGGCCCACTCCCCGCCCATCCCCAGGCCGAGGAAGACGCGGAAGACCGCCAGCATGGCCACGCCCGTGGCGAAGCCGCAGGCGGCCGTGAAGACGGAATAGATGAGGATGCTGGCCATCAGGGCCTTGCGACGGCCGAAGCGGTCGGCCACGACCCCGAAGATGAGGCCCCCCGCGGCCGAGGCGACGAGAGTGAGGGAGCCCAGGAACCCGGCCGTGGCCTTGGTCATTCCCAGGTCCGACATCAGCGCCGCCAGGACCATGGCGTAGAGCATGACGTCGAAGGAGTCGAGCATCCAGCCGAACGAGGCGGCGACGAGGGCCCGCCGCGCGTCCGGCGACGCCTCCTTCCACCAGGCCAAACGCGGCATCAGCGGATCTCCACTCGAGAAGAAAAGAAACGGCCGGAGCGGGTCATAAGCCGGATCCTGTCCCCGCTTGCGCGGGCGACGGTCATTTGTCTAGTCCCGGGATTGCTCCCGGGATCCAGCGGCCGACCCGCCCCCTGGGACGGGCCATCCCAAAATGGGGCTCGTTTGGCCTTGCTCCGGATGGGGTTTGCCCTGCCCCCGACGTCGCCGCCGGGGCGGTGAGCTCTTACCTCGCCATTTCACCCTTGCTCCCCGGGACGCTTGCGCCCCCGGAGGGCGGTGTGTTTTCTGTGGCACTTTCCCCCGGTCGCCCGGAGTCGCGGTTAGCGACCATCCTGCCCTTCGGAGTCCGGACTTTCCTCCTCTCCCCCCTCGCGGGAAGGAGAGGCGACCGTCTCGCCCACTCCGGCCGTTATCTTTATACCGTATTGTTCGAGCTTTTTATAGAGGTTCGACCGCGGCGTGTCGATTTCCCGGGCCGTCTGGGAAATGTTCCAGTTGTTGGCCTCGAGCCTGGCCAGAAGAAAATCCCGCTCGGCCAGGTCGCGGAACTCGCGCAGAGTCTTGACCCCCGCCGCCTCCGGCAGAACGGCCTCGGTCCTGGCCCGCAGCGGCTCCGGCAGGTCCTTCCGCTCGATCGTGTCGCGGTCGGTCATGATCAGGAGGCGCTCGACGATGTTCTTGAGCTCCCGGACGTTGCCCTTCCAGGGGAAGGCGGACATGGCCTCCAGGGCGTCCGGGGCGAACTTCCGCGGCCGGAAGTTGTTCTCCTCGGCGAAAGTCCGGGAGAAGTAGTCGACGAGGAGCGGGATGTCCTCTTTCCGCTCGCGCAGCGGGGGTGAATAGAGCGGCACGACGTTCAGGCGGAAGTAGAGGTCCTCGCGGAACCGCCCCTCCCGGATCTCCAGGCGCAGGTCCTTGTTGGTCGCGGCGATGACCCGGACGTCGACCTTGGAGATCCGGCTCGAGCCGACCTTCTGGACCTCCCCCTCCTCGAGAACGCGCAGGACCTTGGACTGCGTCCGCAGGCTCATGTCGCCGATCTCGTCGAGGAAGACCGTGCCGCCGTCGGCCTGCTCGAACTTGCCCGTCTTCTTCTCCGTCGCCCCGGTGAAGGAGCCTTTCTCATGGCCGAAGAGCTCCGATTCGATGAGCTCCTCGGGAATGGCGGCGCAGTTGACCTGGACGAACGTCTCCCGGGCCCTCAGGCTGTGGCCGTGGATGGACCGGGCGATGAGCTCCTTGCCCGTGCCGCTCTCGCCGTAGATGAGCACAGTCGCGTTGGTCGGCGCGATCTTGAGGATCTCCTTCCAGAGGTTCTGGATGAGGGGGTGGCGGCCGATGATCTCGTAATGCTTCTCGGCCTTCTTCTTGAGGTCCTGGCACTCCCGGCTGAGGCTCGTCTGCTTGAGGGCGTTGCGGATGCTGATGAGGACGCGCTCGCGGTGGAGGGGCTTTTCCAGGAAATCGAAGGCCCCGAGCTTGGTCGCCTCGACGGCCGCCTGGATGGTCCCCTGCCCCGAGATCATGATCACCTCCGGGACGAAGGGTCTCCCCCGAAGCTCGGCCAGGACCTCCAGGCCGCTCTTTCCGGGCATCTTGATGTCGAGCAGGACGAGGTCGACGCCGACCGTCTCCTGGAGCGCCTCCAGGCCGTCCTCGCCCGTCCCGGCCTCGAAGAACTCGTAGCCCTCGTACTCGAGGATCATCTTCAGCGACTTGCGGATGTTCTCCTCGTCGTCGATGACCAGGATCCGGGCCTTCCTCTCGGGCTTCATCGTCATTCGTTCTCTTTCGCCGATTCTAGCACATCGGCCTCCTGGGGCCAAACCTGCCATCGCTGCCTTCGCGGCCGCCCGCGACCTTGTGATAGACTGGCCTCGGACGCTGCGGAGCCGATCGTGGGCAGGCGTTACCCAGGAGGTCTCACATGGCCGGATTGAGCGAAATCGATCTCATCAACCTCGTGCGTTCCGTGTTCCCGGGTTACCCCGAGGACAGGGCCCTCGGCATCCTCGTCGACGTCCCCCGCGATCCGGCCCGCGACAACGCGGACTGGAAGGCCCGGCGGGCCATGGCCGAGGAGTGGGCGGCCCTCCTCAGGGAGGGCGCCCCGTCCGTGCCCCTGGATTCCGTCCGGCTCATCGCCTATCCCGACGTCGGGTCGAACAACGCCGATCTGCCCGCCGAATGCGTCGTCGTCGAGTCGTCCCTGCCGCCCGACGCCTCGGGCCTGGCGGACAGAGGCGCGAAGCGGACGTTCGAGGAGGTCTTCCGGGAGACGCCGCTCTTTCTGGCCCCGACCGAATACTCGACCACGGCGCCTCTCAAGAACGCGGCCCTGACGCACCGCTTTCGGGCCGCCACCATGCCGGGCTTCGCCGAGACGATGATCCCGGCCCTGCGCCTGGATTACGGCGAAGTGGGCCGCCGCGTCTCCGTCCTCAAGGAGAAGCTCGACCGGGCCGAGTCGGCCGAGGTCGAGTTCCGTCTCGACGGCGAAAAGCCCCATGTCCTGGTCTTCGACCTGCGCCATCGGACGGCCCACGAGAGCGGCGGCCGCTTTCCCAAGAAAGGCACGGCGGGCAACCTGCCCAGCGGCGAGGCCTACATCGTCCCCTACGAGGGAGAACGGGGCGAGGCCAGTCGGACCCGGGGATCGCTTCCGGTCGTGATCGACGGGGAGGCCGTCGTCTTCACGATCGAGGAGAACACGGCCCGGGACGTTCGGGCCGCCGACGAGCCCGGTCCGGCCCTGCGGGCCGAAGCCGATCATCTGCGGAGGGAGCCGGCCTACGGGAACCTGGCCGAGCTCGGCTTCGGGGTCCTCGGGGATTTCGGCATCGGGCCGGTCGGCGAGATCCTCCTCGACGAGAAGCTGGGGCTCCACATCGCTTTCGGGCGGAGCGATCATTTCGGCGGCCGGATCGGCCCGTCCGCCTTCTCCCGGCCGGAAGAGGTCGTCCACCTCGACCGGATCTACATCCCCGCGACCCAGCCGCGGATCGCGGTCCGGTCGGTCCGCCTCGCTTATCCCGACGGCGCCGGGGAGGAGATCATGGCCGAAGGCCGGTATCGGATCTTCTGACCTTCGGCGGCGCGGCTATTCGGCCATCCTCCTGTAGATCTCGAAGCGCTGCCGCGATTCCGCGGCGGCCTGGGCGAAAAGCTCCTTGGCGATCTCGGGGAACTGCTGGACGAGCGTCTTGTAGCGGACCTCGTTCTTGAGGAAGTCTCCGTATTCGAGCTTGGGCTCCTTGGAATCGAGCTGGAAGGGGTTCTTGCCTTCCTTGGCCAGGAGCGGATTGAAGCGGTATAGGGACCAATAGCCCGTGTCCACGGCCAGCTTCTCCTCGGCCTGGGACTTGGCCATGTTGATGCCGTGGTTGATGCACGGCGAATAGGCGATGATGATCGAGGGGCCGGGGTAGGATTCGGCCTCGAGGAAGGCCTTGAGGCACTGGTTCATGTTGGCCCCCATGGCCACCGAAGCGACGTAGACGTAGCCGTAGCTCATGGCCATCCGGCCGAGGTCCTTCTTGGACGTCCTCTTGCCCGACGAGGCGAACTTGGCGACCGAGCCGGTCGGGGTGGACTTGGACGCCTGGCCGCCCGTGTTCGAATAGACCTCGGTGTCGAGGACGAGGACGTTGACGTTGCGGTTCATGGCCAGGACGTGGTCGAGGCCGCCGTAGCCGATGTCGTAGGCCCAGCCGTCCCCGCCGATGCACCAGACGCTCTTCTCGACCAGGAAGTCCTTGAGCTCGTCGAGCTTGGCCAGGGCGGGCCCGGACCCGACGGCCTTGGCCAGGGCCTCCGGCAGGGCGGCCCGGACGGCCAGGGCCGCGGCCTTGGCCCCGGCGCCGACGTCCGTCCAGGCCGCTTTCATCTTGGCCAGGGCGTCGGTCAGGGCCGGGGTCGTTCCGGCGGCCAGGGCGGCGTCGATCGAGGCGGCCACCAGGCGCCGGTTGGCGTCGACGGCCAGGCGCATGCCGAACCCGTATTCGGCGTTGTCCTCGAAGAGCGAATTGCCCCAGGCCGGCCCCTTCCCTTCCACCGTGACCGCGTAGGGGCAGGTCGGGAACGTGCCGCCGTAGATCGAGGAGCAGCCGGTGGCGTTGGCGATGATCATCCGGTCGCCGTAGAGCTGGGTGGCCAGCTTGACGTAGGGCGTCTCGCCGCAGCCGGCGCAGGCGCCGCTGAACTCGAAAAGCGGCCGCAGGAACTGGCTGCCTTTGAGCGTGTCCGGCTTGATGCCGTCGAGGACGTTGTCGGGGAGCCGATCGAAGAACTCGGCCTTCCGGGCCTCGCCCGCGGCCCTGAGCTCGGCGATCGGGGTCATGACCAGGGCCTTGACCTTGGCCGGGCAGACCTCGGCGCAGGAGCCGCAGCCGACGCAGTCCTCGATGTAGCACTGCTCACGGTAGAGGAGGCCGCGGTCGTTCCTGGTGTTGGATTTGATGGTGACGAAGCCCTCGGGGGCCTGGGACAGGTCCGCGGGCGCGATCTGCTTGGCCCGGATGGTCGCGTGCGGGCAGACGAAATTGCACTGGTTGCACTGGATGCAGTTCTCGGGCAGCCACTTCGGGCACTCGGTGGCGATGCCGCGCTTTTCGAGCCGGGCCGTGGCCGTCGGCGTGGCCCCGTCGAGGGGCATCTTGGAGACGGGCAGCAGGTCACCCTTGAACCGGGTGACCGGGTCGATGACCTCCCGGGCGTAGGCGCTGGCGTCGTCGGGGACGATCTTGGTGACCGGCGCGGACCGGACGATCGCGGCCGGGACGGGCACCGCCTCCAGGCCGGAGGCGGCCCGGTCGATGGCGTCCCAGTTCATCTGGACGACCTCCGGGCCCTTGCGGCCGTAGGTCTTCTCGACGGCCTTCTTCATCAGCGTGATGGCCTCGGTCTCGGGCAGGACGCCCGAGAGCTTGAAGAAGCAGGCCTGCATGATCGAGTTGATGCGCAGGCCCAGCCCGAGCTCGCCGGCCATCTTCAGGGCGTCGATGGTGAAGACCTTGATCTTTTTGTCGATGATCGTCCTCTGCATGTCCTCGGTCAGGTGCTCAAAGACCTCGGCGGCCGGCCAGTCGCAGTTGATGAGGAAGGTCCCGCCCTCGCGGATGCCCTCGAGGATGTCGAGGCGGCCGATGTAGGACGGCTTGTGCAGGGCCACGAAATCGACTGTGTTGAGGAAGTATTGGGACTGGATGGGCTGCCGGCCGAAGCGGAGGTGGGAGATGGTCACGCCGCCGGACTTCTTGGAGTCGTATTGGAAGTAGCCCTGGCCGTACATGTCGGTGTGGTCGGCGATGATCTTGATCGAGTTCTTGTTGGCGCCGACGGTGCCGTCCGAGCCGTAGCCGAAGAACTTACAGCGGACCGTGCCCGGGAGCTCGGTGTCGAGGACCGGGCCGACCGGGATCGAGCGGTGGGTGACGTCGTCGATGATGCCCACGGTGAAGCCGTGCCGGGCCTGCCCGTCGAGGTGATCGTAGACGGCCTTGACCATGGCCGGCGTGAACTCCTTGGAGGACAGGCCGTAGCGGCCGCCGATGACCTTGACCGGGCGGCCGGCCAGGGCCACAGCGACGTCGAGGTAGAGGGGCTCGCCGATCGAGCCGGGCTCCTTGGTCCGGTCGAGGACGGCGATCTTGCGGGCCGAGGCGGGCAGGGCCGCGGCCAGGGCGGCGTTGTCGAAGGGCCGATAGAGCCGGACCTTGATCAGGCCGAGCTTGGCGCCGCGGGCGTTGAGGTGGTTGATCGTCTCCTCGGCCGTCTCGGCGCCCGAGCCCATCATGATGATGACCTTGTCGGCGTCGGGGGCACCGAAGTAATCGAAGAGGTGGTACCGGCGGCCGATGGCCCCGGCCACCTTGTCCATATAGTGCTGGACGAGGCCCGGGCACTCGTCATAGTACTTGTTGACGGTCTCGCGGCCCTGGAAATAGACGTCGGGGTTCTGCTGTCCGACCTTCTGCATCGGCCGCTCGGGGTTGAGGGAGCGCCTGCGGAAGTCCTCGAGATATTGGGGCTCGAACAGGTCCCGCAAGGTCTCGTAGGAGACGAGATCGACCTTCTCGACGACGTTGGAGGTCCGGAAGCCGTCGAAGAAGTGGAGGAAAGGGATCTTCGTCCGCAGGGTCGAGAGATAGGCGACGATGGCCAGGTCCTGGGCCTCCTGGACCGAGCCGGCGCAGGTCAGGGCGAACCCGGTGTTGCGGGCGGCCATGACGTCGCTGTGATCGCCGAAGATCGACAGCGCCTGACAGGCCAGCGAGCGGGCCGAGACGAGGAACAAGGTCGGCAGCATCTCGCCGGCGATCTTGTGCATGTTCGGCAGCATCAGCATCAGGCCTTGGGACGCCGTGAAGGTCGTCGTCAGGGCGCCGGCCGAGAGCGAGCCGTGGACCGCGCCCGAGGCGCCGCCCTCCGACTGCATCTCGATGACGTCCACCGTCTGGCCGAAGATGTTCTTGCGGCCGTGGGCGGACCACTCGTCGGCCAGCTCGCCCATCGTCGAAGACGGCGTGATGGGATAGATGGCCGCGACCTCGGAATAGGCGTAGGCGACGTGCGTCGCCGCCGTGTTCCCGTCGATCGTCTGCATATTCTTCTTCGATTCCATAGATGACTCCTTCCGTCGGTATGGTCGAACGTCGCCGGCGACGTGTCGGTCTATTCCTTGAGCTCCGTCCGGCCCTCCAGGGCCTTCTTGATGGTCACCTGATCGGCGAAGTCGAGGTCCGAGCCCACCGGCAGGCCCATGGCCAGCCGGGTCATCCGGACGCCGAAGTCCTTGAGCGCGCGGAGGAGATAGAGGGCCGTGGCCTCCCCCTCGACCGTCGGGTTCGTGGCGATGATGATCTCCTTGAACGCGCCCTCGGCGATCCGCTTGGTGAGCTTGCCCAGGCGGAGCTCGTCCGGCCCGCGGCCCTTGAGCGGCGACA
Source organism: Candidatus Aminicenantota bacterium (assembly GCA_034679465.1). GTDB lineage: Bacteria > Acidobacteriota > Aminicenantia > Aminicenantales > Saccharicenantaceae > RBG-16-66-30. The sequence continues at coordinate 4,467 of JAXDAV010000050.1, read as the reverse complement.
GGGCGCCGAGCAGGACGTGGTAGCGGCCGTTGTAGGCCCCCGTCTTCTCGATGGAGGAGATGTTGAACGGCTCCTCGACGATGCAGAGGGCCTCGTCGGAGCGCTCGGCGTCCGAGCAGATCAGGCAGGGATCGACGTGGGTGATGTTGTTGCAGCGGCTGCAATAGAAGATCTTGCGCTTGGCCTCCCGGATGGCCTCGGCCAAGCGGTCGGTGTCCTCGGCCGGCAGGCCGAGGAAATGGAAGGCGATGCGCTGGGCCGTCTTGGCCCCGATGCCGGGGATATGGCGCAGCTCCTCGATGAGGTCGTGGAGCGGCCGGGCGTATTCGAACATCAGACGAGCCCCGGGATCTTCAGGCCGGCCCCGAGGCCGCCGAGTTTCGAGGCCAGCGCCTCGTCGACCTTGGCGGCCGCGTCGTTGAACGCGGCGACGACCAGGTCCTGGAGCATCTCCACTTCGTCCCGGTTCACGACCTCGGGATCGATGCGGATGGACTGCAGGCCCTTGTGGCCGTCGAGGACGACGGTGACCATGCCGCCGCCGCTCGAGCCTTCGACCCGCAGGGCGGCCAGCTCCCTCTGGAGCCGGTCCTGCATCTCCTTGGCCGACTTGAGCATCTTCTGGAGGTCCATGACGTTCTTCATGAGTCCTTCTCCGTGGGACCGCGGCCCTTGGGCGCGGCGTCGCGCCCGGCGGCCACCGGGTCGGCCGACAGGACCTGGGCCTTGAACGTGTTCATGAAGAACTGGACCGCCGGGTCCTTCATGGCCGACTCGAGCTCCTTGCCCGGCCGGATGGGACCGCCGTCGGTGGCGTTCTCCTCGGCGAAGCGGACCTTGGTCTCCCGGCCCAGGACCTCGGAGGCGGCCCGCTCCACGGCCCGGATGTCCTTTTCCTGGATGCTGGTGACGAAGAACCCCCGGCCGCGGCCGAAGAAGACCTCGAGGGCGTTGTCGCGGACCATGACGGAGGAGTACTGACCCAGCAGGGCGGCCAAGGGGGCCCGGTCCACGGCGAGCTTCTCCAGGACGCGGGCGAAGGCGTCCTTGGGACCGGGGGGGGCGGGCTTCGGGGGAGGCGGCGGCGCGGGCGGCGCCTGCGGCCCGCCGGACTGATGCGGCCGCGGGACCCCGCCGGGCGCGGCGGCGCCCTTGGCCGGAGCGGCGGCCGCTCCGGAGGACGAAGCGCTCCGGGGGGCCTCCTTCAGGGCCTCGACGTCCTTGATGAGGTCCCGCAGGGGGACGATCTTGCGGAAGTGGCAGAGCTTGACCAGGAAGGCCTCGAAGTAGATCCGCGGCTGGGCCGAGTACTTCAATCCCGCTTCGGCCTGCTGGAGGGCGAGGAGATAGCGAAGAAGGTCCTCGGCGCCCGCCTTGGAGGCCTCGGCCCGCAGGGCCTCGAGGCCTTCAGGGCCGACAACGAGCAGGTCCTCGGGCTTTTCGACCGAGCGGACGACGAGCAGGGCCCGGAAGTGCTCGATGAGCTTGCCGAAGATGAAGCGCAGGTCATAGCCGGCGCCGACGATGCTCTCGACCAAGGCGAAGACCTCGCCGGGCCTCTCGTCGAGGACGACCGAGGAGAAGCGCATGAGCACGTCCTGGCCGATGGTCCCCAGGATCGTCTTGAGGTCCTCGTCGCCGATGTTCTCGCCGCTGAAGGCCACGGCCTGGTCGAGAAGGCTCTGGGCGTCGCGCATGCTCCCGTCGGCGGCCTCGGCGATGAGGGCCAGGCCGGCCGGGGTGATGGTGATGCCCTCCTTCTTCGTGATCTCCATGAGGTGGTTGATGATGTCCTTGTGGGAGATCTTGCGGAACTCGAAATGCTGGCAGCGCGAGACGATGGTCGCGGGGACCTTGTTGAACTCCGTCGTGGCGAAGATGAAGACGGTGTTCGGCGGCGGCTCCTCGAGCGTCTTCAGCAGGGCGTTGAAGGCGTGGGTCGAGAGCATGTGAACTTCGTCGATGATGAGGACCTTGGCCCGGGTGTAGACGGGCTTGTACTTGACCATCTCGCGGATGGGCTCGATATCGTCCACCTGGCGATTGGAGGCGCCGTCGATCTCGAGGACGTCGATGGCGCTCCCCTCATGGATGGCCTTGCAGAACTGACAGGCGTGCTCGTAATCCCTGCAGGGATGGGCCGTGGGGCCTTCGACGCAGTTCAGGGCCTTGGCCAGGATGCGGGCCACGGTCGTCTTGCCCGTCCCCCGGACCCCGGAGAAGAGATAGGCCTGGGCGATGCGGTTCGAGGCGATGGCGTTCTGGATGGTCCGGACGACGGACGTCTGCCCGACGACCTCCTCGAACTTCCAAGGCCTGTATTTCCGCGCGAATATCTCGTAGGACATGGATTTACGGCCATCCGCGAAGGGGAGCGGAACGGCCGCTCTCCCTAAAAAGTAAGGTTCATCTTAGCATAAAACCCCCCGTCCGCAAAGAAAAAGGATTATAATGGCGCCGTGCCGTCGCGCTCCCGCAGTCTCGCCGAGATCCACCTGGCCGTCCTCCTCTTCGGCTTTCCCGGCCTGTTCGGGAAATGGCTGGCCCTGCCCCCGGTCGTGATCGTCTTCGGCCGGATCCTGTTCGCCTGCCTGACCCTGGCCGTCGTGATGGCCCTGACGCGGACGGCCTTCCGTGTCAGGCCGCGGCGCGATCTGGCGCTCCTGGCCCTCTGCGGGCTGATCCTGGCCGCCCACTGGACGATGTTCTTCAAGTCCGTCCAGGTCTCTTCGGTCGCCGTGGCCCTGCTCGCCTATTCCAGCTTCCCCGTCTTCACGGCCTTCCTGGAGCCGCTCCTGACCCGGGAGCGGTGGGAGCGGGAGAGCCTCGCCTACGCCCTCCTCTGCGTCCTCGGCATGGCCCTGATCGTTCCGGGCTTCGACCTTTCCGACGCGGTCGTCCGAGGGGTCCTCTGGGGACTCGGGGCGGGCCTGACCTTCGCCGTCCTGTCCGTTCTCGACCGGGGGCTGGCCTCCCGGCACCCGAGCCTGGCCGTGGCCTTCCATCAGGACCTGTTGGCCGGCCTGTTCCTGGCGCCGGCGCTTCTCCGGATCGGCCTCCCCCGCTCGGGCCGCGATTGGGCTCTTCTTGCGGTTCTGGGCGTCTTCTGCACGGCGGCGGCCCACACGCTGTTCATCGACGGGATGAAAGGCGTCGGGGCCAGGACGGCCAGCGTCCTGAGCTCGCTCGAGCCGGTCTACGGCATCGTCCTGGCGCTGGCCTTCCTCAAAGAAAGCCCCTCCCTGAGAACGGTCTCGGGAGGGGCGATCGTTCTCGCGGCCGCGCTCGCCGCGACGGTCCGGGCGCGGCGCGGAACCTAGGTCTTGAGCGTCGGATCTGCATCCAGGCAGAGCGGGATCTTTGACAGAAGCGCTGGCTGGCAACGGCTATTCAACCGAGATACTGATTAGACTGCTCGGGATTACTGACGGCTATGCGACTACATTGATAAAAGGGACACTGGGCGCAATTATCCGCGTTAATCCAACGCTATTCTTGTCCTCACTCTACCCATACAGAGATAAGGCTTTCCTAAAAAGAGTTGGGTATGCGGCAGCCGGTCCAGATTATTCATATAATAATCACCCCTCTGCATTCCGATACGATTTGCAAAAGCGGATCGAATCACTAAAAACTGTTTCGGGCAGAGCTTACGCGGATATCAAAGAGGCCTGTATAAAGATTATCAGGGAGGAACTGCGTCAACTTGACCAGGGCGGCAGATAACTTCGCCCTCCCGAAAACGAATTCGAGGGAGAACAACGGGTTGTTTATGTTTCAATGTTCGTTGGAACGGGCTGAGGGGACACATGCGTTTAGCACATGTCCTCCCGATGGGACAGAGGCCGCATGTTCTCCAGGGGAACTGATTGGCACGATAGTTGCTTCGGAGGAGGACGAAGCAGAAAGGCTGGCGTCCTCTTCCCCAGGGAGGGCGGTTGGCTCCCCGAACTCGGACAAGCCCGGAGCGGGGCGCGGTGCCGGGGGGAGACCGCCAGGTTCGATCAACAAGGAGACGCTCATGAAGGATCTCTCCAACGGGAGGAAGGCGATACGGATCCTTAGAACGCTATCCGGCCTGGCGGTGCTGGCGGCTCTTTTATCCGGCATCTGCTGTGCGACGACGGCGCTCTCCAAAAAGGGAACAGGCGGGCGCATCAAGGTCTTCGAGCTTGGCCAGCGGATCCCCCGGAATTCAAGGATCATCGACACTTTGCAAATGCAAGGATCTGAGGGAATCGTTATGGGCGGCGGAGATTGGGGGAAGAGCTGGGGCTCCTGCAGGTACAGAGCGACAATCTGGGCCCTCAAACGGGAAGCCAAAGCCCGAGGCGGCGACGCCCTAGGAGCCTGTCGGATAACCTAGGTCTGGCATAGTAGCGACAGAGACGTCCCGGGATCTTAGTCCGAGTATCCTGCCTCCCCCCTTGGTGTCGATGGAGCCGCTGCCGCGTCGACCGGGTTCCT
>JAXDAV010000049.1:0-29459 GCA_034679465.1 Candidatus Aminicenantota bacterium | reverse complement strand
GTTTCAACCCACGCGCCCCCGCGGGGCGCGACGCCGATCCTGTTACTTCTCTATTATGAAGGGGATAGAGCCTATATCCCGCGAACCCAGCAAGGTGCCTGTTCTCCTCATGCTGCTAAATCCCTCCTGGACCGAGCTAACATAAAGAAAATAAAAAAGTTATAATTAATCGCGCATCTCGAGATTAGGTCATGGCTATATTGCATTCGCGATGCCTCATACGATCAGCGGACTGTCAAGATCACGGACGGATTTGGCCCCCACGTGTTCAACCCGGTGCTTCCAGTTTGAACCTAAAAAATAGAAGCGGAGGCTGTCCTCTCTCGGGTCGATTTCTGCCTCGAGGCGTCCTTTCAGAGCGGCCCAAATGGCGGGATCGACATCACATTCGAACACCGAATTCTGTACCCTCTGGCCGTAGTCAAGGCACGCCTTGGCAACGCGCCGAAGCCTTCTCTTGCCTTGCTTATGAATGGTGCTGACATCGTAACTGACGAGAACCATCATCTCGATTACCTCCAAAAGAACGGAGGATAGGCATCTAAATCGCCCCGCAAGTGCCGCGCCATCAACAGGGCCTGAAGATGGAAGAGAAGACCTACCGGAGCGGTTTCTTCAAGGAAGGGGTGAGCGATGTTTTCTTGTTTTCTTGCTTGGTAAGCCCTCACGACCGCCTTTCTTGTTGCATCATCCATGACGATCCCCCCGCTCTCCGTGAGGTTGAATCCGTGCCCTTGGACCTGCCTGAGATTGATGAGCGACAAGGCCAGTCTGTCTCCTATAGAAGGCCGAAACTCTTCGATCAGATCCAAAGCTAGGCTGGGTCGGCCTGGACGTTCGGCATGCAGGAAACCGACCTGAGGATCGAGTCCGACGGATTCTAGGGCCGATTCAGCATCATGGACCATCATTGTATAAATGAATGACAATAACGCGTTCATATTATCCAGGGGTGGGCGTCGACTGCGGCCCTTCATTTGAAAATCCTCCTTTTGTGCCGTGACCGCGTGATGGAACACCTCGAAATAGATGCGAGCCGCTCCGCCCTCGAGACCCCGAATGATTTCGAGATCCGTAGCCTGTCGAACCGATTGTAAATGTGCGCCGAGAAGTCCAATGGACCTAGCCAGCGAATCATCGATTCCCTTCTCGGCGTGGTCACGGGCAGCGCGCTGCAGCACGGTCCGCGAATTGGCGATTTTCCCGAGAACAAATGCTCTGGCCATTTCGAGACGCCATTTCGGATCATCGGCAATCCGGTATTGGGCCCTCCGGAGCAGGACATTGCCAGCTACTCCTCCTTGGACGCGCGCCAGAAATCGGCCGGTCTCCGTTAGCAGACTGACTGTCACCCCTCTCTGACCACAGAGCCCCAGGAGCGGTGACGTGATCGCGACGTTCCCGAAGCACACGACCCCATCTATGAGATGAACCGGGATGCGGTGCTTTTCTTCTTCTCCGATACGAACAAGAATGGCCTCCCCCTCATGCGAAACATAGGCCCCTTGAGAGCTGATATAGAGCGTGTTGAGATATCTTTTCATCGCGCAACCATCTTTTCGAGGTACCGCCGGGCGGACTTCTTGATCCCTGCTGTGCCTGGGAGGCAATAATCGGACAGCGAGCAAGATCGGCATCGACCGTCCGGGGTCGCCGCGGGCGTTTCGCCGGACCGAATCAGGCGTCGCGTCTGATATACGATCTGCTCCGTTTCATCGCGCAACGAATCCGTGAATAGCACGGTTTGGCGGCGACGCGGCCGTCCATAATAGATCCCGCCTTCACGGACATCGACGTTCAGCATCTCCTCCAAACAGAGGGCTTGAGCGCAAACCTGGACGGCATCACTCCTATCCAGTTTGGGACGGCCGCGCTTGTATTCAATGGGGCGTGGCCTCCATCGCCCCTGGAGCCCCGGAATCGCCGAGCCGTTGGGCTCTCCAATGAACTCGACAACATCGGCGATTCCCGCTATGCCGATCCGAAAAGAGCATAGTCGAAGCCCCCGAGTTATACGTAGGTTCGGCCGGCTCTCGGACTCAGCATCATGAACACGTTCGTGGAGGAGCCGGCCTTCTGCGGTCAACCGGTTTTCGTTCCAGATCCGTTCGATATGTATCAGAGCGCATTGCCTGGGGCAAAAGACGTAATGCTGAAGGGCCGAAATCGGGACCAAGTCGTCCTCGGCAAAGACGCGGTTGGTACTGACTTGTCCTGCCGTCATGGATGTGCTACCGCCATTGCCCTCGTCTTGCGAGGCCGGATCATCTCCTTCATAAGCGGCCACTCGCGGCCTTGGAGTGGCGGTTCAACCGCCCGGTCTATCCGAGTCATAGCAGCTCGACCAGCTCTACTCCGGAGGGCAGGTCCTTACGATCGACTGACACCTCGTAGTCAGTAAACGCCCGCGAGGGCAGCGAGGCGTCCTTCCGTCCGATCCGAATGCGTCCGAACAGCTCATGCGATGGGGCGTTGCCGAGATTCGTTGCATGCTTGAAGAGGATGAGCTTTCGAGAGGCCATGCTCCCTGCCGGCCGGGCGGCCGATTGGTCGAACTGGAAGGCGTTCCCGAATGCTTCCCAGAGCAGACCTAGGTCCTTATCGTCGAAGCCTGTCTGTTCCGCTAGGAAGGGATTGACGAATCCGTTGGCCAGATATATCCCATAAGGCACTGTGTATTTCCGCCCCATGGTCCGTTCCTTTTCAAGGTCTCTCTCGTTGGTCACGGAACTCCGGGTGATGGCGTGTTCGGAAGATATGATTGGATCGATGGACCTGGCGAATGAAAGCTGGACCGGTCCCCGGATCTGACCGCAGTTCACCTCCATACTCATGACCGCGCCGAACGTGCGAATATCATAGAAGTTCCTGCACATGAAACTCTTAATCGCCTTCGCCTTTTCGAGGTCCTTCGGCAGACGGCTCTTGTCCTTTACATCCCCAAGGCCCGCGGCCACCCATCCCTCTTCGTGAATGTTGTTCAGCACCACACCTTCGGAGAAATAGATGCGGTTTCCCATGCCTCCCTTCAGAGCGACATAGTTACGGACCTTCCTTTTCAGGCAGACGTCCGTGACCAAGCCGTGGCCCGTTTCTGGATCTACCCGGGGCAGGTTCCCGGCATCCGGATCTCCGTTCGGATTGGCGTCCCTGACATCGAAGATGAACGAGAAATCGTAGCGTGTCATGATCCTTTCTCCTTATCAGTAGGGTTCTCATCAGCGTTTTCGTGTTCATCGGCGTCCTTGCGCCGATAGAAGGCCTGGGTTTGATGGTAGTATCCGAGAGCGAATAATCCTTGATCGGCCAGCCCCAACTGGGCCGGGAACTCGCCAAGGGGATCGAGGATTTCTTGAAGGAGCTTTTCTCGAGTGACCTTCCGTCCCCCTTGGAGCTTGGCGAGATGATGTTGGTACAGTCTTAACAATCGGGGGAAGACCGCCCGAGGGGTGGCTGAGGCCGCGCTATAGAAGCGCTCCCGTATGGAAGCGCCGACGGCGCCCAGAGCGTCAGCCTGTGTCTTCTCGAGCGCGGCGAACAAGCGACCGACCAAGTACCCCGGTTCGGTCCTTTCGACATTGAGACTCATGGTAACCTCCTTCTTTTGATTCCTGACGAGCCAACCCTTGATGATGCAGGCTCGGGCATAATTGATTGTCCTGTCGGCTCCGATCCGCCGGATGACCGCGCTGTAGAGCGCATCCGGATAGGGAAGGCCCGTCAAGACCGACCGTAGCAGGGGCCCGGAAAGCAGCGGGGGAATGTTCTCGGCATCCAGGGCTGTCTGTTTGAGCAACAGCCAAATGGGCGGAAATTCCGGGTCCGGCCTCTTGGCATTTTTCCCGTACTGCCGTTCGATCCCCATATCGGCGTAGTGGCGGCGGAGATTATCGAGAAACTCGCGTATCGTGCCACGATAGAAGAACCTGACAGCGATCCTGGCTATATTTGGAGACATGGCGAGCAGGAAAAATCGATCCTTGTCGGCATCCGCGCAAACGTCCCCGTATTTCTCGACGCCGACTTTGAGCGTCTTGAGAAAGATCTCCAGCTTCTGACGCGTCGGCTCGTCCTGGACGTTTCCATCTTCAAGCAGGGGTTCGCCTCCCTCTTGTGCGAACCTGGCAAAGATATCCTCGAGGACCGTCGGCCGGCCGGTCCAGAAGGCGACCGTGGCGTCCCCGATCTTCAACCTGTGCTTGTGTTTCATGGGCCCGTCGAGAAGCGCGTTCAAAGCCGTACTGTATTCGAACGCGGCGTCCTCCAGGACGGGCGCATTAAAGGCCTGCGTCTTGCCATAGGACTCGTACGCCTGGTCGTTGAATCCGACCAGGGCCTTCAAGGCTTGGCCTCTTCCCGATATTCCCTTGATCTTGGGCTGGACCTTCATGATCGGGCCCCATCGGCCCGTAATCAGGCATTGCCCATTGGACCCGGAAGATTCCTTCGCGGATCGCTTGGCCTGCCATTTCTCTCTCCACCACGCATCGATCACCGGGTCCTGATGGACATAGGACGGTTGGCCGATGATCTGAAAGAGGCCGAATCCCGTGGCGAGATCCTTGAGAAGCGGGTATCTTTCAGCCGATTCCGGTTTCCAAGCGCGAAGAAAATCGCATACTGCGGCGAACGAGGGGGACGCGATCTCCTTTTCCCATTCCAAATGGCTCTTTTGAAAGGCATCGAACGCGGCCCGGGTCCGCTGGGACTTGTCGTTGTCCGGCTTGAATCCCAGCATGTAGACCGTATTGTCCCAAAGGAAGCAGGGGTTCAGCCCGGAGCCCGTCGATTTCGTGACGCCCAACACCCGAATCTGCTGCGACTTGCCGTCCTTCCGCGCGTCCTGGATATCGAACAGCTCGCCGGAAGGATGAAGGACAATTTTAAACGAGATCCTTTGAAGACTATAGCCTGGCGGGGCGATCTCGTAGGCGGGATCGTCTTTCAGCCGCTCATAGAGCGCCTGGAGCGATTGAAGGATCATGACCTGCTCCTTTTGTCTTGAACAGGCGGGATTCTTACAACGCCGTCCTGCATCACAGCCTCGAAAAAGACGGGCGTGGCCGTCAGCCTCGACCCCTGGTTGGAGTCGATGATCGTACCGTTCTTGGCATCTGGTTCATAGACGACGTCGAGCAGCATGATCCCGAGGTCATGGCGGCCGCGGAGTTCCGGGGGACAGGAAGGGAAGTCCTCTGCCAGTTCGAATGATGCAGGAAATTCCCGTGTGCCGAGATAAGGATGGTGGAAGCACTGCCCCCTTGAAGCGCGCCGCTTGAAAGCCTCCAGATGTTTGGCTTCCGGGCTCTCGAGCGGACGGCCGTCGGCTCCAACGTCCGGCCGGAGCACGAGAAGCCGGGCCTCTATGCCGTAATTGACGTCTTTCAAGACCATGGCCGCCCTCTGCTGGCGATGCTCTTCCACTGCGATCCCGAGATCGGATGGACGACCGTTCATGGCCGTCAACGCGTTTTTCGAGGGGATCTTTCCGCTGATCTCGTTTCTCCTGACGTGAGTGAAGCGGATGGGATTGAGCACATGGATGGCATCGACGACCCAACGCGTGCCCGGCTTCCAGTGAATAGCCTCTAGGATGCCGCGGGCGGCGCTGGGTGTCATGACGTCATAGGAAACGCGTTCCACCTTCATTTCCGGGCGGTTGAATGAAGCGTATTCTCCCCAGACCCTCAATTTGACGCCGTAGCCCATTGTGTCTCCTTTAAGGGGTTGTCATAATCAGGAAGCTCTCCTCCTGCGGTTCGTCGAAATGGAGCCCGTAAACAGGTGAATAATGCAGTTCGCAGCTGATCAACAGGGCCAGTGCTTCGTTAAAAAGCGGCTCGATGCTCCGTTTGACCTGTCCCGCCCAGGAACGCCTGCGGATTGGCACGGAGAAGCGTTGCAAGCGACGGAGCATGTCCCTGTTCAAGCCAGGCATTGCGCGAAGCGCCTTACATAGGCTATGGCCTTCATCGCCCCAGGGGATCACGACCGGGATCGTGTCCTCCGCGATAAGTCGAAATTCCCTTGCGGCCCTCTCAAAATCGAAGAGGAAGGGGAATTGCCTGTCTTGAGCCAGATGGAAAAACTGCAGGATGCGTTTCGCATCCCATCTCGACGTTTGGTCCCAATAATAAAGCTTGAAGTAGCGCTCGACAGCGTCCAGGCCGAGCGGAGTATCTGAATGTATGGCTAGTACCTGGGAGGCGCAAGCTGCCGTGTCCGAGAGAAACCTCTCCCTGTCCTGGTGCTCGGATTCGAAGATATAGGTCCGTCCCAAGCCTCTCAATTTGCCGTTTCGGTTACAGCGGCCGGCCGCCTGGGCGATAGAGTCGAGCCCGGCCATGGACCTGAACACGACCGGAAAATCGATGTCGATCCCGGCCTCGATGAGTTGAGTGCTGATAACGCGGCATGGCAAGCCTCTATCCAGACGTAATCGGATTGACGCCAGGATTTCCGCCCGATGAGCGGGACACATCAGCGCGCTGAGATGATAGGCGTCTTCGCTGAATCCCAATTTCTGTATCAGCGAACGGGCGTGACCTCGCGTATTGACGATGCACAGCGCTTGGGTCTCCTTCGAGAGCATCGATACGATCTGGTCATCGCTGCGGGGGCCGAGGTCCTCGACGGACACCCGCTTTAGACGGTGATAGAGAGCAGGCGGATCGGGGATGATCTCCCTCACGTTTTCGATACCGATCGGAAAACCGGGCCCCTTATGGATGGCCGGCTGGGTCGCGGTGCAGAGGACGACCGTCGATCCATAATGGGACACGAGTTCGTTAAGCACCCTCAGTGCCGGTTCCAGGTAATCGACTGGGATCACTTGAGCTTCGTCCAGGATGATGATGGACTGCGCCAGATTATGGAGTTTCCGACAAGCGGAGCTGCGGCGTGAGAACAGCGATTGGTAGAACTGGACCGACGTCGTGACGATGAGTGGCGCGTCCCAGTTTTCGCAAGCGACACGCGACGACGCGGTCTCTCGATCCGTATCGACGCCGCAATGATGTTCGATCACGAGCCGGTCCACCGGTGCCTCCCGGACCGATCCCATGGCCCGCCGAAACTCGCTGGCGTTCTGTTCGATGATGGTCGTGAAGGGGAGGACATAAACAACTCGCCCTAGACTATACAAGCCGGCGTGGCGGAGAGCGAATGCCAGAGACGAAAGGGTCTTCCCCCCACCCGTTGGCACAGTCAGCGAAAAGAAGCCGGGCGGCTTCTCGGCCGCCGCGAGGCAGGCCGCACGGACCGACTCCCGAGCCGCATTGACGGGCGAGTTGTCGTCGCGTTTATCCTGGACATATTCATCCAGGGCTTTGGCCATCGAGGCCAAGATAGAGGAGGGAAGGGGAAAACGGAGGGCGGCCTGCTCGGGACTCATAAACCTCTCGGTATCCAGAAAGTCGGCGTCGACCAAACAGGAATATAGCATCCGGATAAAAAGCGAGATCGAAAAAGCATCCTTCCGCCCAAAGGCCGAAGAGAGAAAACGAGGAAGCGGGGGAGCAGAGCTTGATAAGAGGCCCGTGGGCGCTTCTGACCAGGCGAAGATCTCTTTCTTGAGTCGGTCCTCTTGGCAACTTGTTTCGCTCCGGCCATCAAGGAGCCCGCTATGATGACCGGCGATGATATAAGCCAGGAGATGGCCGCGGATATCCAACGCTCGAGAAGCGTGCTGAGCTCCCGCCGAGGAATGATCGACCCGCCCGGGGACATCTTCTATATGGGCGTCGGCGCCATCGGCTCGGCGAAGATAAGCCTGGAATTCTCTCGAATATTTCCCGAGGTCGTGCCAGAAGCCGGCAAGGGTCCCCCACTCCCTCGCGCCGAAAGTCGAAGCGAACTCTCCAGCTAATCGACCGACTTCCTTAAGGTGGCTCTCGAGAAATTGCCAAGCTTCAGGTGGCTGGCCGGAGAGCGTATGTGCGTAAAACTCCATCCTTCAGCTCACGAAACAACTGAAGACAGGCGATGCATTGCCCGGTACAAGCCGCTCTTGGCACCCGAAAGGACTGTCGATAAATGACTGGGGCAAACATACTATATGCCTGGAGCCGAGGCAAGTAGATTTTCGTAATGAAAACACCGGCGAGATGCTCATGTGATGGCCGGGCGGCCCCCGCGGGCACGCGGCGCCGGCCGCCCCCGTCCCCTTGGCTACAGACTGTCTGCGGCGAAGGTATCGCCTTGACGGATGTCGCCCGTGTCGAGCCCCCTGCGGAACCAGCGCAGGCGCTGTTCGGATGTGCCGTGGGTGAAGGCGTCGGGCACGACGTAGCCCTGCGACCGCTTCATGATCCGGTCGTCGCCGACGGCGCTGGCCGCGTTCATCCCCTCGGCGATGTCGCCGGCCTCGAGGAAGCCCGGGTCGAGGTTGGCATAGTGGGCCCAGAGCCCGGCCAGGAAGTCGGCCTGGAGCTCCAGGCCGACCGAGAGCTTGTTGTATTCCGCCTCGCTCAGGCGGCGCCGCGCCGACTGGACCTGCTCGTTGATGCCGAGCAGGTTCTGGACGTGATGGCCGACCTCGTGAGCGATGACATAGGCCAGGGCAAAATCGCCCCTGGGCGCCGAGCTGGCGCTGCATGTCCTCGAAGAACGCGAGGTCGAAGTAGACCTTTGAGTCGCCTGGGCAGTAGAACGGCCCCGCCGACGCCCCGGCGTAGCCGCAGGCCGAACCGACCTGGCCCGAGAAGAGGACGACCTTGGGCTCGACGTAAGTCCGGCCCATTTCCTGGAACCGGGCCCGCCAGACGTCTTCGATGCTGGCAAGGACGGTGGAGACGAACTGGCCCATCTCCTGGTCGTGGGCGCTCAAGGCCGTTTCGCCGGCCCCGGTCGTGGCCGGCTGGTCGATCTGGAGGCCCGACCCGATGTCGGACGGATTGCCGCCCAGCAAAAGATAGAGGATGATCAGGACGACACCCCCCAATCCGCCGCCGACGGCCAAGCCCCGGCCGCCGATGCCGCGCCGGTCCTCGACGTTGCCGCTCTGCCGCCGTCCCTGCCATCTCATCGTTCGCCTCCCCATAACCCCGTCTTAGCTCGACGCCTGGGCGGCGTACAGCTTTTTCAGCATGACCGCGTCGGCCTCGAGGTTGGGGCTCTCGCAGATGACCAGGCCCGCGACGCCGAGATCGCGCAAGGCCTGCAGCCACTCGTCGTAGCGGAACTCCGTCTCCTCGAGGTTGAGGTGCTTGATCTCGCCCTTGTCGCCGAAGTGGATGCCGGCGATGTGGATGTGGATGTCCCGGAGCGACCGCGGCCCGAGCTTCCGGGCGACTTTGTTCAGGACCCGCTCGAACTCGAGGTAGGAATTGACCTTGCCCTCGCGGGCGTGGAGGTGCGAGAAGTCGAGGCAGGGCTTGAGGCCGTCGACGTCGCGGCAGAGCTGGAGGACCTCGTCGAGCGAGCCGAACTGGGCCCGCTTGCCCATCGTCTCGACGCGCAGGGCGATCCCCAGGCGCTCCGACCGGACGATCGACATCACGGCCCGGAGCTCGTCCGCGACCGCCTCGTAGGTCTTTTCGGGCGGGTCCTGGCCGTAGAAGGCGGCGTGGAAGACGGCGCTCGCCGCACCGCAGGCCGCCCCGACGCGGGCCGTCTTGAGCAGCCGGTCCCGGCTGGCCAGGCGGATGCCGGGGTTGTCCGAGTTGAAGTTGATGTGATAGGGGGCGTGAACGCTCAGCCGGACGCCCAGCCGGGCCGCCGTCTCCTTGATCCTGGCCGCCGTGTCGAGGCCCATCCTGACGCCCTGGACGAACTCGATCTCGAGGGCGTCCAGGCCGAGCTCCTTGACGCGGGCGATGCCGGCGACGCTGGAGTCGTCGGCGGAGGAGAAGGGGACGCCGGCCGTGCCGAAGAGGAGCCCGTCAGGCGCAGTCGCCACCGGTCTTCCTCCCGGCGCCGAGGAACTCGCTGACGATGCGCATGGCGCAGAAATCGCCGCACATGGAGCAGGCCCGGCTCCGCGTCTTCCGGCGCTTCCGCACGGCCGCGAACTTGACCGGGTCGATGGCCAGCCGCCTCTGCGCCTCCCAGTCGAGGCGCTTGCGGGCCCGGGCGAGCGCCAAGTCGCGCTCGAGCGCTCCCGGCACGCCCTTGACGATGTCGGCGGCGTGGGCGGCGATCCTCGAGGCGATGAGGCCCTCGCGGACGTCGTCGTCGCTCGGCAGGCCCAGGTGCTCCGCCGGCGTGACGTAGCAGAGGAAATCCGCCCCGGCCGCCGCGGCGACGGCCCCGCCGATGGCCGAGACGATATGGTCGTAGCCGGGAGCGATGTCGGTGACGAGCGGGCCGAGGACGTAGAACGGCGCGCCCTCGCACAGGCGCTTCTCCAGCCGCATGTTCATCTCGACCTGGTCGAGCGGGACGTGGCCCGGCCCTTCGACCATGACCTGAACCCCGGCCTCGCGCGACCTCCGGACCAGCTCGCCGAGGGTCAGGAGCTCCTCGATCTGGGGCCGGTCGGTCGCGTCGAGGATGGAGCCGGGCCGGAGCCCGTCGCCCAGGCTCAGGGTGACGTCGTGGCGCCGGGCGATCTCGAGCAGGCGGTCGAACCCCGCGTAGAACGGGTTCTCCTTGTCGTTGTGGAGCATCCAGGCCAGGTGGAAGGCGCCCCCGCGCGAGACGACGTCGGCGACCCGGCCCTGCCGCTTCAGCCGGTCGATGGCCTTGCGGGTCAGGCCGCAGTGGACGGTCATGAAGTCGACGCCCTCGCGGGCCTGGGATTCGACGGCCTCGAAGAGGTCCTCCACGGTCATCTCGACGATGGAGTCGCCCCGGTCCATGGCCCTGACAGCGGCCTGATAGATGGGGACGGTCCCGAGCGGGATCGGGGTCCGGGCCAGGATGGCCTTGCGGATCCTCTTCAGGTCGCCGCCCGTGCTCAGGTCCATCAGGGCGTCGGCCCCGCAGGCGAGGCTGATGCGGACCTTGCGCAACTCGTCGGCGAGGCGGGGGAAGTCGCGGGACGTCCCCAGGTTGACGTTGACCTTCGTCCGCAGGCCCCGCCCGATGCCCGACGGCCGGGCCGGGGCATGGGCCGGGTTGAAGGGGATGACGACCAGGCCGTCGGCGACGAGCCCGGCCAGGCTTTCGGGCGCGAGGCCCTCCGCCGCGGCGACCTTCCTCAAGGCCGCGCCGAGGACACCCTTCCGCGCTTTCTCGATCTGAGTCATTGTCTCTCGAATGCCGTCGCCGGAATTGAAAGCAAAGTATAGAAGACCCCCCGGGGACTGTCAAGAAATGCGCCCTCACGCGGCCCTCACCCCAAAGGGTCATCTCCCGGGACTGTTTTTCACCCCCGGATTCATCCGGCCTGACGATGGCCCGTCAGAGGCGCCCCCCTTATCATGGACGGGTCATGAAACGGATCGCCCTCTCTTTGTCTCCCGCCGTCCGCTCGGCTATAATGGTGGCAATCCGTCGCTCGCAATAGCCGATAAGACGCGTGTGTTCCGCCTCGAGGCGCGGCGTTTTATCCAGCGGCGGTAGCTTGTCGCGAGAGGACCGTCGAACTGCCATGGACATCTCAAAAAGGACCGTCCGCGAATTCCTCGTCTACGTCCTGCCGCTCCTCGCCTGGATGGCCTTCATCTTCCCGGTTTGGAACCCGGCCCTGGGCTCGAGCTCGATCTACGAGACCTACGCCAGCGTCTTCCGCCGGCTCCTGCCGCACGCTTCGCAGGAGGCGCTCGATCTGTCCTACATCATCTGCCGCAAGTCCCTCCACTATATCGAGTACGGCCTCCTGGCCTTTCTCTTCTATCGGGCCTTCCGGGACGGACGCCGGCCGCTCTGGTCGCGGCGAACGGGCTTTCAGGCCGGCGCCGCGGCCGCCGTTTACGCCTTCGTCGACGAGTTCCTCCAGTCGTTCGTCCCCAACCGCTCCGGGAGCCCCTTCGATTGGGCGGTCGATTTCGCCGGGATCCTGACGGCCCTCGCCCTGATCGCCTGGGCCGGCCGGCGCCGGAAGGAGCCGCCGGGATCCCTGAACGAACGCTTTCCCTGAGGCCCTGCCGTTCGCCGCGCAATTCCATGAAGCCCAAGATCGTCGAGTACGGCCTCCTCGGCCTGCTCCTCTGGAGCCCTCTGCCGGCCGCCTCGGTCGAGGCCTGGTCCGTCTTCGTGATCGAGCTGGCGGCGGCCGTCATGGCCGGCGCCTATGTCCTGGCCGAGCCGAAGCCCGTCCTGAACCCGGGACTCCCGCCGATCCTGAAGCGCCTGCGGCCGGTCGTGATGGCCTGGTTCGGCTTCCTGGCCCTCCAGATCGCGCCGCTTCCCGCCGGGCTCGTCCGCTTGATCGCCCCGGGGAGCTACGACTTCAGGAAGCTCTACGCCCCCGAGTTCGGGCGGATGAAATTCATGACCCTGTCGATCGCCCCCTCCGAGACGATCGGCGCGATCCTCTTCCTCGCCGCCCTGGTCATTCTCGGCTTCCTCGTCCTGCGGACGGTCACGCGGGGCCGCCAGATCCGGACGATCCTGGGCGTCCTCGTCGGGGCCGGGGCCTTTCAGGCCCTGTACGGCCTCTTCGAGCTGACCCGGGCGTCCCCGCGGCTCCTCTTCTATGACAAAGCGCTCAATCTCGACTCCGTGACCGGCACGTTCGTCAACCGCAATCATTTCTGCGGCTACGTGGAGATGATCGTCCCCCTCGCCCTCGGCTTGGCCATCGGCCGGATCAGGACCGCGACGCTCGGGGCCAAGGGCGCCCGCGAGAAGACGCTCCTCTGGCTGACCAGGGACATGCTGGTGAGCGTCCTCATCCTGGCCGCCGCCGCGCTCATGGCCCTGGCGGTCTTCCTCTCGAACTCGCGCTCCGGTCTGGCCGTCCTGGCCTTCTCGTTGTTCCTGTTCCTGGAGCTGTGGCTCTCGTCCTTCAGCCGGACCGCGTTCCGCCGGCCCTGGGTCGGGAAGGCCGTCCGCGTGGTCCTCGTCGGGGCCGCGGTGGCGGTCCTTTCGATCAGCGTCGGATCGACCATCCGCCGCTTCGCCCGCGACGACCTGCTCCGCGAGAACCGCCCCCAGTACTGGTCGACCACCGTCGCCATGATCCGCGAATTCCCGGTCTTCGGCACGGGCCTGGGGACCTTCGCCTCGGCCTATGACGCCTACGAAAGGCCGAGCTCGACGGAGCTCCGGCTCGTCCATGCGCACAACGATTATCTTGAATACGCCGCCGAGGTCGGGCTCCTCGGCGCCGCCCTTCTCCTCGGCGGCATCCTTTATATGGCCCTGTCGGCCTACCTCGCCTGGCGCGGGCGACGGTACCCGGAAGCCCGGGCGCTGGCCCTCGGGGGCCTGGTCTCGATCGCCGCCATGGGGCTCCACGCGCTGACCGATTTCAACCTGCACATCCCGGCCAACATGGTCCTGTTCGCCGTCGTTCTCTGCCTCACCCTGGTCATGGCCTATTATCGGAAGAGCTGAGGTCGGCCCTGAAAAAGACTCTGTCCATCGCCGGGCTGGCCGCCCTGGCCGCCCTGCAGGCCCTTTGGGCCTGGAACGCCCATCTCTGCCGGCGGGCCGGGAGCGCGGGGAAGACCCTCGAAGAGAAAGTCCGCCTGCTTCGACGGGCCGAGGCCGTCTTCCCCTGGAACGCCGAGGTCTCCTTCGAGCTCGGCCGGGTCTATTTCGAGCAGGGCGCCGAATCGATGGGCGACCCGGCGGCCCGCGACGGCCTGCTCCGGAAGTCCATCGACTCCCACCTCCGCTCGCTCCGCCTCAACCCCGCCTCGGCCGCGGCCCATTTCGGGCTCGGCCAGGCCCTGCTCTACGCCGGGTATGCCGGCCTTCCGACGCCGCTGGCCTACTTCGATGAATACAAGCGGGCGGCCGAGCTGACGGGGCACGACAGCCTGATCCACTACGAGGCCGGCAAGGTCCTTTTCGGGCGCTGGAACAGCCTGAGCCCGGAGGAGCGGGATTTCACCGCCGGCCTGCTGAAGAAGTCCATGGTCGGCAAGGGACAGGAGCGCGTCCCCGATCTGCTCGAGGCCTGGCACCTGGCCGGACACGACACCGGCCTCATCGACCGGGTCCTGCCCGAGGACGCCGCCGCGCTCCGGGCCTATGCCCGATTCCTGGGCGAACGGTCGCTCTCTCTCGAGGACCGGATTTCGGCCCTGGCCCGGGCCGAGGCCCTCGAGGTCGTCCGGGCGAGGGCCGAGCTCGACCGGGCCCGGCGCGCGGCCGAATCGCTCATGCCGGCGGAGGCCGCCCACCGCGCCGGCGCGGCCCTCGACGCGCTCGGGTCCGTCAAATTCTACCAGGCGCTCGCCGGGATCGAGCTCCTGGATCCCCTGGAATTCAAGGCCCTGCAGAGGGCCGCGCGCCGCGTGTTGGCCAGGAGCTGGATCGAAGA
Organism: Candidatus Aminicenantota bacterium; assembly: GCA_034679465.1. Taxonomy (GTDB): domain Bacteria; phylum Acidobacteriota; class Aminicenantia; order Aminicenantales; family Saccharicenantaceae; genus RBG-16-66-30. Next base: position 15,082 of record JAXDAV010000049.1, on the reverse strand, counting down.
GACCGGGTCCCTGGACGACCCGGAGGGGATCGTCGCCGCCTACGTCGAGGCCGAAGACAACCCCGCCGCCCTGGGCGAGTTCGAAACGTTCCTCGCGGAGCGGCGCCTCCTCGACGAGCGCCGGGCCGTCACGCCCTTTCAGTCCCTCAAGACGCTGGCCTTTCGGATGGGCCTGGATTTCAAGCTCGGCCGGTACAGCCGCGTCGCCGACGTCGAAGGGCTGTTGGCTTCGAGCGCGACGGTCCTGGCCCCCTCGGGCCGCACGAGCTATGCCCGGATCCTCCGCCTGATCGCCGAGGCCAATCTCGAGATGAACGACGCCATCGAGGCTGCGGCGTTCTTCGAGAAGGCCCGGGAAGTCGGGTCCGACAGCCTCGACGTCCTTCTCGGGCTGGAGCGCTGTTACAGACTGCTCGATAACGAGCCCAAAGCCGCCGACGTGCGCTCGGCCATCGGGCGGCTGACGAGCCCGGACCGGATCGACCTCGGCGGCCGGGCCCTGGCCAAAGGCCAAACGACCAGGATCGACCTCGTCACGGAAGGGGGCCCGAGGGCCTTCCGGCTCGAGTTCGCGCCTTCGGGGCCCGAAACCTCTCCGCTCGTCTCGGTCTTCCTGGACGGCCGGGTTGTCTGGGAGAATTACGGGGACACCGGCCTCGCGGAATTCACTTTCATCCTGAATCGGGGCCGGGCCCGACTCGAGATCCAGGCCGTGAGCGCCCCCGTCAGCCTGGGTCGTCTCTCGATCGGCTCGCCCGAAGGATAGAAAACCGGAAGGGGCTTGACAATCACTAACTTAGGGCTTATCATGAGCATCGCCAAGGAGGAAAACCGATGAGACGAGGTGCCAGGGGTGTCGTTTGCTGGGGATCGGCGCTTGCGCTGATCCTCGCTCTTGTGCCGCCGGCCGCAATCCCTCAGGAGCCCGCCAAAGGAGGGCTGATCGGCTTCGTCTATGGGGCGGACGGCTCGACGCCCGTGCCCGGGGCCGTCGTCCTGGTCAAGAACCTGACGACCGGCGCGGTCACCGAAGCCGGGCCCACGGACGCGACCGGCCTCTTCCAGGTGGCGGAGCTGAGCGCGGGGCTCTATTCCGCCGGGGTCCGCTCGCTCCAGGGCAGCTACAACTGCCAGGACTTTTTCGGGGTCGAGGCCCGTCATACCTCCAGGATCTCCATCGCCCTCGACACCTACGAGGCGACGGCGGCCGCGGCGGCCGCGGCGGTCATCCGGGAACAGCGGGCCAAGGGCGAGGCCTTCATCGGAAAAGTCGTCCGGTGCGACCCGTCGACCAAAGAAGCCCAGGTCTTCGTCGAGGTCGGCCTCATCCAGTCGAACGACCGCCTTCACATCAAGGGCCCGGAGACCGATTTCTACCTGGACTTGAGGAACCTCCAGCTCTCCGGGACCAGGGCCAAGCGGGTCATGTCCGGCAACACCGCCGCTTTCAAGGCCTCCAAGCCCTGCCAAGCCGGCGATTTCGTCTACGTCGTCTGCAAGCGCGGCGTCCCGCCGTTCTTTTTGGCCCCTCTCGGCATCGCCGCGATCGTGGCCGGGGCCGTCCCGCTGGCCGCGACCTTCGAGGACGAGCCCGTCTCGCCGTTCAGGATCAGATAGCCCTTCCGGCCTGTTTTCAGCGCCTCCTTTATCTGCTACCATAAGGCTGGAAGCCCGCATGAACGCCCGTCCGCGCATCCCGTCCCTGGCCGTCCTCGCGGCCTGCGCCGTCCTGGCCGCGGCCGGGACCGGGCGGGCCGCCGAGGTGCCGGCCGAGGTCCGGGCCAAGGCGGCCCCGGTCTTCGCCGCCCTGGACAGGATTGCCGAGGAGGCGGCGACGCGGGCCGCGCCTTCCCCGGGCGCCCGCCGGCTGACCTTCTCGGAGGCCGAGTTCAACGCCTACGCGGCCTGCCGGGTCGACGTCGAGGGCCGGCCCTACATCCAATCGGCCGAGTTCAAACTGCTCGGAGGCGACCGGATCGAGGGCCGCATCGGCCTCGACTTCGGCAAGGCCCGGGCCTCGGGGCTCATGGCCCGGAAACAGGACCTGCTCTTCGCCGCCCGCGTCGAGACGAAGGACGGCCTGATCCGCATCGCCGTGGACAAGCTCTACATCGGCACCCAGGCCGTTTCGCCCGATCTCGTCGACAGCCTCATCGACTTCGCCTCGCGCCTCCAGGGTGTCGAGGCGACGAGCCTCAAGGACTGGTACAGCCTGCCGGACGGCGTCCTGAGGCTCGAGAGCCGGCCCGGCGAGGTCGTGGTCATCTACTGATAGCGACATGATCAGGATCATCAGCGGCCTCTACAAGGGCCGCCGCCTCAAGCTCGCGCCCGGTCCCTCGGTCCGGCCCATGCAGGACAAGGTCAAGGGGGCGCTCTTCAACATCATCGGCGACCGGCTCGCCGGCGGCCTCTGCCTCGACGGCTTCGCCGGGACGGGCTCCATCGGTCTCGAGGCCCTGAGCCGCGGGGCCGCGAAATGCGTCTTCGTCGACGACTACTACCCGGCCGTCAAGGTCATCCGGGAGAACGTCGCCAAGTGCGGGGCCGAGGAGAAATCGGTCGTCGTCCACCGGGAGTTCAACCGGGCCGCGATCGACCTCGCCAAGCAGGGCGTCCGCTTCGATCTCATCTTCCTCGACCCGCCCTACCGTCTCCTGGAGGAGCGGAACCCGCTCAAGGTCATCCGCAAGCGCGGCCTGCTCGCCCCGGGCGGGCTCATCGTCCTCCGCCATTACTACAGGATCAAGCCCAAGACCGGCGACTTCGAGATCGAGCGCCGGACGAGGCTCGGCGACGACGTCCTGGTCCTCTACGCGGCCCCGCCGGCCGGAGCGGACGAGGCCAAGGCCTTGCCCGCGGCGCCGCGTTCCCGTAAAATGTCTCCGTCATGAAAAAGGCCGGGGGCAAAGCGGACCCGTTCTGGAGCGATGCGCCCCTCGTCGGCGAGGACGAGATCTTCACCGAGCTCCATGTGACCCGGGGCAGCTCGCTGTTCCTCGGGCGCTACTCGGGGAGCGAGATCCTGGCCGTCCTCAACAAGAAGGGCTTCCTCAAGGAGGCCCGCAAGCGTTTCCTCTGGCCGCTCGCCTACGAGCTCGATTCCTCCGAATACCCGACCCAGCGGCTCCAGATCTTTCTCCGCGAGCCCGGTCCCGAAAACGTCATCGTCGACGTCAAGCTCAAGGAGTGCGAATTCCCCGCCAGGCCGGCCGCGGCGGGCCTGCCGGAGCTCCCGCCGCAGAAGGTCCTGGCCTTCGAGTGGCTGACCCTCCAGAACCCCCTGGTCAAACGGGGAGAGCCGTTCCATCCCCTCCCGGGCCAGACCCGTCCCGGCCTGAGCATGCGCTCGAAGATCATGGACCTGTTCGTCTACGTCGGCCGCCTGACGCGCAAGGACGGGCTCATGGCCTTCCCGGCCTATTTCCACAACGGCGTCCTATTCTCCCGCTATTTCCATTTCTGGGACCCCGGCAAGGAGGCCGAGGTCCTGGCCATCCGCCGGGCCTTCAGCCACATGCCCTTCCGCCAGCTGGCCTGGGTCGTCCACCTGAATTGCCTGCGGCGGGCGGACGGCTCGGTCTATGAATGGCAGGCCGCCGAACAGCTCCATCCGCTCACCCGTCCGCTCAAGGCCTATTTCGATTCCCGGAGCTACCGGGAGGCCGTGAAAGCGGGGCTCAGGACCCTGGATTTCAGCGTCGACAAGGACGAATTCGAGCGCAAATCCGCCGCCATCCCCGCCTTTTGCGGCGAGGCCTAGATTCTGCTATAATACCGCGCTCAAGGAGATCGTCCCATGAAGAAAGACGTCCATCCCGGATACCAGGAATGCGCCGTGACCTGCGCCTGCGGCAACACCTTCACGACGCGCTCGACCAAGAAGGACATCCGGGTCGAGATCTGCTCCCAGTGCCACCCGTTCTTCACCGGCAAGCAGAAGTTCATCGACAGCGCCGGCCGGGTCGAGAAGTTCAAGAAGAAATTCGGCGACGCCAAGGACATCAAGGCCGCCAAGGACCTCAGGAACCGGAACATCAAGGCCCTCGCGAAGACCAAAAAATCGGCCCGATGATCCCTGAGCTCCAGGCGATCGAGGACCGCTACCGCCGGCTGACCGCGGCCCTGTCCGATCCCGCGATCGCCGCCAATCCCCCGAAGATCCGCGAACTGGCCAAGGAGCGGGCCGAGCTCGAGCCCGTCTTCCGGAAGAACGAGGAGTGGAAGCGCGTCCGCAGGGACCTCGAGGAGGCCCGGCGCCTCCGGGACGACCCCCGGACCGAGCCCGAGCTCCGGCACATGGCCCTCGGCGAGGTCGAGGAGCTCGAGGCGAGGTCGGAGGCCCTGGCCGGCGAGCTGAGGACCCTGCTCATCCCCAAGGACCCCAACGACGAGAAGGACGTCATCATCGAGATCCGGGCCGGGGCCGGCGGGGACGAGGCATCCCTCTTCGCCCAGGACCTCTTCCGGATGTACTCCCGGTTCGCCGAGAAGAAAGGCTGGAAGCTCGAGGTCGTGGACACGAGCCTCTCGCCGATCGGCGGCCTCAAGGAGGCCATCGCCGAGATCCGGGGCCGGGGCGCCTACGCCCTGCTCAAGTATGAGAGCGGCGTCCATCGCGTCCAGCGCGTGCCCAGGACCGAGGCCTCCGGCCGCATCCACACCTCGACCGCGACCGTGGCCGTCCTTCCCGAAGCCGAGGAGATCGATCTCAAGCTCGATCCGAAGGACCTCCGGATCGAGGCCTTCGGCTCGTCGGGGCCGGGCGGCCAGAACGTCAACCGCAACTACACCGCGATCCGCGTCAGCCACAAGCCGTCGGGGCTGGTCGTCTCCTGCCAGGACGAGAAGTCCCAGCACCGGAACAAGGAGAAGGCCCTGCGGGTCCTGCGCTCGCGGCTCCTGGACATCGCCGAGCGGGAGCGGCAGGCCAAGATCGCCGACCATCGCCGGTCCCAGGTCGGGACGGGGGAGCGGAGCGAGAAGATCCGGACCTACAACTTCCCCCAGTCGCGGATCACCGACCACCGGCTGAACGAGAGCTTCCACAACATGGAAGGGATCCTCGACGGGGACCTGGACGGGATCCTGGACCGTCTCGTCCGGCAGGCCCAAGCCCGGGCGCTGGGCGAGACCGCGCGCGACGCCGGCCAGGCCAAGGACGTTGGACGATAACACGACCCTGATCGATCTCTTCCGCGCCGGGGTCGCCCTTTTCGGCGACCGGCCCCAAGCCGGCCTCGAAGCCAAGGCGCTCCTCCTCCGGGCGGTCCGCCTGAGCGAAGAGCGCTATCTCGCGGCGCCGTCGCGGCCCTGTCCGCCGCGGGCCGCGGCCCTCTTCCGGCGGCTCCTCGAGCGGCGCCTCGAGGGCGTGCCGCTGGCCTACCTGACCGGGACGAAGGAGTTCTGGTCCATCCCGTTCGAAGTGACGCCGTCGGTGCTCGTGCCCCGGCCCGAGACCGAGGGCCTGGTCGAAAAGGTCCTCGAGCTCTCGACGCGCGAAGCCGAGACGATCGTCGACGTCGGGACGGGCAGCGGCTGTATCGCCATCGCCCTGGCCGGGGAACTGCCGCGGGCCGAGATCCATGCCGTCGACATCTCCGAGCGGGCCCTGCGGGTCGCCCGGCGGAACGCCGCGCGCCAGAAGGCGAGCCGCATCGCGTTCCACAGGAGCGATCTCCTCTCGGCCTTCCGGGGCACGGGCCGCAGATTCGACTTCATCGTCTCGAACCCGCCGTATATCTCCCGCGGGGAGTGGGACGGCCTGCCGGCGGACGTCCGGGACTTCGAGCCGCGGCGGGCCCTTCTCGCCGGGGAGTCCGGGCTCGAGCTCATCGAGCGCCTGGTGCGCCGGGCCGGGACGTTCCTGAAGCCCGGCGGCTACCTCGTCTTCGAGATCGGCGAGGAACAGCGGGACCGGGTGCTGGGCCTGTTCGGCCGGCGTTGGACCGAGATCGAGACGGCCTGGGACCTGGCCGGCAAGCCGCGCGTCATCACCGCCCGCCGGGCCTGAGGCCCCGCTCATCGGAATCCAAATTATTGAATATGATACGGTTTATTGGATTCTTGCCGGTTCTATGTAATTAGTATATTATTTATTATAAATAAGTTATATAGCAATATCAGCTGGCACGTAATTTGCTTAAGTAAGGCATGACGAGACCTTTGGGGTTTTCATTTACAGATGCTATCAATTTCAGCTTTTATTCGAGGAGGTGAGAGGCGAAGGATAGTCTTTACATCAAAGGGAAACCGTAAGAATTGGGTTAGTTCTTTTTTTGAAAGGAGTCATTGATGCTTAAAAGAGCAACACTGTTTGTTCTTTGCCTCGCCCTGGTCGCGAGCTTCGGGCTCGCCCAGCAGACCAACGCGAGGCTTTTCGGCGTCGTCGTGGACACCGAGGGCAACCCCCTGCCCGGAGTGAGCATCGAAGCGACGTCGCCCCGTCTCGTCGGCAAGGCCACGGCCGTGACCGACGCGACCGGAACGTTCCGCCTCCTGAGCCTGGTCCCCGGCACCTACCGGCTGGTCATCTCGCTCCAGGGCTTCCAGACCCTCGTCCGCGAGGGCATCATCGTCAGCCTGGAGCAGACCATCACGATCCGGGAGACGCTCGAGGTCGGCGCGATCGAGGAGCAGATCACGGTCGTGGGCCGGTCACCCCTGATCGACGTCAAGAGCACGGTCCGGGGCATGACCATGACCAAGGAGGTCTTCGAAAACCTGCCCAAGGGCCGTGACTTCGACTCGCTCATCACCGCCATCCCCGGCGTCTCCAACGAGGGCATGATCGGCGGCACGTCCTTCGACGGCGCCTCCGGCCTGGAGAACGTCTACTACATCGACGGCACCGACGTCACCGACATCGTTTACGGCAACCGCGCCCAGGGCGCGGCCTTCGAGTTCGTCGACGAGGTCCAGGTCAAGGCCTCCGGCTACCAGGCCGAGTTCGGCGGCTCGCTCGGCGGCGTCGTCAACGTCATCACCCGCTCGGGCGGCAACGAGTTCCACGGCGAGATCATCGGCTACTACAGCGGCGCGCCCCTCCGGGGCGAGTACCGCGACACCCTGAGGCTCGACCTGTCCAGCACCCAGATCGCCACCTACTACCCCTACAGCGTCCTGACCGGCGTGGACAACGACCATCGCTTCGAGATCGGCGCCAGCCTCGGCGGCTACATCTTCAAGGACAAGCTCTGGTTCTTCGGCTCGTTCCTGCCGGTCTTCACCACCAACGCGCGCCAGGTGGACTACTTCAACGGCCAAAACCGGACCTGGTACCGGACGACGACCAGCTGGAACATGTCGGCCAAGCTGACTTCCCAGCCGATGAAGAACTGGCGGCTCGCGGCCTCGTTCGTCAACAACTTCTACAAGTACAAGGGCGACCTCAGCAACGCCAGCGGCAATTCCAACCCGGCCGTCTCCTACGACGCCTACGGCTTCAGCTACCCCAACATCTCGGCCAGCCTGACCTCGGACTTCACCTTCGGCAACGACCTCTTCCTGTCCGTGCGGGGCGGCTACTTCATGAACGACCGGACGGACCAGCTGGTGGCCCCGTCCGACGAGCCCTGCTTCCAGTTCATGACCGAGGCGCCGGGCGGCTACTTCAATACGACCAACATCGGCATGGAAGGCGTCCCCGAAGCCTACCAGAGGGCGTCCGGCTTCTTCAACTATTCGCGGGCCAACGCCATGGTCGTCAACAAGAACCTGGACGAGAAATACAGCGTCAACGCCGACCTGACCTACTACGCCAGACTCGGCGGCGAACACGCCTTCAAGCTGGGCGGCCAGTGGGTCCGGCAGGGCCAGAACTATGACGCCACGGCCCGGAACCCCGTCCTGTTCTTCGCCTGGGACCGCGATTTCGTGGCCTACGGCGAGAACTACGGACGCGGCACCTACGGCTACTACGGGGTCCGCGGCAACGACGTGACCGGCCCCTACGGCGACTTCTACAAGGCCTACAGCAACCGCTGGGCCCTCTACATCCAGGATTCCTGGACGGTCATGGACAAGCTGACCATCAACCTGGGCCTGCGGACCGAGTCCGAATACATCCCCTCGTATGCCACCGGCAACCCGGACTTCGAGGGCCTGAAGCCGATCGAGTTCGGCTTCGACAAGAAGCTGGCCCCCCGGCTCGGCTTCGTCTATGACGTCATGGGCGATTCCAGCCTGAAGGTCTTCGGATCGTTGGGCTGGTTCTACGACGTCATGAAGCTCCAGATGGCTGCCGGCTCCTACGGCGGCTTCAAGTGGAAGAGCACCTACTATACGCTCGACACCTATGAGTGGGACACGATCGGCGTCAACGGCAATTTCCCGGGCACCCCGCTCCTGCCGGCCCCCTACACCTTCGACTTCCGGGCCCCCTCGTTCGACTCCACCGATCCCAACATGAAGCCCATGGGCATGCGCGAGGTCAGCCTGGGCGTCGAGAAGAAGCTGATGGAGGACGTGTCCGCCTCCGTGCGCCTGGTCAACAAGCACCTGCTCTGGGCCATCGAGGACATCGGCATCCTTCTCCCCGACGGCGAGCACTATTTCACCACCAATCCCGGCGGCACGTTCATCAATCAGAAGTACGCCGAAGCGCGGGACGAAGGCCTCATCCCGGCCAACGCGCCGGATTGCCCCAAGGCCAAGCGTGATTACTACGGGGTCAACCTGTCCATCGACAAGCGCTTCTCCAACAGCTGGATGGGCGGCCTCTCCTACACCTGGAGCCGGCTGGTCGGCAACTACAACGGCCTGGCCTCGGGCGACGAATACGGCCGGACCGACCCCAACACCGAGCGCTACTTCGACCTCTGGTACCTGGCCTTCGACCGTAACCTCGACCCGGTCGACGGCGTCCTGCCCGGCGACAGGACCCACTACTTCAAGGCCTACGGCTCCTACACCTTCCCGTTCGGGCTGACCCTCGGCGCCATCGCCAACGCCTATTCCGGCCTGGCGACCTCGACCGAGTGGGCCCTGGACGTCCAGGGCTACCTGCCCAACGGCCGCAACGACATGGGCCGGACCCCGTTCACCGTGTACGCGAACGCCTACGCCGCCTATGAGTTCCGCGCCGGCCGCAACCGCTTCACCCTCAGCCTCAACGTCGACAACGTCTTCGACACCAAGACGGCCCAGCGCGTCTACTCCATCTACAACCAGGGCACCGTCGCCGTCCCCGAAGACGTCATCGCTTCGGGCAGCGGCTGGGACATCAACGACTACAACCCCGTGCTCCATCCCATGTACGGCATGCGGATGAACTTCTTCGGGCCGATCAACGCCCGCGTCGGCCTGCGCTACTCGTTCTAGCTCCCGCTCGCGCCCTGAGAATGCGCACCGGGCCTGCCTCCACTCCGGTGGAGGCGGGCCCTTTCTATTTTCCGCTTTTCCGCCCCGCGCCGCGGCGACGGCCGCCCCGGCGGACTTGAAAGGCCCCGTCCGATGCCCTATGCTGGACACATGCGCGCAAGGATCTTCACCAGGACGCTTCTTTTCGGCCTGCTGGCCCTGGGGGCCGCGCGGGCCGGGACGGCCGCGCAGACGGCCAAGGACCTCCCGGACAAGTACCGCGTCTGGCTCCAGGAAGAGGTCGTCTACATCATCACGCCGGTCGAAAGAGAGGTCTTCCTGAAGCTCTCCACCGACCGGGAGCGGGAGCGCTTCATCGAGGCCTTCTGGAAACAGCGGGACCCCACCCCGGACACGCCCGATAACGAGACCCAGAAGGAGCACTACCGGCGGGTCGCCTACGCCAACCAGCGGCTCGGCCGCGACGTTCCCGGGGCGGGCTGGCGCTCGGCCATGGGCCGCATCTACATCATGCTGGGCGAGCCGAAGACCATCGAGCGGTTCGAGAACACGACCGAGCTCAGGCCCATGGTCATCTGGTTCTACGAGGGCCTGTCCGACCTCGGCTTGCCGAGCGCCTTCAACGTCGTCTTTTTCAAGCGGGACGGGGTGGGGGATTGGGTCCTCTACAGCCCGGTCAGCCACGGGCCGCAATCGCTCCTGGTCAATTCCTACGGCGACCCGACCGATCACTACGCCTCTTTTCGGGAGCTCCTGGCCATCGAGCCCGTCGTCGCGGGCATCTCCCTGACCCTCATCCCGAGCGAGTCCAGCCAGGTGAGCCAGCCGTCCATCGCCTCGGAGGTGCTCCTGCAATCCCAGATCCCGTCGGTCCCCCGGGAGAGGGTCAAGGACTCCTACGCCGAGAAGTTCCTGCGCTACAAGGACTCGGTCGGGGTGGAGTACACGGCCAACTACATCGAGAGCGATTTCGCCGTGCACGTCTTCCGGGACCCCGCCGGGGTCTCGTTCGTCCACTATCTCATCGAGCCCAAGCGCCTCGCCCTGGAGCGGAGCGGCGGCCGCTTCTACACCACCCTGAAGGTCAACCTGATCGTGTCCGAACCCGGGGGGAAGCCGGTCCATCAGGGCGAGCGGACCATCCCCATCGACTTCACGGCCGAACAGGTCGCCAAGATCAAGGACAAGCTCTTCAGCTTCCAGGACCTCTTCCCCCTCATCGAGGGGACCTACGATATGAGCGTCCTGGTGAAGAACGAGCTGTCCAAGGAATTCACCTCGGCCGAGGCCCGCGTCACCGTGACGGCCCCCTCCGGGCCCGAGATCGGCCCGCTCGTCCTGGCCAACAGGATCGTCGAGAATTCCGCCTACCGGGGGACGAGCAAGCCTTACCTCGTCGGGACGACCCAGCTCGTCCCGTCCCCGCGGGCCGACTTCTCGAGGACGGACACCCTGGTTCTCTATTTCCAGGCCCTCGGGATCGGTCCCGAGCTCAAGCGGACGGGCTCTTATCGCCTCACCGTATCCGACGATGCCAAGCCCGCCTACGTGACGACCCGGCCGCTGGCGGATGCCGCGGGGCTCCCCGACATCTTTGAAACCGTCCCCCTGCCCCAGCTGCCGCCGGCCCTCTATACGCTCAAGGTCGCCGTCCTCGACGCGGCCGGAGCGGAGGTCGTCTCCCGGGAAGCCGGCTTCTTCATCTCGCTGGCCGAGGTCCTGCCCAGGCCCTTCGTCGTGTCGTTCCCCCTGCCGCCCGCGGGCGACCCCGTTTACGACAACATCCTCGGGAACCAGTATCTCGGCAAGGAGGACCTGGCCCGCGCGGGCGGCCGGCTCGAAAAGGCCTACCGGTCCGAGCCGGGCTCGGTCAAATACGCCCTCGACTACTGCAAGTGGCTCCTGGCTTCAGGCGACTACGCCGCCCTGCTTCGCGTCGGCGGGCCGTTCCTCAAGGACAAGGAGAAGCACGAGTTCTCGGGCCTGCTCGGCCAGGCCGCCCAGGCCCAGGGCTCCTACGAGCAGGCCATCGTCTTCTACCTGGACCACATCGCCCACTACGGCGCCAACGTCAACGTCATGAACTCCATCGGCGACTGCCACCTCAAGCTGGGCCGGGCCAAGGACGCGCTGGCCATCTGGAAGAAATCGCTCGAGCTCATCCCCGGCCAGGAGCGGATCGTGAAGCTGGTCGAATCCCTGGAGAAGAAACAACCCTAGCCTGGGCTCTTCACGGGCCGGTCTCGCTCTTCGAGCCTGAACTGGGTCTCATAGAGCGAAGCGTAGAGCCCGCCGCGGGCCAGGAGCTCGGCGTGCGTCCCCCGCTCGACCAGGCGCCCGGCGTCGAGGACCAGGATGAGGTCGGCGGCCAGGATGGTGCTGAGGCGGTGGGCGATGACCAGGCTCGTCCGGTTCTTCATGATGCGCTCGAGGGCGTCCTGAATGAGGGCCTCGGACTGGCTGTCGAGCGACGACGTGGCCTCGTCGAGGACGAGGATGCGCGGGTCCTTGAGGATGACCCGGGCGATGGCCACGCGCTGTTTCTCCCCGCCCGAAAGCCGGTAGCCGCGGTTGCCGACGACGGTGTCGTACCCGTCGGAGAGGCCGGCGATGAAGTCGTGGATGTTGGCCGCCCGGCAGGCCGCCTCGAGCTCGGCCTGGGTCGCCCGGGGCCGGGCGTAGAGGAGATTGGCCCGGACGGTGTCGTTGAAGAGGAAGGTCTCCTGCGTCACCATGCCGATCGTGTCCGACAGGGCGCCGAGCGGGAGGTCGCGCAGGTCGTGGCCGTCGATGAGGACCGTGCCCTCCGTCGGGTCGTAGAACCGCGGCAGGAGGTAGGTGGCGGTCGTCTTGCCGGAGCCGCTCGGGCCGACCAGGGCCGCGAGCTCGCCGGGCCGGATCTCGAAGCTGAGGTCGCGCAGGGCCCAAAGGCGGGCCACCGGGCCGGGGTCCGCGGCCGCAACCTTCCCGGCCTTCTTGGCTGCGGTTTTCTTCAATTTGCCGCCCTCCTGGGACAGGGGAGGGGCGGCCAGGACCTGGTTGCGCGGCCCGCCGAAGCGGACCACCTCGGTGAGCCCGCCTGCGGCCGCCTCCTCGGCGGCGTCGTCCGGCTCGTAGCTGAACGACACGTTCAGGAACCGGACGTGGCCCCGGACCCTGGAGGGCGCTTTCGCTCCCGGCCGCTCCCTGATCTCGAGCGGCAGGTCGATGACCTCGAAGACCCGCTCGAAGCTGACCAGCGACGTGGCCAGGTCCATGCGGGCGTTGGTCAGGGCCGAGAGCGGCCCGTAGAGCATCCCCAGGTAGGCCGTGAAGGCGACCATGGTGCCGATGGTGAAGCCGGCGCCGCGGAGGACGAGCAGGCCGCCGCCCCAGAAGACGACGACCGTGCCGACCGCGCTGATCAGGCTGACCGTCAGGAAGAACCAGCGCATCATGAAGGCCTGGCGCACGCCCGCCCGGCGCACGCGCTCCGCCCGGCCCCGGAACCGGGCCACTTCGTCGGCCGCCCGGCCGAAGAGCTTGACCAGGAGGGCCCCGCTGACGTTCAGGGTCTCGTCCATCATGGCGTTCATCTCGGCGCTGAGCGTCAACTGGCGCCGCACGATGGTCCGCAGTTTCTTGCCCAGGAGGCGCGCGGGGACGAGGAAGAGAGGCAGGACGGCGATGGCGAGCAGGGTCAGCCGCCACTCCAGCCCCAGCATGATGGCCAGCGCCGCGGTCAGGGTGACGGAGTTGGTGAAGACCTCGACGATCGTCCCGCTGACGGCCCGCTGGGCGCCGATGACGTCGTTGTTCAGGCGCGACATCAGCTCGCCCGTCTTGGTGTGGGTGAAGAAGCGGAGCGACATGCGGTGCAGATGGGCGAAAAGCTCCGTCCGCAGGTCGCAGATGACCCCTTCGCCGACGGAGGCGCCGAGGTAGCGCTGGGCCACCCCGAGAAGGCCGTTGACGAGCGGGACGGCCAGCATGCCCAGCGCCAGGAGGGTCAGGCGGCGCATGTCCCTCTGCGGCAGGGCCTGGTCGATCAGGTTCCGGACGAGCAGGGGCGGGACGAGGGCGAGCAGGGTCGTGACCAGGATGATGGCCAGCATCAGGGCGATGCGCCCGAAGTAGGGACGGCCGTAGGCCATGGCCCGCCGGACGAGCGCCCAGCTGAGCTGGGGGCGGTCCTGCTTCTCGTCGTAGCGCAGGAAGGGGCGCCAGCCGCCGCCGTTAGGCATCGGGCCCGACCGCGCGGCGGAGCTCTTCGGGCGGCAGCAGCCGCGTCGTCTCGAACCGGATCCTCTCCCAGACGGCCAGGTCCAGGCCGCAGAAGACGTCGACGACCCGGGGATCGAACTGGCGGCCGGCGCCGGCCTCGAGCTCGCGGCGGGCGGCCCCGAAGTCCCGCGGCGCGCGGTAGGGGCGATGGGAGGTGACGGCGTCGAGCGTATCGGCCACGGCGAAGATGCGCGCCTCGACGGGGATGGCGTCGCCCTGGAGGCCTTTCGGATAGCCCGTGCCGTCATAGCGCTCATGATGGCAGAGGATGATGTCGCCGACCTCGCGCACGAGCTTGACGCCCCGCACCAGGCCGTACCCGAGCGCCGGATGGCGGCGGATGACCGCCCATTCCTTCGGCGAGAGCGGTCCGGGCTTCTTCAGGATGGAATCGGGGATGGCTATCTTCCCGGAATCGTGGAGGAGGGCGCCCTTGCGGATGCGGTCGAGGGCCCCCGGGTCGCGGATGCCGGCGGCCTCGGCCAGGACGTGCGTGTAGCGGGCGACCGTCTTCGAGTGGCCGTACGTCTCGACGTCGCGCAGGTCGAGCGCGGCCATGAAGTTCTCGAGCGTGGCGTCGTAGGCTTCCTCGAGGTCGCGGGACTTGCGCAGATGACGGGAGAGATCTCTCTTCAGCCGCTTGACCTCCGCCGCTTCGGGGGGTTCCGGAAGGCTCTTCCGCGCGTCCACCGTGATGCCCTCTCGCGACAAAAATGCGCAAATCTCGGCCCGTTTTTTGTCATCTTTGACGATCAAAAGGACCCCATCTTCACTCATCGAGCTGATTTATACTTCTTTTCATTTTTGTATTCAAGTTGGGCCATTTCTTCCTTGACAACGCGGCGAGCGAATATCCATAATAGTTGCGCTAAGGTTAAGGAGCGGCCATGGAACACGACCCGAACATCTTCAGGGACTCGTCTCAAGTCATCCAGGAAGTCGAGGACCAGCTCGAGCGTATTCTTCAGAAGAGATTCCGCGACGTCGACTCCGAGCTCCTCGAGCGCATCAACCGCGAGAAGGAAGCGGCCCGCAAGCGCAAGGAGGAGATCGAGCGCGAGTTCGAGAAGGAGAAGGCCGCCCTCACCGACTACCGGGTCATGGTCCGCGATTTCGAGGAGCAGCGCGCCGGCCTGCTCAACGAGGCCCGGGACCGCTTCCGGAAGGTCGTCGAGTTCCAGGCCCAGATCGAGAGCCTGGCCAAGGCGACCATGGACGAGATCAAGCGCGTCAACGACATCCAGGAGCGGCTCGAGTCGCTGAGGCTGAAGACCTCCGAGCGCGCCGCCTTCCTCAAGAACGACCTGCGCGAGCGGTTCGGCATCGTCGCCGAGGTCATGGAGGAGGAGCCCCGGCCGCTCGGCCTTGACCTCGACGAGGAGCTCGAGAAACTGCGCAAGATCAAGGACCTCCTGGCCATCGAATCGGCCGCGGTGAGACTCGGGCCCGCGGCCGTCGGGCCCGCCGCCGCGGAGGACGAGCTGGCCGCGATGGACGC
>JAXDAV010000048.1:0-28462 GCA_034679465.1 Candidatus Aminicenantota bacterium | reverse complement strand
TAGGTGTTGTTCGAATGAAGATCCATTCCGACGTAGTAGCGCATGTGACACCTCCTTTGATGATGCGAGTTTACCACGCGCCCAATCCCTGGCGGCCGCCTTCTAATGATTATCGGACCTCAGCATCTGCAACATTATAAATAAAATAAGCCCACAAAAGGGGCTCGAATCGGCTTATAACCGCCATTTTCATACCCAAAAACGAAGATCCGGTGGGACCAGAAGGTGACGGCGGTTTCTTCAGTTTTAGGGTCAAAAACATGGGTTGTAAGCCTCTGCGACCCCCAAAATCGCAGTTATCATATTGATTTTGTTCCAATTGCTGAGGTCCGACCCCATTGGGGTATAATAAGGAATACTCAACCGAGAGAAGCCGCATGAGCGAATGCAAGAGCACAAAGAACAGGAGCCGGTGCAACTGCAGCTATGAGCCCTGCGGCCGAAAGGGCGTCTGCTGCGACTGCCTGGCTTATCATTGGCGGAACCGCGAGCTGCCGGCCTGCCTGTTTCCGGATTCGGTGGAGCGGACCTACGACCGGTCCCTGCGCCGCTTCATCGAGATCTACAAGGACGAGACCTGATGACGGGGCGCCGGTACGTCTACGGCCCGGTCGCCTCGCGGCGCCTGGGCTTCTCCCTCGGGGTCGACATCATTCCCTTCAAGACGTGCACGCTCGACTGCGTCTATTGCCAGCTCGGCTCGACCGGTAAGACCTCGGTCCGCCGCGGCCGCTGGTTCCCGCCGGGCGAGATCCTGGCCCAGATCAAAGCGGCCATCGACTCCGGGCGGAGGATCGACGCCATCACCTTCTCGGGATCCGGGGAGCCGACCCTGAGCCGGGACATCGGCGCTCTCATCCGGGCCGTCAAGGCGATGACCCGCATCCCCGTCGTCGTCCTGACCAACGCGACGCTCCTCACGCACGCGGACGTGAGGCGCGACCTGGCCGCGGCCGACGTCGTCGTGCCCTCGCTCGACGCGGTCCCCGCCGCGACGTTCAGGCGCGTCAATCGGCCCCACCGGACGCTCGACAACCGCAAGATCGTCGACGGCCTCGCCCGCTTCCGCGAGGAGTTCCCCGGCGAGCTCCGCCTCGAGGTCATGCTGGTCAAGGGCGTCAACGATTCGCCGGCCGCGATCCGGGCCCTCGAGGCCGCGATCGCCCGCATCCGCCCGGACCGGATCGAGCTCAACACGGTCGTCCGGCCTCCGGCCGAGCGCGGCGCGGCCCCGCTCGACCCCGCGGCCCTGGCCGGGATCCGGGCCCGACTCGGCCCCAAGGCCGAGGTCGTCGCCTCCTTCCCCAAGCGGAAGAAAGCCCCGGCGCCGGGCCGAGGCGAGGAAATGGGCCAGGCAAAGAAAAAAGGAAAGGGAGAGGGAAAGGGAGAAGGAAAGGGAGGAAAAAAGAGTGCGGGCCCGGGCGGGGGCGGCCTCGACGCGGCCATCCTGGCCACCGTCGGCCGGCGGCCCCAGACCGCCTCAGACATCGCCACGGCCCTCGGCCGCGATCCCGACGAGGTCCTCGCGGCCCTGGCCGCCCTCCAGGCCCGCCGCCTCGTCCGCAAGAGCGGCCACGGCCGGCGGACCTATTTCATTGGGGTCGGACCTCAGCAATACTAACATTATCAATAAGATAGGCCTAATAAATGGGCTCGAATCGGCTTATAACCGCCATTTTCATGCCCAAAAACGAAGAATGGGCCCAATTTAAAGGTGACGGCGGTTTCTTCATTTTTGGGGTCAAAAACGTGGGCTGTAAGCCTTTTAGAACCCAAAAAATGAAGTTATCATATTGATATTATTAAAATTGCTGAGGTCCGACCCCAGGCCCTTTACTTGGCCGGACCGCTGTGCTAGCATTCCCCTTCGAGAAGACTCGAGCCGGACCGCCGGCTGCTAAGCGAGGTCGTGTCTTCTACAAACCGGTTTCGGTCAGCCGCAGATCGAGCGTCATCCCCCTATTCCATCCCCCGGCCGACCGCCTCACCCGTTTCTCCCGCCTCACCCGACATCCCTGAAGGAGCGTGCCATGTTTCTCAACACCCACTTTCCCAAGGCCAAGAAATACTGGTATGAAGGGAAGCTCTACGATTGGAGCGAGGGCGGCCTCCACCCGATGATGCACGCCCTCCACTACGGGACCTGCGTCTTCGAGGGGATCAGGGCCTACAGCACGGCCAAGGGCCCGGCCGTCTTCCGTCTGCCGGAGCACAACGACCGCTTCCTGCTCTCCGCGGGCGTGGCCAAGATGACCTGCCGCTATTCGACCGACGAGATCACGGAGGCCATCAAGCAGACCATCCGCGTGAACGAGCTCGACAGCTGCTACATCCGTCCCCTGCTCTTCTACTCCTACGGCAATCTCGGGCTCGTGCCGAAGGCCTGCCCGGTCGAGCTGGCCGTCAGCGCCTGGGAGTGGGGCGCCTATCTCGGCGAGAACGCGGCCCAGGGCGTCAACGCCTATATCGGGCCCTGGCGCCGGGTCCATCATACCCAGTTCAACATGTCGGCCAAGCTCGGCGGCGTCTACGTCCAGTCGACGATCTGCGGCCTCGAGGCCCGCGAGGCGGGCTTCGACGAGGGCATCTTCCTGAACATGGAAGGCCGCGTGGCCGAGGGCCCGGGCCAGAACATCTTCATCGTCAAGGGCCGGACCCTCGTCACCAACGGCCGCCTCGAATCGGCCCTCGAGGGGATCACCCGGTCGAGCCTGCTTGAGATCGGACAGGACCTCGGCTACAAGACCGCGGTCGGCCCGATCACCAAGGAGGACCTCTTCGGCGCCGACGAGGCCTTCTACTGCGGCACGGCCGTCGAGGTCATCCCGATCGTCACGGTCACGGACGGCTCCGATCCGACCGCGACCCGGACGAAGCACGTCATCGGGACGGGGAAGCCGGGGCCCGTGGCCCAGGGCATGATCAAGGCCTTCGCCGAGGCCGTCTCCGGGCGCGACCCCCGCCGCGAGAAGTGGCTGACGTACGTCGGGAAATGACGGGACCCCGCCCTCGCCGCCGGCGCGCCCTCACGCCGGAGCGAGGACCTCGTCGGCGGCCGCCGAGATGACGTCCCAGGCGCCGCGGACGTGGCGCTCTTCGGTCGTCCGCTGTCCGACGACGAGCCGGACGGCGAATCGTCCGCGCAGGGCCGTGTGGGTCAGGAAGACCGGCCCGGCGGCGTTGATCCGCTCGAGGAAGCGGCGGTTGAGCTCGGTCAGGGCGGCCTCGTCGCGCCCGTCGTTGAGGCGGAAGCAGACGAGCCCGAGATCGACCGGCGCCAGGAGCTCGAAGCGCGAGTCGGCCTCGACCCAATCCTTGACCAGCGCGGCCAGCCGGAGATGCTCGCGGACCATGGCCTGCAGGCCTTCGACGCCGCAGCTGCGGATGACGAACCAGAGCTTGAGGGCGCGAAAGCGCCGGCCCAGCTGGATGCCCCAGTCGCGATAGTTCCGGACCTTGGCGTCGACGCCCGTCTTGAGATACTCGGGGTGGATCTCGAAGGTCCGGATGAGCGCCCCCGGGTCCCGGACGAAATAGGCCGAGCAATCGAAGTTCGTCAGCATCCACTTGTGGGGATTGAAGACGAAGGAATCGGCCAGCTCGGCCCCGTCGAGGATCCAGCGCTTCTCGGGGAGCAAGGCGGCCGTCGCCGCCCAGGCCGCGTCGACGTGGAACCAGACGCCGTGCCGGCGGCAGATCTCGCCGACGGCCCGCAGAGGATCGACAGCCCCGGACGAGGTCGTCCCGACCGTGGCCATGACGAAGGCCGGGACGAGGCCGGCGTCCTTGTCCCGGACCAGGGCCTCCTCGAGCTTTTCGGGGACGACGGCGAACCGCTCGTCGGTCGGGAGCTTGCGCAGGCTCCTCCGGCCGAATCCGGCGATCCGGACGCCTTTGTCGGCGCTCGAGTGGACCTCCTCCGAGGCGTAGGCGGTCAGGGGCAGTCTGAGTCCGGCCTCGTTCGATTCGAATCCGGTCGCCCGCTCCCTGGCCGAGAGCATGGCGCACAGGGTCGCGGTCGAGGCCGTGTCCTGGATGACGCCGGAGAAACCGGCCGGGAGGCCGATCATCTGCCGGAGCCAGTCGAGGACGACTTCCTCGAGCTCGGCCGCGGCCGGGGAGGTCTTCCAGACCATGCATTGGGTCCCCAGTCCGGCGGTCAACAACTCCCCCAGGACCGAGGCGGGGCTGTTGTTGGCCGGGAAATAGGCGAACCACCCGGGGTGCTGCCAATGGGCGATGCCGGGCATGATGATCCGCTCGAAATCTTTGAAGATCCCGTCCATGGCCTCCCCTCGGGCCGGAGGGACGGCCGGGACGAGCTTCTTGATGTCACCCGGTTCGAGGGAGGAGAGAACCGGCGATTTTTCGACATTCTCGAAATAATCGGCGATCCAGTCGATAAACTGGTGCCCGGAGCGCCGGAAATCGTCGTTTTTCATGCGATTCTCCTCGATTCCGGGCTTCTGCCCCTTCGGAAGCCCCATCATTTTATACCCTATTTCAGGGGAAACGGCCAGGGAGGAAGCTGTTGAAAGGCTGATCTCAAAAGAACGCCAAAAGGGGGCTTTTTCCGTTCGAATAACGGTCGCCTGCGGGGGCTAAAGCCTTTTTTTCGGGAACTCGAAGAAAGGCCTTGTCGTCGAGGCCGGGATTGTGGTATAATTGTTACTGGTCGTTAAGGGGAGCCCGAAAAATAATGAAAGACGGGTTGCGGCCGTTCTTTGCCCGTTCCCCCTCGTTCCCCCTCCTCTTTAATGTGCGACCGATTTGCGCCCCGAGAAGTACTCATTTCTTCCATACCCATCCCCAAGCTGAGTCTGCTCTGGTCTAAGGCGGGACCAGAGCATCCTCCCTCCTGCCCGGATGGGGTCGGATCTTGACCCCCGTCCTATTTTTGATTAGAATTGCGGAGGCTTATTTTAAAGGGAAGTCCGTGAGATGCGGACACAGCCCCCGCTACTGTATCCGGGGACGAATCCCGAAGGACGCCACGGCCGCGAGGCCGGAAGGCTCGGGATGAGGACGATCCGGGAGTCAGGAGACCTTATCTTAAGCCTTCGATCGGCCTGTCTTCGGGTGGAAGACGGAGAACGAAAAAAAGCGGCGGGGGCGACCAGGAGCTCCTGCCATGACCTTGCGAACGATCGTCGTCGCGGCCCTCGCCGCAAGCCTCTTCCCCCTCCCCTCCCCGGCCCGGGACGCCCAGGACCAGTCCGCGCCGCCGCTCCGCCACGACCTCGTCGTCACGGCGACGCGGGTCGAGACGCCTGAGAGAAAAGTCGGCAGCTCGGTCACGATCGTCAGGGTCGACGAGCTCGTCCGCACCGGCCGGACCTTCGTCCTCGACGCCCTCGAGGCCGTCCTCGGCCTCTCCTCCGTCCGGAACGGAGGCCCGGGCGCGACCGCGTCCGTTTCGATCCGCGGGGCCAACAGCGAGCACACGCTCTTCCTCCTCGACGGCGTCGAGCTCAACGACCCGATCAATCCCTCGCGCTCGTACGACGTCTCGCACCTGCCGCTGAGCCAGGTCGAGCGGATCGAGATCCTGCGCGGGCCGCAGGGCCTCCTCTACGGGTCCGACGCCATCGGCGGCGTCGTCAACATCATCACCCGAGCGGGCCGCGGCCGACCCCGGTTCACGCTGGCCTCGTCGGCCGATTCCCTCGGCTCGCTCGCGGCGGACGTCTCGCTGGCCGGGTCGGGGGCCAAGACGGACTACTCCCTGGCCCTCTTCCACGAGCGGACGGCCGGCCTTTCGGCGGCCTCCTCCGCCTACGCCGGCAACGTCGAGAAGGACGGCTATCGCAACCTGAGCCTGGCCGCGCGCTTCGGCTTCGCGCCCACGCCCGCGACGAGCCTGACCTTCACCGTCCGCTCGTCGATGGCCCGGACCGAGATCGACAATTTCGGCGGCCCCGGCGGGGACGATCCGAACAACCTCCAGGATTACGCGAGCCTCCTCGTCCGCGGGCAGTACCGCGGCCTCTCCCGGGGCGGCCGCTGGGAGCGCACCGTGTCGCTGTCCTGGCTCGGCGCGAGACGCGACAACGAGAACCCCGCCGACCCGGCCCATCCGGACGAGTGGGACGAGGGCCTCTATCGGAGCGGCATCGGCAAGCTCGACTGGCAGAACAACTTCTTCCTCCATCCGTCGAACACTCTCACCGCCGGCCTGGAGCTCGAACGGGAAACGGGCCGGTCCGAATACGTCTCCGGGAGCGCCTTCGGCCCCTATGAAACCAGCTTTCCCTCGACCCACGCCTCGACCGTGGGCGTCTATCTTCTCGACCACTGGGAGGCCAAGGACCGCTTCTTCGTCACGGCCGGCGTCCGGGCCGACCGCCACAGCCGGGCCGGCACGGCCCTGACCTTCCGCGTCGCCCCGGCCTATCTCATCGCCGCCACCGGGACGCGGCTCAAGGCGACGCTCGGGACGGGCTTCAAATCGCCCTCGCTCTACCAGCTCTTCGCCCCGGCCACGATCTACGGGCCGGTCGGCAATCCTTCGCTCCAGGCCGAGCGGGCGGTCAGCTGGGACGCGGGGCTCGAGCAGAGCCTGGCCGCCGGCCGCGTCACGGTCGGCCTGACCCGGTTCGAGAGCTCGTTCCGCGACCTCGTCGATTTCGACTTCGCGGCCGGCTACGTCAACATCCGCCGGGCCCGGACGAGGGGCCTCGAGGTCTCGGCGGAGGCGCGCCCCGAAGACGGCCTGCGCCTCTCCGTCTCCTATACGAGGCTCGCGGCCCGCGACCGGGACGCGGACGCGGAGCTCCTGCGCCGCCCCCGGGACAAGTTCTCCGCCGAAGCGGGCCTCCGCCTCTTCGGGCGTTTCGACCTGGCCGCCCACGCGCTCTGGGTCGGCCGCCGCTTCGACCAGGACTTCAGCGCTTACCCCTACGAGAGGGTCGCCCTCCCGGGCTATGTCCTCCTCGGCGCCGCCCTCTCGACCCCCGTCGGGCCGCGGCTCGAGCTCTTCGTCCGCGTGGAGAACATCCTCGACGCGCGCTACGAGACCGTCTGGGGCTACGGCACGCCCGGGCTCACCGCCCGGACCGGCTTCCGCCTGGCGCTCTGACCCTTGAAAACGAGGCCTCCATGGGCGAGAATGGAGGCCCGATGAACATCCAGACCCTCGACAAGATCTTCAAGCCCCACCGGATCGCCCTCGTCGGCGTCAGCCCGAACCCGAGGAGCGTCAGCGGCCGGATCCTGGCCAACCTCATCGGCGGCGGCTTCCGCGGCGTCGTCTATCCCGTCAGCCCGACCGTCGAGGCCGTGATGGGCATCCCCTGCTTCCCGAGCGCCGCGTCCCTGCCGAAAACGGCCGACCTCGGCGTCATCTGCGCCCCGGCCGCGGAGGTCCCGCCGCTCGTCCGCGAGTGCGGCGAGGCCGGCATCCGCGGCCTGATCATCGTCTCGGCCGGCTTCCGCGAGACCGGTCCGGAAGGCCTGGCCCTCGAGCGGTCGATCCTCGCCGAGGCCCGCCGCTTCGACGGCCTGCGCGTCCTCGGCCCCAATTGCCTCGGGATCATCTCCCCCGGCCTGCCGCTCAACGCCAGCTTCGCCGGGGCCATGCCCCGGGCCGGCCACGTCGCCTTCGTCTCCCAGTCCGGGGCCCTCTGCACCTCGGTCCTCGACTGGGCCGCCGAGGAGAAGCTCGGCTTCTCCCATTTCATCTCGACCGGGAACATGATCGACGTCGATTTCGGCGACCTCATCGACTACCTCGGCGAGGACGAGGCGACCAAGTCCATTCTCCTCTACGTCGAGTCGATCACCGACGCGCGCAAGTTCATGACCGCCGCCCGGGCCTTCGCCCGCATGAAGCCGATCGTGGCCTACAAGGCCGGGCGTTTTCCCGAGTCCGCCGCCGCGGCCGCCTCGCACACCGGGGCCCTGGCCGGGGAGGACGCCGTCTACGACGCGGCCTTCGAGCGCATGGGCGTCGCCCGGGTCTTCAACATCGGCGAGATCTTCGACTGCGCCGACCTCGTCGGCCGGCCCAAGGTCCCCCGGGGCCCGCGCCTGGCCGTGCTGACGAACGCCGGCGGGCCGGGCGTCATGGCCACCGACGCGCTCGTCGCCGCGGGCGGCGCCCTGGCCCGCCTCTCCGACGCCACCCTGCGCGAGCTCGACGCCGCCCTGCCGCCGCAATGGTCCCGCCGCAATCCCGTGGACGTCCTGGGCGACGCCAAGTCCAAGCTCGTGGCCAAGGCGGCCCAGATCGTGCTCCGGGACCCGGCCGTCGACGCCCTCCTCGTCATCATCACGCCGCAGGCCATGACCAATCCCACGGCCGTGGCCCGCGAGGTCTGCGCCCAGGCGGCCGCGACGGCCAAGCCCGTCCTGGCCGCCTGGCTCGGCGGGGCCGCGATGCGGGAAGGAACCGGTCTCCTCAACGAGGCCGGCATCCCGACCTATCCGACGCCCGAGCAGGCCGTCCGCGCCTTCATGACCCTGGTCTCCTACGCCCGCAATCTCGAGATCCTCTATGAAACGCCCAGGGACATCCCCGTCGACTTCCCCGTCGACCGCAGGGACCTGCGCGCCAGGTTCGCCGGCCTCCTCCGGGCGACCGACGGGCCGCTCTCCGAGGCCCTGTCCAAGGAGCTCCTGGCCTCCTACGGCATCCCCGTCACCGGCCCGGTCGCGGCGGCCACGGCCGAAGAAGCCGTCCGGGCCGCGGACGCGGCCGGCTATCCGGTCGTGCTCAAGGTCCTGTCGCCCGACATCACCCACAAGACCGACGTCGGCGGCGTCGCCCTCGACCTCGTCGACGCCGCGGCGGTCCGGGACGCCTTCGCCGCCATGATGGAGACCGTGGCCCGGAAGGCCCCCGCGGCCCGCCTCTCCGGCGTCACCGTCCAGAAGATGATCGAGGCCGGGGACGGGATCGAGATGATCCTGGGCGTCAAGAAGGACGCGACCTTCGGCACCGTGGTCATGGCCGGGATGGGCGGGACGGCGGCCGAGATCTACGGCGACCGGACGATCGGCTTCCCGCCGCTCAACGAGCGCCTGGCCCGGCGCATGCTCGACGGCCTGCGCATGCGGCCGCTCCTCCACGGCTATCGCGGCCGTCCCGCCGCGGCCGTCGACAAGCTCGTCGAGGCCCTGGTGCGCCTCTCCTACCTGGCCGCCGACTTCCCGGAGGTGGCCGAGCTCGACATCAACCCCCTGCTCGTCACCGCCGAGGGCGTCACCGCGCTCGACGCCCGGGTCCTCGGCGACCGGAGCGCGGCCGAGGACCCGAAGCGCCCCTACGCCCACCTGTCCCTGCGGCCCTATCCCGAGGAGTTCGTCCGTCCGGCGCGCCTGCGGGACGGAACGGCCGTGACCCTGCGCCCGATCAGGCCCGAGGACGAGCCCCTGTGGCTGGCCCTGCTGGCCAGCTGTTCGCGGGAGTCGATCTACTCCCGCTTCCGCTATTTCTTCTTCTGGCAGTCGCACGAGGTGGCCAGCCGCTATTGCTACATCGACTACGACCGGGAGCTGGCCCTCGTCGCCGAGACCGGCGAGGGCCCGGACCGCAGGTTCGTCGGCGTGGGCCGTCTCATCGCCGAGCCGGGCCGGACCACGGCCGAGTACGCCGTCCTCGTCCAGGACGCCTGGCAGGACAGGGGCCTCGGCGGCCTGATGACGGACCACTGCCTGGGCATCGCCAAGGACTGGGGCGTGCGCACGGTCACGGCCATCACCACGACGGACAACCCGCGGATGATCGCCGTCTTCGAGAAGCGGGGGTTCCGCATCGTCAACGACCTCGAGAGCTCGCTCGTCGAGGTCTCGAAGGACCTCGAACGGCCGGCCCCGGCGCGGCGGCGCGCCGGCCCGCCCCCAGGGAGAGTGAAATGAGAGAGCCGCGCCTCGCGACCGTTGTTCTCGGGCTCGCCCTCGCGGCGGCCCTGCCCGCGCCGCCGGCCGCGGCCCAGGACGACAAGGCTCCGCCCGTCTTCGGCCTCTCCCTGTCGGGCTTCGTCAAGACCGACATCTTCTACGACACGCGGCAGACGACGAGCATCCGGGAGGGGCATTTTCTCCTCTATCCCAAGGGCCCCCAGCCGGGCCCCGACGGAGGCGACGTCAACGGCCGCGCCAGCCTCCACATGCTCTCGATCCAGACGCGTTTCGCCGGCAGGATCTCCGGCCCGGACGCTCTCGGCGCGAAGACGTCGGCCTACCTCGAGGCCGAGTTCTTCGGCGCCTCGGACGCCGACCTCAACGGCTTCCGCCTCCGCCACGGCTATCTCAAGCTCAGCTGGCCGCGCTCCGAGCTCCTGGTCGGCCAGTTCTGGCACCCGATGTTCGTCACCGAGGATTTTCCCGACGTCGTCTCGTTCAACACCGGCGCGCCCTTCCAGCCCTTCAACCGCAGCCCGCAGGTGCGGTTCACCCGGGCGCTCGGCGGAGGCGTGAGCCTGGCCGCGACGGCCCTGGCCCAGCGCGACTTCGTCAGCCCCGGGCCGGACGGCCCGAGCTCCGCCTATCTCCGCAACGCCGCCCGGCCCGAGATCAACCTCAAGCTCCAGTACGCGGCGACTGACGCGGCCCGCAAGACCGAGACCGTGGCCGGCCTCGGCGCCGACCTGATGAAGATCGCGCCGCGCATCATGACCGCCGCCGGCTACGAGACCCGGGAGTCCCTGACGGGCCTCGCGGCCATGGCCTATTTCAAGCGGCGCGGGCCCCGCTGGACGTGGAAGGCGGAGGCGGTCTGGGGCCAGAACCTCCATCACCTGACCATGCTCGGCGGCTACGCCGTCCGCGGCACCGTCGATCCGGTCCGGGAGGTCTTGGCCTACACTCCGCTCGCCACGGTCTCCGCGTGGACCGAGGTCATGACCGCCGGCGCGCCGTGGCAGGCGGGGCTCTTCGCCGGGTACGCCCGGAACCTGGGCTCGCCGCGCCCGATCGACGGGGCCGGCTACGCCCGCAGCCTCGATATCGACGAGCTCTGCCGCCTCTCGCCCCGGCTCGTCTACAGCACCGGCCCGCTCCGCTTCGCCGGCGAGGTCGAGCTGACCGCGGCCTCCTACGGCGCGCCCGACCTGTACGGCAAGGTCCGCGGCGCCCGGTTCGTCGGCAACCTTCGCCTCCTCCTGGCCGCCTATTATTTCTTTTGAGGCCGTAACCTTTCTTTGCAGCCGAGCGTATAGGGTTAGAAGGAGATCGTGCATGCGAAAGCCCCCCGGAGCCTTGGGCGCGCTCGTCCTCGCCGCCCTCCTCGCCCTGGGCCCGGCCGGAGGCCGTCCGGCCTTCGGCCAGACCGTGACCGCGGACGTCGACGAGCTGAAGAAGACGGCCATCAAGGTCTTCCTCGACTGCGACAGCTGCGACCTCGACTACATCAAGACCGAGATCACCTTCGTCAACTACGTCCGGGACCGCCTCGAGGCCCAGGTCCACGTCCTCATCACGACCCAGGCGACGGGCGGCGGCGGCCGCGAATACACCCTGACCTTCATCGGGCAGAACGAGTGCCAGGACCTCCGCGACGTCCAGAAGCACTTCACCGCCAAGACCGACACCGAGGACGAGATCCGGCGCGGCCTGGTCAAGGCCCTGAAGCTCGGCCTCATGAGCTATGTCGGCCGGACGCCGATCGCCTGCCGCATCGCCGTCGATTACGCCAAGCCGGAGGCGGCCCGGACCGGTCGCGACCGCTGGGATTCCTGGGTCTTCAGCCTGTCCGGGGACGCCTACCTTTCGGGCGAGGAGAGCTATCGGAGCCACTCGGGCTACGGCTCGTTCTCGGCCAATCGCGTCACCCCGGGATCGAAGGTCCGGCTCGGCCTGTCCGTCGATCGCTCGAAGCAACGGTACGTCATCGACGGGGAGACCATCACCGGGACGTCTTCGAGCCGGCAGGCCGACGGCCTCTTCGTCAAGAGCCTGGGCGAGCACTGGTCGGCCGGCGTCTCCTTCGGCGTCTCGTCCTCTCTCTACAGCAACATCGACCTCGGCCTGAAGATCGCTCCCGCCGTCGAATACAACTTCTTCCCCTACTCGCAATCGACTCGGCGCCAGCTTCGGGCCCTTTACGCCCTGGCCCTGAACCCCGTCCGGTACCGGGAATCGACGATCTTCGGCCGGCTCCGGGAAACGCTTCTCAAGCAGGAGCTCTCGCTGACCCTCGACCTGCGCGAGAAGTTCGGGACGATCAGCGTCAGCGCCGAGGGCTCGAACTACCTCCGCGACCTGGCCCAGTATCGCGTCGACACCTTCGGCATCGTCAACCTTCGGCTCTACAGGGGCCTGTCCGTCTACGTGCTCGGCGGCTACTCCTGGTATCACGACTGGCAGAGGTCGCTCCTCGGCCGCGAGCCGACTTACGAGGAGCTCCTTCTCCGGCTCCGGGAGCTGCCCATGACCAGCAATCATTTCCTGGCCGTCGGCTTCCAGTTCCAGTTCGGCTCCATCTTCACCAACGTCATCAATCCCCGCTTCGGGTCGACCGGCGGCGGCGGCTTGAGCATCAGCATCCAATAGGACGCCGGAGAGCCCCATGACCATCATGACCCCGCGCCGACTCCGGGCCGCGGCCCTCCTCGCCGCGGCCGCGCTCCTCGTCCCGGCCGTGCCGGGCGCGGCCCAGGTCCCGCCGCCGGCCGGCCCGCCGCCCCAGGCCCTGCTCCGGGTCTTCCTCGATTGGCCCGGCGCCGACATCGAGGCCCTCCGGGCCGAGATCGCCTTCGTCGAGCTCGTCGCCTCGCTCGAGGCCGCCCAGGTTCAGGTCACGGTCGGCCCCGCGGCCCCGCCGGCGACGGGTTTCGCCATCGCGTTCACGGGCCTCAAGGAGCATCTGGGCCTGGACAACAGGCTCGGCTACGCCCCCGCCCCCGACGAGAAGCCGGAGGACGTCCGCAAGGGCATCGCCGCCCAGATCCGGATCGGCCTTCTGCGCTACGCGGCCAAGACCCCTCTGGCCAAGGACCTCTCGGTCCGTTTCCTCGACCAGGCCAAGCCGACCTCGGTCGACGACAAATGGAACAACTGGGTCTTCAGCCTCGGCGGCAACGCCTTCCTTTCGGGCGAGACGCAATACCGGAGCGGCTCGTACTACGCCTCGGTCTCGGCCAACCGGACGACGCCGGAGATCAAGGTCCGGACCTCCGTCTACGGGAACTGGAGCGACTACTGGTTCGACCTCGGCGACGGGAGCGTCTACGAGAGCGCGACCCACGGCTACGGCGGCTCGGCGCTGGTGGTCAAGAGCCTCGGCGAGCACTGGTCGATCGGGGGCCACATCGAGGCCGAGTCCTCCACCTTCTCCAATCTGGAGCTCAGCCTGACCGCCGCCCCGGCCGTCGAATACGACGTCTTCCCCTATTCCGAATCGACCAGGCGCCAGCTCCGGATCCTCTACCGCCTCGGCTTCAGCCGGGTCCGCTATCTCGAGGAGACCGTCTATTTCAAGACGGCCGAGAGCCTGCTCCAGGAAGCGCTGAGCGTCGCCTACGAGGTCGTCCGGCCCTGGGGCAAGGCCTCGGTCGCGCTCCAGGGCTCGCACTTCTTCCACAGGGCCCGGTTCAACCGCCTCGAGCTCAACGGGGCGCTGGAGTTCCGCATCTGGCGGGGATTGAGCTTCGAGATCGACGGGAGCTACGCCCGGATCCGCGACCAGCTGGCCCTGCCGGCCGGCGGGGCGTCCTACGAGGAGATCCTCCTCCGCCAGAGACAGCTGGCCACGGGCTACAACTACTCCGTTTCGGCCGGGTTCAACTTCTCGTTCGGCTCGACCCGCAGCAACGTCGTCAATCCCCGGTTCGGGAACGGGGGCCGGTCGATCTCCATCAGCATGTAGAAGAAGGGGGCTTGCTTTCTCCCCGGCCTTTTGCTTAGGATACCTTTCCGGACCAAGATCCTCTCGAAAAGGAGGCCCGCGCCATGTCCATCAAGCCCGTAAGGCCCGTTCCGAGCGACATCGACATCGCCCAGGCCGCCGAGCTCCTGCCCGCCGTCCAGGTGGCGGCCGGTCTCGGCCTGACCGAGGACGACCTCGACCTCTACGGCAAGCACAAGGCCAAAATCCACCTCGACGTCCTCGACCGGCTGGGGGACCGCCCCCTGGGCCGCTACGTGGACGTCACGGCCATCACCCCGACGCCCCTCGGCGAAGGCAAGACGACGACGACGGTCGGCCTCTGCCAGGCCCTCGGCGCCCACCTCGGCCGGAAGGTCATGACCGTCGTCCGCCAGCCCAGCATGGGCCCCACGTTCGGCATCAAGGGCGGGGCCGCCGGGGGCGGCTATTCCCAGGTCGTGCCCATGGAGGACTTCAACCTCCACCTGACCGGGGACATCCACGCCGTCACGGCCTCCCATGACCTCCTGGCCGCGGCCATCGACGTGCGCATCCTCCACGAGTCGAGCCAGGACGACGAGAAGCTCTTCAACGCCTTCTGCCCGGCCAACAAGAAGGGCGAGCGGCGCTTCTCGCCGATCATGCTCCGCCGGCTCAAGAAGCTCGGCATCGGCAAGACCGACCCGGCCGACCTGACCGCCGAGGAGAAGCGGCGCATGTTCCGCCTCGACATCGATCCGGCCAGCGTCACCTGGAACCGGGTCATCGACATCAGCGACCGCTTCCTCCGCGTCGTCAAGATCGGCCTGGGGCCGGAGGAGAAGGGCCTGGTCCGCGAGACCGGCTTCGACATCTCCGTCGCCTCGGAGATCATGGCCATCCTGGCCCTGACGACGGGGCTGGCCGACATGCGCGAGCGGCTGGGGCGGATCGTCGTCGGCACCAGCCGGGCGGGCGAGGCCGTCACGGCCGACGACCTCGGCGTCGCCGGCGCCCTGACCGTCCTGATGAAGGACGCCATCATGCCCAACCTCATGCAGACGGTCGAGAACACGCCGGCCATCGTCCACGCCGGGCCCTTCGCCAACATCGCCCACGGCAACTCCTCGATCATCGCCGACCAGATCGCCCTCCGCCTGGTGGGCCCGGACGGCTACGTGGTCACGGAGTCCGGCTTCGGGGCCGACTGCGGCATGGAAAAGTTCATGAACATCAAGTGCCGGGCCAGCGGGCTCGTCCCGAGCTGTGTCGTCATCGTGGCCACGGTCCGGGCCCTGAAGATGCACGGCGGCGGCCCCAAGGTCGTGGCCGGCAAGCCCCTGGCGCCCGAATACACGGACGAGAACATCGACCTCCTGACCAGGGGCCTGCCCAACCTGGCCGCTCACATCAGGAACGCCCTGCGGTTCGGCGTGCCCGTGGTCGTGGCCGTCAACCGGTTCACGGCCGACACCGACGCCGAGATCGAGGTCATCCGCAGGGCCGCGGTCGAGGCCGGGGCCGAGGACGCCGTTCCCTCCACCCACTGGTCGGACGGGGGGGCCGGCGCCGTCGCCCTGGCCCGGACGGTCATGGCCGCCTGCGAGAAGCCCTCGAGCTTCAAGTTCCTCTATCCCCTGGAGTGGGACATCAAGAGGAAGATCGAGACGATCGCCACGGAGATCTACGGCGCCGACGGCGTCGATTACACGCCGGAGGCCGAGGCCAAGGTCGCCCTCTACACGCGCCTGGGCTTCGACAATCTGCCCATCTGCATGGCCAAGACCCACCTCAGCCTGAGCCACGACCCGGCCCTGAAGGGGGTCCCGCGGGGCTTCCGGCTCCCGGTCCGCGACATCCGGGCCAGCGTCGGCGCGGGCTTCCTCTACCCGCTCTGCGGCGACATGCGGACGATGCCCGGCCTGCCGACCCGGCCGGTCTACTACGACGTCGACCTCGACCTCGAGACGGGCAAGGTCAAGGGCCTGTTCTGATGGGCTTCAAGTCGCCCGCGGACGTCGTCGAGACCATGGGGACGGCCTGCGCCGTCAAGACGAGCCTGCCCTGGCCGAAGCTCCTCGTCTCCAGCTTCCTGGCCGGGGCCTATATCGGCCTGGGGGGCCTGCTGGCCGTCATGATCGGCAAGGGCGTCGCGCCCGCGATCGTGGGCGGCGTCGTCTTCAACGGCCTCGGCCGGCTCCTGTTCGCCGCGGTCTTCCCCGTCGGGCTGATGTTCGTGGTCGTCGCCGGGGCCGAGCTCTTCACGGGCAACACGGCCATCGTCATGCCGGGGGTGCTCTCCGGCCGCGCGCCGGTCCGGGGCCTGGCCCGGAACTGGACGCTGTCCTACCTGGGCAATTTCGCGGGCGGGCTGTTCGTGGCCTACGCGCTGGCCTACCTCACGGGCCTCTGCGCGGGCGAGCCCTATCTCGGGGCCGTCCGGGCCATGGCCGTGGAGAAGACAGGTCTCTCCTTCATGGCCGCGTTCTGGAGCGGAGTCGGCTGTAATTGGCTCGTCTGCCTGGCCGTCTGGATGGCCGGCGCGGCCGAGGACATCGGCGGCAAGATCCTGGCCGTCTGGTTCCCCATCATGGCCTTCGTCGGCCTGGGCTTCGAGCACAGCGTCGCCAACATGTTCTTCATCCCCAACGGGATGCTCCACGGCGCCGGGGTGAGCGTCGGGCAGTTCCTCCTCCGGAACCTCCTGCCGGTGACGCTCGGCAACATCGTCGGCGGGGCCTTCTTCGTCGGCTTCCTCAATTGGTGGCTGTACCGGCGCCCGGCCGACAGGCCGGCCTAGACGAAGGGATGGACGTCTCCTGTCTCGCGTCCATCGTCCTGGCCGGCGGGACCAGCCGGCGAATGGGGCGAGACAAGGCCCTTCTGCCGATCGACGGCCGGCCGATGATCCGCTCGCTCGTCCGGAGCCTGGTCCCCCTTTCGAGGGCCGTCATCGTCAGCCTGAATGACCGGGACCGACATGAGGAGCTGAAGCGGGCCCTTCCCGCCGGGGTCAGGGTCGTCTATGACGAGCGGCCCGGACAGGGGCCGCTCGGGGGCATCTGCGCCGGGCTGAAGGCGTCGGACTCGGACCTCAATCTCGTCGTCGCCTGCGATATCCCGGAGGTCGACCCCGGCTTCATCGCCGAGATGCTCTCCCAGGCGGGCCACCACGACGTGGTGGCGTCGGTGGACCGCGAGGGCAAAGCGAACGCCCTGCTGGCCCTGTATCGGAGGAGCGTCGTCCCGCTGATCGAAGAACAGCTCGACCAGGGAAAGACGAAGGCCGTCCTTTTCCATCCCCGGTGCCGAGTGAGATACGTTCCCATCCGGGACGGCGCCTGGTACAGGAACATCAACACGCCGGCCGAGTACAGGGCCTACCTCCGGGACCGGGCCGACAAGCCTTCGTCAGGGTGAGAGACCGGTCGCCTTCCGGGAATCCTCTCGAGGCGGCGCCAAGCCGAAGAGAGAATCATTTCAGGGTGACGGTCTTGCTCGCTTTTCCTCCCTTGACGCTGTCATAGGTCACCGTCATCGGGCCTGACCCCTTGACGAGGAGCATCGCCGTCCGGATCGTCTTGCCCGGATGCCCGTTGCGGACGAGGATCCGCTTCAGGTCCTTCTGGTCGACGAGCGGCGTCACCGAGGGGTTGGCCTTGTAGACGGCCTTGTTGTCGATGAAGCCGGCCGCGACGACCTCGACGGACTTCCCGTCCACGAGGAGCAGGTCCGGCCGGACGACCCCCGTCTGGGCCGCCTTGGCCAGGACCGTGGGCACGACCTTGGGGTTGGTGATATCGACGAAGACGCGATAGACGTCGCCGCCGATCCTCTCGACCTCGGTCTCGCCCATGCGGATGAGCGGCATCTCGTCGGCCTGGTACAGGGAGAAGGCCATGTTGCGGTGGCAGAGCTCCTCGTTCATGAACCGCGGCGGGATGCGGCCCTGGTATTTCTTCCACACGCCGCCCATCTCGACCCGGCCGAACTGCGGGTGGTCGAACGGCGTCCATTCGACGTACTCGTCGCCGAACTCGAGGTACTTGTCGAAGAAGTACCGCGACAGGTTCGGGGCGATGGGGCTGGCGGGATCGGACCGCTGTTCCTCCTTGAGCGCCGGGCTGGTGAAGTACTGCTCGCCGCTCCAGAGCTCGTTCGAGAACGAAAGGATGCCCAGGCCGTCGTTGGTCCAGTCGATGACCCCGCCGTGCACGGTGTAGAGCCCGCTCCAGATGACGAGATAGCGGTAGAAGGGCAGGATGCGCTCGCCGTTCCGCCCGAGCTCGTCGTAGGCCCGGACGTCGGGCAAGGGATACTCCCCCGTCGATTCGGCGCCCGGCCCGCGCAGGATCATGCCGCCGCTGTTATGATAGGTCTGGACGCCGGCGATGTTGGGGTGGGCCATGAGGAAGTCGTTGACCGCCTTGGCCTCGGGCAGTTGGAATGGATAGTCCATGGCCCCGCCCTGGATGTAGTTGGGCTGCCAGTCACTGCCCCAGTTCCGATTCGGATCGTAACTCCCCGGGCCGTCCTCGTTGACCAGGCCGTCGCCGTCGTTGTCGATGCCCTCCTGGCCGAGCAGGATCCAGTCGCCCGTCTCGCCGAAGGGCACGGGCTCGAGGACCAGCGGATTGGCCCGGCTGACGCGGAAGTTGCCCCGGCCGGGGACGTGCTTGCGGATCTGCTCGACGATGCCGTTGCCGTTGATGTCCTCGGGCCCGTCCTCGTCGAAGAGGCCGTCGTTGTCGTCGTCGACCGGGACGTGCCCCGACCGGGCGTTCCCGCCAGGGCCCTCCATGAAGTACTGCCGGCCGTCGGGGTTGACCGTCGGCGCGATGTAGAAGACGCGCTCGTCGACGAGCCGGGTGACGTCGGCGATGCGGCCGTAGTTCTCCATGAGGTACCAGATCGTGTAGAGGCAGACCTCCCCGCCCTGGATCTCGTTGCCGTGGATGTTGGCCTCGATGTACATCGCGGCCTTGCCCGTCTCGGGCCCGGTCGCGGGGTTGTTGATGGTCATGAGCATGAGGTCGCGGCCGCGGGCGCTCCGGCCGATCGACTCGAGCTTGAGGAACTTGGGGAAGGCGGCCTGGAGCCGCTTCATGTCGGCGTAGAGCTCGTCGACGTCGCGCCAGCGGTTCCAGTCGATCTTGACCTTGAACGGGGGGTCCGAGGCCTTCTGGGCCGAGGCGTGCGGGGCCGCCAGGGCCAGGACGGCCGCGGCGGCCAGGACGACCGTCAGGATGTGCTGTTTTCTCATCGTCGTCCTCCTCGTCACTTCAGGGTGACCCGGGCCGTCGCCGACCCGCCTTTCTGCGATCGGACCAGGAGCTCAACCGTCTCCCCGGTCTTGCCCTTGATGAGCCATTCGTACGCGGCCCGGCCGCCCGAGCCGGCGAGCGTCGGGAGGAAGCTCGTCTTGGCACTGCCGGAGATGATCGCGCCCGGGTCGACGCCGAGCTGGATCATGGTCGGCTTGACCGCGCGCGCCGTCACGCCGTGGGCGAGGGCCGTCGGCCAGAAGCCGGCGTTCTCGACCTCGGCCTTGAGCCGGAAGAGGCCGCCGCCGTGGCCCACGGCCTCGAAGCCGGCGACCCGGACGCGCGGGAAGAGCGAGACGAGGTGCAGGGCGAACTCGGCATGGGAGGCCCCCAGGCCGACCAGCTTCGCGGGCGGCGGATTGGTGACCGCGTAGGGCTTGAAGCCGCCGATCTCGACCTCGCCGAGCTCGGGATGCCTGACGGCCGTCCAGGGGACGAAGCCGTCGATCTTCTCGGCGTCCATCCACTTGAGGACCTGCTTGTCGATGCCGGGCGTCAGGGGCGCGGCCTCGGCGGACGCGCCCGTCGGGGCCTGGCCGAAGCGGAAGGCGCCGCCGGACTGGAACGCCTGGATGAAGTCCTGGCCGCCGACCGGGATGACGACCGTCGAGCCGGCGCCGCCGCCGGGGGCGGGCCGCGGCGCCTGGCCGCCCTGGCCTGGCGGACTGCCCTCGCCCGCTCCCGGGGGCGCCTGGCCCATCCGGCGCGGGCCGGGGGACGGCTCGACCGTCGTCAGGCCGAACCCCGGGGTCGAGAAGGACGGCACGCCGAACTGGAAGTAGCCGTACTGGAAGAAAGCGCCCTGCGGCTCGCGCACGAAGAGCGGCTGGCGGAGGCCGGTCAGCTCGACGTACTTGTCCGAGACGGCCTTGAAATAGTCGTAGTCGGCCGCCGCGATCGTGGTCGCCGGCTTGCGGTCGGGCATCAGCCGGCGGGGCGAGGAGTCCTGGCGGGCGCCCGGCCTCGCGCCCCCGCCGCCCAGGAGCATGTCGATCGAGAACTCGCCCATGAAGCGGCCGCCCCGGCCGCCCATGGCCCCGCCGGTCTGGATGAAGCCCGACGTCCGGGCCCCGGCCGCGGAGGCCTCGGCGAAGCGGACGAGGTCGAGCTCGCGGGCCGGCCCGAGACGGCCGGCGCTCGTCGGCGGGACGATCAGGTTGTCGCTCTCGCCGAAGGCCAGGACCGCGGCGATGTTCCGGTGCGCCAGGACCCAGTCCATCAGGGCCTGCGACTCGGCCTCGCTGATCATGTGCGGTCCGGCCTCGGGCTTGTTGTAGGGATAGTCGTGGGCGAAGTTGCGGTTGATGTCCACGCCGCCCGGCGGGTCTTCGTTGATGAAGCCGTCGCCGTCGTTGTCCCGGCCCTCGAGGAAGAGCCGGTAGGCGCCGGATTCGCCTTTTTTCGGGTCGGCCCGCTTCATGAGCCGGGGCTCGTCCGGGTCGATCATGTATTCGCCGCCCGGCGTCTTCACGCGCATGACCGTGATCAGGCCGTCGCCGTTGAGGTCCTCGGGGCCGTCCTCGTCGAGGCGGCCGTCGTTGTCGTCGTCGCGCGGCGCGGCGTTGGTCCGCCGGCCCGCCTTGACCGGGGCGAAATAGCCCGCGGCGCCATCGGGATTGACCCTCGGGACAAGGTAGACCGTCGCGCCGGCGAGGCGCTCCCTGACCGCGGGGTCCGAACCCGCCTTTGTCAGCAGGTCGGAGGCCGCGGCCAGGGCGATCTCGCTCCCGGCCAGGTGGTCGCCCTCGAGTCCGGCCACGATGAGCAGGGCCGGCCGCTCGTCCGGGGCCACGGGGCCGGCGCCGGCGATCCTGAGGGCCCAGATATCGCGGCCCTCTCCCGACTTGCCGATCGATTCGAGACGGGTCACCGACTTGTGGGCCGCGGCCAGGCCTTGTAGGGCCTTGGTGAGGCCGGCCTGATCGTGATACTTCAGCGGTTCCTGGGCCGGGGCCGGGCCCGCGGCCAGGGCGAACCCAAGGACGACGAGGGCCGGCAGGACGGCCGCCGGCCGAAGGGTCCTGATCATGGATGAGCGCACGGGGACCTCCTCGCGGGGTGGGGTTTCATACACTTCTTTAGACTTTCACGGTACCGGAATCTTCCGGCCTATTGTAATATAATGTCCGCAATGTCCGCCCGGAAGGACCGTCCCATGTCGAAATCCCGACCGATCTCCCGCCGCCGCTTCCTCCGCGCGGGCGCGGCCGCGGCCGCCTCGCTGGTCATCGTGCCCCGCCGCGTCCTCGGCGGCCAAGGCTTCACCGCCCCGAGCGACACGCTGACCAAGGCGGTCATCGGCGTCGGCGGCATGGGCCGGGTCCACCTCGACTATCCGGGCTCCGTCCTGCGGGCCGTCTGCGACGTCGACCGGGGCCATCTCGCCGCGGCCCTGGAGATCGCCGGCCCGGGGGTCCAAGGCTACACCGACTTCCGCGAGGTCCTGGCCCGGCCCGACATCGACATCGTCCACGTCGCCACGCCGCCCCACTGGCACGCCCTGATCTCGATCGCCGCGGCCGAGGCGGGCAAGGACGTCTGGTGCGAGAAGCCCCTGACCCGGACGATCGCCGAGGGCCGGGCCGTCGTCGACGCCGTCCGGCGCACGGGCCGGATCTTCCGCGTCAACACCTGGTTCCGCTTCGCCGACCGCTTCTACGGCTTCGGGACGGACGTCCGACCGATCAAGAAGGTCGTCCAGAACGGGCTCCTGGGCTGGCCGATCAAAGCGACCGTCAGCGCGACCACGGGCTTCGACTGGAAGTTCTACTGGACCGGCCTGACCTACGCCAGGCCCGAGCCCGTTCCGCCGGAGCTCGACTACGACTTCTGGCTCGGCCCCGCGCCCTGGAAGCCCTACCACCCCCACCGCGTCCACGGCACCTTCCGCGGCTATTGGGACTACGACGGCGGCGGGCTCGGGGACATGGGCATGCACTATCTCGACCCCGTCCAGTACATCCTCGACAAGGACGGCACGAGCCCGGTCGAGGTCGCCGCCGATTGCCCGCAGCAGCATCCGGACGCGTGCGGCGCCTGGCGGCGGATCGAGATGAAGTATGCCGACGGCTGCGCCATCGTCCTCGACGGCGAGGACCGGGACAAGTCGGCTCCCTTCCTCGAAGGCCCGAAGGGCAAACTCTACCGCGGCTTCGAATCCGACATCCCGAACCTCAGGGACAGGCTGGCCTCCCTCCCCGACCCCGCGCCCCAGCTCACCGACTTCGCCGAGGCCGTCCGGACGAGGACCCGCTTCGCCCTGAACGAGACGAACGGCCACCGCTCCTGCACGATCGTCAATCTGGCCAAGATCGCCGTTCAGCTCGGCCGGCCCCTGCGCTTCGACCCGGAGCGCGAGATCTTCCCCGGCGACGAGGCCGCCAACCGGCTCGCGAGCCAGCCCCTGAGGGCCCCGTGGCGCCTCTGAGACGGACGGGAGGAGGGAAGCGATGAAAAGAGCCCTGACCTTGGCGGCGGCCCTCGCGGTCCTCGCCGTCCC
This sequence comes from Candidatus Aminicenantota bacterium, assembly GCA_034679465.1. Classification (GTDB taxonomy): domain Bacteria; phylum Acidobacteriota; class Aminicenantia; order Aminicenantales; family Saccharicenantaceae; genus RBG-16-66-30. The sequence goes on along the minus strand of JAXDAV010000048.1, from coordinate 5,853 downwards.
GCTCCTCCCGGCCCGGCAAAAGGCCCTGGCCGCGGCCGCCCCGGACCTCAGGACACGGGTGGCCGCGACGATCGACCGCTTCCCCGCCGCGAGCGCCGCCGCGCGCGACGCCCTCTGCGCCGAGCTCGTCGGCCTCGGCCCGGCCGCCCTGGCCGAGACCTTCGCCCGGGTGCTTCCGGCCGGCGCGGGGAACGACGCCAAGGCCCGCTTCGCCGCAAACGGCCTGGCCGTCTATGTGACCGGCCCGGGCCGGGAGACCGAGCGGCTCCTCTTCACCAGGGCGGCGCTCGGCGCCCTGGCCGTGAAACCGGACAGGGACGTCGCGGCCTTTCTCATCGATCAGGTCCGGCTGGCCGGAAAGGCGGAGGCCGTCGCCCCCCTCGCCGCCCATCTCGGAGACGAGTCCCTGGCCGGCCCGGCCGCCGCGGCGCTCCGGACGATCGGAGGCCGCGAAGCGGCCAGGCTCCTCCTGAAGGCGCTTGAGACGGCCCCGCCGGCCGCCCGGCTCCCGATCGTGAGCGCGCTCGGGGAGATGCGGAGTCCCGAGGCCGTGAAGAAGCTCCTCAGCCTGGCCCAGGGCGGGGACGGCCCGCTCCGGCGCGCCGCCCGCGCCGCCCTGGCGAATATCGGCGACCCGGCCGCCGACCGCGCGCTCGCGCAGGTCGGGGTCGTCGCCCCGCGCGAGGAAAGGAAGGAGGCGCCCGCCCTCTATCTGCTCTTCGCCCGCAGGCTCGCGGAGGCCGGCAAGACCTCGGCGTCCCTGGCCGCGGCGAGATCGATCCTCGGCGCCTACGACGGCCCCGCGGAGGGCCACGTGGCCGCGGAAGCGCTGGCGCTCGTCGTCTCGGCGCTCGGGGACAAGGCCCTGCCCGACCTCCTCACGGCCGCGGCGAGCCCCGTTCCGGACCTGCGCGGCGCCGCTCTCGAGCTGGCGACCCCGCTCGGCGGGAGCGCCGCGACGTCCGCATGGGCCGCCAAGGCCGCGGGCTCGGACCCGGAGCTCCGGGCCGCGATCGTCGCCATGCTCGGCCGCCGCGGCGACGCGACGGCCCTGCCGTTCGTCCGCGAGAGCATCCGGAGCCCCGACGGGACCGTCCGCCTGGCCGCCATCCCCGCCGCGGACCGGCTCGGAGGCGAGGCCGTGATGCCCGATCTCCTCGCCCTCATCGGCGCGGCCGGCGAGGCGGAGGTCGCGGTCTTGAAGTCGGCCCTGCTCGGCTTCGACGGCCGGCGGGTCATCCCCGAGGCCGTCCGCCTCGTCGAGGCGACCCCCCACCCGGGCAAGGCGGCGCTCATCGACCTCCTCGGCGAAAAGGGGGCCCGGGACGAGATCGGGCGCGTCTTCGCCCTGGCCGGCGACGCCAATCCCGCGACCAGGGCCGCGGCGCTGGGCGCCCTGGCCAAGCTGGCCGGCGAAGGGGACCTCCCCCGCCTCCTGGACATGCTCGAGCCGGCCTCGGACAGCGACGACATCCTGCGGCTCCAGGACGCCGTCGCGGCGGCGGCTCGTCGGGACCCCGATCCCGGACGGCGGGGCGGGGCCCTGGTCGCTCTCCTCGAAGGCGCCCCGGCCGCCCGCAAGGCCGCGGTCCTCCGCGTCCTGCCCATGGTCGGAGGGATAAGGGCCCTGCGGGCCGCGTCCGCGGAGACCTCGAGCGCGGACTCCCAGGTCCAGACCGCCGCCGTTTACGCCCTGTCCCGGTGGCCCGACGGTCAGGCCGCCGACGAGCTCCGCCGCGTCGCCGTGACGACGGGGAGCAAGCGCCATCGCCTCCTGGCCATCGAGGGCTACGTCCGGCTTTTGGGCCGGGCGAACATGACGGGTCAGCGCAGGCTGGCTCACCTCGAGGACCTGCTGGCCCAGCCGTTCGACGACGCCGACAAGAAGCTTGTCCTGGCCGGCGTCGCGGCCGTCCGCGAGCCCGAGTCGCTCCGCCTGCTGGCCAGACATCTGGACCATCCCGTCCTCGGCGAAACGGCGGCGGCCGGCCTCCTCGACCTGGCCTCGGAGCAGGGGCCCCGGGAGCTCTGGCTGTCCGGTCACGAGGCCTACTCCGTCCTCCGGCGGGTCGAGGACCGGACCGCGGACCCGGCCGAGAAGTCCCGAGTCGACTCGATCATCCGGGCCCGTCTGCGCCAGGGAGGGTTCGTGTCGCTCTTCGACGGCCGCACGCTCGGCGGCTGGAAGGGGCTCGTGGCCGATCCCCCGGCCCGGGCCAAGATGGGCCCCGGGGAGCTCGCCGCGGCCCAGTCCGCGGCCGACGACAGGATGCGGACCCATTGGAAGGCGGTCGACGGCGTCCTCGTCTTCGACGGCGGGGGCGAGAGCCTCTGCACCGCGTCCGACTACGGCGATTTCGAGCTCCTCGTCGACTGGAAGATCGGCCCGGGCGGCGACAGCGGCCTCTATCTCCGGGGCTCGCCCCAGGTCCAGATCTGGGACCCCGGTCCGAACCCGGTCGGCTCAGGCGGCCTTTACAACAACCTGAAGGGCAAGAGCGCGCCCCTGGAGAAAGCGGACCGGCCCGTCGGCGAATGGAATTCCTTCCGGATCATCATGATCGGCGAGCGGGTCAGCGTCTATCTCAACGACAAGCTCGTCGTCGACGGCACGGCCCTCGAGAACTACTGGGAAAGGGACAAGCCGATCTATCCCACGGGCCAGATCGAGCTCCAGGCCCACGGCCATCCGCTCTATTTCAAGAACGTCTTCCTCCGCGAGATCCCTCGCGACGAGGCCGCGACGCGGATGACGGAGGAGGAAGCGTCGGAGGGATTCGTCGCGCTCTTCGACGGCCGCACGCTCGACGGCTGGACCGGGGACACCGAGGGCTACGCCGCCGAGGACGGCAAGATCGTCATCCGCCCCGAGCGCGGCAGTGGCAACCTGTACACGGTCAAGGAATACTCCGACTTCACCCTGCGCTTCGAGTTCAAGCTGACGCCGGCCGCCAACAACGGCCTGGGCGTCCGGACCCCGCTCGAGGGCGACGCCGCCTACGCCGGCCTGGAGATCCAGATCCTCGAGGACGGCTCGCCCGTCTATTGGGGGCTCCGGCCTTACCAGTATCACGGCTCAGTCTACGGGGTCGTCCCGGCCCGCCGCGGGTTCCTCCGGCCGCCCGGAGAGTGGAACACCGAGGAGGTGACTCTCGAGGGCCGGCGGGTCCGGGTCGTCGTCAACGGCGCGACCGTCGTCGAGGCCGACCTCGACGAGGCCTCGGCCGGCGGCACGATCGACGGCAACGCCCATCCGGGGCTCCGGCGCGGGTCCGGGCACATCGGCTTCCTGGGCCACGGGGCCGCCGTCGAGTTCCGCAACATCCGCCTCAAAGAGCTGAAATAGCGACCGGGAGGATCCATGTCCAACGCCTGGAATGACGAAGACATCATCGAGACCGAGCTGGTCTTCCGTGAACAGGCCGACGGCCGCCTCGTGGCCAAGATCGCCGGAGGCAAGGCCGTGCTTCTCGAGCGGGCCGAGATGGGCCGCGTCCAGGACGGCGAGTGCTGGCGCGTCCGCCTGCGGCACTTCGATACCTTCGCCCTGGCGACTCTGGTCAAGCCTTGCGCCGGCAACCCGCTGATGGATGAGTCCTTCGGCAAGATGCTCAAGGCCTCGCTCCCGTTCGCGTCGGCCGGGCCCGCCGGAGCGAAGGCCGCGGCGGCAGGCTGTCCCGCGCCCGCTGTCGCTCCCGCCCCCGCGCCCCCGACCGGCCCGACCCTCGCCGACATCGCCTCCCTCGCCCCGACCGCGCCCGACGTCTCCGGGGTGCCGGAGCCGCCCGAAGCGGATCCCGACGGCCCTCCCGATCCGCGCCGCGTGATCATGCCGTCCGACCGGGTCGCCTTCTTCGTCGACGGCGCCAACATGGACTGGTCCTGCCGCCGCGCCGGCTACTTCGTGGATTACGGCAAGGCCCGCACGTTCTTCCTGGCGGGCGGGCACTTCTACGCGGGCTATTACTATCTCGCCGACTTCTCCGACCGCGATCCGGCCCAGCTCCGCTACTTCGACTACCTGACCTACTCCGGCTACATCGTCCGCAGACGCCCCGTGAAGGTCCTCTACGACGAGGACACCGGCGAGCGGATCCTGAAGGGCAACCTCGATACCGAGATCGTCCTCGACATGCTGAACACGGTCAACAACTATGACGTGGCCTATCTTTTCTCCGGCGACAGCGATTTCGAGCGGGCCGTCGACCTTCTTCGCTCCCGGGGCAAGCGGGTCTACGTGGTCACTTCGGCCCGCCAGCTGAGCCGGGAGCTGTCGTACGTCGCCGACAAGCCGATTTTCCTCATCGAGAAATACCATGACCGATTGATCCGGGACGACCGCCGCGAGCCGCCGCCGGTCAAAGCGGACTCATGAGCCGGCCCAGCCCCGTTCCCGGCGGATCGGTCCGGAGGAGCGCCAGTACGAATCGCGCCTGACCCGGCCGACGGTCAGGAGCTCAAGACATCATCGTTGGTGCCGCTCGCATTCATGGATGGCGGCCTGGTTCATCCGGAGCTGGCCGTTCTTAAGGCGCCGGAGTGAGTTAGCATCCTGGTCGGCCCGCCCCGAGGACCCGCCGGCGTTCTTGCCCAATCCTCAGGTCACTCTATTTGAAGTCGATATTTAAAGAACTTCGGGAAATCCTCCCTCGAAACGACCAAACAATAGATATTATGGTCGTTGTCGATATATATATTGGTAATGCCGACACGCTTAGTAGGATCAAAGAATATATTCCGGATTCGATATCTGGTTTGAAGATCATAACTAGCATTGTACAAATCCAAGAATAGATCGGATCGGTCGGGGCTCATTATCGGAATATAAAAATGATCATCTTTTACTATAATAGGTTCATAGATGATAGGAACTGGCCCAGTCACACGCTTGGTAACAGCCCCTCCCTTAAAAGTTATACTTAACGGAAAATGAGTATCGAAACTGACCTTACTATGGCGCTCCGTTATAAAATCCCCTTTGGCATCATATACCATAAAATGATAGGGCTGGAGTTGTGAATATATAATATGAGCTTTCATATTTGCAGTGACGCTGGTCATCTTCATAAAAGTGAATTCGTTCTCAATTAACGCCGGAACTGGGGAAGATTTAACCGTTTTTATGATTCCTGGAGTTGGCTCGACAATATTTCCTGAAGATTCAATGATCCTGGATAAATCACGAGTAAAAGAAATCGGCTTGTGCCCTTCCCTAAGAATCAGGTTGCTCAGATAATATATTGAATCTTTTAGTGCTATATCATCATAGGGATAACTTGTTTTATAGGATGCTATATATTTCCCATTTTTTGAAAATACAGTAATTCTGAAAAGCGATTTATCAATCAGATAGAGATTCCCATCCTCTAGAATCTTGAGTGTCCCTGCATCTTTTGAAAGTTCACCTGGGCCCTGACCATACCTGCCAAACGAGAATAGATACTTGCCCGTAGAAGAAAAACACTGAATTCGACTATTCCCTGAATCGAGAATGTAGATTGTGCCATTATCAGCAACAACAAAGTATTTCGGTCCGAAAAAGTCTTCATTGAGCCTGTCAGATCCAATCGAGAATAACAATTCTGGTTTCATTTCCACTTCAAGAACCTGAGGGGGGAAACTCTTGGAGAGAGAGCCTCCAAGAGCTGTACTACTCAATCCAGTAATGATGCCAAGACTCAATAGTATATGGTGTTTGTTCATTATCTTCCTAATTCTTTTGGATATATTACGGGGAGCGATAAAATGATTGCATTCAAGAGGCATATCGGACGCTCTCGTGTTTGAAGTAGTTCCTCACGATATGGGGTTGGCGTTGCCGGCCGCGAAGGTAGCCGGAGACGTTCTTCCTCA
>JAXDAV010000047.1:0-11363 GCA_034679465.1 Candidatus Aminicenantota bacterium | reverse complement strand
CGGGCGCTTCGAGCTCCCTGGCGTCACCACGCCGGCTATTGTAAAGCAGAATCGATGCTTAGGAAAGGGCTTTCAGTGTCCGCGTCTATTCTCTTGACAATCGCCTTCTAATGGGCGACCCCATTGGAATTGCCGGGCCGCTCGATTTCGTGTATCATAGCCCGCACCAAGGAGTCAGTGAGGACCACGATGCCCGGATACGCGGAGCGCGAGGCCAAGGCCGGCCTGGACGCCAAGCTGCCGCCCCTCGAGACCTTTCCCAACCAGTTCCCGGACTACGAGATCGCCATCGACTTCCCCGAGTTCACCTCCGTGTGCCCCAAGACGGGCCTGCCCGACTTCGGCCGGATCGTCCTGCGCTACGTCCCGGCCGGACGCGTCCTCGAGCTCAAATCGCTCAAGGAATACTTCCTGGCCTACCGCAACCTGGGCATCTTCTACGAAAACGTCGTCAACCGGGTCCTCGAGGACATCGTCCGCGCCTGCCGGCCGTCGAGCGCGATCGTCCGCGGCGAGTTCAATCCGCGGGGAGGCCTCAGCTCCGTCGTCGAGGCCCGCTATCCCCGGCCGCGGCGGACCTGAGCGGGACGGCCCGGCGGAACCGCGCCCACCCTCGAATCACCCAAGGAAGACCATGGCCAGAGAACCGAACGGGGCCCGGATGGGCCGGACCGACCTGCTCATCCTCCTGGTCATCCTTCTCTGGGCCGTCAACCTGTCGGTCATCAAGATCGGCCTGCGCTCGCTCTCGCCCCACGCCTTCAACGCCCTCCGGCTGGCCCTGGCCGCGGTCGCCTATGCCGGCGTCCTCCTCGTCCGTCCGGGGAAGCTTGCGCTGGCGCGGCGGGGCGACGGTTGGAAGGCCGCCGCGCTCGGCCTGCTGGGAATCACCTTCTACCAGGTCTTCTTCATCAACGGCGTCAGCGCCATGGACGCCTCGACGGCCTCGATCGTCATGGGCACCAGTCCCATCTTCATCGCCCTGCTGGCCACGGCGATCGGACAGGAGCGCCTCTCGGCCGCGGCCTGGGCCGGGATCGCCATCTCCTTCGGCGGCTTCCTGCTCGTCATCGCCGGCGCCAACGGCGGCCTCGTCTTCACCTGGGAGGCCTGGCGCGGGGCCGTCCTGATCCTGCTGGCCAACGCCTGCTGGGCCGGGTACACCGTCTTTTCCAAGCCCGCTCTCGACCGGAATTCGGCCTTCGACCTGGCCGCGGTGAGCACCATCGGCGGCACGGCGGTCTATCTGCCCTTCGCCGTCCGGGACTTGGCCCGGGTCGAATGGGCCCGCGTCCCCTGGCAGGGATGGGGCGCGGTCGCCTATGCCGGTCTCGTGGCCATCTTCCTCTGTTTCGTGCTCTGGTACGTATCGGTCAAGGAGGTCGGCAGCTCCAAGACCGGCGTCTACAGCAACCTGACGCCCATCCTGGCCATCTTCTTCGCCGGCCTCTTTCTCGGCGAGCGCCTGACCCCGATCCAGGCGGCCGGCGCCGCGGTCACGCTGGCCGGGGTCTATCTCACGAGATCGGGCTACCGGTTCTTCGAATAGCCCAGGTTGAGGAGGCTTACCGGCCAGCTCGGAGGCCGGCCTCTCCCTCCTGGGAAAGCTTGAAGACGCCGGTCAGTGCGCCGGACTCGGCGCCAAAACAACTCGCTCGCCGTGCGCTACGGCTCGCTCAAACACGTTTTGGCGGTTTCCCCTGAAACTGCCCTCGTCCGGCACGCTGCCCGGCTAAGCTTTCCCAATGTCGGGTTCGGCCGTTCTCCTCGCCGGCCGGATCGGCTTTCCCGAGGGGCAAGAACGCCTATAAGCCCTATAAGCTATAAGAAGAGTAGGGTGTAAGTACGGGGCGTTTTTATGAACAGCTCAGGCTAGCGAAGGCCGTAGATCTTGTGCAGCTGGACCGAGAGACGGACGCCCTCGAGTCCGGCCCGGCCCGCGCCCTCGAGCAGCCTCACGGCCTTGTCGACGCTCCAGCGCGCGTTCGACTGCGGCTGGAGGATGACCGGCACGGTCGGCGGGAACGCGGCCCTCACGGTCCGGATGTCATCGAGGCTGAGGGCGCGGCAGACGACCAGCTTGATCTCGCGGGCCTTCTTCCGGAATCCCGGGTGGACCGCGTAATCCGGCGGCTTGGGCGAGACCGTGTGCCAGTCGGCGTAGGGGTCGGGGGGGAACGTCCCGTTGGTCTCGACCTGGACCCGCAGGCCCTCGCCGTGGAGGCGCTTGACGAGCGGTCGGACGTTCTGGGCCAGGGGCTCCCCCCCCGTCAGGCAGACCCAGGTCGTGGGATAGTCGCCCCGGAGCCGGCCGACCTCGGCCGCGATCTTCTCGACGGCCGTTTCGCGGCCGCCGCGCCAGGCCCGCTTCGTGTCGCAGAAGCCGCAGCGGAGATCACAGCCGGCCAGGCGGACGAAGATCGTCGGCTCGCCCTGGCGCAGTCCCTCGCCCTGGACCGAGGCGAAGATCTCAATCGTCTTCAGAGTAAGCGGCCGAGGCATCGTCGGACTCCCAGACGGTCACCGAGCTGACCGGGTAGGCCTTCTTGAGCTCGCCGAAGAGGTGGCGGGCCAGGTTCTCCGCGGAGGGATTGAAGTCATAGGCCTCGTTGAGGAGGGTGTGGTCCGGCAGGGCCGCGGCCAGGGCCTTCTTGATCTCGGCGAAGTCGTAGCCGAGGCCGGTCCGGTCGAGCTCGCGGACGGTGATGGCCACCTCCACCTGGAACGTGTGGCCGTGGACCTTTTCGCACTTGCCGCGATATTCCCGGAGAAAGTGGGCGGCCGAGAACTTGTCCCGGACCCGGAGTGTCCAGCTCATGATTTCCCTTCCTTTCGGAGACGGGCGATGAGAGGGTCTTCGCGGCCGACGGCCTTCCAGGCCCGGGCGCGGAAGCGGCAGGACGAGCAGGCGCCGCAGGGGCGCTCGGCCCCGGCGTAGCACGAGACCGAGTAGGAATAGTCGGCGCCGAGGCGGAGGCCCAGCCGGATGATGGCGGTCTTGTCCAGGCCGAGGAGCGGGGCGACGATGCGGGGCGAAGGCCCCCCGAGCGCGGCCTTCGTGCCCGCCCGCACCGCCCTCTCCATGGCCTTGACGAAGCCCGGCGTCGTATCGGGATAATCGGGGGAATCGGCGACATGGAAGCCGCAGATGAGGTCGCGGACGCCCCGGGCCTCGGCCCACGCGGCGGCGAGGGCGAGGAAGACGCCGTTGCGGAAGGGAACGTAGGTCGCGGGCGGCCCGGACCGCCCGCGAGAGAGCGTCGCGGGGCTGGGGGAAATGCGAAGGCGAGCGCGGGGGAGCAGAAGGGAAAGGGGGAGGGGGACGGCCGCATCGGTCAGGGCCGACCCCCCGATCTGACGCAGATCGACCTTGAGAACGGCGTGGGGGACTCCCAGGCGCCGCGCGGCCCTGCGGGCGAGAGGGACCTCGACGCGATGCCGCTGGCCGTAGTCGAAGGTCAGCGCCCGGACGTCGTCGTAGCGGCCGTGGGCCCAGGCGAGCGCCGTCGTCGAATCGATCCCGCCCGAAAACAGCACCACGCAAGACTTCACGGCGACGCTCTTCCTCTTCTCTTAAGATAATTGACGCGTCCGGGAATATCAAGGCGCGGATCCCCCGGGAAGGAGGCCGGGTTTAGTCGGCGAGGAGGGCAGTCGAACCCGACATTGGAAAAGTCTAGCCGGTCAGCGTGGCGGACGAGGGTAGTTTCAGGCGTCTTCAGACTTTTCCAGGAGGGAGAGGCTGGCCTCGGAGGCCGACCAAGGCCAGCGTTTGACAGCCCTCGGCGGGTGAGATATCTTGAATTTCCGGAAATGAACGAACATCCGATCGAGAAGGGCATCGCCGGCGTCGTCCGGATCTACGAGCTCCTCGACCGCGTCCGCACGCGGCGGGACCTGGACATCCGCGACGACCAGTTCGATTTCGCGGTCCTGCTCGAGGCGGCGGAGTACGCGAAGCGCCGCCGCATCCCCCTGAGCCTCATCGACACGGGACGGTTCGGCCTCGAGGAGCTCGAGTCGCTCGCCCGGACGGGCGCCCGCATCCTGACCTCGGACGAAGCCCGGCCGAAGGCGGAGGAGCGCGAGATCCTGCAGGAGGCCTGCCGGGAGGCCGGGACCCATCTCTCGGTCTTCTGGAGCGGCCCTCTGCCCGACGCCGCGGGCGGTGCCCCGAGCCCGGCCGCCCAGAGCCTCGAAGACCTCCTCGAGATGGGGGCGGATTTCCACATCTCCGATCGGACCCGGCCCCGCGACCCGGAGATCCTGGCCGGGTTGGCCGCCCACGCGAGAAAGGGCAGGGCGTTCTTCGTGATCTATCACGCCGGTCCTCTGGAGCGCGGGCTCACGGCCTCGGCGGAGCGGCGGGCCTGGGTCCACTTCGCCGACTCTTCCGTCGCGGACGAGCCGGCCGCCCTCCTGGCCGTCGGCATCGCCCGGGCCGCTTCGCGGGCCGGATCGCGGGCCGTCGTCCACGTCGAGCGCGGCCTGCCCCTCGAGCTCCTCGAAGCGCTTTGGGAGGCGGGCGCGGCGCTCCTCTTCACGACGCCGCCGAGCGACGACCGGTCGCTCCTGCGCCCCATCGAAACGCGGGCGGCCCGGCGAAAGCTCCCGCCGCGCGCCTACCGGCTGTCCACGGCCTTCCTGCCCTGACCCGGCGGCGACGGCGCTCCAACCCGGGCCCGATCACGTCCCGGTCACATCCCGATCAGCTTTAGTCCTTGAAAAAGCGCCCGCTTTCGCTACAATACGCCTCTCATGAGCGCGCACGATCTCGGACGCACGTTGCCGCTGTGGTCCGTCGTTCCCTTCGTCGGGCTCCTTCTGTCCATCGCCCTCCTGCCTCTGCGGGCGCCTCATTTCTGGGAAGACCACAAGAACAAGGGCCTGGTGGCCTTCCTCTGGGCCCTGCCGGTGGCCGTCTACTTTCTTTTCAACATGCCCCACGAGCTCGTGCTGTCGATGAAGGACTACGCCTCCTTCCTGCTCCTCCTCACGGCCCTGTTCATCGTCTCGGGCGGCATCGTCCTCAAGGGCGACCTCAAGGCGACGCCGGAGGTCAACGCCCTCTTCCTGCTGGTCGGCGCGATCCTGGCCAACTTCATCGGCACGACCGGCGCCAGCATGCTGCTCATCCGGCCCCTGCTCAAGACCAACTCCGAGCGCCGGCACACCCGGCACATCCCGATCTTCTTCATCTTCCTCGTCTCGAACATCGGCGGCTGCCTGACGCCGCTCGGCGACCCGCCGCTCTTCATGGGCCTCATCAAGGGCGTGCCCTTCTTCTGGACGCTCAAGCTCTTCCCGTTCTGGGCGGTCATGGTCGGCGGCGTCCTGCTGATGTTCTATCTGTATGACGGCTTCCAGTACCGCAAGGAGGAGTGCCGGGACCTCATCCGGGACCGGCGGCGCGTCGTGCCTCTGCACATGACGGGAACGATCAACTTCTACTGGGTCGCCGGGATCATCGCCGGCATCTTTCTGCCGTTTCCCCGCCGCGAGGGCATGATGATCCTGATGGGCATCCTGTCCCTTCTGACGACTAAACGGGTGTGCCGCGCCGACAACCGGTTCACCTACAATCCGATCATCGAGGTGGCCGTCCTCTTCGCCGGCATCTTCGTGACCATGATCCCCGCCCTGCTTCTCCTCAACGCCCGGGGCGCCGAGCTCGGCCTGGCCCAGCCCTGGCAGTTTTTCTGGGCCACCGGCTCGCTGAGCTCGTTCCTCGACAACACGCCGACCTACCTGGCCTTCTTCGCCCTGGCCCAGGGCCTGGGGCTCAACGGCGACGTCCTGGGCATCCCGACGATCTTCCTCCAGGCCGTCAGCGTGGGCGCCGTCTTCATGGGCGCGAACTCGTACATCGGCAACGGCCCGAACTTCATGGTCAAGGCCATCGCCGAGGAGTCCAAGCTGAAGATGCCCTCGTTCTTCGGCTATATGGCCTATTCGTTCGCCGTCCTCATCCCGCTCTATGTCGTTATCACGCTCATTTTCTTCAGGTAAAGAGCCGCCGGGACCCCGTCATGAACAATCCGTTCGCCCTCCGCCTGTACGCCCGTGCCGCGAAGGCCGGTCAGTCGCGGCGGTCGCGTGTGGATGATTTTGCGGTCCGCCGCGAATCGACGCTACGGCTAGTGGCGCCGGCAGGTCCTTCCACAAAAAAAAGTGGTCGGGCGCGAGAAAAGACTTGACAATTGGTTAGAATGCTCTATAAATGAATTGATTTTGATGAACGCGGCAACAGGAACTCGCGCAAGCCAGGATTGAAAGAGGAACCGGTCGATGAAGATAGCTTTGCTCTATAGCTCGAAAGCGGGAATGGAAGCGGCCCTCAACAGCCGCCCCGCCGAGCACAAGGACGAGGAGGAAGAGCCTCCACTTCCCGACGACATGCTCGCCGAGTGCGATTCGGACGAGACCATCGAAGCGGTCGGACGGGCCCTCCAGGAACGGCACCAGGTCGTTTTCATCGAGTCCGACGACAAGGCCTACGGCCGGCTGAAGCGTCAGCGGCCGCATCTCGTCTTCAACATCGCGGAGTGCGTCGTCGGCCCCAACCGCGAATCGCACATCCCGACCGTCTGCGAGATGCTGGACATCCCCTACACGGGGTCCGACCCGCTGACGCTCGGCGTCTGCCTCGACAAGTCGCGGGCCAAGGAGATCCTGTCGTATCACCGCATCCCCAATCCGGCCTTCTGGATCGTCGAGTCGGCGGCGACCATCCCGGCCGGCGTCCGTCTGCCGGCGATCGTCAAGCCCCTCACCGAGGGCTCGAGCAAGGGCATCAAGAACAACTCCCTCGTCCAGTCCCTCGGCGAGCTCTACGAGCGGGTCGAGGAGATCGTCGGGCTCTACAAACAGCCGGCCATCGTCGAGCGCTTCCTGGGCGGGCGCGAGTTCACCGTCGGCGTCCTGGGCAACGCCCCGGGCTACGAGATCCTGCCCATCGTCGAGATCGACCACGCCGAGCTCCCCGCCGGCGCGGCCCCCATCTATTCGTATGAGGCCAAGTGGATCTGGGACACCCGCGAGAAGCCCCTCGACATCTTCAAGTGCCCGGCGCCCATCCCCGGCGTTCTGAGGGCCAAGATCGAGAATCTCGTCGCCCGGACCTGCGGCGTCCTGCGCGTCCGCGACTGGTGCCGGGTCGACGTCCGGCTCGACGACAAAGGCGAGCCCAACATCCTCGAGGTCAATCCTCTGCCGGGCATCCTGCCCCGCCCCGAGGACAACTCCTGCCTGCCCAAGGCGGCCCGGACCGCCGGGTATTCCTATTCGGACCTGATCCACAGGGTCGTGGAGGAGGCCGCCAAGCGCCAGGGCCTCCGACAAACGCGCATCCGGCCTGCGTCCGTCGATCGGCCGGCGGTCCTCGCGGATCGTGCATGAACCCGGCCCCCGCGATCGCCGTCGTTTACAACGCCTTCGAACCGAGACCGACGGCGACGGGCGAGCGTCTGTCCGAGGAGTCCGTCGCCGACATGGCCCAACAGGCGCACGACGCCGTGCGCTCGCTCGGGATCGGCGCGTCGCTCATCCCGCTCCAGAGGAGCCTGCTCAATTTCCTGGGCCGGGTCCGGGAGGTCAATCCGACGGCCCTGATCAATCTCTGCGAGGGCTACTACGGACGGCCCCAGTGGGAATCGAACGTGGCCGGGATTTTCGAGCTCCTGGGCCTCGCCTTCACCGGCAACGCCGCCAAGACCCTGGCCATCTGCCAGGACAAGTTCAAGACGAAGGCCGTGCTCAAGGCGGCCGGACTGCCGACCGCGCCGGCCCAGCTCATGCTCGCGGGCGACGAGCCCCTCGAGCTGAAGCTCCCGCTCATCGTCAAGCCCAACGCCGAGGACGCGAGCCTCGGCATCTATCCCGACTCCGTCGTCCGGGACGAGGAGGGTCTGCGGCGGCAGGTCCGGCGCTGCCTCGACGCCTACAGACAGCCGGTCCTCGTCGAGGCCTTCATCGACGGCCGGGAGTTCAATGTCTCGGTCATGGAGAACGGCGGGGTGACGCCGTTGCCGGTTTCCGAGATCGATTTTTCGGCCCTGCCCAAGGACATGCCGCGGATCCTCGGCTACGAGGCCAAGTGGTTCGAGGACAATCCGCTCTACCAGAAGACGCCGCCGGTCTGCCCGGCGCCGATCGACGACGACACGCGGGCGCGGCTCCAGGGGCTGGCCGCGGCGGCCTTCCGGACCATGGGCTGCCGGGACTACGCCCGGGTCGATTTCCGGATGGACGCGAAGGGCCGGCCGTTCATCCTCGAGGTCAATCCGAACCCCGACATCAGCACCAACGCGGGATACGCCCGGGCCCTCGGGGCGGCCGGGATCGCTTACGCCGATTTCTGGGGCACGATGGTCCGCAACGCCCTGGAGAGAAGGGTGGTCCATGATCCGACGGATGCAGGCGCGAGATAAGGGGCCCGTGCTCGGGCTCATCCGGGCCACGGGGTTCTTCACGTCCGCCGAGGTCGAGGTGGCCGAGGAGCTCATCGACATCTATCTCGGGAAGCCGGACCAGAAGGACTATGACGTCGTCGTGGTCGAGGGCGGGGGCGAGGGCGAGGGGCGGAGCGAGAGCGAGGGCGGGGGCGGCGGCGAGCCCGTGGGCTACATGACCTGGGGCCCGACCCCGCTGGCCGAGGGCGCCTACGACCTGTACTGGATGGCCGTCGCGCCGTCCGAGCAGGGGAAGGGCCGCGGCAAGGAGCTGGTCCGCTGGCTCGAGGCCGAGGTCGGCCGGCGCAACGGGCGGGTCATCATCATCGAGACCTCGTCCCAGCCGAAGTATCACGGCACGCGGCGGTTCTATATCGACCTGGGATACCAGGAAGTCGCCCGGGTCCCGGACTTCTACCGGGCCGGCGACGATCGCGTCATCTACGCGAAGTATTTTCGTTAGGAGTATCGGAGATGGACGACTGGCAACGCTTGCTCCGGGGCGCTCTCCGGAAGCCGGAAGAGATCGCCCGGAAGTTCGGTCTTGACGTCGAGGAGGTCCGCCGGATCGCCGAGGTGTTCAAGATCCAGATCACGCCGTATTACGCCGGCCTGATCAAGGAGCGGGGGGACGCCATGTGGCGTCAGATGGTCCCCGACGCCGCCGAGCTGCGGGAGGACACGGGTGTCGCCGACCCCCTCGAGGAGGACGCCGACTCGCCCGTCCCCAGCATCGTCCACCGCTACCCGGACCGCTGCCTGTTCCTCGTCTCCCACGGCTGCGCCTCGTACTGCCGCTTCTGCACGCGGAAGAGGAAGGTCGGCGATCCGTCGAAGATCCACCCGCGCTACATCGAGGACGGCATTGAGTACATCCGCCGGCACGCGGAGATCCGGGACGTCGTCATCTCGGGCGGCGATCCGCTGGTGCTCGGCGACCGGAGGCTCGAGGCCATCGTCAAGGCCGTCCGGGCCGTCCCCCACGTCGAGATCATCCGGATCGGCACGCGCGTGCCCTGCGTCCTGCCCCAGCGGGTCACGGAAAAGCTCGCGGCCATGCTCAAGAAGTACCATCCGCTCTACGTCAATGTCCATTTCAACCACCCGGACGAGATCACGCCGGAGGCGACGCGGGCCCTGGGCCTGCTGGCCGACGCCGGGATCCCGCTCGGCAACCAGACCGTCCTGCTCAAGGGCGTCAACGACGATCCGCAGACCATGCGGCGGCTCATGCAGAAGCTCCTGGCCGCGAGGGTCCGGCCGTATTACATCTACCAGGCGGACTACGTCTCGGGGACGGAGCACCTGAGGACGACCGTCGAGAAGGGCCTCGAGGTCATGGAGGGACTGCGCGGCTGGACGTCGGGCCTGGCCGTGCCCTACTACTGCATCGACGCGCCCGGAGGCGGGGGCAAGATCCCGGTCCTGCCGAAGTACCTGCAGTCGATCACCGACGAGGAGGTCGTGCTGAGGAACTACGCCGGCGAGCTGTTCGTCTATCCGCAGGTCAAGGCCAAGCCGAAGCGCCGGCCCCGGCCCCGGCCGGCGATCGCGCCGCCCTGCTACAGCCTCGACGCCGCCTAAGACCAGACGGGGTCAAACCTTAATTCTAGGGAGAAAAAGAAGGGACCGGGTCTTCGCAAGGAGCGAAGCTGGCTAGCCTTGCGAAGACCCGGTCCCTTCTTTTACGCTTTGGCATTCCCGACGGAGCCGGATCACAATCTCCCCGATGATCCGCGCGAGGGTCTCATTATGGATAAGCTCTTTCCGCGTCCTGCGGCAGATGTCGGCTATCCCCGATTCGCCAATGCCGAAGAACTCACCGATAGACCTGAGGCTGTGTCCGGTCGTCGTGTGGCTGATATGGATCGCGATCTTCCTGCTCAGGCTGCTTTCCCGGCCCAGAACGGCATCGGTGAGGGTTTGCACCTGTGCCAGAGAAGGCAAGGACGCTCCGACCCCGAGGAAATCGGGTTTGGACAGGACGCCGGATGTCGCTGGCATTGACCTGCGAATGTTCTCGATAAATTCCGGTTTGGCGAGGATGCCGGTAGCCTTCGCAGATTCGAAGGGATTGGGAAACCCCTGGGACATGCGCAGCAGAATATGGCCCTCATAAGCTTGGCGAGCTTCGGAGAGGCAAGTCCCGAACAGTCTGAGAACGAACGAATTCGAAGTCCACGGCACAGGGGATGCCAGTCCCATGTACTCCCGATAGTTGGACCACTCATAGTCCTCGGGGCGGGCGACAAGTCCTGCGCGGACGGGATTCAGATGAACATAAGACGCAACTTCCCGCGCATATTCCGCCGCCTGGACAAGGGTCGCCCGGAAGCGGGCTTGAAATGTGTGCCCTTCGTGGGAGTGTTTTTGATTGAAGTAGCTGGAATACTTCAGGTTGATAAGATGCATAATCCTCGAGAGGTTGCCCCGCGGGGTCTCCAGAAATAGATGGTAATGATTTCCCATCAGGCAGTACGCGTGGGCGATGACTCCAAACCGCTCATGCGCCTCCCGTAGGCAATTAAGGAAGAAGTAGCGGTCCTCATCGGATAGGAAGATCGGTTGCTTCCTGTTTCCCCTCGATGTGACATGATAGAACGCCCCTGCGAATTCGATCCTGGGCTGTTTGGCCATCGGACGGTCCTCCGGATGTCGGCTCTCACTATCAGAGACGTGTCTCCGAAGCGGAACTTCTCAGTTGACGATTAGGATTGAGGAATAAAGAAAAAAAGAATACGAAGAGAAGGAAAAGAAGGGACCGGGTCTTCGCAAGGAGCGAAGCCGGCTAGCCCAAGTTCGCCAGTTTTTTTGAAGCGCTTCTTTATTTTCAATGAGTTATGACACTAAGTGGGCGTTTTTCTGGACTACATTTTCGATTGATTTCGGGAGATTGGGCAGGTCGAGCCCAAG
>JAXDAV010000046.1:0-36648 GCA_034679465.1 Candidatus Aminicenantota bacterium | reverse complement strand
CGGGCGCTTCGAGCTCCCTGGCGTCACCACGCCGGCTATTGTAAAGCAGAATCGATGCTTAGGAAAGGGCTTTCAGTGTCCGCGTCTATTCTCTTGACAATCGCCTTCTAATGGGCGACCCCATTGGGAACCCAAATGTGGTAGAATCTCGCATGAAACACGCACATGAATAGCGACCCTAGGGACAGAACCGACCTCGCCGCCCAAACCGCCCTACCCGCCCGATCCCCGTCCGATTCCTGCGCCGTCCCCGGCGAGATCCCGCCCTCCGACTGGGCGGCGGCCCGCGACGCGGCCATCGACGATTTCCTGGCCCGCTTCGCCACGGGCTGTCCCGACCGCGACGTCCTGGCCGACCTCATGGTGGCCATCACCCGGCTGGCCCGCGACGGCGCCGGCCGCGGCGACCTCAAGCTCCTGACCAACGCCTTCAAGGAGCTCCGCTACGCCTTCAAGGTCTTCGCCCCCTATCACGATATCCGCAAGGTCTCGATCTTCGGCTCGAGCCGCACCCCGGCCGGCCACCCCGACTTCGTCCAAGCCGTGGCCTTCGCCCGCCGCATGCGCGAGCGCCGGTGGATGGTCATCACCGGGGCGGGGGACGGCATCATGGGGGCGGGGCAGAGCGGCGCGGGCCGGGCCGGCTCGTTCGGCGTCGCCATCCGTCTCCCTCACGAGCAGAAGACCAACGCCGTCATCGCCGACGACCCGAAGCTCATCAACTTCAAGTACTTCTTCACCCGCAAGATCCTCTTCCTCAAGGAGGCCTCGGCCGTCGCCCTCTTCCCCGGCGGGTTCGGCACGCAGGACGAAGGCTTCGAGGCCATGACCATGATCCAGACCGGCAAGACCAATCCCCTGCCGCTCGTCATGATCGACTCGCCCGGAGGCACGTACTGGCAGCACTGGCGGACCTACGTCAAGGCCGAGCTCCTCTTCCACGGCATGATCGACGAAAAGGACATGAACCTGTTCAAGATCACGGACGATATCGACGAGGCGGTCGAGGAGATCGTCGGGTTCTACCGGCGCTATCATTCGATGCGCTACGTCGGGCCGCTCCTCATGCTCCGGCTCTCGTCCCCCCTCCCGCCGGGCGCCCTCGAGCGTCTCAACGACACCTACGCCTCGATCCTCACCGGGGGGCGCATCGAGCAGCGCTCCGCCCCGCTCGAGGGCGAAGGCGACGACGTCGAGCTCCCGGACCTGCCGCGCCTGACCCTCGCCTTCAACCGCAGGGACGCCGGCACCCTGCGGCTCATGATCGACGACATCAACGCGGCCTGAGGCCCGCCTCGGGCGTCCCGGTTCCCCGCACGCCCGAGGCCGGATCGGTTCGCCCGGAGGGCAAAAGCCCGATAAAAACATGATGGAGAAAAAAACCGGGCGTGTTTGTGAATAGATTAGGATAATAGGCGTCTATCAGGCTAAGAGAAGGGGGGCGCGGACTCAGGGGGCGGGGGCGACGTCCGCGAGCCAGGTCCGGACCGCCTCGAGAACGGCCTCGGCCCCGCCGTTCTCGACGAAGGAGTGGGTCGTCCCCCGGATCTTGGCGTGCTGCAGCCGTCCGCCGGCCTGGGCGGCCACATAGCCGATGTAATCGAAGGTTTGGGGCTCCGGGATCGGCGGATGCGCCGTGACCATGAGCGCCGGGACGCCCTGGTCGAGGAGCCCGGCGAGCGCCTTGATCAAGGCCTGATTCGAATTCGGCGGCAGGACCCCGGCCTTGGACCGGCTGGTCATCTTCTTCAGGCGATAATAGGCCTTGGTCGCGACAGGCTCCCACTTCTGCGAAAGGACCCAATCGCGCATCTTCAGCTTGGCGCCGGTGATCGCCGCCAGGAGGCGCCTGCGCGGGGACAGCCGGGCTTTCGGCCCGGTCAGGGGATTCGAGCTCCGATAGAGGAAGAACGGCATGTCGAGCAGTGCCAGGCCGGCGACACCGGCCCCGCGCTCTTTGGCCGCGGCGAACACGGAGGTCTGAGCGCCGCCGCAGATCCCGACCAGGACCAGGCCCGTGAGGCCGTACGTCCGCCTCAGCTCGCGCGCCATCGCGGCGACGCACCCGGCATAGGCCGCCTCCTGGACGTTCCGGTAGAACTCGACGAACTCCGGGGGGATCTCGCCTTCCGAGTCCCCGAGGCCGGGAAGATCGAAGCGGAAGCTGGGATACCCCCCCTCCGCCAGCGCATCGGCCAGATGGGCATAGAGGTCCCCCCGGGACGACCGGGGCAGAGAGCCGGAATTGACGAACAGGACCCCGACGCCGTTCCCCGGCCCGGCGAGATGCGACGTCCCGTGCAGGCGCAGGCCGTCCCAGCTCATCGTTATGGCTTCACGCATGTCGTTTCGCGTTCGACGGGTCTCGGGCGGCGCTCTCGAGGATCCAGGCGGCCTGGGGCTCGAAAAAATCGCCGAAGTCCCGGTTGAGCGGCGCGGCGGGGACCACGGCCGCCCGGGGGTTCATCGCCCGCAACATGCTCTGGGACTTGACCAGCGGCGACATCCGGTCGTCCAGGACGGCGTGCCGCCAGGGGCGGCCGGTCTCCTCCTCGACGCCCTCGCCGGGCGACGCATAGGGAGGGTCCAGGAAAAGGCGCTCGCCGCTCGTCCACAGCGCGCCCGACCAGGAATATCCGTCGATCTGGACCGGACGCCCGGACTTCAGGTCCTGGATGTAATCGTTGGCGGACTTCCTGTCCGCCGCCCGGCAGAGCAGCATGTCCATGGACAGACGGATCATCAGCCCCTGCTTGAGGATCTCGAGGCCGTTCGGCGACGGCGACCACATCAACAGGCCGTCCCCCCGGCCCGCCGCGAAGGCCTTCTGGGCCAGGAGGCCGCCCATGCCGAGCCCGTGAAGGAACAGGGGGCGTCCGTCCGTCCGTTCGGCCAGCCAGTCGCACATCCCCTCGATGTCCCGCCGCCACCGGTCGAAATCCATGTCGGGGAAGCGCCCCGTGCTCTCCCCGGTGCCGCTGTAGTCGAAGCGGACCGCGGCGATATCGCGCGCGGCCAGAAAACGGGCCCATTTGACCCAGGCGGCCAGCGAAAAAAGGCGATCGGTGGGGAAGGGCCCGCAGAGCAGGACCCAAGCGGCGGGCGTCTCGGCGCCGAAGCTAAGGGCATAGACCCGCTCGCCGCCGAGGTCGAGAAAACGCCCTTTTTCGAGTTCGCTCTTCGCCATAGACGCCAACTGCCCGGGATCAGGGGGCGCCGCGCGCCGCCTGAACCAAGATCCCCCTGCCCGCGTGAGAATCCCACTTCACGCCGCCATTGTATCGCCGCCCGAAGGGACCTGTCAACAACTGTTCCCCGGCGCCCGGGTTTTGGTTATAATGAAGCGCCCGGAAATCCGGAAAATCGGGAACAGAGGATAGCCCCATGAATGCGATCTCCATCATCGGCACCGGGTACGTGGGCCTGGTCACGGGTGCCTGCCTGTCCGAGTTCGGCCTCCGCGTCACCTGCATGGATGTCGACGAGCTCAAGATCCGGGCCCTCCAGCGGGGGGAGATCCCGATCTACGAGCCCGGCCTGGGCGCCCTCGTCGCCAAGACCGTCGAGTCCGGGCGGCTGCGCTTCACCTCGGACATCGCCGAGGCCGTGGCCGGGTCCAACATGATCTTCATCGCCGTCGGCACGCCGCCCGGGGAAGACGGCTCCGTGGACATGAAGCACGTCCTGGCCGCCGCGGAGTCGATCGCCTCGCACATGACCGACCACAAGGTCATCGTCAACAAGAGCACCGTGCCCGTCGGCACCGGCCGCAGGGTCAAGGAGCTCGTCCGGGAGGTCCTCGAGCGCCGCGGCCTCTCCGGCCTCGCCTTCGACGTCGTCTCGAACCCCGAGTTCCTCCGGGAGGGCTCGGCCGTCCGCGATTTCATGCACCCCGACCGGGTCGTCATCGGCAGCGAGAGCGAGAAGGCCGCGGCCCTCATGCGCGACATCTACAACGTCCTCTATCTCATCGACACGCCGTTCATCTTCACGACGCTCGAGACGGCCGAGCTCATCAAGTACGCCTCCAACGCCTTCCTGGCGACCAAGATCACCTTCATCAACGAGATCGCCAACCTCTGCGACGCGGCCGGGGCCGACGTCCACGCCGTGGCCAAGGCCATGGGGCTCGACGGCCGGATCGGCAAGTACTTCCTCCATCCCGGGCCCGGCTACGGCGGCAGCTGCCTGCCCAAGGACACCCACGGCCTGGTCTCCATCGGCCGGGACCTCGGGGTGCGGATGAGCGTCGTCGGGGCCGTCATCGAGGCCAACGACGCCCAGAAGCTGCGCATGGTCGACAAGATCGAGCGCGGCCTCGGCGATCTCCGCGGCCGCACCATCGCCGTCCTGGGCCTGGCCTTCAAGCCCGAGACGGACGACATGCGCTTCGCCCCCGCCGTGCCGATCATCGAAGGGCTCATCGCCAAGGGGGGCCGCGTCCGGGCCTTCGACCCGGCGGCCATGCCCAACGCCGCCCGGGGGGAGCTCGCCCCTCACGCCGCGACGGGGGCCTTCCGGACCTGCGCCGACGAATACGACGCCGTGACGGGCGCGGACGCCGTCGTCCTCCTGACCGAATGGAACCAGTTCCGGCATCTCGACCTCCAGCGCCTCCGCGAGCTGATGTCGGGCCGCCATTTCTTCGATCTCCGCAACGTCTACGAGCCCCGGGACATGGCCGCGCGCGGCTTCCTCTACGCGGGCGTCGGGCGATGAAGGTCCTGGTCACCGGCGCCGCCGGGTTCATCGGCTTCCACCTCGCCCGGCGGCTGGCCGAGCGGGGGGACGAGGTCGTCGGCCTCGACAACCTGAACGACTACTACGACGTCCGCCTCAAGCTCGGCCGCCTGGCCGAGGCGGGCCTGGACCTCTCCCGGATCGTCGAGGGCGCCCCGATCGCGAGCGCCGCCCGGCCCGGCTATCGCTTCGTCAAGCTCGATCTCACGGACCGCGGCGGACTGGACCGGCTCTTCGGACAGGAAGGGTTCGGCGCGGTCTGCCATCTGGCCGCCCAGGCCGGCGTCCGCTACAGCCTGGTCAATCCCCAGGCCTACGTCGAATCGAACCTGGTCGGGTTCGCCAACGTCATCGAGGCCTCGCGGACCGTCCGGGCGGGGCATTTCGTCTACGCCTCGAGCGCGAGCGTCTACGGGCTCAACGAGAAATTGCCGTTCTCGACCCACGACAACGTGGACCACCCGGTCAGCCTCTACGCGGCCAGCAAGAAGAGCAACGAGCTCGTGGCCCACAGCTACAGCCACCTGTTCGGCCTGCCGACGACGGGGGTCCGGTTCTTCACGGTCTACGGGCCGTGGGGGAGGCCCGACATGGCCTACTTCCTCTTCACCAAGGCCATCCTCGAGGGCCGGCCCATCGACGTCTACAATCACGGCGACATGCGCCGCGACCTCACCTACATCGACGACATCGTCGAGGGCGTCCTGCGGATCATCGACCGCCCGCCGTCCGGCGACCCGGCCTGGACCGGGCGGACGCCCGACCCCTCGAGCTCGAGGGCGCCCTACAAGATCTACAATATCGGCAACGGCCGCCCGGTCGGGTTGGCCGACCTCATTCGCGCCCTCGAAACGGCCCTGGGCCGGAAGGCCGAGCTGAGGCCTCTGCCGATCCAGCCCGGCGACGTGCCCGTCACCTGGGCCGACGCGTCGGACCTCGAACGGGACCTCGGCTTCCGGCCGGGGACGCCCGTCGAGACGGGCATCGCCCGGTTCGTGGAGTGGTATCGCCGCTTCTACGGGTGACGCGGCCGGCGGGGGGCCCGGCCCTACAGCCGCTCGGCCAGGACGGCGGCGATGCGCTCGGCCGCGCGGCCGTCGCCGAACGGGCTGCCGGCGCGGGCCATGGCCGCGTAGGCGCTGTCGTCGTTGAGCAGGCGCTCGGCCTCGGCCACGATCCTCTCCCGGTCCGTCCCGACGAGCCGGGCGGTGCCCGCTTCGACCGCCTCGGGGCGCTCGGTCGTTTCCCTCATGACCAGCGTGGGCTTGCCCAGGACCGGGGCCTCTTCCTGGATGCCGCCCGAATCGGTCAGGATGAGATGGGACCGGGACATCAGGTGGGCGAACTGCTCGTAGCGCAGGGGCTCGATCAGGTGGATGCGGGGGTGATCGGCCAGGATCCGGGTCACCGGCTCGCGGACGTTGGGATTCAGGTGGACCGGATAGACGATCTCGACATCGGCGTTCCGGTCGGCGAGGTCGCGCAGGGCCCGGCACAGCGACTCGAAGGGCGCGCCGAAGCTCTCGCGGCGATGGGCGGTCACGAGAACGAGGCGCCGCCCCTCCCAGCCGAAGCCGAGGTCCAACCGGACGGGGCGCCTGACCGTCATGAGCAGGGCGTCGACGACCGTGTTGCCGGTGACGAAGATCGACCCCTCGGGCGCCTGTTCGCGCCGCAGGGCCTCGGCCGCCCGCTCGGTGGGGGCGAAATGGAACGACGTCAGGGCCCCGACGATCCGGCGGTTGATCTCCTCGGGGAAGGGATTGTAGCGGTCGCGGGTGCGCAGGCCGGCCTCGACGTGGCCGACCGGGGTCCGCCGATAGAACGCGCCCAGGGCCGCGATCATGGCCGTGCTGGTGTCCCCCTGGACGAGCACCACGTCGGGCCGGACCTCCTCGAGAAGCCCGCCGATCGCCAGGAGCGCCCGGCCGGCGAAATCCGCCAGCGTCTGGTTCGGCCGCATCAGGTCCAGGTCGTGATCGGGGCTGATCTCGAACCAATCCAGCACCTGGTCCAGCATCTGCCGGTGCTGGGCCGTGACGCAGATGACGCTCTCGAACCTGTCCGGGCGCTTCCGGACCTCGAGGATGACCGGCGCGAGCTTGATGGCCTCGGGCCGGGTCCCGAAAACGCTCAGGACGCGCTTCATCAGCCCTTCTGGACCTGCTCCCGGACCGCCGAGGAGACGCCCGGGCCGAAGCGGGCCGAGGCCTCGATGAGGGCCCAGTTGTCCCGGAACCAGCGGATGGTGTTCCGCAGGCCCTCTTCGAACGGCGTGGCCGGGTCGTAGCCGATGAGCTCGCGGGCCCGGTCGACGGAGGCCAACAGCCGGCTCTTGGTGTCCCACTTGCGCTGGCCGGCCATGGCCGTCCCGGCCGTGTTGCCCGTGGCCGCGTTGATCATGACGGCGAGGTCGCCGATGCGGGTCTCGGCGCCGGAGGCCAGGTTGAACTCCTGGCCGATCGCGCTCTCCAGGACCCCGGCGCGCAGGAGCCCGTCGACGATGTCGCTGACATAGGTGAAATCGCGGGTGGCGTCGGCGTTGCCGGTGATCGGCAGGGGCTGACCCTTCATCGCCCAGTAGATCCAGTTGGGGATGACGTTGCGGTACTGGCCGGGGACCTCGCCTGGGCCGTAGGAATTGAAGAAGCGGGGCTTGACCACCTTCAGGCCGTACTGATGGTAGAAGAAGTTGCAGTAGAGCTCGCCCAGCATCTTGGTGATCTGGTAGGGCGTGCTGAGGTGCAGGGACATGAACTCTTCCCGGAGCGGCAGGGGGGCCTCGCTGCCGTAGATCGAGCACCCCGACGAGGCGTAGACGAACCGCTCGACCTCGGTGAAGACCGAGTACTCGAGCAGGCGCAGAGTCCCCATCCCGTTGACCAGGAGGTCCTTTTCCGGGTGGTCGAGGCTGTTCTGGTTGGCGAAGAACGCGGCCAGATGGAAGACGACGCGCGGCCGGTCGAAGAAGACCCGCTTCAGCTTGACCTCGTCGAGGATGTCCCCCTCGACGAACATCACGCCCGGCAGGGACGGGACGTTCCAGCGCTCCGCGGACGAGAGGTCGTCCAGGACGATGACCTGGGCCCCCAGCCCGGCCAGCGCGCGGGTCAAGTTGCTGCCGATGGCCCCCGCCCCTCCCGTTACGAGGACCGTCCGTCCTTTGTACGCGTCCGTGTAGCTCGTCATGGCTCAACTCCTGTGGCTTTTTTCAATACCGATTCCATCTGCCCGGTGCAATAGTCCCGGGACAGGTTCGCTTCCGCGTAGGCCCGCCCCTTCCGGCCCATGCTCCGGGCCAGCTCCCGGTCCGAGGCCAGGCGGCCGATCGCCTCGGCCAGGGCCCGGTCGTCCCCGGCGTCGACCGAGAGGCCGCTCCCGGCGTCGGCGATCATGCCGCGCGCGTCGCTCTCGGCGGGCAGGCTGGCGATGACCGGCCGGCCCGCGGCCATGATGCTCAACAGCTTGGACGGGACGACCGGGGTGCGCAGCTCGGGGCAGAGATTGATCAGGCAGGCGTCCGAGGCGGCCAGGATGTCCGGATAGACGGTCCAGGGCTGGGTGGGCAGCCAGAGCATGTTCCGGAGGCCCAGGTCGCGGCTCGCCGCCTGGGCCTTCGCTTTTTCGACGCCGTCTCCGACGAAGAGGAACAGGATCTCCGGCCGGTCGCGGAGGAGGGCGGCGCTCCGGACGATGGTCCCCATGTCCTGGGCCCAGCCCATGGTGCCGGCGTAGGACACCACGAACCGGCCGCCCAGGCCGTGCTCCCGGGCGAAGGCGTTGTCCCGGTCCCCCGGCCGGATGCGGTCCAGGTCGACCCAGTTCCCGACGACGTGGACGCGCTCCCGCTTTCCGCCCTGCCGGACGACGTGCTCCTTGTTCCCCGGCGAATGGACGGTCACCCGCGAGCCGAGCGCGTAGACCTGGCGCTCCATCAGCTCGAAGAGCCGGATGAGCAGGGGATTGGTCAGCATCCCCAGCTCGACCGCCTCGCGCGGGAACAGGTCCTGGATGTTGACGACCACGGGCATCCGCCGGAGCCGGCCCACGAGGCCGACGAGCCACGGCAGGGGCAGGGGGGGAGAGATGACCAGGGCGGCCTCGGCCCGGGGGGCCGCGGCCGCCAGGGCGCCGAGCCACAGGCCGACGAAGAAGTGCTCGAGCCCCCGGCCGATCATGCTGGAGCGAGGCAGGGTCAGGATGCGGGTGCGCTTCACGGAGATCCCGTCCAGCGTCTCGGCCATCCGGAAGCCGCGCCGGTACCGGGGAGGCGCCACCTTGATGTTGTAGCGGGGATAGCCCGTCAGCACCGTGACCCGGTGGCCCCGGGCCCGGAGGCTTGCGGCGAGCTCGTACATGAGATGGGCCGCTCCCCCGATCTCAGGGGGATAGTAGGGCGTCACGATCAAGATGATCACAGAATGCCTCGATATTTAGTCGCGCGAGGGTCGGGTCCTGTGCAGAAGGACGGGCAATTGCCGATATCGCTCCGATCGGATGAACTTGAACGCGTCGAGATAGCCCCGGTAAAGGGCCAGGGCCGCGGCGGACCGCCTCGGGTTCGGCAGATAGACCGCCCCGTAGAGAAGGCAATTGTTGATGATCCGGAAGGCCAAACAGACGATAAGACGCAGTCGTCTTGCGGCCTCCGCGTTGGGCTTGAACAGGAACCTGTGCCAGAAGACGCTGAAGTTCCTGGAGTTCGCGTACGACATCTGCACGAATCTGTCCGGGCTGTCACGCCCCGCGTCCAGATGCTCGAGCCCGGCGCTCCGGCACCAGGCGATCGCGTTCCCTTGCAGGAAAGCCTTGTAGAACATCACCTGGTCGTCCGGCAGGGCATAGCGGGCGTCCTCCAGCCACATCTCGTCCTGAAAACGGAGCCGGTCCGCCGATTCCCGCTTCAGGAACGCGCAGGTGCCGTGGCCGCTCTGCGCGTAGTATTGCCTGTCCGGCTCGAGCCGGCCGTTCTTGATGTAGCCCCCGGTGTCCCAAACGCGGATGAAGAAGGGAGAGGGCTTCGAGGAGACATAGCTGAGTCCGCACAGGAAATCGCGGAGCCGGGCGACCCTCGACCTCAGGGACGGGGGTCGCCGGTCCCCCGAGTCCGACACGTTCGGCGTGACGATCTCGGCCCGGGTCCGAACATGGGTCCGATAGAGCTTTTCCACGAAATCGCTTTCGAACCGGATGTCGTCATCGCAGATCAGGAGGAAATCCCCCTTGGCCATCCGCATGCCGAAGCACCTTTGATGGACCGGGCCCCGGCGGGTCCGGACGATTCTCTCCGTGCCCAATCGCTCCTCGGGCCCGTCCGTGTCTTCGGGCATGACCACGAGGACCTCCCGGGGCTGGATCGTCTGGGCCTTGATCGAATCCAGCAGGGCCCGGTACTTCCCGCCCGCGGTCCCCAGGGTCCTGATGACGACAGAATAGTCGATCTCGGCGGCGCCCATTTTGCGGCTATCATAGCCCCGGCCTCAAAACGGTGTCAAGGCGCCTCCTCGCCTTGACATCGGGAATACCCCTTCTTATACTCCCCCTGAACGCGAACCGGCCCATGAGACTCCTCTGCGTCATCGACAACCTCAGCACGGGCGGGGCCCAGCGCCAGATCACGAACCTGGCCGTCGGATTGCACCGCCGCGGCCACGAGGTCTCGATGTACTGCTATGCGCCCGGCGCGCTGCTCGGCCGTTATCTCGAGAACGAGGGGCTTCGCGTTCATGTCCGGCTCAAGAGGTCGCGCTTCTCGCCGGGCGTCATCAGCGGGCTGAGGCGCTTCATCGACCGGGGACGATTCGAGGCCGTCGTGTCCTTCCTCAACACGCCGAATTTCTATGCCGTCCTGGCGTCCCGCCTCTCGAGGACCCGCCCTCCCGTCGTCGTGTCCGAGCGGTTCTGCGATCTGCCGGGCAATCCGAATGCCATCGAGCTGGCGGTCCGCCGGATCTACCGTTTCAGCCGCCGGATCGTCGTCAACTCCCATCATCAGCGCGAGAACTTCCTGCGCCGATACCCCTGGATGGCCGGACGCCTCACGACGATCTATAACGGGTATGACCTCGAGGAGTTCCGGCCCGTCGCGGCCGCTCCGGGCCAGGCCGAGCTGAGGGTCCTGGCCGTGGCCAGCGTTTCGCGCTACAAGAACGGCCTCTGCCTCGTCCGCGCCCTGGACATCCTGCGGCGTGAGCACGGTCTGAGGCCCCGGGTGAGCTGGGTCGGCCAGCGCCTGAGGGACGGCGACCGCGGCGCCTATCTTCGCGACATGGAGCGCGAGATCGACGGGGCCGGGCTGGCCGGGCAGTGGGACTGGCTCGACCAGCGGACGGACATCGTCGAGCTCTTCGGCCGGAACGACGTCCTCGTCCATCCGTCCTACGGGGAAGGCCTGCCCAACGTCGTCTGCGAGGCCATGGCCTGCGGCCGGCCCGTCATCCTGAGCGACGTCCTGGACCACCCCCGCCTGGTTGCCGACGGCGTCAACGGCTATCTCTTCGATTGGCGCGAACCGGCCGCGCTGGCCCGGAAGATCAGGGACTTCTGCGCCCTCTCCCTGGAAGAGCGCCGCCGGATGGGGGAGCGGGGAAGGGCCTACGCCGAGAAGAACCTGACCCTCGAACGCTATGTCGGCGAATATGAACAGCTCCTCGCCGGAGTCGTCCGCTCCGCCCCGGCCCGGTCCCATTGAACAAGACGCGCGTTCTCCTGGCCGGACATCTGGCCCCTCCCATGGGCGGGATCGCGACCTTCTGTCGGTCGCTCCTGGACTCGAAGCTGGGCGAGATCGTCGACCTGCGCTTCGTCCAGACGAGCTCCCGCCGCAGGGAGCTCGCGTCGAGCGGACGGGCGACCTGGACGAACCTCGTCGAGGCCCTGAAGGACATCGGCCGCTTCGCCCGCGCCTGCGCGAGGCGCCGGCCGTCCATCGCCCATATCTGCACGGCCGTCGGGTTCTCTTTCTTCAAGAACGGCCTCTGCGTCCTCTTGGCCCGGGCGGGGGGGAGCCGGGTCGTCCTGCACGCCCACTGCAGCTTCGACCGGCTCTACGCGGGCTCGCCGGTCTGGAAATGGTTCTGCCGCCGGATCTTCCGGCTTTCCGACGGGGTCCTTGTCCTCTCGAGGGAATGGGCGGCGCTCCGGCATATCCTGCCGGGCGCGAGGGTCCGTTACCTTCCGAACGCCATAGACATCAGCCCGTACCGGAAGCTCGCTTCCCGGCGCTCCGCGTCGCCCGATCGGGAGGTCAGGCTCCTGTATCTGGGGCACCTGAGCGAAGCCAAGGGAACGGACGACCTCCTGGACGCCTTCGGCAGGTTGAATGTCCCTGTCCCCGTCAGCCTCGACCTGGTGGGGGATTTTCTGTCCCCGCAGGATGAAGCCCGGCTCGCGGCGGCCGCCCGGGCCGACTTCGGCCCCCGCAAGCGCGTTCGACTGGTCCCCCCCGTCTCCGGAAGGGACAAGCTCGCCTGCTTCGAGCGCGCGGACGTCTTCGTGTTCCCGTCCCATCACGAAGGGATGCCCATGGCCGTCATCGAGGCGATGGCCGCCGGCCTGCCCATCGCGGCCACGGACGTTGGAGGCATCCCCGAGCTCGTTTCGGACGGGGAGAACGGCCTCCTGACGCATCCGCGGGCGCCGGAGGACCTGGCCCGGGCCCTCGACAGGCTCTGCCGGGACGCCCTGCTTCGGTCCCGGATGGGCGACCGGAGCCTCGTCCTCGCCGAGGGCCACGACATGGCCCGCTACGCCCGGGAGCTGGCGGATTTCTACGCCGAGATCGCCTCCCCAGGGGCGTCCGGACCCCGGCCTCCCGGCGGTGGCTAGTCCTTCCGGCCTTTGTTTGCCCGGCCAAATACCCTTTTGGGGTGATTCTGTTTCTTCCGCCTCCAAGCATAATCCGGCCGGTATGTCGTCGAGAAAGTCGCACCGGGCCGGATCGCACGGGTCAAAAAGGCCTTCCTTGGCACTTGACAAGTGTGATTTAATACTAGCTTCCGGCCGTTCTGCCGATCGCTTCCCGGCGACCGCCGCAGTTGATTCCAGGGAGTAACGCATGGCGTTCACGGTTCGGACCTGCTCATCGAGGGACCGCCTGAAAGGGATGGCGCTCATCGCCCTTATGGTCGTCTTGACCATGGGCCTCGCCTCCCAGGGGTGGTCAAAGACCTATTATGTTTCGACCGGCGGAAACGATTCCCACGACGGCCTCGCGCCGGCCTATGTCGGCGGGTCCAACGGCCCCTTCCGGACGTTCCAGCGCGCGGCCTACGCCGTCCGGGCGGGCGACAACGTCCAGATCAGAGGGGGAACGTACGAGCACGGCGGGAGCTGGGGATACAGCCACAGCGGGACGCAGGCCAATCCCATCGTGGTCACCGCCTACCCCGGCGAGACCGTCGTCGTCGACGGGGCCAACCACACCCGGCCGTCGGGCGCCTATTCCCCGCTGATGCAGATCCACGGGGACTGGTATGTCATCAGCCAGATCGAGCTGCGGTACGGGTCCTATGCGGGGCTGAACATCATCGGCGACCACAACACGGTGCGGAACCTC
Source organism: Candidatus Aminicenantota bacterium (assembly GCA_034679465.1). Taxonomy (GTDB): domain Bacteria; phylum Acidobacteriota; class Aminicenantia; order Aminicenantales; family Saccharicenantaceae; genus RBG-16-66-30. The sequence continues at coordinate 23,351 of JAXDAV010000046.1, read as the reverse complement.
TATTTCCATCACAACAAGGGCGCGGGGGCGTTCGCCTCGGGCATGTACAATACCATCGAGAATTGCCGGGCCTACTACAATTCCATGGCCAACCGCTACGGGGTCATGAAGAACGGCTGGGACTTCGGCATCAGCCTCTGCGCCAATGCGCGCTACTCGACCGTGCGGGGCTGTACGGCCTGGCACAACTGGGGCGAGGGGATATCCATCGCCTCGGGCTACTATTGCACCATCGAGGACTGCGTGTCCTACGACAACTTCTCGGTCAACATCTACCTGTGCCAGAGCCTCGGAGGGGTCGTCCAGCGGAACCTTTCGTATTACACCCCCGGCAATCCGCTCCAAGCCTACACCTCGTCGCAGAACGGCATCTACGCGGGAGACGAGGGGAATGCGCCGGCCTCGTCGGGCAACAAGATCATCAACAACCTGTGCCGGGGCGGCGACAGGTGCCTTCTCGTGTCCGGGGACGATCTCGACCACACCCTGGTCGCCCACAACACCTTTGCCAACGCCTTCCGCCGGGTCAGCGAGAGGGACGGGGCGTGCGTGTATTTCCTTTCCGGGGCGTCGACGGGCGGCCGCTTCGTCAACAACATCATTTACCAGGAGGACAGCTTCCCCATCAGCCACTACGAGGCCGCCGGCATCTCTTTCGACCACAACAACTGGTCGAGGCTTCCGGTCGCCGGGGTGAGAGGGACGGGAGACGTCAACGCCGATCCCCAGCTCTCGAGGTCGGGGTCGGTCCTGGCCGGGGAGCTCGGTCCCGGCTGGTTCAACATCACGGACGGCTCTCCCGCCCGGGGCAAGGCGGTCCCCCTGAGCCAGGTCACGGAGGACTTCTGGCGGGCCCCGAGAGGGAGCGCCCCGGACATGGGGGCCTTCAACATCGGCGGGGGCCCTTCGGTCCTGACGGCCTCGGCCTCGGGGGCCCCGACGTCCGGGCACAGCCCGCTGACGGTGAATTTCACCGGAAGGGCCTTCGGAGGGACCTCCCCCTATGCCTACCAGTGGGCGTTCGGGGACGGGGCCACCTCGACGGATCAGAATCCCGTTCATGTCTACGCCTCCTCCGGCCGCTACACCGCCACCCTGACGGCCATCGACGATACGAGGACGACCGCGACGGCGACGGTGGCCGTGGCCGTCGACGCGACGATCACGACCATCCTCCAGGCCCATGCGACCGCCTCGGTCACGACGGGCCAAGCGCCTCTGGCCGTGAATTTCGTCGGAAGCGCCAGCGGGGGCTCTGAGCCCTATACCTACCAGTGGACGTTCGGGGACGGCGGGACCTCCACGTCCCAGAATCCCGTGCGCGTCTATGCCTCGCCCGGCACCTATGCCGTCAAGCTCACGGTCAAGGACCGCACGGCGACCACGGCCACGTGGGACCTGATCATCCGCGCGACCTCTTTGACCACCGTGCTCAGCGCCAACGGCCTGGCCTCTCCCTCGACGGGAAAGGCCCCCCTCGCGGTGCGGTTCGTCGCCTCCGCCGCCGGCGGGTCCTCCCCCTACACCTACCATTGGAGCTTCGGCGACGGGACGACCTCCTCGTCCCAAAGCCCTTCCCACACCTTTTCTTCGCCGGGCACCTACAACGTCGTCCTCACGGTCCGGGACGGCCTGGCGACGACGACCACCACGAGGTTGGCCGTCAAGGTCCTTCCCAGCACGGCCGAAACGGTCCGGCGGCCCAAGCTGAGGGACAGGATCCAACCCAAGATCATCCTGCGCTGACCCCGGAAGGAAGGCCCCGCCCGCTTCGCCCGTCAGCACCCTCGGTCCGCTTGAAATGCCCCTTTCGGCATGGTAGAGTGTCTGGCAAGGGAGCCCTAGGATGAAGACGATCGAAAAGACCGGAGCGACGGACGGGCAGCCCATCAGCCTGGGCGAGCTGTGGCGGACCTTCCTCAAGCGGAAATGGATCGTCGTCGCCGCGGCAGCGGCGGCGCTCCTCGTCGCCGCGGCGGTCTCTCTGCTGACCCCCCCGACCTACACGGCCAGGGGCCGGCTCCTCATCGAGCGGGAACCCAACATCCTGAGCTTCGAGGGCATGTTCCAGATCGAACCGCTCAGCGACGATTATTACCAGACCCAATACAAGCTCCTCCAGAGCCGGGCGCTCGCCGGCGACACCGTCGATAGGGTCAGGCTGGTCGAGAACAAGGACTTCCTGGACAGGTTCTTCCAGGGAGGGAGCAAGCCCGGGGTGGACCCGAAAGCGGACCCCCTGCTCCGCCGCCGGCTGGTCAACTGGTTCCTCGAGCGGGTGAGCGTTCAGCCGCTCCGGCGGACGCGGCTCGTGGATGTCACCTTCGGGCACCGGGACCCCCAGCTGGCCGCCGACGTCCTGAACGCCATGATCGAGTCCTACATCGAGATGAACGTCGCCCGGAAGTACGAGGCGACCGAGCAGGCCACGGACTTCCTGGCCACCGAGATCGAGAACGTCCGGAACGGGATCCGGGAGAAGGAGACCAAGCTCCAGGAATACGGGCGGTCGAAGAACATCCTGGCCCTGAACGACGCTGAGAACACCCTGGTCGCGGCGCTCGCCGATCTGAACAGGGGCATGACCGACGCGAAGATGGACCGGATCAACAAGGAGACCTATTACAATACCATCAGGATCGCCGGGCCGGATTACATCCCCAGCGGCCTCAACAGCCCCACGCTCTCGCGCCTGGCCGACGAGTACAACCGGCTGTCCCGGGACTACGCCAAGAGCAGCGAGAGATTCGGGCCCGAGATGCCTCAGCTCCAACAGCTCAAGGCCGAGCTCGACGAGGCCAAGAAGGCCCTCGACGACGAGACCAAGGCCCTCGTCAGCCGGGCCTATACCGATTGGCAGGCCGCCGTCTCGAGGGAGCTGAACCTGACCCGCGCCTTCGACCAGCAGAGGGGCGCGGCCTTCCAGATGAACAGCAACGCCATCCAGTACAACCAGCTCCTCATCGAGATCCAGAACGACAAGAACCTCCTCGATTCGCTGATGACGCGGAAGAGCGAGGCCGACGTCTCGTCCCGTCTGAAGGGGTTCCGGACCTCGAACATCTGGGTCGTGGACAACGCCGAAGTCCCCCTGTCGCCGAGCAGTCCCAACACCAAGAAGAACCTGGTCCTCGGGCTGATGGTCGGGCTGTTCGCCGGGCTGGGCCTGGCGCTCCTCTACGAGAGCCTGGACGTCACCGTGAAGGACGCGGAGGACGTCCGGAAATACGCGGGCGTCCCCACCCTGGGCCTGGTCCCGATGTTCTCCAAGGACGGGAGGGAGGCCGTGGCGGCCGAAGAAGCGGCCGCCACGTTCGGGGACATGGCCAACGTCGTCCGGACCTCGATCGGCAAGAAGAAGCCCGACCGGAGAGAGATCAACGACGAAGCGATGGACCTGGTCGTCCAATTCGCCCCGGACTCGGCCTTCGCGGAGCAGTTCCGCTCGATCCGGACGTCCCTGCTCTTCTCGATCGACGACGGGAATCGGCGGGCGCTCGCCGTCACCAGCCCTCTGCCGCAGGACGGCAAGACCGCGACGGCCTGCAATCTGGCCGCCTCGCTGGCCCAGGCCGGCAAGCGCGTCGTGATCGTCGACTCGGACCTGCGCAAGCCGCGCCTGCACCGGGTCTTCCGGACCAAGAACCTGAACGGGCTGTCGAAATACCTGGTGGCCGGGCTGGCCTGGGACGATCTCCTGCGGGCCACGGCCATCCCCGGGCTCTTCCTGGTCAACGCCGGCGCCCAGATGTCCGACCCCCTCGAGCTCCTGGGTTCCGAGAAGCTGGCGACGCTCGTGGCCCAGCTCAAGAAGGACTTCGATTTCGTCCTGGTGGACACGCCCCCGGTCCTGGCCGTCAGCGACGCCCTGGTCGTCGGATCGCGCCTGGACGGGGCCCTCATGGTGGTCCGGCGCGGCCAGACGCCCCGGGAGGCCCTGAGGCGGGCCCAGGAGAAGCTTGATGCCCACCGGATCAAGACCCTCGGCGCCATCATCAACGCGGTCCGGATGCGGGAGCTGGACGAGTACCACGTGTCATCGTACTACGGGCGCGAGAAGCGGACGGACGGTTGATCCCCGATCGGGACGACGGCGCGGCCGAGAGAAGGGCCCGGACGAGAGCCGCCGCCGCGGCCGGGCTTTTGGTCGTCGCCCTTGGCGCCGCCGGGGCGTCCCCCTTCGCTCCCTCTCCCGGGCCCGTCGCCGCTCAGAGCCGGGCCCGGACGTTCTACGTGGCCACCGACGGCAACGACGCCCACAACGGCCTCGCCCCGGCCTTCGCCGGCGGATCCAAGGGCCCTTTCCGGACCTTTCCGCGCGCGGCCCGCGCCGTCAAGGCCGGCGATACCGTCCAGATCAGGGGCGGAACGTATGTCGGCTACGGCGGAACCTGGGGATATGCGGCCGACGGGACGGCATCGGACCCCATCACCATCACCGCCTACCCCGGCGAAACCGTCGTCATCGACGGGGCCGACCGCACCCTGCCTGAGAATCCGTACACCCCGCTCATGCAGATCTACGGGGACTGGTATGTCGTCAGCGATCTCGAGCTGAGGTCCGGGTCCTACGCGGGGCTGAACATCGCCGGGGACCATTGCCTCGTCAGGAACGTCACCTGCCACCACAACAGGGGACCGGGGATCTTCGCGTCGGGCCGGTTCAATACGATCGAAGGGTGCCGGGCCTACTCCAATTCCATGGCCAACGAGCATGGGGTCCTGTCGATAGGCTGGGACTTCGGCATCAGCCTCTGCGCCGGGGCGCGCCGCTCGACCGTGCGGGCCTGCACGGCCTGGAACAACTGGGGCGAGGGGATATCGATCGCCTCCGGGTATGATTGCACCATCGAGGACTGCGTCGCGTACGACAACTTCTCCGTGAACATCTACATCTGCCAGAGCGTCGGAGGGGTCTGCCGGCGGAACCTTTCGTATTACACCGCGGGCAATCCTCTGCAGAGGTTCGCGTCGTCGCAGAACTGCATCTACGTGGGGGACGAGGGAAAGCCGCCGGACTCGTCGGGCAACAGGGTCCTCAACAACCTGTGCCTGGGGGGCGACAGGTGCCTGCTCGTGTCCGGCGATGATTTTGACGACACCCTGGTCGCCCACAACACCTTCGTCAACGCCTTCCACCGGCGCGGCCGGTCCGACGGGGCCTGCGTGTATTTCCTGGCCGGGGCCTCGACGGGAGGCCGCTTCGTCAACAACATCGTCCTCCAGGAAGACGGCGTTCCCGTCAGCCACTTGGAGGCCGTGGGCGTGGCCTTCGATCACAACAGCTGGTCGAGAAGGCCCGTGCCGGCCTGCCGCGGGGAGGGAGACGTCATCGGGAACCCGAGATTGTTGAAGAACGGCCCGACGGACCCCGGATCGCTCCGGCGGGAATGGTTCATGATCTCCGTGGTCTCGCCCGTCCGGGGGCAGGCGACGCCCTTGAAAGAAGTGAGCGAGGACGCCGGCTCGCGCCCCCGGGCGGCGCGCCCGGACATGGGCGCCTACGAATTCCGCCTGCAGACGAAGACCACGTTTTCGCCCCACGTCCTGAGCGGGGGACAGCGCGTGAGGACCGCTTCCAGCAGACCCAGCAGGGCCGGCGGCAGGAACGCGCGCTCGTCGCCGGCCGGCGCGAAGCCCATGGCTTGACGTCTCTCGATCTCGAGGCCGTGCCGGGTCACGAGCCGGCGGCACTCGGCGAGGCTCATCCCGTCGAACCCGCCTCGCCGCCTCGCCCTGGCCAGCCGGTACTTCAGGCTCGAGAGATTGCGGTGATTGTTGAAGACCAGGCGCCCGCCCTTCTCCAAGTGCCGCACCAGGACGCGCATCGCCTCGTCCCTCAGCGCGGGTTGGGCGTTGGCGAAAAACCTGAAGGCGGTGATCAGGTTGAACCGCCGGTCGCCGAGGATGTCGTCGGCCGTCAGGTCGGCCTCGTAGATCTCGGACCGCCCCGCATGGACCCTGGCGACGGCCAGCATGCTGGGCGAGACATCCACCCCGACCGATACGCGGGCCCTGGCCTCGAGGTGCGACAGGACGCGTCCCGTCCCGCAGGCGAAATCGAGGTGAGACACGTCGTCCCCCAGGCTTTCGCGGAGTGCCCGGTCCAGGATCCGCTTCTCCATGTCCCAGAGCAGGCGGCGATAAGGGCTGGTCGCGAACGTCGTGTGATACGATTCGCCTTTCCCCGCGGCCAGATGAGACTGCCGATAGTCCGACGACGGATGGACGCGCGCCGGACGATCGGGCCTTCTCATCTGAGCCCGGACCGAAGCGAGCGGATGAAGCGCCGGGTCAGCGCCTGACACCGGGGGATGAAGACGCGCTGGCGCCTGGACATCCGGCGCCGCTCGGGGCGCTTGATCTCGAAGAAGCGCTCGGCATAGCCGGCCATCGCCTCGCCGTCCCAGCCGACCCCCGCCGTGCGGAAATAGGATCCGATGAACGCGCGGGCGACGGGGCCGACCGGGTCGCCGAAGAGATGGCTCATCGTCGGGAACCAGATCAGGGTGTTGACGAACCAGACGACGTCGAAGAAGCGCGAGCCGTGCGTCGCCTCCCCCCCGTGGACGCCGGTGAACTGCCAGTCCAGGATGACGGGCGCTGAGGACCCCGGGATGAGGCCGACGTTCTCGACGCCCAGATCGCCGTGGAGGAAGACGTCCGGCCCCTCCGCCGCGAACCCCTCCGGCAGGGGAACGACCATGTCCGCCGGAAGATTCAGCTCGCGATGGACGACCGCCAGTGCGGTCCCGAGCCGCCCGCCGAGATCGACGTACTCCGGTCCCCAGGCGACCCCCCGGCGCAGGGTCCGGAGACCGGGGATGCGTTCGAAGACGGCCACGCCTTTGCCGTCATCGTAATCGAGGACCTCGGGAACGCGGAACAGGCCGCTGTCCTTCCCGATCCGGCCGGCCCTCCGGGTCTTCTCGACCTCGACCCGCATGAGGCGGGGAGTATCGCTCTTGACGACCGTCTTCTCGGTCATCACGAGGCGCGGCGCCCTAGACATCCGGGCCCTCCTTCCGGGGCGATGCGCGGCCCTTGCCCCGTCTCAGCCTATCCCTGATCATGAGGACGAAATCGCCGAGCTGGCGGCGCTCCTCGGGGGAGGCTATGAAAAGGTAGAAGCCGCCGAAAGCGAGTCCCACGCCGAGCCCGGCCAGCGCCAGCCGCCCGCCCAGGCCGTCGGCGTCCGTCAGGGCGCCCAGGCCGGCCGCGACGGCCAAGCCGGCCGCCACGGGCATCAGGGGCTGGAGCACCGCCCGCCTGAGGAGCTCCCTCCGCTCCGTCCGGACGGCCCGGGCGCAGGCCCTCAGCTGGAGGACCCCGGCGGTGATGTTGCCGAGCAGGAGCCCCGCCGAGATGGCCGCATAGGGAGACTCCCCGAGCCGAAGGGCGGCCACGAAGACCGCGGCGGGGATGATGACCAGGCCGGTCAGGTAGGCCGCGAAGAGGCTGCGGAGGGCCCCCAGGCCCTTCAGCATCTGGTGCGCGCAGGACGCGGACATCAGCACGGCCACGCCGCCGAGGTTGATGAGGATGTAAACCCCGAGGAGCTCGTAGCCCGGCCCGACCCAGATCCGCAAGACGTCGCGGACGAGAAACACGGCGGCGAGAAGGGCGGCGGAGACCAGCAGGACGATGTAGCGCGTCGATCGGAGAAAGAGCTCGCGGAGCAAGGCCCGATTCTCCGAGGCCTCATAGGCGCTGGCCGCGGGCATGACGGTGATGGTCATGGCCTGCACGACCTGGGCCAGCATCACCCCGGGCATCAGGAAGATGGCCAGGTGGGCGACGAAGCCGGTCGAGACGAGCAGGCCGGAGAGCCACCGCAGGCCGGTCGAATTCGCCGCCAGACACAGGGACAGGACGACGACCATCGTCCCGAAGCCGATGACCGCGCGGAACGTCCCGCGGTCGAAGAGGCGAATGCTGTTCCGGAGGCCGGGGACCAGCCCGTAGGCCAGCGGCACCTGGGCCAGCCGGGAGATGAGCAGGGTCCCGGCCAGGATGGCGATCAGGGCCTCGACCGACGGCCCGACCAGGCGAAACCAGAGGACCGTGATCAGGAGACCGGCGTACTGGGAGGCGATCCCGGCGAGGGAATTGACGTAGTGCCTCTGCTTGGCCCGGATGATCCCCATGTAGGGCGTCGTCGGGGCCAGGAAGAGCATCATGGCCCCGACGATCAGCAAAGAGCCCCTCATCCCCGGCGAGCCGCCGAACGCCGCCAGCCCCGTCAGGCCGATGGCCAGGCCCGAAAGGAGGCCCAGTCCGACCGAGAAGACGAAGGTCGAGCTGAGGACCCGGTTGAGGTCGCCGATCCGGCCCTGGGCCAGGAAGGCCGCGCCGTACTTGATGCCCCCGGACTGCAGGGACACCTCGAGCTGCTCGACGGCCATGAGCAGGGACCAGATGAGGGCGTACTCGCCGTAGCCGCTGTCGCCGAGGGAGCGGATCAGGAAAGGGACCAGGACGAGGGGCGGAATCATCTGGAGGACCGTCGTCGCCCAGATGATGACGGTATTGACGGCGATCAGGTGCGACTGCTTCATGAAAGACCGGTCAGCGGGCCCTTTGAGGAAACACTTGAAAAAGCGACACTCGGCGGCTATGATACTGAAAATGGGCACTGAAGGCAAAATCGTGCCGAGCCCCGCCCCGAGCCATTTCCCTCCCGGAACGGTCGAGATCGTCAGGGGCGGGGGGGTGCGGCTCCGCAAATTCCCCTATCCCTATTCCGCCGCGGCCACGGTCGCTTCCGATACGGACAACGCGAGCTACAACCGCTTCTCGGCGATCCACGCCCTCTTCTGCGGCTCGGGTCTGATACGCCCGGGCACGGCCGACTGGGCGACGCTGGGGCTGACCGAGGAAAGCCGGTGGTACGACCGCTCGGCCGGGGGCGTGCGCGGCCTGGGCCTGGATCTTGCCGATTCCTTCTTCCTCATCGCGGACAACGTCAGCATGGGCATGTACCGCTTCGATCCGCGAACCCGGGAGTTCCGCGAGGACTTCAGCGACGGCCGGAACGCCCGCGAGGCCATCCGGTCGTGGATCCGCCGAGGCGAGATCGACGCCTTCCACGGGTTCCTTCACTACACCCGCGACCAGGTCCTGCCCCTGCTCGAGGGATTCTTCCGCTGGTGCGAGGCCGAAGGGGCGGCCAAGCCGTTCACCTGGATCAATCATTCGGTCCTGGCCTGTCCTTCGGGGATCTGTCCCAATTCCCTCAGGCCGAACCGGCTCTACTCCCTGGCCCGCCAGATCGCCCGCTTCACCATCGGCCCCCTGACCGGCCGGAAGCGCTATCCGATCGTCTGGCGACAGCCTTGGTACCAGGGCGACAAGCCGCGGTCTCCTTTCTATATCAACGACGTCCTGCGAGCCAACGGGCTGAAGTACGTCTGGCTGGAAGCGGGCCGGGACGAGATCGCCAACGCCATCGCCCTGCCCGAGAGCCGGCACGGAGGCCGGGCCTCGATCCTCGAGCCCGTCACCATGGACGACGGGATCCGGTACTACCGTTTTCGGCGCTGTTTCGGCCGGAAAGGCCCCCAGACCGGGGTGACGGTCGCCCTGCGGACGTCCAAGATCGCCTTCGACGCCTCGGTCCTCTTTAGCGCCGCGAACCTCGAACACCTCTGCCGGGTCGAGGGGACGTGCATCCTGTTCACCCATTGGACGGTGGAACGGAGCCTGCCGATCCAGGATGAGACGATCGAGAACTTCGACCGCCTTCGGGCCTATCGCGACCGGGGCCGTATCTGGGTCACGCGCCTGTCCCGGCTCCTCGAATGGACGCGGGTCCGGGCCTTCGTGAGATACAGCGTGATCCCGGATAAGGGGCGCACGATCGTCGATATCGGCGACCTGGAGGACCCCGTCTTCGGCCGCCAGGCCCTGGAGCCGCGGGACTGTCACGGCCTGGCGTTCGAGGTTTCGCCTTCCGCGGGGCCCGTGGAGATCAGGCTGGCCGGCGCGCCCCTGCCGCCCGGATCCGTCCGACAGGACGGGCCCGTCCATTGGCTCATGACCCGGGCCTGAGCCCGGAGGGGCCGGGCGACCCTTGATTGCGGGTCGCTCCTTAGGTACACTTGGGCCGGCCCATCGATGAAGATCCTCATAGCGGGAGACCTGTTCATCTCCGACCGATTTCGAGGCGCCCGTCTGTACGATCCGTCCGTCGAATCCCTTTTCGCCGCCGCCGATTTTCGGATCGTCAATTTGGAGGCCCCGCTCACCGCCCGGCGCCGGCGCCACAACGCCTTCAAGAAGGGCCCTCACCTCGGAGCCTCCGGCGCGGCGGCCCTGCCGTTCCTTCAGGGGCTGGGCGTCAACCTGGCGACCCTGGCGACCAACCATGTCATGGACTTCGGGCGGGCCGGGCTCGCCGAAACGCTCGAGAACCTGAGGAGCGCGGGGATCGCCGCCGTCGGCGCCGGACTGGACACCCGGGAAGCGGCCCGTCCCTTCGTCCTCGAGTCGGGCGGGACGCGGATCGCCGTCCTCAATTTCGGGGAGACCGAATGGGGCGCGGCCGACCGCGGCGGGGCCGGCGCGAACCCTCTGGACGTGATCGAGAACGTCAGGCAGATCCGTGAAGCCCGGCGGACCTGCGAGTTCGCGGTCGTCGTCATCCACGGCGGACAAGAGGATTACCCGTTGCCCACCCCGAGGATGGTCCGGCAATACAGGTTCTACGCCGAGAACGGAGCCTCGGCCGTCGTCGGGCACCACCCTCACCGCATCAGCGGCTTCGAGGTCCACCAGGGCTGTCCGATCTTCTACAGCCTGGGCAACTTCATCTTCACGCTCCCGTCCGAATACGAGTGGTGGTACCGGGGGCTGGTCCTCGGCCTCCGGTTCCGGCCGGGCCGGCCGGTCGAATGGGAGCATGTCCCGGTCGCCCAAGCCGTCGAGGGCCACCGGCTGACCCGCCTCGAGGGGGAGAGCGGGGCGGCCGTCCGCCGCGAAGTCGAGGACTCCAGCCGGATCATCGCCGACGAGGCCCTCCTCAACCGGGCCTGGGACTCCTATTTGGACGAATTCGAGACCTATTATCTCAATTTCTTCAGCCCGCTGGGCCTCATCCGGAACGCCTATGTCCGGACGGCGCTCGGCCGGCTCGGCATCGACCGGCTGTTTTTCGGCCGGTCGCACTATGCCGAGATGCTGAACACGATGAGATGCGAGACGCACGCGGAAGCGGCCAAGGCCATCATGGCCCGCTGGCTGGGATAGCATGGCCAAACCGTCGCTGGGCGGCTACCTGGTCGGGGCCTATCTGTTCAGCGTCCCGGCCTTCGGCTACGGCGACGCCTCCGCCTTGCTGATCATCCCGCAGATCACCGGCGCCCTCATCGTGGGGTACGCCCTGTACGACCTGCTGGGGAGCTTCCGGATCAAGATCCCCGCCGAGATCGGCCTGTATGCCCTGTTGGGACTGTGGTCCGCCTTCTCGCACTACACCGGCCCGCGGGCCTGGGAAGGGATGGTCCCGAGCCTGGCCACCCTCCTCAAGATCGTCGTCACGACCATGGCCTGCGCCCAGATCATCAGGACGGAGGACGATCTCTTCCTGGCCCTGAAGATCTTCGTGTTTTCCGTCCTGCTCGTCTATGCCCAGAACATCGGGGACATCCAGTATCTGAGAATGGCGGGACAGATCACGGAGGACGAGCGCTTCGCCGGCACTCTGAGCAACGCGAACACGGCGGCCATCTTCGCCCTGACGGTCATCTGGGCGGCCATCCTGCTGTGGGTGCGGACCCCCAAGGCGGCCCTGTGGAACTATCTCTATCTCGCCCCGATCGGCGTGTCCCTGATCATGATCTATTACTCGGGCTCCAAGAAGGGCCTGCTCGGGCTGGCCCTGTTCGTCCTGTTCGTCGTCCGCCTGATCTACATCCGGGAGGGGGCCGGCCGAACGAGAAAAGGCCTCATCATCGTGATGGGAGCCGCGCTGATCGTCGGGGCCGCGTACTTCATCTACACCTCCCCCTTCTTTTTCCGGATGGAACAGCTCTTCGCCGGCATCTCCACGACCTCGGATTCCAACCGGCTGATGCTGGCCCAAGAGGCCGTCCAGGTCTGGCTCATGAACCTGCGGACCCTGTTCATCGGCGTGGGGTTCGACAATTTCTGGACGTACAGCGCCCTGGGGGTCTATGCCCATTCGACGCCGCTGGAGCTGCTGGCCAGCACCGGCCTCATCGGGTGCTCCCTGTTCCTGGGCTTCCTGGGACTGCTCGTGCGCAAGTTCATCTGGCTCTTCCGAGCGGCGCCCGATCCCGTCTCGAAAAGCCTCTTCTTTGTCATCGACATCTTCCTCTTCATCTACACCTTCTTCATGCTGTTCGCGGTCATGCACGACTCGAAAGAGCTGATGCCGATCCTCGGCTGTCTGGCGGGGTACGGGCAGTACCAGGTCTCGCGGCTGGGGCGGCCGGCCGGATGAGAGGGCGGTGAGATGGCGATCCGGGACATGCGGTCCGAGGACATCGAGGCCGTGGTCGGCATCCATCTGGAGAGCTTCCCCGGCTTTTTTCTCAGCTTCCTGGGCCCGAAGTTCCTGAGGCTCCTCTATGAAGGGATCATGACCCACCCCCAGGGCCTGGTGCTGGTCGCGGAATCGGACCCGGGCGTCGACGGGTTCGTCGCCGGGGTGACCGATCAGTCGAATTTCTATCGACGGCTGATCAGGGAGCGGGCGCACCTGTTCGCCTGGGCCTCCCTGCGGGCCGTGGTCCGACGGCCCCGCATCATCCCCCGGCTGTTCAGGGCCATCCGTCAATCCCGCCGCTCGGAGGAATCCGCGGCCAAGGCCAGCCTGATGTCCATCGCCGTCCGCCCCGGGGCGTCGGGGAAGGGAACGGGGAAAGACCTGGTCGCGGCCTTCAGCGCCGCCATGTCGAAGCGAGGCATCGGGGCCTACGGCCTGACGACGGACCGGGACGCGAACGATCGGGTGAACCTGTTCTATCGCCGGCTGGGATTTCGGCTGGCCAGGACCTTCGTCACGCCGGAGGGCCGGGCCATGAACGAATACGTCATGGACCTGACCGTCCCATGACCTTCGCCTTCTCCCACGCCGCCGGGAAGCTCCGGAGATCGCCGTTCATCAGGAACACCGTCGTCGTGATGTCCGGGACGGTCCTGGCCCAGGCCCTGGGGTTCGCTTTGAGCCCGGTCATCAGCCGGCTCTTTTCGCCCTCGGACTTCGGCGTTTACGGCGCGTTCATCGCCGTGCTGTCCATCATCGTCAGCGTGGTGACCCTGGAATACAGCAACGCGATCATGCTCCCCAAGGAGAACGAGGAGGCCATGAATCTCCTGGCCTTCGCATTCCTGTGCGTGGGCCTGATCGTGTCGCTCTGCCTTCTGGCCGGCCTGGTCGCCCCCGCGACCGTCAACGGCCTGATGAAGACGACGGGGGTCTGGCCGCTCGTCCTCCTGGTCCTGGCGACGCTGGCGGAAGGGGTGAACCAGCTCAGCCAGGCCTGGGCCATCCGGGCCAAGGCGTTCAAGCAGACGTCGGCGTCCCAGGTGGTCCGAAGCCTCTCGTCCAACGGGGCCAAGATCGGCCTCGGGGTCCTCAACGCCGGGTCTCTCGGGCTCATCTGCGCCACCGTCCTGGGCAACTCCCTGGCCAGCGTGAACCTGGTCCGGGTGCTGAGGCCCGACCTCAAGGCGCTCCGGCCGGCCATCCGCTGGGAGCGGATGAAGCGGCTGGCCCGGGAGTATCGGGATTTCCCCATGTTCACGGGCTCGCAGAACCTCATCAACGCCCTGTCCTCGGGCCTGCCCATCCTGTTCTTCAACCGCTTCTACGGAGTGGCCGTGGCCGGCGCCCTGGCTTTCGCTTCGAGCGCCCTTCATGCCCCCATGAACTTCCTCATCGTCGCGCTCCGCCAGGTGCTCTTTCAAAAAGCGTGCGAGACCCGGAACCAGGGCGGAAAGCTCTCGTCCCTCTACGTCAAGACAACGCTCGGCCTCTTCGCCCTGATCCTGATCCCGGCCGTCGCCTGCATCATCTGGGCGCCGCAGCTCTTCACCTGGGTCTTCGGCCGGCAGTGGCAGTTGGCCGGCGAGCTGTCGCGGAGCCTGATCGTCTGGCTGGCCGTCTCCTTCTGCAACCTGCCGGCCGTCCTCTTCGCCAGGGTGATCAGGATCCAGCGCTTCGTCTTCTTCTATGATCTGACCCTGCTCGCGGGCCGGGTCCTGGTCCTCTATTTCGGCGGCCTGCATCTGACCGTTCATCGGACGGTCATGCTGTTCGCGGCCCTGGGGGCCCTGATGAACGCGTTCCTGATCATCTATGTGGGCCGGGCCGTCATGAAGCGCGAGGGCTCGACGAGCTGGACGGACCTGACTGAGGCCTTGAGGGGAGACTAGCGCCGGGGCGGCCCCCCGCGAGGGGCGGCGAACTGGACAGCGGAAGGGGAGACGCTTATAATGTGGCACAGAATCTCATGAAGATCCCCTTCTGCCGGATCAGCTGTGACGGGAACGAGCTCGCGTACGTCCAAGAGGTCCTGGAGAGCGGCTGGCTGACGACCGGCGCCAAGGCCCTCGAGCTCGAGCGCCGCTTCGCCGCGGCCGTCGGCGCGGAGCACGCGGTGGCCGTGAACTCCTGCACCTCGGCCCTCCATCTGGCCCTCGAGGCCGTCGGGGTCAAGGCCGGCGACGAGGTCTTCGTGCCGACCATGACCTTCACCGCCTCGGCCGAGGTCATCCGCTATCTCGACGCCCATCCGGTCCCGCTCGACGTCGAGTACGGGACCTGCCTGCTGACCCCGGCCATCCTGGCCGAGGCCATCCGGAAGCACCCGGGCGTGAAGACGCTGGTCGTCGTCCACTACGGAGGGCAGGCGGCCCCCCTGGTCGGCGGCGACGGCGAGGACGGCCTCCTCGACCTGTGCCGCCGGCACGGCCTCCGGGTCATCGAGGACGCCGCCCACGCCTTCCCGGCGAAGTGCGGCGGCCGGATGGTCGGCGGGCTCGGCGACGCGACCTGCTTCAGCTTCTACGCCAACAAGACGATCACCACGGGCGAAGGCGGCATGCTGACGACCAACGACGCGGCCATCGCCCGGCGGGCGCGGACGATGCGCCTGCACGGCATCGACCGCGCGGTCTGGGACCGCTACACCTCCTCCAAGCCCGGCTGGGAATACGACGTCGTCGCTCCCGGCTTCAAGTACAACATGCCGGACATCAACGCCGCCGTCGGCCTGGCCCAGCTCGAGCGGGCCGGGGACTTCCAGCGGGAGCGGGAGCGCTGCGCCAGGCGCTATCTCCGGGACCTGGCCGGGGCGCCGCATCTAGACCTGCCCGTCCTGCGCGCCGCCGTCGAGGACCAGGCCTGGCACCTGTTCCCGGTCGTCGTCCGCCCCGGGGCCCCGGTCGACCGGGACCGGTGCGTCGAGCTCCTGGCCGAGCGGGGCGTCGGCGCCTCGGTCCATTACCGGCCGCTCCATCGGATGAGCTATTACCGGGAGACCTATCATCTGAGGCCCGAGGACTACCCCCAGGCGGAGCGGGTCTGGCGGGGCTGTCTGTCCCTGCCGATCTTCCCGACGCTCGCCGACGACGAGCTGGCCTACGTCATCGACGCCCTGAAGGCGATCCTGGAAGGCCGGGGCTGAGATGGGACGGCTGAAGGCGGCGCTCTCGCGGCTGATGTATTCCCGGATCGCCCAGGGCTTCATCGACGCGATCATCTTCGCCCTGGCCTACCTGACGCCTTTCATCATCCGCTTCGAGGGTGTGCCGACCCAGCCGGAGGTCCTGGAGATGATGACCTTCGTGCCCGTCATCATCATGATCCGGCTCCTCTGCTTCGGTTTCTTCTCGGTCTATCTGACCATCTGGAGGTTTGTGTCCGTCCACGACGCCGTCCGGATCATCGCCGCTCTGGTGCCGCCGACCATTCTCATGACCATCGCCCGCCTCGAACTGCCGCTCTCCCTGCCCAGCCTTCGCCTGCCCCTCAGCATCATCAGCATGGAATTCATGTTTTCCCTGCTGGGGACCCTGGGGGTGCGCCTCCTCTGGCGCGCTTACACGGAAGGGCTCAACCGGGGCCGCCTGCGGCTCAACGCCGGGGCCCGCGACCGCGCCCGGACGATCCTCATCGGCGCGGGCGGGGCCGGCAACCTGGTGGCCAAGGAGCTCATCAACCGGACCGACCTGGGCACGATCATCGTCGGCTTCATCGACGACAACCTCAAGCAGGTCGGGAAGCGGGTCCAGGGCATCAAGGTCCTGGGCAGTACGGCCCAGATCCCGGCCATCGTCCGGAAGCACGGCGTCCAGGAGGCGATCATCACCATCGCCAACGCCTCCTCCAAGGAGCTGCGCCGGATCACGGACATCTGCGGGAAGGCCGGCCTCAAGACGAGGATCGTGCCCGGGCTGTTCGAACTGCTCGACGAGCGGGTCAAGGTCACCCGGATCCGCGACGTCAACATCGACGACCTCCTCGGCCGGAGCGTCTTCCAGCTGGACAAGCACCTCGACGAGGTCACGGCCGCGTACCGGGGCAAGCGCATCCTCGTCGCCGGGGCGGGCGGCTCCATCGGCTCCGAGCTCTGCCGCCAGCTCGCGACCCTGGGGCCGAGCGAGCTCGTCCTCCTCGACAAGGACGAGAACAGCATCTTCGAGATCGACAACGACCTGAAGACGAGCGTCTCCACCGGCGTCGTCGTCCACCCGGTGATCGCGAGCATCATGAACGCGGACCGGATCCGGATGCTGTTCGAGAGGTTCCGGCCGGAGATCGTGTTCGACGCGGCGGCCCACAAGCACGTCCCCCTCCTGGAGATCAATTTCGGGGAAGCCATCCTGAACAACGTCGTCGGGACGAACAACCTGATCGACACCGCGCGCCTGGCCGAGGTCGAGCGGTTCCTCTTCATCTCGTCGGACAAGGCCGTCAACCCGACCAACATCATGGGCGCGACGAAGCGGATCGGGGAGGTCCTCATCCAGGAGGTGGCCAAGACGAGCCGGACCAAGTTCGCCTGCGTCCGGTTCGGCAACGTCCTCGGCAGCCGCGGCAGCGTCATCCCCCTCTTCCAGAGGCAGATCGCCAAAGGGGGGCCGGTCACGGTGACGCACCCGGAGGTCCGGCGCTACTTCATGTCCATCCCCGAGGCCGTCCGCCTGATCATCCAGGCCAACACGCTCGGCGACAAGGGCGAGATCTTCATCCTGGACATGGGGGAGCCCATCAGGATCCTGGACATGGTCAAGACCCTGATCCGGCTCTCCGGGCAAAAAGAGGAGGACATCGAGATCAAGTTCGTCGGGATGAGGCCGGGAGAGAAGCTGTACGAGGAGATCCTGGTCGAGAAGGAGAAGAACAAGGCCACCCAGTTCGAGAGGATCTTCATCGCCCCGGCCACGGAGAAGCTCATGGGACGGGAGATTGAATTGAAGGGCATAATCGACGCGGCCATCAACGGCGACCGCGAGCGCATCGTCGAGCACCTCACCAACATGGGGATCGGCTATCATCAGGAGAGCCACGGATGAAGGCGGCCCGCGGAGCGCTCCTGGGGGCGGGCCTCGTCCTCCTGCTTCTGCCGGCCGCGGCCCGGGCCCAGACGTGGCGAGGGCTGGAGCTCCAGCATCGCCTGCGCCAGGCGCCCTGGCGCTTCGGTCCGTTCCTGATCCAGCCTCAGCTTGTCCTGTCCGACGCCGGGGTCGATTCGAACGTGTACTATTCGCCCACCGACCCGATCAAGGACTTCACCCTCACCGCGGGGCCGGCGGCCACCTTCTACCTCCCCGTCCGCAGGAAGCTGGTGCTGTCCTTCCAGGGCTCGCCCCGCTACGTCTGGTATTCCAAGACCGAGCGGGAGAGGACCTGGAACTATTACACCGGCGCGGCGGCCCAGCTCGACCTGAAGAACGCGTTCTTCAGCCTCGAGGGGGTCTACTCGGACGCGCGGGAGCGCTGGAGCACGGAGATCGACATCCGGCCGCGGCGGAAAGAGCTGGGCTACGGGGGCTCGGGCCTCCTGAAGGTGGCCCACAAGACGTCGCTCGGCCTCGGCTATCGGACGGTCAAGTACGACTACGAGAGCGTCGAGTACGAGGGCGGGTTCAACGTCCGGGAGCGGCTGAACAGGCGCGAGAGCTACGCCACCTTCGCGGCCTATTATCAGGCCTCGGACGACCGGCGCTTCTTCGTCGACGTCGAGTACGGCCGCTACGATTTCGAGTTCTCGACCCAGGCGACCCTGAGGGACTCCGAGAGCACCGCCGTCCGGGGCGGGGTCGAGTTCTCCCGGCTCGGCCGCCGCGTCCGGGGGAGCTTCCGTCTCGGCTACAAGAAATACGACGTCCTGGACCCGGACAGCCCGGACTTCGCCGGCCTCGTCGGCGACACCCGGCTGTCGCTCCGCGTCGCCTCGTTCTTCTCCATCCGAGGCTCCTATCTGCGGGACGTCAATTTCTCCCTCTGGTTCGGGGACGCCTATTATATCGAGACGCGGCCCGGCGCCGGGGCCTCGCTCTATCCTCTGCCCTTCGTACGGTTCGACTACGATTATCAACGGGGCAAGAACCATTACCCGGTGGCCTTCGGCGGCAGCGCCTTGAACCGGCTCGACCTCTACGACATCCATTCGGGCGGCGTCTATTTCCGGCTCATGAGCAACACCGCACTCGGGTTCGTCGTCAGCTGGTGGGCCCGGAATTCGAACATCGAGGGCCAGGACGATAAGCGGATGTTCTACGGGCTCAACCTGACCTATGAGTTTTGAGCCGGACGGAAGCTGTCTGATGAGGTCCGGAGGATCAAGATGAAGAACATCACACGCGTCCTCGCTTTGGGACTGGCGGCGGTGCTGGCCTGCGGGGGGCTGGTGGAGGCCCAGACGCCGGCTCAGGCGAAGGAGGCCCAGGACCTGTTCGTCCGGGCCTACCGGATCGGCCCCGAGGACATCCTCGAGATCAACGTCTTCGAGGTCGACGAGATGAACCGGACGGTCCGGGTCGAGGAGGACGGGACGGTCTCCCTGCCGCTCATCGGCCGGGTGGCGGTCGGGGGTCTGACCCAGGAGGGGGTGGCCCAGAAGCTGACGGAGCTTCTGCAGGCGGGCTTCATCAAGAACCCGCAGGTGACGATCTTCATCAAGGAGTACAAGAGCCGGCAGGTGGGAATTTTGGGGGCGGTGGAGACGCCGGGGAGCTACCAGCTGGTGGGGCGGAAGACGCTGATGCAGATACTGTCGATGGCCGGGGGCCCGAGCGATACGGCGGGCAACGAGGTGCTCATCCTGCGGGAGGGCCCGGACGGGGAGACCTCGACGATCCGGATCGACTTGAGGGAGCTGTGGGTGGACGGGAACAAGGCGCTGAACATCCCGATCGAGCCGAACGACGTGATCAACGTGCCGGTGGACCGGGAGATCCGGGTATTTGTGACGGGGCGGGTGAACAACCCGGGGCCGATCACGGCCAAGCAGTCGGAGGGGATCACGCTACTGCAGGCGATCGCGGGGGCGGGCGGCCTGGCCGAAGGGGCCAAGCAGGCGGGGATCACGATCAAGCGGAAGGGCCCCGGGGGCCAGGAGCAGATGTTCAAGGTGAGCTACCGGGACGTCGTCCGGGGCAAGCGGATGGACATCCGGCTCCAGGAAGGCGACGTCGTCGTCGTGCCGGAGTCGTTCTGGTAAGTCTGTCCGGCCGCAGGGCGGAATGGACCCGAGATGCTGAAGGCCCTCATGGAACAGGCGACCGTGAAACGGGTCCGGAAATCCATGCTCTTCGCCCGTCTGCGCCAGCACCTTCCGATGCGGGACGTCGGGTACGTGGACGACCGCGGCCAGATCGAGGACGCCGATGAGGTCCGGATGGACTGGCCCGCCCGGGTCCCGAAGCCGCGGATCGGTCTCGTCCGGGACCTCGAGCAGTTCCCCCGCTGGACGAAATACCGCCGCTTCCTGGAGACGAACGGCTTTCCCTTCGACGGCTACGACATCCACGCCCACGATTGGATCGAGCAGGCGGGCCGGTTTGACGCCGTGATCGGCATCGTCTCCAACGAGATCAACAGCCTCGAGGAGATGCGGGTCAAGTATCATTTCCTGGAGACCGTCCTGGGCAAGCGATGCTACCCGAGCGCCGCCCAGGCCCTGCTCTACGAGGACAAGTGCCTCGAGGCCTACCTCGCGCAAGTCCGGGGCCTGCCGTTCGCCCGGACCCTCATCTCCCACAGCAAGGACGACGCCCTGGCCATGCTTGGGGGCCTCCGCTATCCGCTGGTCAGCAAGATCAATCACTCCTCGGGCTCGATGGGCGTCGAGCTCGTCCGCACCCCCCGAAAAGCGCGCCGGATCGTCGAGCAGGCCTTTTCCAGGGGCGGGCGGCCGATCCACGTCCCCTGGTCCCGCCAGAAAAACTACGTCTATTTCCAGGAGTTCATCCCCAACGACGGCTACGACATCCGGGTCGTCGTGGTCGGGAACATGGTCTTCGGCTATTACCGCAAGGTCCCGAAGGGGGATTTCCGGGCCTCGGGGATGGGCGCCGTCGAAAAGCGCGATCTGCCCGAGGAGGCGATCCGCGTCGCCTGGAACGCCCATCGGCACATCCGCAGTCCCCAGCTCGTCGTCGACATGGTCCACGGCTCGGACGGCCGCTACGCCATCATCGAGCTGTCCCTGTTCTTCCAGGTTCAGCTCCCCGAACAGCTCAAGGTCGACGGGGTCCCGGGGGTCTACATCGTCGGGGACGACGGCGGCCTGCGCTTTGAAAAGGGCCGCTACTGGGTCCATGAGCTGGCGCTCAGGAAGTTCCTCCAGGACGAGTATCCGGCCCGGGCCCCGGCATCGGCCCCGGCGGGGGAGGGGCGATGAGGAGCCTCAAGGACCGCCCGGCCGTGAAGCGCGTCCGGAAGACCATGCTCTTTTCCCGGTGGCGCCAGCGCCTGCCGATGCGCGAGCCGCTCTCTATCGACGACAGGGACCGGCTCGAGGACGCCGAAATCGTCCGGATCGATTGGCCGGGCGACGTCCCCAAGCCGCGGGTCGGCCTCGTCCGGGACCTCGACCGGGTCCCCCGCTGGACGAAATACCGCCGCTTCCTCGAAACGAACGGCATCGCCTACGATCTCTACGATCTCCATGCCCACGATTGGATCGAGAAGGCGCGCTCCTTCGACGTCGTCGTCAACCTGGTCTCCAACGAGATGAGCCGTCTCGCGGAGACCCAGGTCAAGTATCATTTCCTGGAATCCTGCCTGGGGATCATGTGCTACCCGAGCGCGGCCCACGCGCTCCTTTACGAGAACAAGTGCCTCGAGGCCTGGATCGCCGAGGCCCGCGGCCTGCCGTTCGCCCCGACCCACATCTCCCACAGCCGGGAGGACGCCCTGGCCCTGATCGGGAAGGCGCGCTATCCGCTGGTCAGCAAGGTCAACCACTCGTCCGGGTCGATGGGCGTGGAGCTCATCCGGACGCCCCGGGAGGCCCGGCGGATCGTCCGGAAAGCGTTCTCCCGGAACGGCCGCCGCGTCTATGTGCCCTGGTTCCGCCAGAAGGGCTACGTCTATTTCCAGGAATACGTTCCCAACGACGGGCACGACATCAGGGTCATCCTGGCCGGCGACAGGGCCTTCGGCTACTACCGGAAGGTCCTGAAGGGCGATTTCCGGGCCTCCGGGATGAGCACGGTCGAGAGGCGGGCCCTGCCCGAGGAGGCCATCCGGCTCGCCCTCGAGGTCCGCAAGCACGTCCCCAGCCCTCAGCTCGTTGTGGACATGGTCCGCGGCTTGGACGGCCGCTACGCGATCATCGAATTCTCCATCATCTGCCTGATGGACCGCCCCGAGGACCTCCAGGTCGACGGGGTGCCCGGCGCCTACGTCATCGGGGAGGCCGGGGACATCCGCTTCGAGCCGGGCCGGTATTGGATCCACGAGTTCGCGCTCAGGCAGTTCTTCCTGGACGATTATCTGCCGCGTGCGCGAGGGGCGGCCACTGCGCTGGGCGCGAGCTCTCGACCCCTCTTTAACAAACCGTGACGACCAGGCCCCTCCGGCTGATCGAGTAATCGAAGAAGCGGGCCTTGTCGTTGGGTGGAAGCGGGGGGGACGCGAGAAGACAAAAAATGGCGCTGTCCCCATTATTTTTCTTGACAACACCCCAGGAATTTCATAAAATTCACGCAACTTTTGCTCTCAAGGGAACCGGAGAGGATAAGGAAGGGCATGAAACTCAGTAACGCCCCGGATGTGACGCCCATCCAATCCTCTTCGTCACCGCCTCCGCCTGATTGACCGGTCCAGGCCGAGTTGCGTCCCGAGAGGGCATTTGCGGCTAATTGAACGATGTGTGCTGGCCGCCCTGACGCCCCGCGGCGCCCATGGGCGGTAGCCTGTCTTGCTCTTTCGCGCAGAAGATCCCCATTCGAATCGAGTTTTCCGTTGAATTCATGTAAAATTCAGCAGTTATGAACTCAGCTGCAATTCCAAGGCAAAGTTGGAATTTATACAAACCCCGCAGGAGTGAAGCGGTTCTGCGAGAGACGACGTTTTTGGGCCATCGGGCCTAGTGTAGTGCGTCTAACGCTTCTTTACAATTAGCGATTTTGGTCAGGATTTTGTCGACCGGGGCGCTCCAGATAAAGACCCGAGGATTTTGGTTGTGATTGGACAGATAGTCTTTAATGGCGGCGATCAATATCGGCACGCTTGCGAAGCTGCCGCGTCGGAGACGTTTATCGGTGATCTCCCGGAACCACCGCTCTATCAGATTCAGCCAGGAACTGGACGTCGGAGTGAAGTGCAGGTGAAACCGGGGATGCCGCTTGAGCCAGGAATTCACCCTCCGATGTTTGTGCGTGCCGTAATTGTCCACGATCAGATGGAGATCGAGTCCAGGCGGAGTTTCGGCGTCTATTTTCTTGAGGAAACGAATGAACTCCTGGTGTCGATGGCGCGGCATGCAGTCGCCGATCACCTTGCCATCGAGCATACTGAGAGCCGCAAATAAAGTCGTCGTTCCATGGCGGACGTAATCGTGCGTCATCGTCCCGCACCGACCCTTCTTCAGGGGAAGACCGGGTTGGGTCCTGTCGAGAGCCTGGATTTGGCTCTTTTCGTCCAAACACAGAACCAGGGACTTGTCCGGCGGATTCAGGTACAAGCCCACGATATCACACAGCTTCTCGACAAAGTGCTGGTCCCGACTGAGCTTGAAGGTCCGGACCAAATGGGGTTTCAAGTTGTGCTGCTTCCAGATGCGACGGATCGTCGCTTCACTCAGATCCTGGGCCTTGGCCATGGTCCGCGTGCTCCAATGCGTCGCATTCGGAGGCGTCGTCTGCAGGGT
>JAXDAV010000045.1:0-69733 GCA_034679465.1 Candidatus Aminicenantota bacterium | reverse complement strand
CGGGCGCTTCGAGCTCCCTGGCGTCACCACGCCGGCTATTGTAAAGCAGAATCGATGCTTAGGAAAGGGCTTTCAGTGTCCGCGTCTATTCTCTTGACAATCGCCTTCTAATGGGCGACCCCATTGGTTAACATGGACGACCGACGCCCGCTCGCGCTTGGGGACGTGGAGCCGCCCGTCGGCGTCCTTCCAGTAGCGGATGGAATCCACCGCGACCTCGGGCGCCGGGTCCTCCGCGGGAAGGCCGAATGCCAGGACCGAATCAACGCGGTAGTGCTCGGGGACGCCGAGGATCGCCCGGATCCTGTCCCGGTCGATCGACAGCATCCAGCAGCTCCCGACTCCCTCCGCGAGGGCCGCCAGGGTCATGTTCTCCATGGCCGCGCCCACGTCATACTCGAACATCCTCTCCCGGACCCTGGTGTTGACCAGGGTGATGATGTAGGCCGCGGGCTCCTCCCCCGGACCGGGGTCGCCGGCCGGGGCGATGTAGGCCGCCCACTTCAGGCAGGGAAAGATCTCGGCCCTCGGCCCCGCCCCATCGACGATGACGAACTCGAGGGGTTGCATGTTGGCCGCCGACGGCGCCAGCCGCCCCGCGTCGGCGAGCCGCTCGAGAAGCTCCCGCGACACGGCGCCCGGCTTGAACCGGCGGATCGTCCGCCGCTCCACGATCATCTCATACAGGCCCTTGCCGTCTTCGCACATGCCGACCTCCTTTCCTTGCCCTTTTCATAAACCGTTTTTCTTCTTCATCACGCATATTATAAGGCGTTTTGACCCTCCGGGCGAACCGATCCGGACCCGCATCCGGGGGTCGCCTCGATCCGCGATAAGTTCTTGTGGAAGCCCCCCGGACGGCGAGGAGAACGGTCGAGCCCGACATTGGGAAAACTCAGCCGGGCAGCATGGCTGACGAGGGCGGTTTCAGGAGAAACCGCCAAAACGTGTTTGAACGAGGCGTAGAACGGACGACGCGTTCATTTCCGCCGCTCCGGGGTCCGGCGGCCTTCGGTCGCCGGCGCCTTGAGCATGAACACCGCGGTCGAGACGAGCAGGAACATCCCGGCCACCCGGTACATCCAGCGATAGCCGGCCAGGTCCGAGACCCAGCCGAAGAAGGGCGACCCGAGCCCCATGCCGACGTCGAACAGCGAGCTGTACAGGCTGATGGCCAGGCCCTTGTTCCCGCGGCCCAGGAAATCGATGATGTAGGTGCTCAGGGCCGGGAAGATCAACCCCTGCCCCAACCCGCCCACGAACCCCGTGACGATGAGCAGGGGGAAGCTCCGCACCTGGGCGATCACGAACAGGTTGAGGGCGATGATCAGCGCCGCCGGCAGGATGACCGTCTTCCGGCCGAACCGGTCGGAAAGGTCGCCGAGCCGGAAGCGGGTCAGGATCGCGGCCAGCGAAAAGACGAGGAAGAACGGCCCGACCCTCTCGACGCCGACCGACCTCCCGAACACGGCGATGAAGTAGATCATGGCCCCGCGGATGGCCCCATGGAAGATCGGCACCGAGGCGATGACGGCCGCGAGCGCCCAGGGCACGAGCTTCAGGGCCTTCAGGCCCTGCGACGCGCCGTCGCTGCCGTCGCTGCCGCCGCCGTCCGGCTTGACGATCTCGCGCGTCAACAGGACGCAGACGACCGCAGCCGCGAGGAAGACCAGGCTCGCGTTGTAGAGCCGTCCCGCGCCCCCCGCGCCTCCCGCGCCGCCGCCGCGCAGGAGCTCCTCGGCGAGGAGCGGCCCGATCGCGTTGGCGACCAGCCCGGCCACCCCGATGACGCCCATGGACTTGGCCAGCCGGTCGACCGGCGCGAGGTCGGAGCACATGGCGATCGTCGCAGTCATGCTGATGCCCCAGCCGAGCCCGGCCAGCGCCCGCAGCAGGAACGGCAGCCAGCCCGCGTCGGCGACGAAATGGAAAAACGGGACCGAGGCGATGAGGATGAACAGGCCGAGCAGAGCGACGCGCCGGCCGCCGCGCCGGTCGATCAGCCCCCCAAAGAACGGCCGGATGGCGATGGCCACGACGCTGTGGACGCCCATGATGAGCCCGATCCGTCCCTGGCTCGGCCCGAAGCCCTCGAGGACGACGGGGAGCAGGAAGAAGAGCGAGACCGACATGAACAGGAAGAAATAGCCGGCCAGACCCAAAAGGAAGTCCCTGTTCCAGAACGACGGCCCGCGCTCCTCCCGGTTCATGGGTCCGTCAGTATAGCAGAAAAGCCGGCTGTCTCGTCCAGCGGGGCCATAGGGATGCCTTAGGGATCATGCGCTGGGGACGAGCGAGGCCATGAGCCGCCGGGCCCGGGCCTCGAGCGCGGCCCAGTCGCCCGCCTCGACCGCCTCGGCCTCGACGAGAGCCGTGCCGATGCCGACACACGACGCCCCGGCCGCCAGGAAGTCCCGCGCGTTCTCGAGCGTGACCCCGCCCGTCGGCATGAGGCGGACCTGCGGCAGAGGGCCTCGGAGATCCCGGAAGAACCGGGGCCCGAGCGAGGTCGCCGGGAAGACCTTGACGATGTCGGCCCCCAGGCGCCAGGCCGAGACGATCTCGGTCGGCGTGAAGGCGCCGGGCGCGGCCAGGACGCCGGCCTCGCGGCAGGTCCCGATCATGTCCCGGTCGGTGATCGGCGAGACGACGAAGTCGGCCCCGGCGGCGATGACCTCGGCGGCCGTCCGGCCGTCGAGAACGGTCCCCGCCCCGACGAGCGTCCCCGGCTCCCCGGCCCGGGCGAGCTCGCGGATGATCCCGACGGCCCCGGGCACGGTCATCGTGACCTCGAGCGCGCGGACGCCGCCGCGGCGCAGCGCGGACGCCGCGTCGATGAGCCGGCCCGCGTCCTTCACCCGGATGACGGCCACGGCCTTGGCTTCGAGCAGGGCCTCGAGCGCCTGGTCTTTCGTCATGGTCCCTCTCCCCCTCTCCGTTTCTCCGCTCCCGCCTATCTCCGGACCCGCCCGGCGCGGTCGCCCCGGGCGGCGGCCGAGATGTCCGCCTCCGTCGACAGGTTCCAGTCGCCCGGGATCGAGTGCTTGAGCGCGCCGGCGGCGACGGCGAAGCCGAGCGCCTCGGCGCCGGTCCCGAGCGTCGCCAGGCCGTGGATGAGGCCGGCGGCGAAAGCGTCGCCCGTGCCGATGCGGTCGACGATCGAGCGGATCTCGTAGGCCGGCCCGGCCTCGAACCCCGTTCCCGTTCCCGTCCTCGTCCTCAGCACGGCCGAGAAGCGGTTCCAGTCCGCGCTCAGGCTTTCGCGCAGGGTGACGGCGACCCGCTCGAGGCCCGGGAACGCGGCCAGGACCTCGGCGGTCAGCCGCTCATAGACGGCGACATCGAGCTTTCCCGCCGCGACATCATCGACCGCCGCGCCGAGTCCGAGCGCCTTCCGACAGTCCTCCTCGTTCCCGATGAGCAGGTCGGCCCGGGCGGTGATCGGGCGCATGACCTCGGGCGCCGCCTTCCCGTACCGCCACAGCTTGGCCCGATAGTTGAGGTCGACCGAGACGCTCATTCCCTTCGCCCGGGCGGCCTCGACCGCCTCCGCGGTGAGCGCCGCGGCCGAGGCGCTGATCGCGGGCGTGATGCCGGTCACATGGAGCCGGTCCATGCCCTCCAAGGCCCGCCCCCAGTCGATGTCCCCGGGCCCGGCTTCGGCCATGGCCGAGCCCTCGCGGTCGTAGATGACGCGGCTGGGCCGTTCGTTGGCCCCCGGCTCGGCGAAGTAGATCCCGAGGCGCCGGCCCGCCCGCGCCACGGCCCCGACGTCGACGCCGTAGCGGCGAAGCTCGCCCAGGGCCGCCTCGCCGACCGGGCCTCCCGGCACGACCGAGATCCAGCGCGAGCGGTGGCCGAGGACGGCCAGCGATACTGCCACGTTGGCCTCTGCCCCGCCGAAGACCGCCTCAAGGCGGGGCGACTGGAACAATCGCTCCTTCCCCGGCGGCGACAACCGGAGCATGATCTCGCCGAAGGTCGCGACGTTGGCCATCCCGCTCTCCTTCCGGGGGCTCCCTCGCCCCCGCCGTTCAGGGATAACCTTAGCACATTCGACCCGTTACCCCAAAAGGGCCGTCACTCTTGGGATCAGGATCAGGCCGCATGATAGAGCGGCGAGGCTGTCGGCCGAGCCGCTCAGCGGCCGGGGCACAGCCGCTACGATTCCCCCGTTGACTTGACGGCCCAAGGGAGTAAAATACGCGCGACGTAGCCGCGACATCCCCCGGAGATGACCCATGGACAAGCTGAAGAACTCGCTCCACATCCTCGTCGGCTGCGCCGTCATGGGCCTGGCCTACGCCCTGTTCCTCATCCCCCACCACTTCGTGCCCGGCGGGGTCTCCGGCGTCGCCATCATCGTGAACTATTTCTTCAAGCTCCCCGTCGGCGCGCTCATCATGGTCCTCAACATCCCCGTCTTCCTGCTCGGCCTGAAGACCATGGGCAAGAAGTACGTCGTCAACAGCCTGGCCGGGATGATCGTGTCCTCGGTCTTCATCGACCTTTTCCACGAGGTCCTCCGGGTGCCTTCGGCCACGGACAACCCCGTCCTGGCCTCGATCTACGGCGGCGTCATGCTCGGCGTCGGCCTCGGCATCGTCTTCCGCGGCCGGGCCTCGACCGGCGGCTCCGACATCATCGGCCTGGTCCTCAGCAAGCACACGGGGCTGTCGCTCGGCTACGGCATCATGATCACGGACTTCGTCATCATCTCGGCCTCGGGCTTCGCCATGCGCAGCCTCGAGGCCCCGCTCTACGGCTACCTCGTCCTCTTCCTCTCGACCAAGGTCATCGACCTGATCCTCGAGGGCTGGAGCTACTCGAAGCTGGTCATCATCACCTCCCAGCGGACCGAGGAGATCTCCGACTACATCCTCCACGGCCTCGACCGCAGCGGCACGGCCCTACGCTCGCGGTCCCTCTACCTCAACCGCGAGGGCGAGCTCATCCTGACCGTCATCCACCGCAAACAGCTGGCCGACCTGCGGACCTCCGTCAAGCGCATCGATCCCGAGGCCTTCGTCATCATCAGCGACACCTATGACGTGCTGGGCAGGGGCTTCAAATCCCACCTCATCACCTGAGGCCCTTTTTGACCGGAAATAGAGTAAAATGAGGAGGCCAGGCTCTTACGCCGGAAAGGAGACCCCGCCGATGCGCCAGCCAACGGATGCCCGGAAGCGGCTCGCCGCCCTCACCCTCGTCTGCGCCGCCGGCCTGTCCTTCGCGTCCGGGCAGACCGTCAGCCAGGCCCGCGGCCCCGAGGTCCTCGGGTTCACCAAGAGCTTCGTCGTCGAGATCCGCAACCCCTCGCCGCTCGCCCTCGAAAACCACGTCCTCATCATCGACGTCGACGACATCCGGGCCTCGGTCGCGCCCGACTTCAACACCTATATGTACGCCCTCTTCGACAACTCGGCCGGCGAATACGCCCTCGTCGTCTCCCAGGCGGACGACTACGACAAGGACCGCTATCACGACGAGATCGTCCTCGTCCGGACCCTGCCGCCGGCGTCGACGACGCGGCTCCTCTGCTACTACGCCCCCGAGCGGAGCTATCAGCTCATGCCGACGCAGAAGGCCTTCGCCCGCGGCCCCTGGGAGAGCGGCGGCGCCGAGGCCGGTTGGGAGTCCAACCTGGCCGCCTACAAGTTCGTCCACGGCCGGATCGGCCTCTACGGCAAGGCCGAAGCCGGCCTGGTCCTGAGGGGCTTCCCGGCCGCCGAGACCAAGGACCGGGACTGGGGCCTGGACATCCTCGGCCCCGGCGAATCGGCCGGGATCGGCGGCCTGTGCCTCTGGGACGGCGCGAGCCGCATCGCGCTCTTCGGGCCGGGCGCCCCTCAAGCCAAGCTGACCCTCGTCTCTCCCGGCCCGATCAGGGCCCTGGTCCGGGCCGAATACCCGGCCGTCAAGATCGGCGCCGGCGAGGCCGCTCTCACGGTCTTCTTCTCGGCCTTCGCCGACAACGCCTATTCGCGGCAGGACGTCCTCGTCACCATGAAGCCGGCCGGCGCCCCGATCGTCCTCGGGCCCGGCGTCCAGAAGCTCGCCGGCGAGACCTGGTCGCTCGACAAAGCCCGGGGCACGCTCGCGGTCTGGGGCAAGGGCGCCGACAAGGCGGGCGAGATCGGCCTGGCCGCGGTCTTCGACCCGGCCCGGTTCGCGGGCCTCGACGAGTCCGGCCCCGACCGCGTGGTCAAGCTCGGCGGCGGCGCCGACGGCAGGCTCACCTATTGGGTCTCCGGCGCCTGGGAGCGCGGGGTCACGGCCCCCGAGCCGGCGGACGCCAAAGCCTGGGCCCGCCGCGTCCAGGACCTGGCCGCCCGGCTCTTCGCCCCGGTCCGCGTGGAGTTCAAAGCCAAATGACGTACGACCCGGGCTTCCGGCCCGTCTATCCCGCCTGGCTCGTCTATCTCGACCGGGCCCGGGCCTCCGGCGAGACGCCCGTGCGCATCGCCGTCGAGCGGGAGGACGGGCTGGTCTCCGTTTTCGAGACGATCGCGCCGTCCCGGGACGGCGATCCGGAGTCGACCTACCGCCTGCTCGAGCGGGCCGTCAAGTTCCTGCTCTGGTCGCGGGGCGGCTGGCGCATCCACTTCCAGGGCCCGGCCGCGGTCGGACGGCGCCTCAAGGCCGAGTATTCCGAGACGGGGGCCCGGGCCTTCGACGCCCGGACCATGGCCGGCGTCTACGAGCGCCCGTTCGAGGTCGCCCTCCACAGCGCCGCGACCTTCCCCGAGCCGCGCGAGGCCGTCCGTTTCCCCGGCGGCTATCTCGACGGCTTCCGCATCGGCTTCGACCTCGGCGCGAGCGACTACAAGGTCGCGGCCGTCGTCGACGGCGAGCCGGTCTGGAGCGAGGAGGTCCCCTGGGCCCCGGGCGAGCAGTCCGACCCCGACTATCACTACGAGCACATCCAGGCCGGCCTGAAGAGAGCCGCGTCCCACCTCCCCCGGGTCGACGCCATCGGCGGCTCGTCGGCCGGAATCATCATCCGCCGCCAGGTCCGCGTCGCCTCGCTCTTCCGCTCGGTCGCCGCGGCCGACTTCGAGGCCAAGGTCAAGGGCCTGTTCGACCGGCTGGCCTCGGAATGGCGCGTCCCCTTCGAGGTCCTCAACGACGGCGAGGTCACGGCGCTCGCCGGGCGCCTGTCGCTCGGGGACACGGGCGTCCTCGGCGTCGCCATGGGCTCGAGCGAGGCCGCCGGCTATCTCGACTACGAGGGCCACATCCCGGGCTGGCTCGACGAGCTGGCCTTCGCCCCCGTCGATCTCAATCCCCAGGCCGTGGCGGACGAATGGTCCGGCGACCGCGGCGTCGGGGCCAACTACTTCTCCCAGCAGGCCGTCAACCGGCTCGCCGGGGCGGCCGGACTGTCCTTCCCGGCGGGCCTGACGCCCGCCGAGCGCCTCAAGGAGGTCCAGTCGCTCGTCGCCTCGGGCAACATCCCGGCCACCCACATCTTCGAGCGGATCGGCTCGTATCTCGGCCGCACCATCCCCTGGTACGAGGTCTTCTACAATTTCCGAAACCTCCTCGTCCTCGGCCGGGTGATGTCCGGCCCGGGCGGGAAGATCATCGTCGACCGGGCCTCGGACATCCTGGCCGCCGAGTTCCCCGCGACCGCGGCCCGGGTCCGCATCCACCTGCTCGACGAGAAGAGCCGGCGCGTGGGCCAGGCCGTCGCCGCCGCCAGCCTGCCGGAGATCAAAGGAGGCCGCGCATGAGGTTCTTCAAGCCCGACGCCTCGGTGTTCATCCCCGACGGGACGGACGCCGAGGGCGCCTTCCGCCGCGTCACCCATCTCGGGATCGGCGCGCACCAGGACGACGTCGAGATCATGGCCTTCCACGGCGTCCAGAAATGCTTCATCAGCGCGGACCTCTGGTTCGGCGCGGTCGTGTGCACCAACGGCGCCGGCTCGCCGCGGGCCGGCGAGTACGCCTCGTTCAGCGACGAGGAGATGGCCGCGCTCCGCCGCCGCGAGCAGGAGAAAGCGGCCATCCTCGGCAACTACGGCGCCCTGGTCCAGCTCAACTACGCCAGCGCGGAGACCAAGGACGTCGGCACGGGCCGCCTCCGGGCCGACCTGGTCAAGGTCCTCCGGGCCATGAGGCCCGAGGTCGTCTACACCCACAACCCGGCCGACAAGCACGACACCCACGTCGCCGTCGCGTTCACGGCCCTGGCCGCCCTGCGCGAGCTCGAGCCGGACGAGCGGCCGGCCACGGTCTACGGCTGTGAGGTCTGGCGCGGCCTCGATTGGATGGACGACGAGGACAAGGTCCCCCTCGACGTCAGCCGCCGCGAGAGCCTGTCGAACGGCCTCATCGGCGTCTACGACTCCCAGGTCGAGGGCGGCAAGCGCTACGACCTGGCCACGGCCGGCCGGCGTCGGGCCAACGCCAGCTACTTCCAGTCCCACGCGACCGACGAGGCCGAGCAGATCTGGTTCGCCATGGACCTGACCCCGCTCGTCCGCGACGATCGGCTCGACCCCGGCCGCTTCGTCCTCGGCCACATCGACAAGTTCCGCGCGAGCGTCGACTCCAAGATCAGGACCTACTGGATCAAGACCCGCTGAAGGAGGCCCCCATGGAGATCATCATCCAGCCCGACAGCCGGCAGGCCAGCGAGCTCGCGGCCCGCGTCATCGCCCGCACCGTCCGCCAGAAGCCCCACGCCGTCCTCGGGATGGCCACCGGCAACACCCCGCTCCAGCTCTATCGGAACCTCGTCCGCATGCACCGCGAGGACGGGCTCGACTTCAGCGGCGTCACCAGCTTCAACCTGGACGAGTACGTCGGCCTCCCGCCGGCCCACCCGTCCTCGTTCCACAGCTACATGTGGGCCCACCTCTTCAGCGGCATCAACATGACCAAGGAACGCATCAACATCCCCGACGGCATGACCCTCGACATCCCCGCGGCCTGCCGCAAGTACGAGCAGGCCGTCCGCTCGGCCGGCGGCATCGACATCCAGGTGCTCGGCATCGGCACGAACGGCCACATCGGCTTCAACGAGCCGTCCTCGTCGCTCTCGTCGCGGACGCGGATCAAGACGCTGACCGAGGAGACCCGGCTCGACGCCGCGGCCGCGTTCGGCGGCGAGGAGGCCGTGCCCCACCACGTCCTGACCATGGGCCTGGGCACGATCATGGACAGCAAGATGTGCCTGCTCCTGGCTTTCGGAAAGAAGAAGGCCCGGGCGATCGCCCTGACCGTCGAAGGGCCGATCACGGCCTCGGTCCCCGGCACGGTCCTCCAGATGCACCCGCGGGCCCTGCTCGTCCTCGATCGGGAGGCCGCGTCGGAGCTCAAGATGGCCGACTACTACCTCTGGGTGGAAGAGCACAAGCCGGACTGGCAGAAATACTGAAAGGAGAGAGCCTCATGATCAAATCCATCAAGCGGATCCTATGGGCCATGGATTTCTCGGCGGAGTCGATGGAGGCGCTGGCCTACGCCGATCATTTCGCCAAGACCGCCAAGGCCAAGCTGACGGCCCTTCACGTCGTGCCCGATTTCGCGCCGGCCCTCTACGAGGCCTGGCCCGAGGCCAAGGCCCAGCTGCTGGGCCGGCTCGAGGCCAGCAAGAAGAAGGCCAAGGCCCAGCTCGACGGCCTGTGCGATTC
Organism: Candidatus Aminicenantota bacterium; assembly: GCA_034679465.1. Lineage (GTDB taxonomy): Bacteria > Acidobacteriota > Aminicenantia > Aminicenantales > Saccharicenantaceae > RBG-16-66-30. The sequence goes on along the minus strand of JAXDAV010000045.1, from coordinate 60,090 downwards.
GCAGGGCGTCTGCCCGGCCAAGGTCCTCATCGCCGAGGGCTCGCCGGCCAAGGTCATCCTCCAGACGGCCAAGACGGAGGGGGCGGACCTCATCATCGTCGGGCGCAAGGGCATCTCCGGGCAGGAGGAGAACCTCATCGGCAGCGTCACCCATCGGATCCTGCGGGGGTCCCGCGTCCCCGTTCTCGTGACCAAGGGGACCGACGCCAAGGTCCGGCTGATCCGGAAGATCCTCGTCCCGACCGATTTCTCGGCCGCCGAGGACGTCGAGCGCGACCACGCCTGGGCCCTGGCCAGGATGTTCGGCGCCAGCCTGACCTTCCTCTACGTGCTGGAGCTCTACGGCCACGAATTCCGGCTGACCGACCGGATGTTCGAGACCGTGCTGAAGAAGCTCCGGGCCCGCCAGAGGCGCGGGAACAAGGCCGTGGAGATCAGCGAGGACGTGACCAAGGCCATCTACAGCTGGGAGGGCATCCTCGACTACGCCGCGACGAAGGACTTCGATCTCATCGTCATGTCGACGACGGTCAAGAAGCTGTCCCGCCTCTTCCTGGGCAGCACGACCGAGAAGGTCATCGCCCACAGCCGCCTGCCCGTCTACGCCATCCCGCGGGAGAAGTAGGCCGGCGCGGCGCTCCTTCTGACGGTGCCGTTCGATGGTTGATGCGCTCAGCGCATCCCGTCGCTCCAAATCACGTTGTACCTTTTAATCAGGGGGAAGCCCTCGGGATCCCTCTCCTGCGCATAGAGCTTGCCGTTCTTCCAGACAGAAAAGCGATCCAGGTTCGCTTTAATGGGGACCTTAGCATAAAAACGTCCGCTCGGATCGAAAACGTCAAAATAGAAGGCGGCATTTTCGGATTTCTCACGTTCATACGTCTTAACCAGTATTCGACCCGCATCATCGACGAATATGCCGCCGAAGGCAGGATAATGGCTCCGGAATTCAACCTTCATCCCATGACGGACCGCATCCGCATAGCGCTTATTGATGGACTCTCGATCTTCGTTCGAAATCGGGCTGGGATCATAGGGCTTCGTGATCTTCCGGATCCGTCGCCCTTCGGGATCCAAGATATGGAGAACGTACTCCCTTGAATCGCCCCAGACTATGGAATCGTCAGGTTTGACTGCGCAATAACAGGCAGGCCTGCCGATATCAAAGATGCGATTCGAGCCTTGTTCTTCCTTCGCGATCTCGAAGCGGGGTTGAAGATCGGCATCATATGTTCTTAGGACTTTGCCCCCGAGCGGAGGCGGAGCGAGAATCTCCATGCCGATGAGCTGGCCTTGGGAATTCATCCGAACCGGCATGAACGTCCCCCGGCTGTGCTGTTGTCGCAAAAACGCACCGTCCGGGCTGAAATAAAGGCCGCGGGCGCCTATGTAATCGAAGACAAAGATATCTTGTCCGGCTCCGACCTGAACCTGAATATAAAGGGGCATCTCCATTTCGCCCGGCCCTTGGCCCTTTCTCCCGATTGTCCTTAAAAAGATCCCCTTGATGTCGTAAATTCGCACATTGGCATCAGGCCGGTTAATGACATAGATATGGCCTTCATCACTCACGTCGAGTCCGCTAATGTCCGAGAACAGGTATTCTTCGCCGGCGTCGGCTCGGCCTATCGAAAGATCCTCGTTCAAGGTCAAAGCCGCATGACGGCTCATAGGCTCCGGCGGATTCTGCACCACAACCAGGCCGTTGATCTCTTCGATCCTGCCGCCCCATCGAGTGCCGCGATCCCGGCAGCAGTTCAGCAACGTCAAAATACAGAAACCAAGCACCAGGAACAAAATGTGTTCTTTTCGCGGTGAGTGCCAGACCCCTCTCCATCTGTCGGGCATAGTCCCCTCCTTCAAATCGAGAACGGATTGAGGATATCCCGGGCCCGGGCCAGAGTCAAGAACCCGAAAGACGACTCTCCGGTGACAGATGACCCGGCCGACGACCGGCGGAAACCCAGACGGGTTCCCTAGAAGCCGATGTCGAGCGCGGTGTAGAACGTCCTCGGCCGCGACGGTCCGTAGACGTATCCCGAGTCCCGGTCGATTCCCTTGTCCAGATCAAGCTGAATCGTGTTGAACACGTTGAACGCCCCGACGATCAAGGCGAAGTGCTCGCCGGCGACCGGGAGGCTTCTCTTCAGGCGGAGGTTCGTGACGGCCAGCCCGCGCGTCCTCTCCAGCCGGTCCGTCGCGATGTAGCCGGCGTAATGAGGGACATGCATCGGCCCCGTGTAGTCGAGCGAGATCTCGACGTCGGCGATCCAGGGCACCGGACAGCCCACGCGGACGTAGCCGTAGAAATCTGGGGTCCTGAAGAAATGGCGGCTCCCGAACTTGGGCTCGGGCGCGTCCAGGCGGCTGCGCTGGATCGTCCAGCCCGTTGATGCGTTCAGCCCCGATCCCGTCATGACGCCGGCGGTCAGCGAAAGACCCGTCACGAAGGCGCCCGAGCCATTGATCCTTTCGAGGACGCGGGAATTGTCCCCGGCCGCGGTTTCCTGGAAGACGAACGTGTCGGTCAGCCGCGTCCGGAACCCCTCGACGCTCAGCTGGATCAGCCGGTCGTCCCACTGGCGCCCGAAGTCGAGGCCGGTGAACAGGCTCAGGGCCCGCTCCTCCCTGAGGTCCGGAGAATTGACGATCACCAGCCCTTCGCCGCCGACCTGCGTGATGTGCAGGTCCTCGTCGAACACTTGGGGCGCCCTGTAGCCCGTCGACACCGACACCCTGATCGACAGGTCCCTCGTGAGGCTGGCCAGGAGGCTCGCCCGCGGGTTGAAGACCACCCGACTGAGCGCGGAATGCTTGTCCAGCCGGAACCCGCCGAGAACGGTCGTCCCGGACCACGGGCGCCATTCGTCCTGCACGAACCAGCCCCCTTCGCCGTACGTCTGGTCGATGACCCGGCCGTAGCCGAGCGCCTCGTCCTGGAGCCGGTCCCTTTTGTACTGCACGCCGGACGAGAGGAGATGCGCGCCCGCCTGATGATTGACCTGGGAGCTGAAGTGGAACAGAGGGTTCTTCGTGCTCCCGTAGGCGTTGGGGTCCTGATGGCTCCCGTAATAGGTCTCCCGCTTGGCGTCCAGGTACGAGAACCCGACCGTGTAATGCGTGCGGGCCGACAGGGAATGGTTCCAGCTGGAGTCGAAGCAGAGCTGGTCCGACTTGGCCCACTCGGTGATGCCTGCTTCATGGGGCGGCGCGGACAGGCGGTCGCCGCCTCGACGCTCTTCGTGGATGCGGAAGAAGCCCAGCTTGAGCTTGCCGCCGACCCCCTCGAAATCGCGGTACACGTTGGCGCCGAACGAGGAGCTGTTGAGCCGGCCGAGCTCGGAGATGCCGTCGCCGTCGATGTCGACGTCCAGGCGGCGCTGGTGATCGGCGAACAGGAAGGCCCTGGTGTTCAGGTCCTGGGAGACGAAGCCCGAATGGAAGCCGAGGTTCGTCGCCGCCCGACCGTCGATGGCCTCCTGGCGGATCTTCATGTCCACCGTGTTCGCCTGCGGCTCCTTGGTGATGACGTTGATGACGCCGGCCACGGCGTTGCCGCCGTAGAGGGCCGAGCCGGCGCCCTTGACGATCTCGACCCGGTCCACCATTTCGGCGGGGATCTGCTCGAGCCCATAGACGCCCGTCATGGCCGACATGACGGGCGAGCTGTCGATCAGCACCTGGGCGTACTTGCCCTCCATCCCGTTGATGCGGACCTGGGTGAAATTGCAGTTCTGGCAGTTGTTCTCGACCCGGACGCCCGTCGTCAGGGACAGGGCCGCGGCCAGGTTCGCCGCGTCCTTGTTCTCGATGCTCGTCTCGGTGATGACCTCGATCTTGACGGGCGTCTCCGCGGACAGCTTGGGCGTCCGCGTGGCCGACACGACCACCTCCTCGCTGGGAATCCGGAACAGCGTCACGATGAAGCTGGGGACCCCCTTGGCGACGTCGAAGGCGTCGGAAATGTAGGTCAGGTATCCCGCGGCGTGCACTTCCAGGTGACCTTCCCCGGATACGACGCCCGGAAAGGCGAAACGGCCGTCGGCCCCCGTCTTCGCGGACAGGCCGAGCTCGGGGACGATGATGTCGGCGCCGACGATCGGGATGCGGCCGTCCATGGTGACCCGGCCCTGGATCGTCGGTGACGCTTCCTGTCCTTCCCGGGCCCTTTCCCTGACCCGGGCCTGGCCGAACGACAGGCCCAGGGACAGGGCGAGAAGCGATAGGGTGATCGCGGTTCTTCTCATTCCGATTTCCTCCTGCGTGCGTGAGACGGAACGGTCCTTTCCGGCGAGGGGCCGGACGGGATGGAAAGAGGAAATCAGGCGGCGGGAGGGGCCCGCGAAACGTCGCTGCGGACCCGGTCATGGATCTCGCGGACGACGGCCGGCGGCTCGACGGTGCTGATCTCCTGGAGAACGATCGGAACCTCCACTAGGACCGGAGCGGTCCCGAGCGAGGCCCGCAGGAAGCCGCAGGCCGGGCAGTTCTTCGTGTCCCTGGGGTCGGTTTCCGTGTGGGTGAAGCCCACGAAGAGGACCAGAGCGAGATAGCCCAGGAGAACGAGCTGACTGGAGCGCTTCTGTCGTCCGAACATTGGAGAATACGTTAGCAACATCATCCGACAAAGTCAATGAGCCTGACCTATTCATAAAAACGCCCTGTACTTTTCTCCCTGCCTTCTTATAGGGCGTTTTTACCCTCCGGGCGAACCGATCCGGCCCCATCTGCTTCGTTCTCGGGGTTCGCAGTACCAAAAAGTACAGCTTCACCCCTCGGGCCTCGCATCTGAGGGCCGCCTCGATTCGTGAATAGTCCAGTGAGATCGTTCGAAGCGGTTGACAATCGGGCGGCAAACGCCTCTAATAAGCGCGAGGTTGTTATGCGTTCAGCCCGGAGATCAGCTCCAAAGACCGTTTTTTTCGCGGCCGTCGTCGTCTGCTCGGCGGCGCTTCTCGCCCCGGCCCCCGCGGCGCAAGGCGTCGAGCACGTCGTCGAGGCCAAAGGCCTCATCGCCCGTGAGACGGTTCGCCCCGGCGAAACCTTCAAGGCGGCCCTCGTCCTCAAGGTCCAGGCCGGCTACCACATCAACGACAACGCCCCTCTCGACGAGTTCATGATCCCGACCGAGCTCACCGTCGCCGGAGCCCCCGATTTCGAGGTCCTCGAGATCAGCTTCCCGCCGGGCCGGCGGGCCCGCTTCTCCTATTCCGAGGCTGAGCTGGTCGTCTACGAGGGCGAGGTTCTGCTCGGCGTCCTCCTCAAGGCCAAGGACGGGCTCGACGCCGGGATCCGGACCGTCAAGGGCGCCCTGACCTACCAGGCCTGCAACGACGAGTCGTGCCTGCCGCCGATGGAGCTGCCGTTCGAGATCGCCGTGCCCGTCGCGACGGCCGGCGAATGCGCCGATATCCACCCGGAGATCTTCTCCAAGATCCGCTTCAAGAGCCTCCAAAAATAATGACCGGCACGACGAAGGAAACGGCCTTCCGCAGGATCCCCTCCCTCGATGCCGTCCTCGCCGACCCCGCCGTCACGCCGCTCATCGCCCGGTTCGGCCGCGAGGCCGTCGTCACCTCCGCCCGGGACGCCCTCGACGACCTCCGGACGGCGATAGCCGCCGCCTCGCCCGGACCCGGCCCCGGCGACGCCCCCACGGCCATCGTTTCCCTGCCCGATTCCTCCGCCCAGGCGATCGTCGAACGGCTCCGCGCGCGCCTCGAGAGGAAGTTCGCCCCCTCGCTCGCCCCGGCCGTCAACGCGACCGGCGTCATCATGCACTCGGGTCTCGGCCGGGCGGTCCTCTCCCCCGCCGCCGGCGATGCCCTGGCCGCCGTGGCCTCGGGCTATTCGACCCTGGCCCTGGACCTCGAGGCCGGCCGGCGAGCCCCCCGCGACCGCCACGTCGAGGGGCTCCTCCGCGAGCTCACCGGCGCGGAGGCCGCGACGGTCGCCAACAACAACGCCGCCGCGACCGTCCTCGTCCTCGACACTCTGGCCCGCGGCAGGGAAGTCGTCGTTTCCCGGGGCCAGCTCGTCGAGATCGGCGGCTCCTTCCGCATGCCCGAGGTCATGGCCGCGAGCGGGGCCGTCCTGCGCGAGGTCGGGACGACGAACAAGACCCACCTGCGCGACTACGAGGCCGCGATCGGCCAGGCGACGGGGGCCATCCTGCGCGTCCATCACAGCAACTACCGCATCGTCGGATTCGCCGAGGAGCCTTCCATCGGGGACCTCGCCGCCCTGGGCCGGGCCCGCGGCGTCCCGGTCATCGACGACCTCGGCAGCGGCGCGCTGGTCGACCTGGCCCGCTTCGGCCTGGCCGCCGAGCCCCTGGTCCAGGCGAGCATCCGGGCCGGGGCCGACGTCGCCTGCTTCAGCGGCGACAAGCTCATCGGCGGGCCCCAGAGCGGCCTCATCGTCGGCCGGGCGGACTGGATCCGGAAGATCCGGAAAAACCCGCTGGCCCGGGCCTTCCGTTGCGGCAAGCTCACCCTGGCCGCCCTCGAAGCGACGCTCAAGCTCTTCCTGGCGCCCGACCAGCTCACGGAGCGCCATCCCGTCTACCGGATGCTCGCCCTGACGCCCGACGAGCTCGGCCGCCGAGCCAAAAGAATGGCCGCGTCCCTCCGCAAGACCCTCCCCGGCTCCGTCGCCGTCTCGGTCGAGGACGGGGAATCGCAGGTCGGGAGCGGCGCGGTCCCGGTCGAGACCCTGCCCACGAGGGTCCTCGCCGTCCGCTCGTCCGACCTCGCCCCCGAAGAGCTGGCCAGGCGCCTCCGTCACTCGAGGCCTCCCGTTTTCGCCCGGATCCATAGGGACGGGGTCGTCTTCGACCCGAGAACGATCCAGCCGGGCGAGGACGCCGCGGTCGAGCGGGCGCTCGTCGAGGCCCTGGCGGAGAGGTAGCCGCAAAGGGATGATCGACTACAAGCGGCGCAAGCGGATCATGGGGCGGTCGATCGCCCTCGGCCACTGCATCTGCAACCCCAAGGACCCCTGTCCCTGCGATCTCTTCAAGCAGAAGAACGTCTGCCTCTGCTCCGGCGAGCGCGAGGACGACGCCCCCGACGACGTCGCCCTGACCTCCCTGGTCGAGAACGCCGGCTGCGCCTCGAAGATCTCCCAGGAGGACCTCAAGCGGGCCCTCGCCGGCCTCCCGCGCGCCTTCGACCCGCGCGTCCTCGTCTCCTCCGAGACCTGCGACGACGCCGGCGTCTACCGGCTCACCCCACGCACGGCCCTCGTCCAGTCGGTCGACGTCTTCACGCCCGTCGTCGACGACGCCTACGCCTTCGGCGAGATCGCCGCCGCCAACTCGGTCAGCGACATTTACGCCATGGGCGGCAAGCCCCTCACGGCCCTCTCGATCGTCGCCTTCCCCATCGAGACCCTCTCGCCCCGGATCATGAACCGGATGCTCCAGGGCGGCGTCGACAAGCTCCGGGAGGCCGGGGTCGCGCTCCTCGGCGGCCACAGCCTCAAGGACCGCGAGATCAAGCTCGGCTTCGCCGTGACCGGGGTCGTCGATCCCCGCAGGATGACGGTCAACAGCCGGGCCCGCCCCGGCGACGTCCTCATCCTGACCAAGCCCATCGGCACGGGGACGCTGAGCTTCGCCCGTCAGATCGGCCGGGCCCCGGCCGAAGGCCTCGCCGCGGCCGAGCTCTCCATGCGGGCCCTCAACCGCGCGGCCGCCGGGCTGATGCCCGCCTTCGCCGTCACCACGGCCACCGACATCACCGGCTTCGGCCTGGCCGGGCACCTCTCTGAGATGGCCGTCCAGAGCGGCGTCGAGATCGAGGTCCACGGCACCTCGATCCCGGTCTTCCCCGGCGTCCTCGACCTCATCCGGGCCGGGGTCGTCTCCGGGGCCGTCGAGCGCAACCGCGAGTACGCGGCCGCCTTCGTCAGGCGCGACCCGTCCGCCGGCGAGGACCTCGAGACGCTCCTCTACGATCCCCAGACCTCGGGCGGACTCCTCATCGCCGTCCGCAGGTCGAGGGCCTCGGCCCTCCTCGCGGCCCTGCGCGCCGAGGGCGTGGCCGCGGCCGCGGTCATCGGCCGCGTCCTCCGCAAGGCCCCGCCCCGCATCGTCCTGCGCGCCCGCCCGCCCCGCGCCTGACCGACCATGCCGGACCTCGACCACGTCATCGTCGGCACCGCCGGCCACATCGATCACGGCAAGAGCGCCCTCGTCCGGGCCCTGACCGGCCGCGACCCCGACACGCTTCCCGAGGAGAAGGCCCGGGGCATGACGATCGAGCTCGGCTTCGTCTTCCTCGACGATCCGGCCTATCCGAAGCAGATCGTCTTCATCGACGTCCCCGGCCACGAGAAGTTCGTCAAGACCATGGCCGCGGGCGCCTCGAACATCGACGCCGCGCTCCTCGTCATCGCCGCCGACGAGGGCGTCGCCGTCCAGACGCGCGAGCACTTCGACATCCTCCGGCTCCTCGACGTCAAGCTCGGCGTCATCGCCCTCTCCAAGTGCGACCTCGTCGACGAGGCCCGCCTGGCCGAGCTTGCGGCCTCGGTCCGGGCCTTCGTCCGCGGCTCGTTCCTGGCCGACGCGCCCATTCTCCCGGTCTCCGCCCTGACCGGGGCCGGCGTCGCCGAGATCAAGTCCGCCCTCCAGACGATCGGCCGCCGGGCCGGGCCCCGTCCCGACAGCGGCGTCTTCCGCATGCCCGTCGACCGGGTCTTCACCATTCACGGCTTCGGAACGGTCGCGGCCGGGACCGTCCTGTCCGGCGCCGTCGCCGCCGGCGACCGAATCGAGATCTACCCGGAAGGGCTCAAGACCCGCGTCCGCGGCGTCCAGGTCCACGGCACGAAAGCGGACCGCTCCTCGACCGGCCGGCGCACGGCGCTCAACCTCCAGGACGCGCCCAAGGAGGAGCTCCGCCGCGGCCAGGTCGCGGCCGCCGAGGGCTCTCTTGCCCCGACCGCGCGCCTCGACGTCCGCCTCGACGTCCTCCCCGGCGCCCGGCGCGAGGTCAAGCACCGCGAGCGGGTCCGCCTCCACGTCGGCACCGACGAGGTCATGGCCCGCCTGGCCGTCATCGGCGGTCAGACGGTCGCCCCCGGCGCGTCGGCCCCGGTCCAGCTCGTCCTCGAGCGGCCGACGGTCGCCCTGCCCGGCGACCGGTTCGTCATCCGCTCCTTCTCCCCCATCGTCACGATCGGCGGCGGCCGGGTCCTCGACGCGGCCCCCGGAAAGCACAAGCGCTTCAGCGGCCGGGTCCTCGAAGGGCTGGCCAAGCTCGGCGGCACCGCCCGCGAGGCGGTCGAGCAGATGTTCGTCCAGGCCGGCGGCGCGCCGGGCTCCGTCCCGGCGATCGCCCGCCGGCTCGGCCGCGGCGAGCCCGAGGTCGCCGACGCCGTCTCGTCTCTTCTGGCCGACGGCGTCCTTGTGCCCATCCCGGGCGAGAAGCCCGAACGGTATCTTCACAAGTCCGCCTTCGAGGGTCTGTCCGAGGGTGTCGTCGCCGCCGTCCGGGCCTACTTCGAGAGGAATCCCTATCGCCCGGCGATGCCCTACTCAGATCTCCGGGCCGAATTTCTGAAGACGGGCGACGCCGAGACCCTCAAGCTCATCCTCGACTCGCTCGCCGCCGCCGGGGCCCTCCTCCGCAGGGACGCGGGGATCGCGCTCCCCGGCCGCGAAGCCAAGGCCGATCCGGCCGAAGCGGCCCTGCGGGCCCGGGTCGAAGGGGCCTTCCGGGCCGCCGGCTTCGCCGCGCCGCTCGAGGACGACGTCCGGACCCGGCTCGGGCTGAACCCGTCCGCGTTCAATCCCGTCTTCAACGGCCTTCTCCGGTCGGGCCAGCTCGTCCGCCTCGCGCCCAAGGTGGTCTACCACCGCGAGACCGTCGAGGCGGCCCAGGCCGCGGTCGCCGGGCTCATCGAGCGTCGCGGGGCCGTCACCATCGCGGAGCTCCGCGACCGGCTCGAGCTGTCGCGGAAGTACGCCCAGGCCATTCTCGAGCACTTCGACAAGACCGGCTACACCCGACGCGTCGGGGACCGCCATGTCCCGGCCAAGCGTCCCGCCGCCAAAGGTTGACACTTCCGCCGCGCTTGTCGGATAATCCTCCCACGTTTGACCGGCAGCCGCCTTCCGGCGATCCGTAATGAAGGAGGCCGAGAATGGAACAGGCGATCAAAAAGCGCAGACAGGGCCGCAGGACTGGCGGGCCGCACGCCGCGAAGCCCCCCGCCCCCCACGCTCCCGACGCGTCGCTGGGGTACGCCCGGAGCCTGATCGAAGCCAGCCTGGACCCGTTCGTGACCATCAGCCCGGAAGGCAAGATCACCGACGTCAACGAGGCGACCATCAAGGTCACCGGGGTCCCGCGCAACGAGCTCATCGGAACGGATTTCTCCGACTACTTCACCGAACCGGAAGACGCCCGCCGCGGCTACGAACAGGTCTTCGCCAAGGGCTACGTCACCGACTACCCCCTCACCATCCGCCACAGGGACGGCCGGCTGACCTCGGTCCTCTACAACGCCTCGGTGTACATGGACCCCCAAGGCGAGGTCCTGGGTGTCTTCGCCGCGGCCCGCGACGTCACGGCCCAGCGCCAGGCCGAGGCCAAGGTCGCCGAACAGCGGGCCCGCGAGGAACAGCAGGCCCGCGAGCTCGAGCGGCTGGCGGAGCTCGAGCGCTTTCAGAAGCTGACCGTCGGCCGCGAGCTCAAGATGATCGAGCTCAAGAAGGAGATCGAGGAGCTCCGCCGGGAGATCGAGAAGCTCCGCCAAGCCGGGCCGGGAGGGCGGACCGCATCATGACCGAGGGCCTCGCCCCCCTCCCCGACGCCCGGCCGGCCGGCAGCCGGGACGAATACGCCACGGCGCTCCTCAACGTCCTGGAGGATTTCTGGACGGAGAAGGAGCGCCTCGAGGAGGTCCAGCGGGCCATGCTGAACCTCCTCGACGACTTCGCAGACGAGCGGGAGAGGACGGAGGCCGCCAACCGCGAGCTCCGGGTGGCCCTCGAATCCTTGGGCCGGGCCAAGGAGGCTGTCGACGCCGCCAACCGCGAGCTCGAGGCCTTCGCCTATTCCGTGTCCCACGACCTCCGGGCGCCGCTGCGGTCGATCGGCGGGTTCAGCCAGGTCCTCCTCGAGGATTGCGCCCGGGAGCTCGGCGCCGAAGGCCGGGACTCGCTGCGCCGGATCGTCGCCGCGGTCGAGAAGATGGGCCAGCTCATCGACGACCTCCTGAACCTGTCGCGGGTCACGCGCGTCGAGATGGTCCGCGGCCCGGTCGACCTCGGCCGCCTGGCCCGCAAGATCTTCGAGGAGCTCCGGGCGTCCCGCCCGGACCGGCGCGCGGGGCTCGTCGTCGCCGAGCGTCTCGTCGCGGCCGGGGACGAGCGGCTGCTGGGCGTCGTCCTCAGGAACCTCCTCGAAAACGCCTGGAAATTCACCGCCCGGCGCGAGGAGACCCGGATCGAGTTCGGGCGAGCGGCGACAGGGGGCGGACCCGCCTACTACATCAAAGACAACGGCACCGGCTTCGAAATGGCCTACGCCGGCAAGCTGTTCCAGCCCTTCCAGCGACTACACGCCATGCGCGAGTACCCGGGCACGGGGATCGGTCTGGCCACGGTCAAGCGCATCATCGAGCGACACGGCGGGCGGGTCTGGATCGAGGCCGCGCCGGGCCGGGGCACGACGGTCTATTTCACCCTCGTCAACGAGCCGAAAGGAACGGAGGTCCCATGAAATCCAAGCACATCCTCCTCGTCGAGGACAATCCCGACGACGTCGATCTGACCATGAGGGCCCTGGCCAAGAGCCGCGTGGCCAACGCGGTGGACCTGGCCGCCGACGGGGTCGAAGCCCTGGATTACCTCGCCGGCACCGGTAAGTTCGCCGGCCGCGATACGAATGTGCTGCCGCAGGTCATCCTTCTCGACTTGAAGATGCCGCGCCTGGACGGACTCGAGGTCCTGCGCCGCATCCGGGCCGATGAAAGGACGCGGCTGCTGCCCGTCGTCATCCTCACGACGTCGAGCGAGGAGCGGGATAAGATTGAAAGCTACAAGCTCGGGGCGAACAGCTATATCCGCAAGCCCGTCGATTTCGTCCAGTTCGCCGAGTCCGTGCGCCAGCTCGGGCTCTACTGGCTCGTCCTCAACGAGGCGCCCTGACGGGCGGGGGAAAGACGCGGCGCTCATGGTCATCCCGCTGAAGGTCCTGATCATCGAGGATTCCGAGGACGACGCCCTGCTCGTCGTCAACCGACTGCGCCGGGGCGGCTACGATCCGGACTGGGAGCGGGTCGAAACGGCCGACGGCCTGGCCGCGGCCCTGGCCAAGCGGCCCTGGGACCTCGTCATCTCGGACTATCTCATGCCCCGGTTCGACGGCTTCACGGCCCTCGACCGCTTCAAGGCCAGCGGCCAGGAGGTGCCGTTCATCATCGTCTCGGGCAACATCGGCGAGGACATCGCCGTCGACGCCATGCGGGCCGGCGCCCACGACTACATCATGAAGGACAACCTCAAGCGGCTCGTCCCCGCCGTCGAGCGGGAGATCCGCGAGGCCGGCGTGAGACGGGCGCAAAAAGCGGCCGAGAAGGAGCTGGCCGACGCGACGGCTCTGCTCGAGCAGGTCTTCGCGGTCACCCACGTCATGGTCGCCTACATGGACGCGCAGTTCGATTTCATCCGCGTCAATCCCGCCTACGCCGAGGCCCTCGGCCGGGAGCCCCAGGATTTCCAGGGCCGGAACTACCTCGACCTGTTCCCGGACAGCCGGGACGAGGCGGTGCTGAGGGACGTTCTGGAGACGGGCAAGCCCGCCTTGGATATGGCCATGCTCCTCACGGCCGCCGAGATCCCCGGCCAGCCGCCGATGTACGTCGACCGCAGCGTCCATCCGCTCCCGGGCCCGGACGGCGGGCTCGCCGGGATCATCCTGGTCCTTCGCGACGTCACCCGGGAGGTCTTGCTCGACGAGCACACCCGCCAGACACAGAAGATGGAAGCCCTGGGCACCCTGGCCGGCGGGATCGCCCATGACTTCAACAACGTCCTGGCCGCCATCATCATCAACACGGAAATGGCCCTCACCGAAGCGCGCGAGCCGGGCGCCTCCGAGAAATACCTCCCGGTCGTTCTTCACGCCGCCGAGCGGGGCAAAGGGCTCGTCAAGCAGGTCCTCGCCTTCAGCCGGAACAAAGACCGGGAACCGAAGCCCGTCAAGCTCGCCGCGGTCGTTCGCGAGGCCCTGAACTTCCTCCGGGCTTCCCTGCCGGCGACGATCGAGATCAGGACGATGATCACGGAAGATGACGGCCTGACCCTGTCCGACGCCACGGAGATCCACCAGGTCCTCATGAACCTGGGAAGCAACGCCGCCCACGCCATGCGGGAAAAGGGGGGCGCCCTGACCGTCGGTCTCCACCCGGTCGACATCGACGACCGCGCGGCCGCGCTCCTGCCGGGCCTCAAGCCCGGGCCCTATGTGAGGCTGTCGGTCGAGGACACGGGATCCGGCATCCCCGCCGACGTCCTGCCCCGGATCTTCGACCCCTTCTTCACGACCAAAGGCCAGGGCGAAGGCACGGGCATGGGCCTCGCCGTCGTGCACGGGATCGTCACGGGCTGCGGAGGGGCCATCGCCGTGACGAGCAAGGCCGGAAAGGGCAGCGTGTTCAGGGTCTATTTTCCGCGCCTCGAGGGCGAGCCCGAGCCTGTCCCGACCCCGGTCCGGGCCGTCACAGGGGGACGGGAGAGGATCCTGGTCGTCGACGACGAAGCGAGCCAGGCCGAGAGTCTTCACGCTTTGCTCCGCAGGCTGGGCTACGAGGCGACCTTCGATACGGACAGCCGCAGGGCCCTCGAGCGCGTCCGCGCCCGGCCCGAGACCTTCGATCTCCTCATCACCGACCAGACCATGCCGCACCTCGTTGGGACCAGGCTCGCCGAGGAAGCGCACAAGGTCCGCGGGGACCTGCCCGTCGTCCTGTGCACGGGTTATAGCGACGACGTCGACGAGGCGACGGCCGGCGCCCACGGGATCCGCGAGCTGGTGATGAAGCCCTTCACCCTCCGCGAGATCGCCGCGGCCGTCCGCCGCGCTCTCGACGGCGGGGCCAAGTAGCCGCGCGGGACCGGCACCGCTTCTTGCCCCTCGTCTCCGCTTACCGCCGATACGATGACCCGCCCGGACGACCATCGTTCACCCGACGGGAGGGTGAATGCCGGATAAGATGGAGGAAGCCTTGGCAATCAAACGAATTGAAAGGGATATTCCGGCATGCTATATTTCGTTTATGAATTCCCGGCTACCTGTGTTGGGACGAGGGATGTTCACGCGCATGCATCCACAGATCGCCTTCCTTCTCGTATTTGGCTCTGTAACTGCGTTTCTCATTTCAGGCCTCAGCGGCCAAGAGAAGGCCCTCCCCTCTCAGATTCATGATTTCCTGAAGCTCACGGCGCACATTATTCTCCCTCAAGAAAGAAATGTCCTTTTGAAGCTCGAGCGAACAAGCGACCAAGAGCTATTCATAAAAAGTTTTTGGAGGAGGCGAGATCCCACTCCGGGAACAACTCAAAATGAATTTAAGGAGGATCTCCTCAAGCGGTTTCTGTACGTCAATAAGTATTTCAGCCGCGGGACGACCCGGGAGGGGTGGCAGACAGACAGGGGAAGGGTTTACATGATTTTGGGTGAGCCCGCGAGCCGACGTGACTTCTCCGGAAAACGGGGGATCTATCCGTGCGAAGTATGGTATTACTATGGAGACAAAGACAAGGACCTGCCTGCTCATTTCGGGTTGATCTTTTTCAAACGCAAAGGGACCGGGGAGCTGAGGCTCTACGATCCTGTTTCCGACGGGATAACCAGCTTGCTTATGAATGCTGAAAGCTCGACATTTGATGATTATCCGGCTTTATTTCGACAGTTGCGGGATTTGGTTCCGGAATTGGCGCCCATCGCCCTCTCGATCATCCCCGGTGAAATCCCTTTTAATTATACGCCATCACCGCGCGAGACCATCCTAATCTCGAATATCTTGGAATCACCGAAGAAAGGTGTCGATCCGTCATATGCCACCCATTTCCTGGACTATGTCGGCATGGTCAGTACCGAATATATGTCGAATTATATTGAGAACACCGCTTGCGTAGATGTCTACCATGATCCTTTTGCGCGCTTGAAATTCGTGGGGTTCTCTATCGCTCCCAAGAGCATCAGCCTTGGGTATTATGAGCCGTCGAACCAGTATTACTGCAATCTTTTGCTGAGCGTTGGACTTCATAAGGGGGAATCCATCATCTTTCAGTACACAAAGGAATTCCCGCTTTATTTTTCTCCCGATGAAGCCGAACGAGTCATGTCCAACGGTATTTCGCTAGAGGACTCCTTTCCTGTGATAGAAGGCCGCTATCAGGTATTGGTTCTTCTCCAGAACTCTATGGGAAAAGAATTCTCGATCCATAAAGAAGACGTGGTTATCCCCGCAACGGGAAGGCAACCGCAACTGATCGGCCCCGTTCTTGGATACGCATTGAAGGAGTACGGCCGTAACGTGTTCCTCCCCTACAAGCTTGGGGATAAAAAACTGCTTATCGATCCTGCCCGAACCTTTTCGCCCCAGGAGGGATTATCCTTTTTCATCTCCCTGTCAGAAATCGATCAGGCTTTCTGGAATGTGGGACGGATTAATATCTCAATCAAGGGTTCAGACAGGGGTCCTCTTGGGGCAAAGACGCTAGCCCTCCCTTTGAATAGTGAGCCTTATGCCGATGTGATGGTCTATCACCAGAGCATCTCGGCCATGGCCCTTCCCCCTGACTATTATACGCTCGAGGCCACGCTCCAGGACTCCATCGGCCGAGCAGTTGATGTGAGCACCAGCCGTTTCATCATATCCTCAAGTACGGAGACCCCTCATCCCTTAGCCCAAATGAAAATGCTCCAAATGAATAACTTGGCCCCCTTCTACCTCATGCTGGCTTCACAATACGAAATGACGGAAATGTGGCAGAAAGCTGAAGAATACTACGAAAGGGCGTCGTCATCGAATCCGGAAGGCCGGAGAAGCCTGATCGAATATGCCCGATTTCTGCTCAAAGCCGGCAAGCCCGAAAAGAGCTTAGCCCTGATTGAAGGCATCAGAGACGAAGCTACGTTGAGATTTGATTATTGCCTGGTGAAGGGACTGGCAGCAATGGCGCTGGACCGAACTGAAGAAGCCGTTGCGAGTTTCCTGGAAGCAAACGAGATTTATGACAGCGATATCTTGCTCCTGAATTCGTTGGGCCTCTGCTACTCAAAGCTTGGCGAACAAGACAAGGCTCTTGAAGTTTTTCGAGCATCCGTTCGACTTAATCCCAACCAAGATGCTATAGTCAGGCTTATTTCAGAGCTTGAAAAGAGGCGCAAGCATATGTTTTCTCCGGGCCCGGTCAGCCCCAGTTCTCGGAGCTGACTGGGTCCCTCTGCTGGCCTGCCGCTGCAACGATTTTGGTCACGACATCTTCTCTCTCTTCAAAAGATTGGACCAGTTTGAATTGAACCCGGGTACGGTCGACGTTTTGACAATCGCGATGTGTTTTGAAATAGATATCGCCCTCCAGATAGTCCGTGAGAAAGCGGATTCCGATCTCGAATGTGATTAACCTCGCCGCAAACGGCATTTGTTCGATCTCTGTTTTGGTCAGCAGGTCTCCAACTGAGGACAGATACCCCCGGGTGATGGCCTCGAACATGTCCATCCGGGGATGGACCCTGGAAAGGTCTCGCTCGTCTTCGGGGGCTGTGCTGGTCATCGTCCGAGCCATATCGCCGAAGTCGTACAGAGACAAACCGGGCATAACGGTATCAAGGTCTATAACACAGATTCCTTCGGATGTTTCATCATCGAGCATCACGTTATTCAGCTTGGTATCGTTATGGGTAACGATTTCAGGAATCTGCCCGCCTTGTTGAAGCTTGATGAGAGTATCGACGATCCCCTCACGTTGAAACGCAAATTCGATTTCCTGTTTTATATTGCAAGCCCGGTTGAAGGCATCGGCCTCGATAGCCGAGATGAGAGCGTTGAACCGTGCCCGGGTGTTGTGGAAATTGGGGATGGTCTCCACGAGACGCCGGCCAGAGAGGTCTCTGAGTTCTTTTTGAAAACGTCCGAAAGCCCGAGCCGCTTCATAAGCCTGCTTGACGTTCAGGACTTGATCTAAGGTCCTGGCGTTCTCTATGAATATGTACGTGCGCCAGGTATTCCCTTTTTCATCACGATAGCACGAGTTCCCATCGATGGCCGGCACTAGCGCAAGGGCCTTGCGGGTCGTTTCCGGATCCCCAGAGGTTCTCAGCTTGTGTTGAAGATGCCTCGTCGTCCGTACGATGTTATCCATCAGCGAATCGGGATCTTTGAAAACAGCATGGTTGATCCTCTGATGGATATAGCGGACCAGCCGCCCCCCTTGTCTGTACCAAGCGGCGTATGTATCATTGATGTGCCCGCTTCCATAGGGTTCGGCTGACAGGAAATCGCCCCGCACATCGAATCTCTCAGCAATCATCTTCAGATCACACATCTAAGCTCTTCCTCCTTGGATCTAGCCGTATCTTATCATTGAGCCAAAACGCCGCTCGGAAAAAATGCTCGGCCCAGTCGGGCTGACCGTATGGACGAGGAATACCTGACACAAGGGCTGAACACCTGTGACGGGGGCTGGTCACCAGAATGGCGACTTCTAAAAAACATGTATATTTAATTAATTACATGGCAGATAATTACATGTTCTTTGTTGTTAAATCCATTGACAATAATTCTCTTCAATATAATGTCAATCTTAAGGAGGAGGACATGAGAAAACCATTTATATTTTGTCTCCTGGTTTCTGTTTCTCTGGCCGCCGTTGCTCAGGAAAGATCAGGGAATATTTACGGCAAAGTTGTTGACAACAAGGGGGAACCTGTTCCTGGCGTTACGCTCACATTATCCGGACGCATCATCGCACCCATACAGACAATAAGCGGACCTCAGGGGAATTTTCGTTTTCTCTCTCTTTCTCCCGCTACCGATTACGCGATTAGAGCCGAACTGACGGGGTTTAAAACCAAGCAGGAAGAGGGGATCATCGTCTCTGTCGGGAAGAACGTCGATCTAACCATCGCCATGGAAATGGGAGAACTTCAAGAGGTCGTCACGGTCGTCGCAAGAAGCCCCGTCGTCGATACGAAAAGGACGGGTGTGGTAGCCAACATAACCGAGGAATTTATGAACACCGTGCCGACGGGTAGAGATACGCGGAGCTTAATGTCCTTTGTTCCTGGGGTTGTTCCGCAAAAAACAAACATGGGAGAGGTCCAACAGGGCGGCATGATGAATGCCAACGTCCGGGGCAGCGGCATGCTGAGCTACTGGGGCCAGGTCGCTGTTGACGGCCAGAGGATGACACCTCGGTACTTTGACCAAGAAAACTTCGAGGAGGTTCAGGTCAGCATCGGCGGAACGAATATGAGATCGAGATCAGGGGACCTTCAATTGAATCTCGTCACCAAGCGGGGCGGCAACGAGTTCAATTGGGGAGCTCGATTCTTCTTATCTGACAAAAAATTCCAGGCCCAAAACCTAACACAGACATTGATTGCCGAAGGCGTTCCGGGAACGGATCGTGTGAATCAGAATAAGGATTATGGATTCAGCGTGGGTGGTCCAATCAAGAAGGACAAGGCTTGGTTCTTCCTATCGTATGGGGTATACGACTCCGATGAATACAATATTTCCGATTTTCGGGTAAAAAATATTCAAACGACTTATAACGCCAAGCTCAACTTTCAGCTTCTGCCTCAAAACAGGCTCGAGATCTGGGGGATGGCGAACCAAATGAATTGGGTGGGTCGGAGCGCTTCCCGATCGAATCCCCAGGGACTGGAACAGTGGCATGCTTATCATTTCGGAGATCCCTTCTTCCACGTCCAGGACGAACACATGTTCGGTGACAACCTGTTTGTCGCCGCAAACGTCTTCCTCGATGATGCCGGGTACAGACTGGATCCCGTGAGCAATCCGGAGAACGCTCAAATCGGCATTTATAATCAAACAACCCAGATCTGGGATCGATATACGTATCAGACATCCTTTAAGAATCCCCGCCTTCAGTTCGATCTCCAGGGCACCTACTTCAATGAAAAGCTGTTCGGTGTCAGCCACGAAATCAAAGCCGCCCTGGAATGGGAACGGGTTGGGATCCGGGGTATTTCGGATGATGACATAAGCCAGCGCTATAACATCCGCATGGACACCACCTACAACACCAGGACATTCGATATCACTGGAGACGGCGTGGCCGATATCGTTCCTGGCGTATCGCGTCTTCAATTGAGAAGATGGGGCGAGAAGGACTATGATCGTCAGACCGTTGGCGGCTATCTATCAGATACCATTACAATAGGCGATTTCAATATCATTCTGGGCGCACGATATGATCGGGTCTGGTTTGCAGTCGGTGCGACCGAAGTACTTAGCTCGATCAATCAATATCGAGCGACTCTAACTGAATTCACCCCAGAAACATTGGATTTTTTGGACGAATTGATACCCGCATTTAGTATCCCAGCCGTTTCTTCGAACTGGAGAAGGGATTTCTTTTCACCACGGTTAGGATTCGTCTGGGATATCGGAGGGAAAGGGATTACGACGGCCAAGCTCACCATGGGTCGGTACCCTTACCGAGGAGACCTCGTATCTCCGTTCAAAGCAAGTGAATTCATTCCCCTGGGCGAACTGGCCACCCTGAGCTTTTGGTGGTTAGACGACAACGCGAACAAAGGCATCAGCTACGACGAGCTCTATTGGCATTACGCCGCCAATAAGGCGCCTTACAATGTTTTCAATGAATCAGGCGGCTTCGTGGGGGATTGGAGCGATGCACAAGGTACTTTTTGGGATTCTTATGACCCCCTCGACCCCACAAAACTCACGTCGCCGCTCAAGACCATCCCCGATCGGGCTCCGCTGGGCAGCGCTTCGGAGATAGGGATAACGCTCGAGCACGAGCTCTTCACCGATTTTAAGATCGGCATCAACCTCACCCACAAGGTTTATAATCGAACTGGCTCTGAAGGCACCGATTGGACGGTCAAATACTGGCCGGATCAAGATAAGATCGAGAACAAAGACGACTACGTCGAGGTCGGCACGCTGCCCCAGACCATCGGAACCTATGACCTGGGCGAAGCGGCGGGACAACCCTACTATCTGTATAGCGCGGAATACGTGCCCACGATCTACACCATCGAGACGCTCCGGGAAGGCTACCATCACAATTATTATGGCCTCGATCTCATCTTCGAAAAGAGGATGTCGAAGAAGTGGCTGCTGAATGGTTCATTCACGCTCCAAAAGGACGCGCAATATTTCGGCGAAACGGGTTATCTTAATCCCACCACCAATTGGGCACAGGAGGGCCGCCCTGCGTTCGCCATGTTCCCAAGGTGGATCGCCAAGTTGCAGGGAATCTATCGCCTTCCCTATGGCTTCAATGTGGGACTCAGTGTATTTGCCCGCGAAGGCTCGATTCTCACTCAAAGCGTGACCGTCATCGATTACGATGCCCCTAATCCACGGTCTCAGTCGGTCACGGCCTACATTGGCAAGTATGGGGATCTCCGATTGAAGCCTTGGGTCAGCCTCTCCGCACACTTGGAAAAGATGATCATGATGGGCAATAAAGGAAGACTATATTTCATAGCCGACATGTTCAACATCCCCAATATGTCCACCGTGACCGCAAGATCCAACCAGGCGATAGGGACATATTATGTCAGAGACGGGTTGTTCGTCCCCAGCGCATCTTCCTTAAGAGCTAATCAGATAGCGGCTCCTCGGATGCTGAGGTTAGGCATCAGATTCCAATTCTAATTCACCATAAGCATCATGCGGGCGAACCGGGCTGCTGAGGCAGATCTTGATATCGGCTCGCCTGCCTTCAATTCAGAGGATTTAGTTCCATTTTTTTAAAGAGGAAAAATGAAAAGACACCTAGGTCTGGTTCTGGCTCTTCTATTAATCGGCGCAACGACACCCTTGGCTGGTCAGCAAGCCATCATTAAGGAGGAGAAACAGGTTATCAAGACCTATCCCTATTCAGGGGGAGATCCTACGCCGATCATGACACGGTCGAGTTTGTGGGGCCGCGGTCAGAAGATCTACCCCTACTATTTCATCGATGAGATGAGCACCGAGGGGAAGGACCAAGCCTGGAATGTCGTCCGAATGGAAAATCCATATGTTCAGGTATTCGTTCTGCCCGCCGAGGGAGGAAAGCTCATCGGCGCCATAGAGAAGAGCACAGGGAAAGATTTTATCTATTACAATCGAGTTCGGAAATACCGCCAGATCGCGCTCCGTGGGCCGTGGACGTCAGGGGGCATCGAATTCAATTTTGGGATCGTCGGGCACGCTCCTTGGACTGCCTCGCCGGTTGATTACGCACTCCGCAACGAGCCAGACGGCAGTGTAAGCTGTATCGTCGGCACAATGGATCTCCCTTCCCGGACCCATTGGAGTGTGACCATTACGATTCCGCCAGATAAGGCTTTTTTCGAAACGCGGACGCTTTTTTACAATCCTACCCCCCTCCATCATGCCTATTACGCCTGGATGAACGCGGCCAATAAGGTCGGCGATGATTTGGAATTCGTCTTCCCTGGAACGACCTATATCGGGCACAATTATGATACTCCAGAACAGCCTTGGCCCATCACAGAGGAAGGCCGGGACCTGTCGTGGTATAAGAACCACGACTATCCCGGAGCGCCGGGGAGCCTTTTCATCTCCGGCAAGCGAACGGATTTCGCCGGCGCTTATTGGCATAACGACCAATTCGGTTTCGGCCATTGGGCTCACTATGACGATATGCCTGGCCACAAATTCTTCCATTGGTCGCTGGCTCCTTCGGGTGGTATCTGGGAACGCCTCCTGACAGATAATGATGGGCAGTATTTCGAGCCCCAGATGGGCCGGCTTCTCACCCAGGAAGATCACGAGTTCATCGCTCCCTATTCCTCCGATCATTGGCGAGAAATCTGGTTCCCCTATAAAAAGATCGGCCCCATGGTTGAGGCTACGCCTTTCGGCGCTCTGAACGTTGAAAACGACGGCGAGTCTCTGTCGCTCGGCTTTTGCGCTTTACAGCGGATCGACGAGGATATCGTCGTTTGGACGAAGGGCCGGGAGATCTATCGAGAGCATCTGACCCTAAGGCCGATGGAGATCTACCGGAAAACCCTGCCCCAAACGGTTGAGAAAGGGACACTTCAGATCCGACTCGGAGACAAGCTGTCTTTTTCCGACGACCCCGAAGACAATCTGATCAAACGGCCTCTCAATTTCCAGAACTTCGACGAAACCTCCATTGAAGGATTATATCAAGCCGCCGCAAGACTCCACAGAGAAAGGAATCATGATCAGGCTCTGGCCAAGTACCTAGCCTGCCTGGCCAAAGAGCCATTTCATGTGCGGGCTCTTGTTGGCGCCGCCGAGATCATGGCTTGGCGGGGAGAATACGATAAGGGACTCTCGTATGTCCGAAAGGCTCTGGACTTCGTCATGTATGATCCAGACGCCAACTATGTTTACGGCGTTATTTCGAGGAAGCTCGGTCACTTAAGCGACGCGAAAGAAACCCTCGGGTGGGCCGCACGATCCCTCGAGTACCGGTCGGGCGCTTATTGCCAAATGGCCGAGATCTATCTTTCGGAAGGCCGTTGGGATATGGCCTTGGATTATACGCAGCGTTCTCTCGAGCATAGCACATCGAATATCAAGACCCTTCAGGTCCAGGCGACGACCTATCGGTTATTGAACAGGACCAACGACGCCGAGAGGATTTTGGCCAAGCTCCTGGAACTCGATCCCCTCAACCATTTGGCGCGGTTTGAGCTCCACCTGTTGAAATCCTCTCCCGAGACGCTGGCTGAGTTCAAATCGATGATCAGAAATGAAATGCCCCATGAGACATATCTTGAGACAGCGCTCTATTACGTCTCTCTGGGGCGTGATGAAGACGCCCTGAAGGTCCTTGAGGCCGGGCCCGAGTTCCCGACGCTCATGTATTGGCGGGCCTATCTGATGAAGGATCGGGATCAGGCGCAGAGTCGAATTCTCCTTGGAAAAGCCGAGGCCCTCTCTCCCTATCTTGTATTTCCATTCCGAGAGGAATCCATCCCCGTATTCACGTGGGCGAAGAACGCTTGGCCTGAAAGCTGGAAGGCCGGATATTACTTGGGCCTCATCCTTTGGGGAAAAACGAGGAGCGTCGAGGCACTCGACGAGATGCTCGTTCTGGGAGAAAGGCCGGACTTCGCTCCCTTCTATGTCACACGCGGCTATCTGGAAAAAGCAAAGGATATCCAAAAGACCACCGCAGATTTTGAACGGGCTTTGGCGTTGGACAGCAAGGATTGGCGGAACTGGCATCATCTGATTGCCCTGCGGAACGAATTAGGTCAATTCGATAAAGCCCTCAGTCTCGCAGAAAATGCCGTACGGCTCTTTCCCAAGCAAAGCCCCCTTAAGGTGGATTTAGCCAGGACATTGATGAACAATGGGCGCTATCTGGATTGTTATAGAGCCCTGGCTAAAGCCACTATCCTTCCCTACGAAGGTCAACGCGACGTCCACACGCTCTATGTCCGATCGCAGATCTGCCATGCTCTTGGCCTCATGAAGGCAGGACGCTATACCCAAGCGATACGGCGGTTGGAGGAATCAAAGGGATATCCGGAAAATCTGGGAACCGGCCAGCCTTATAACCCCGATTATCGCGTTCAGGATGCGCTTCAAATGATCTCTTACGCGAACATCAAGAACTCAAAGCTTGCGGAGGAAGCACGACTTCGGGTCCTATCCTACCGAGGGAGAGGGGGACAGGCCGTGTCAGAGAACCTTGAGGCAAAAATCGCTCAATGGTCCAAGACATCGCTCAGAGGCGCTGATGAAATGAAGGCCTTGGACGATCTCACACTCTTGATCCGCGGGCCACAACAGGCCAGGCGAGCAGGCGACTGAACACGCCTATTGTTGAATTATTGCATCGCCGACTGCAGGAGGCACGATGAGCCCAATCCGTTCGATGCTTTCAGGGGTGTTGGTCTGCCTAGCTGTCGCCACGACATTATTCGCAGCCGCTGACATTCCCTATGGGGTCGGCTCTTGGGATCCCGAAAAGTTCGGCAATCACAGGGCCGTGATCAATGTTCAGGAAAACGCAGAGGCCGTCTGGGCGCATATCCCCTGGAGGCGCCGGGACGCCAATCCTGAAGCTAAGCGATTGATAATCATCGATGCGAAAACCGAAAGACCTCTGAGGTTCATATGGGCCGCAGACGTTCAAAGGGAATACGGCGACCTGGTCTTCCAGCCGACGACTGTCCCCGGCGACTATTATGTTTATTATCTTCCCTATGAGCGCGCTGTCAGTTGGGGCTCCTACCCCGATTATGTCTATCTCAACCCCGAACCGCTTCTATCCAGCAACGACAGGTTCTTGTATCTGGCTTGGTTGAGCAGGAACGGCCTGACAGACGATCGTCTCGATAAGAGACCCTGGGGAACTCTGCCTCAAGCCCGCGTCACAGAATTTCAGGCTGTCGATGAATTCAATAGCTTTTATCCTATGGAGGTCATCGCCACCGCCGCGGAAACCCGGGAATTGATCAATCGCAATGCGGATAGGCTTTTTCTTCTATTCCCCGAGGATAGGTCCTTCCCTATTAAGATGCGAGACGATCTCCCCTTGAGGTGGATTCAGACGGGCGCGAACAGCTCGTTTCAAGGGCGCGCTCGACGCGGCGAATACTTCGCTTTTCAAATCGGGCTCTATGCGTCCCGGATATCATTGACCGGAGTTGACGTGGTCTTCAGTGATATGCTCTGCAAGAACACGGGGGCCAGAATCCCCTCGACTGCACTCAATTGCATCAATACGGGCGGAGTGGATGTTAAGGGCCAGAAATTCAAAACGGACCTGACGGTCGAAAAAGGGAAGGTCCAGGCTTTGTGGATCGGCGTTCGGGTCCCGCGAGGGATCAAACCCGGCGCCTATCAGGGAGAGGTTGCCGTTACGGCGGAGGGTTTGAACCCCCAAAAGATCTCCGTGACTCTCCATGTCCAGCCAGAGGTACAGACGGATTCCGGCGACGGCGATCCGTCCCGGTACTCTCGGTTGCGCTGGCTGGACTCGACCATAGCCGTCGACGACGAGCCCGTCGCCCCCTTCACCTCTATGGTCGTCAGCGACCGGACGATCTCCTGTCTTGGCCGAAAGGTCGTCCTCAGCGAAACGGGCTTTCCGGAACGCCTGCAAAGTCTGTTTTCGCCAGAAGTCACCCATCTGGTCGAGAAGCCGACGGATATTCTGTCTGAGCCCGTCACAATGGCCATAGAAGGATCGCGGAATATCATGTTACCGTGGGTGTCCTCGGGCTTGATCTTCACGAAGAAGGCCTCAGGGGCCGTGGCCTGGAAATCCGTGAGCCGCGCGTCAACCCTCACCATCGAAACCCGGGCTCAAATGGAATTCGATGGTCATCTTGATTTTGAGGTGACTATCTCCGCTGTGGAACCCACCGGTGTTAACGATATTCGGCTGGACATTCCCGTCGCAAGGGATGTCGCCACATACCTGATGGGCCTGGGCATCGAAGGCGGCATTCGCCCTTCCCAGCATATCTGGAAATGGGACGAACATAAGCTCCAGGACTCAGTCTGGATTGGAGCTGTCAACGCGGGGATTCAATGCAAGCTCAAAGGAGAGAACTACAAGACAATCCTCGGCAATGTCTACAGCCGCTTCAAAAATCCAAACAAGCCGTTTATCGCGCTTCCTCCAGCCTGGGACAACAGGGGTCGAGGCGGCTGCGTCCTGGTGGAATCGGGGGATCGCACATTCCTGTTCCGAGCCTTTAGCGGACCGCGAACGATTGAAGCCGGAGAGAATCTCCACTTCAATTTCTCACTTCTCATAACGCCTCTGAAGACGCTGGATCCTCACAAGCACTTCGGGACTCGCTACTTCCACAATTATCAAGCCGTTGAAGATGTGCTGAAGGCCGGCGCGAACACAATCAATATCCATCATGGTAACGACATCAATCCTTATATCAACTATCCCTTCCTGCGCACAGAAAAGCTTAAGGATTATATCCAGCAATCTCACGCCGGCGGCTTGAAGCTGAAGATATATTACACTGTCAGGGAATTGAGCAACCACGTCTCCGAGCTTTGGGCCTTGAAGAGCTTGGGACAGGAGATCTATCCACTCGGGTCGGGCGGAGGATACCCGTGGCTCCAAGAGCATTTTGGCAGCGACTATGTACCCGCGTGGTTCACTCGGAGAACAAACTGCGCGGCCATCGCCACGGGAGGGAATTCTCGCTGGCATAATTATTATCTCGAAGGGCTGGACTGGCTCGTCAAGAACCTGAAAATAGACGGCATCTATCTTGACGATGTTGATTTCGACCGTGACATCATGAAACGAATCCGGAAGGTTCTGGAGCGCAACCGGCCCGGAACGCTCATAGATTTTCATTCCTGCAACCACTTCAGCGAACGCTTTGGATGGGGAAGCTGCGCGAACCTTCACCTGGAGCATTTCCCTTATCTCGATTCTCTCTGGTTCGGAGAATACTTTGACTACTCCCTGCCCCCCGACTATTGGCTCATCGAGATTTCGGGTATCCCCTTTGGCCTGATGAACGAGATGCTCCAGAGCGGGGGGAATCCTTGGCGAGGCATGGTTTATGGGAGCGTTACGCGTCGAAGCCTCCCGACCCAGCTCTGGCGGGTTTGGGACGAAATCGGAATCCGGGACAGCCAGATGTTCGGCTACTGGAGCCCTTCGTCTCCGGTCCGGACAGGTCGGGATGATGTTTTAGCCACGGCCTACGTCACGAAGGAGTCGGTTTTGATTGCCGTGGCCAGCTGGGCCCGTGAAGCGGTGCCTTGCCGCCTCCAGATCGATTGGAACTCTCTTGGCCTCGATCCGTCCAGGGCGCGGATGCAGGCTCCGGCGATCAAGGATTATCAGGAAGAGGGTGTCTACCATCCCCATGACGAGATCCTCATTGAGCCCGGGAAAGGACGCCTCCTCATCCTAAAACACAATTAGGCTCCATCGCTTCTCCATATGTATTTATCTGCATTCTTATGATATATTTTATCTATGAAGCACGTTTTTCAGGTGATCTTCAAAGACGATGTCCAGAAGATCTTTGACCATTTCAGTTCGACATTCGATCTGAAAATCCTGTTTTATTCTCCCGAGGGAGAGATCATCAAGGTCGGTCTCAACCGACCCAACGCTCCTTATTGCCAACTGATGCAGGACAAGCTATATGGGATTGACGCCTGCTTGAGCAAGGACTTGGCCTTGCGCGAAAAGGCCAAAGCTTCAGGCAAGATCGTGGACCAGACATGCCACGCATGCGTCAAGGATGTCGTCGTCCCTATCTTCAACGATGAGAGCCTCCTCGGCTATATTGGATATGGACAATTCCGTCAAACGGCGAGCCTTCCCCCGGCCATCAGGGCGGTTATAATCCGAAAGGGCCTGAATTTGACGGCTGCCAAGACTGCGTTCTTACAGCTCCCGTTCTACTCAAAAGAAAAGGAGGCGGCTATCAAAGAGCTGTTCTCCTATCTCATAGATTATATCGTATCCCAGCATATGATCGTTGCCAAGGGCGACCTGATCCTCTATAAGGCCTTTTCTTACATTCATGCTCATATCAACGAAAAAATCGATCTCGATGACATAGCTAAGGCCGTGGGGCGAAGTCGCTCGACGATCTCACACTTATTCAAGAAGAAGATGAGTTTCGGCTTTAAAAGAACGGTGTTAAACATCCGGTTCGATAAGGCCGAAGAATATATGCGGATTGCGCCCCACCTCAAGATAAGAGAAATCGCCGAGAGAGTCGGCTACGAAGATTCTCTTCATTTTTCGAGGATCTACAAGAAGCACCGGATGATATCCCCGCGTCAATTTATGCGCAAAATGAATCGCGGCTGATTGGTCCCTTCGGTCTTCGACGGCCAGAGAGGGTTCAGAAGGTGGGCCAGGAGGACGAGAGATACGGCGCCGATGACGTTGAACCAGAGATACGGGATGTCGGTGAAAAAGAAGCAGGCCAGGACGCCGGCCTCGGCCACCACGGCGGCGATGAACGTGGCGTTGCCGCCGACCCTCTTGAAATAGAAGGCGATGAGAAAGATCCCCAGGATCGTGCCGTAGAACAGGGACCCCAGGATATTGACGGCTTCGATCAGGGAGCCGAGATGATTGGCGAACTGGGCGAAGCCGATGGCGTAGAAGCCCCAGAAGACCGTGGCCGTTTTCGAGGCGCGGAGATAGTGCCGCTCCGACGCGTTCTTCCGGAACACCCGCTTGTAGATATCGACGACCGTGACCGAGGCCAGGGCGTTGAGCTCCGCGGATGATGCCGACATCGAGGCCGAGAGGATCGCCGCCAGGACCAGCCCCACCAGCCCGGCCGGCAAGAACTGGGTCACGAAGCTCAGGAAGATGAAATTGGTGTCGTTCGTCTCGGCCAGGGGATTTCTCGTCTTGATGAGCCGGAGGGCCTCGTTCCGGAGGCCGAGCTCCGCGTCCCTCGTCCGGCGGAGCTCCTGGAGGGCGCCCTCCACCTCGGCGTCTCGGTCGGCCTCGAGCGCGGCCAGCATTCTCCGGAGCTGGTCCTGCTTCTCCCCGTTCAGCCGGGCCAGGTCGGTTTCGAGGGCCGCATAAGCGCCCCCATAGGCGCTGCTCTTCACGGCCGCGGTCTCGACGGGGTTGAAGAACAGGGGCGGCGTGACGAACTGATAGAACACGAAGATCATGGCCCCGATGAAGAGGATGGCGAACTGCATCGGGACCTTGAGAACGCCGTTGGCCAAGAGCCCCTTGCGGCTTTCGGCGATCGACCGCCCCGTCAGATAGCGTTGGACCTGCGTCTGATCCGTCCCGAAATAGGACAGGGCGACGAATCCCCCTCCGATGAGGCCCGACCAGAAATTGTACCGGTCCTTCCAGTCGAAGGCGAAATTGACGGCGTTCAGCTTCCCGAGCCTTCCGGCCACGTCGACGGCGTTCGCGAACGAGATGTCATCCGGGAGGCGCTGGAAGATCATATAGAAAGCCGCCCCCATCCCCACGGTGATGATCATCATCTGCAGGAGATGCGTCTTGCTGACCGCCTCCGTGCCCCCGGAAGCCGTATAGAGGATGACCAGGCCGCCGGTCATGAAGATCGTCAGCCGGAAATCCCAGCCGAGAATGACGGAAATGATCAGGGCCGGCGCGAGGATCGTGAACCCGGCCGCGAGGCCGCGCTGGATGAGGAAGAGGGCGCTCCCCAAGACCCGGTTCTTCAGGTCGAAACGCTGTTCCAGATACTCGTAGGCGGTGTAGATTTTGAGCCGATGGTAGATGGGAACCGCCGTGATCGACAGGATGACCATGGCGATGGGCAGGCCGAAATAGAACTGGACGAAACGCATCCCGTCCACGTAGGCCTGCCCCGGGGTGGACAGAAAGGTGATGGCACTGGCCTGGGTGGCCATGATCGAAATGGTCACGGCGTACCAGGGCATGGATTTGTTCGCCAGGAAGAACCCCTGCATGTCCTTCTTGCCCCGGGTCTTCCAATAGCCGTAGGCGGCCACGAACGATAGGAACAGGCTCAGGACGATCCAGTCGATGGGTCGCATGGGCTACGTCTTCAGGAGCTCCTCGTAGAAGGCCTCGTATTGGGGGATGATCCGGGCGGCGTCGAAATGCCGTTCGGCCCGCCGCCGGGCCTGGGTTCCGAAGAGCGCCTGCCGGGCCGGGTCGCTCAGGAGCTCGACGGCCTTCCCGGCCATGCCCTCGATATCGCCGACGGGAAGGAGATACCCCGTTTCGCCGGAGACGATGACCTCGGGCAGACCGCCGACCTCGGAGGCGATGACGGGGACGCCGCAATTCATCGCTTCGAGGGCCGTCAGGCCGAAGCTCTCCTGCTCGCTGGGCAAGAGGAACAGGTCGGTGCAGAAGAAGAGCGGCTCCAGCTGGTCCTGCTCCCCGAGGAAGTGGACGTCGGAGGCGAGCCCCATCTCCTTCACGAGATGTTGGATGTGCGGCCTCTCGGGGCCGTCGCCGATCAGGAGGAGCTTGGCCGGGACCCGTTCCCGGACCCGGGCGAAAACGAGGACGACGTCCCCGACCCTCTTGACCGGCCGGAAGTTGGAGGCGTGCATGAGGATCCTCTCCCCTTCCGGCGCGAAGGCGGGCCTCGAGCAGGCGTCCCGGTTCCGGTCCGGGCGATCGAGCTCGACGAAATTGGGAATGACCCGGATGTCGCGCTTGATGTCGAATTCCTCGATCGTCCGCCGCCGGAGATAGTGCGAGACCGCCGTCACCCCGTCGGACTGCTCGATCGCGAACTTGACGATCCGGCGGAACGACGGCTCGGCTCCGACCAGGGTGATGTCCGTGCCGTGGAGGGTCGTGACCGTCTTGAGCCGCCGGGAGCCGAAGACCTGCTTCGCCAGATAAGCGCTGGCCGCGTGGGGGACGGCATAGTGGGCGTGGATGAGGTCGAGATCGCGCCGCTCGGCCAGCTCCACCAGCGTCGTGGCCAGCCCCAGCTCGTAGGGGGGGTACTTGAACAGCGGATAAAAGGCCACGTCCACCTCGTGAAGGAAGATGTTCTGATGGAAGGCCCGCAGACGGAACGGCGGGGCATAGCTGACGATATGGATCTCGTGGCCCTTCTGGGCCAGCCCTATCGCCAATTCCGAGGCCACGACCCCGCTCCCCCCGTGGGTCGGATAGCAGACGATGGCGATCTTCACGGCCGCCTCACGGGATCGTCCAGAGATAGTCCGGCCCGAAGAACGCGACCGGGTCGTCCACCCTCAGGGCCTCCCGGACGAGAAAGGCCTCGCCGTACTTGACCCCGATCTGGGCGCCGAATCTCCTGTCCCGGGCCTCGATGAGCTCCAGGAATTCGGGCCGGCCGATGAGCGTTTCCCCGGACTCCGGCGCGGCTCCGGCCCCGTCCGGACGATGGAATTGGGAGGCATAGGCCCGGACGGCCTCCATCTTCCGGGCCTGAACGGCGGTGATATCGACGATGAACGACGGGGCGCTTTCGAAGCGGCCCTGGCAGAAGATGAGCCTGACCGGCCGGAAGGCCTGCTCGGCCGTTTCGATCTTCTTCAGCCCGGCGAGATAGGTCGCGGCGCGCACGAGCTGGGACGCGTTCTCGTGGTCCGGGTGGCGGTCGATCGCATGGGGCGCGAAGACGATCCGCGGTCGATGGGCACGGATCTCGGAGATGATCTTGAGCTTGTTCTCCCAGCTGACTTCGATCCTCCCGTCGGGAAGGTCGAGCATCTTGTGGACGGCCAGGCCCATCACTTCGGCCGCCCTCGCGAACTCGCGGGCCCGGGTCTCGGCGCTGCCCCGGGTGCCCATCTCGCCGCGGGTCAGGGCGATGACCCCGGTCTTGTATCCCAACCCGGCCAGCTTGATCAGCGTCCCGCCGCAGGACAGCTCCGCGTCATCGGCGTGCGCTCCGAAAGCCAACGCGTCCAGGGTCATGGCGGTCTCCTCCGAGAAAGCCTCATCTCACAAGGTCAGGATCTGATGATCATGGACGTCGAGGTCGATCGCCTGGTCCAGCTTGTCCATGAAGGCCGGACCGTATTTCAGAAGAAACGGCACGATGTTGAGGACCCGTTCCTGGAGATGCCCGCAGGGGTAGAGATGGTCGCCGGCCTTGCGGATCTGTCCGACCGCGATGTCGTTCCGCTTCTTCGCCGCCCGGACGATCTTCCCTTCCAGGAATCGCACCTGCTGGACCATCTTCCCCCGGGCCAGCTCGGCGGATTCCTTCAGGGTCGGCTCGAAAGCGGCGACGTCCCGGATGATCGGTTCGAAGTCCTGCTCCACATGGGCCGCGGCCAGACGTACGGCCCGGGACAAGGGTTCGGGGACGGCGCCTTCGCCGAGGCTTCGGACGAGCCCGTCCGCGCCGCCCCAGAGGTCGGGAATGTCCAGATGATACTTCGCCAGCACGCGGCCGATCTTCTGTTCGACGACGGTGAGGCTCTTCCGCGGATAGATCACCGGCATCGGCAGGCCGAATCCTTCATAAACGCCTTTGAGCTGGGCGAAATAGGCGATCTCCCCCGGTCCGCCGACATACGCGACGGTCGGCAGTAAAAAGTCCTGATAGATGGGCCGGAGCAGGACGTTGGGGCTGAACAAAAACGGCTTTTCCCTGGCCAAAGCCAGGAAGGCGTCCTTCGAAAACGTCTCCCGCGGCCCGGCGATCTCGAAGGCCCGGCCGTCCCACCTCACCGATCGCCTCTCCCGCTCGGCGTAGAAGATATTCAGGATGCCCTCGTGCAGGGGGACCTGGATTTCGTATCCGGCTTGGCGCAGTCTGCGCGAAGCGGTCAGAGCCGGCGGAGTCGACGCGGATCCTTCGGCGATCTCGCGGCTGAAGACCTCTCCGCCCAGCGCCTTCAGGCGGCGGTCGGAGGCGTCGATGAGGACCAGGCCGCGCGCTCGAAACAGCCGGGTCATCCATCGCCCGAACGCCTCGACCCAGCCGCGGCCGGGCCGGTAGTCCTCGCTCAATTCGGCCATGAGGGCCGCCTTGAATTCGGAGTCCGGGGTGAGGTCCTCGAGCCGGCGGAGGCAATCCGAGATCTCCGGGGGCAGGACGAGGGCCGAGGCCGGGGTCCTGGGCTCGCCGGGCGGCATCCCGCAGCGGATCTCTTCGAGCCGATTGTCCTTGTCCGCGAGGACGATGTGATCGATCTCCGCCAGATCGTGATCGTCCGAGGCCAGCCAGAAGACCGGGACGCATGTTCCCGGCCCGTTCCGGCTCAGGCGCTCGGCCAGCTTGATCGCGGTCAAGGCCTTGTAGATCGTGTAGAGCGGCCCGGAGAAGAGCCCCGCCTGTTGTCCCGTGACGACGGCGCAGGCCTGCTCCCGACCGATGGCCTCGATGGACCCGAGAGTCGACGGGTCGCATCCGTAGCCCAGGTTCTGCTCCGACAGGATCGCGGCCAGCTCCCCGCGGGCCAGGCGGCGGGCCCGGGTCCGCTCGGTTTGGCGGCCGAAGGCCGCGGCGTCCCTGAAATCGCCGTCGAAGAACTCCCGCACCTGGCCGTAGTCGTGATGATAATCGTCCACCAGGCGCGGAAGGTGCGGCAGCCGGCTCGTCGGGATCACCACGCTTCAGCGCTTCCCCGCCGAAATGAGATTGGCGAAGATCCGGAACGCCCCGGGCACGCCCGCCGGCAGCTGCCGGAACCAGGCATAGGACGTATAGATGAAAACGCCCTTCCCGTATCGGGCATAGAGGAGGCCGCCTGTGAGTTCCGGCTCGCCGGGATCATGCGAGGAGAGGACCGCGTCGTAGGTCCCGTCCCACGACGAAGCGAAATACAGCCCTCTCTCCTGGACCCAGCCCTCGAAGTCCCCGGCCGAGATCGTGTTGGGGAAGCTCAGGAGCGGATGGCCGGGGACCGGGAAGGCCACCGGCGCGCTTTCCACCGTCACCCGGTCGCGTCCGATCGTCAGAGGATAGGGTCCGATCCGGTCGCCGAGAGAGCCGGCGGGGACGTTGTATTGGACGACCAGGTTGCCGCCGCGCTCGACGTAGTCGAGGAGCCGCCGGTTCGCGGTCTTCAGGCGGTCGCGCGTGTTGTAGGCCCGGACGCCCGCGACGATGGCGTCGAACGCGGACAGGTCGGACGCTTCGAGCATGTCGTCGGTCAGCATCGTCACTTCGACCCCGAGGCGGCGAAGGGCGTCGGCGACCTCGTCCCCGGCGCCCATGATATAGCCGACCTTCTTCGCCGCGGTCCGGACGTCGAGCTTGACGACCTTGATCCGGCTGGCCGGGAAATAGACCTGGCGGTGAATGTGGGGATAGGAGATCTCCACCATTGTCCGTCCCATGATCTCTCCGTCGAGGTCCGCTTCGGCCGTGAAGACGGATTCGCGCACGTCGTTCGGCGGCGAGATCTCGAACGAGACCTCTTCCTCGTCGTATTTGCCGGCGAGGGAGAACGGAAGGTCCGCCGGCGTGAGCCGCCACCCGTCCGTCCCTCTGAGGCGGACGGTCCCGGCGACATTCCGGGAATGGCTTTTCAGCCTGACCTTCACCGGCCGGGGGCCCTGGCCGGGAAAAACCATGACGCCGGCCTGGATCTGGATCGTCACGCGCGGCCGGACCTCGAAGGGCCGGTAGAGCTCGCCCCGGACCTGATCGGTCCAGCGAAACAAGACCGGAACCGAGTATTCGAGAAGCCGTCCTTCAAGACCCAGGGCGAGGCTCACGCTCAGAGACGGGGGATTCTCGGCCAGGCCCATGAGACCGCGATCGCCGGCCGAAAACGGAGCGCTCGAGGGGGAAGGCTCCAGCCAATAAGGCTGAGTGAGGGGAAATCCCTTCGGGATGAGGGCCTTCTGCTCGATGGTCAAGGGTTCGTTGTTCTTCAGGGGCCGATCGACGTCCGAATCGGGGACGATCCGGGGAAGGCCGAGGCGACGGAGGACGAACGGCCGGTCCGATCGGTTGACGATCGAGGTCCGGATCAGGATCTCATCGCCCGCGGCGGCGGCGTAGTCGTCGGCGACCGCCTCCATCCAGATCCCGGCGCAGCCCTGGACGACGCGGGACAGCTCCTCTTTCTTCAGACGGACCCAATCCGATTCCGGGAGCTTGGCCAGCTCGTCCCGCGCGTTGAGGAGACCGGGGATCGACAGGGAGGGCTGCCGGGGATCGAACGACCGGATGCACTCGGCCAAAAGGAGACCGACCTTCCGCCCGCCGGGGACGCGTCCCCAGGTCACATCGATCCCGTCGAAGATGTCCCCGGCGGCCGGCTCTCCGTCCCACAGCTCGAAAGCGTCGTATTGGGTCCCTCTCCGCCCCCCGGAGCCGAAGCCCTGGCTCTTGTGCTGGGACCGGCTCTCGCCGGCGATCTCGGAATACGATTTGCCCAGAAGCGGGTTGTATTCGCCGGAATCGACCCGCAAGACCGGCGCCGCCTCGCCCGGGCGCGGACGCCCCCGGTTCAGCAGGATCCGGGTCGTTTTCCAAACCGGCGCGTAGGCCAATTGCTCGGGGAACCGGTTCGGGTCCGCGGCGGCGGCGAAAGCCTCCCGGATCAGCATCCCGGAGGCCGTGTGATGCCCGTGCCCGCCGGCGCCCTCGGCGGCGAACCGGGTGATGATCACGTCGGGACGGAACTTCCGGACCACCCAGACGATATCGCCGAGGACGCTCTCCTTCCCCCATATTTCGAGGGATTCCGCGGCCGTCTTGGAAAAGCCGAAATCGACCGCCCGGGTAAAATATTGCTCGGCCCCGTCGATGCGGCGGGCGGCCAGGAGCTCTTGGGTTCGCAGGAGACCGATCGCCGCTCCCTGTTCCGGGCCGATCAGGTTTTGCCCTCCCTCTCCGCGGGTCACGGAGAGATAGGCCGTCCGGTATTTCCGCCCCTTCGAGAACAGGGCCAGGAGCGCCGTGTTCTCGTCGTCGGGGTGGGCCCCGACATAGAGGACGCTCCCCAGGACGTTGAGCTTCTGAAGCGCGATCTCCAGCTCGGCGGCGTCGGGAATGCCGCGTTGCTGGGCCTCGAGCGGGTTAGAGACCACCAACAGCAATCCCAGCGTCAGCAACAGCCAATTTCTCAGGATAGTCCTTCTTCCAGGCCGGACCGGACCGGGCCGCCGGACAAACCGATCTCGGATTGTCGCCTTCGGCTAGACGCCGGACTTGAACGAGGCCGTCGCCATCGTCTTGTCCCACATCATCGCCAGCTTCCCGCCGTCGGTCTCCATGTCGATAAAAGCGATCGTGAACTGGTCGATCGAGAACGGAAGGGTCTCGACCTTCATCGCCGCGCGGAGAACGTCCTTGTCGGGAGTGTAGCCGTAGGAGCCCCAGAGAGCGTCCTTGTTGTTCCGGTCGTACTTTTCCTGGGCCGGCCAATTGGAGAAGATGAGGGTCCAGGCGTTCTCTTTCAGCTCCACGAACACGCTGTACTCGCCGGCCGGCAGCGTCTTGCCGTCGAACACGAGCGGCACTTCGGTCGTGAAGCGGGTCGTCTGGTTCGCGCCCGCCCGCCAAACCGGAGAGCCGGCGCTTATGGCCTTGCCGTAGTCCGCGCCGGAGCCGAAGAGGTCCTGGCGTCCGCGCTTGATGGGCCGGCCGTACGTCACTTCGATCCATTTGCCGTCCTGATACCGCTGGCGGCCCTGGACATCCACGTATTTCCCGCCGATCTGGGTAGCGGCCATCCCCGCCGGGCTGGCCGGCTTCGGGGCGGGCGTCTGGGCCAGGCTTCCCACGGTCAGGACCGCGACCGCGACCACCGATAGAATCAAGCCGAAACGTTTCATTTCGCTCCTCCTGCCAAAGTCTTACGTCCGGCATCTCCGGGCCGGCCGTGTCCGATGGTCCGATTATAGTACGATATCGGCGGAACGACAACCGGCTTTCCCTCTCCGCGTCCCCCGCCCGCGGCGCCCGCCGCGGCTCCTTGACACCGGTCCCTCGGCGGACTACCATCGTCGAGCCCTCGGGAGGGTGAAGGATCCGGTGATCCTTCCGGACTTCAAATCCGGTATGGGGCTATAAACGTCCCGGGTGGGTTCGACTCCCACACCTTCCCGCCACTCCTCTATGAGATCGCGGCCCAGCTCCATGGACGAGCGGCTTCACTTGGGACGGTCTTCTGCGGAACCGCTGGATATCTGAAATATCACTTGACTTTTATGGCGCTTTGAAATATTATTACCATGGCATCAGGAGAGGCCCTCTAATGAAGGGTCCGGCAACCTGGCTTCGGACGGCCAAGGTGCCAACTCGCCGAGGGGCGAGGATGCGGTCGCTGAGATAGGCGGCAAAAGAATTGTCCGAGCGAAGGAACCCGCTCTCCTGATGTAGGAGTAGCGGGTTTTTTGTTTCCCGCCTATATTCGTGCCGCATCCGAATCCCACGCTCCCGTCGTTGTCTCCGGTGCCGCAGGAGGTCTGTCATGGCAATTCGGTACTATTCGTTGAGGGAGGGCGGACAATGACGGCCCAAGACGGTTATCCAGTGGACGAGAAGTGCCAGGTAGAAGGCTGCCTGAGTGTGGCGACGTGCGGCACGCCGCTTCCCGGCGGCGGATGGGAATGGGTCTGTCGTGCCCATTACCGGCGGCCGGGCCGGCCCTTCCTCATGAAGCTCGTCGGGGAAAAAAAGATCTCGACAGAAAACGAAGAGCCCCAGAAGGAAGCCCGCCCGACCAGGATCCCCATCCCCGACACGGAAACCTGCAGGGCCCTTCGCCTGCCACACTTCAACGGCTTCCCGTATCTCGCCACCTGTGTCGTTCCGACTTTCTATCATGTCATGCTCCTGCCGTCGGGCCTCGATTCCGAGATGATGACAAGGATCGCCGTGCATCAGGCGACGTTCAACCGCCTGCAAACGTGCCTTGTCCTCGGCGAAGAGTCTTGCGTCTATTTCGGGAAGAACGGCTCCCAGGCTCCATCGGATTGCGTGCCCGGGTGCTCGAACTGGATCACGGACAGGCTGCTCCCTGGGCCGATCCTCGTCGAAGACGAGGAATTGAAGGGGAGAAAGGAACGGCTCCGCGCTTTCATCAAGGCCGCGCCGCGCACCGGCTATCTCTTTGGCGATATGACGAAAGGCGGAAGGCCGGCGACGGAAGAGGAGAAGGCGAGGCTCGCGGGCTTCTCGGCCCTCGGGATCCCCAAGGGTCTGAGCCAATGCGGGGTATGCGGCGGGTGGAGGGGCGAATGTCTCGACCCCAATACCGACGTTTTCAAGGACAAGGTGATGAAGGTCTGCTGTCGCTGTCAGAACGACAACCTGTGCGCTCGCTGCGGCCGACCGCTCTATGAGTACAAGCTCAACGGCAATTTTTACGGGGAGGACGGCCAAGTTTGGCACGTCCCGGGGTTCTGTGGCCTCCGACATCGCTGCGTGGATATTCAGGCGAATCCGCGGGCAAGACGGATGTAGGTGATATCGGTGGCCCAGACTTCGTCCGGCCGATCTACCGTAACGGCTTTCAGAAGTCGTGAAGAGGGCTTAGCCTTGGCGTCCCCCCGGATGGCCGGCGGCTCAGCGCTCGAAGATCAGGCTGTAGGGAGCGCGGCCGAACTCGAAGGCGAAGACGAACCGCCAGCCGTCGCGGGCGTGCTCGTTGAGCATCTGCTCCACGTTCTGTCCGGTCGACGGATACGGCACGACCTTGTACTCCCGGCTCTGGGCCGCCCCGGCCGCGGCCGGGACCGCGACAAGCGTCTTGACCAGGATGGCGATCACCAGGATGACAGCGATGTTGACCAGGATGCGAGTCACTTTCGATTGTTTCATTGCTCTTCTCCCACGACTAATATAGCATGTCCCGGCTCTTGCGATCGAGACAAAGGCCCCGACTTACAATGGTTCGCACAAGGTCTTGACAGTGCCCCTTACGGATAATATGCTCGGGGGAGCCGGAACGCTGGGGATCATGGAACCGCGTGAGTCATGTTCTGCAATCATTAGGCCGCTTCTGATCCTCCTTCTTCTTGTAAATGTCCCGGCCGCGCGGCCTTCGCCGCCTCCGTCATCGACGCCTGTGCCGGCGGCCGCCGCGGTCAAGCCGCCGTCATGGCTCGCCGACGAGGCCGCCCGGCCCGTGCCCTCGCTCCCGCCCGAAACCGAGGCGGTCATCCTCCTGGACGAGCAATCGACCGTCGTCAACACCAAGGGCGTCATGACCACGATCTGCCGGCGCGCCGCCAGAGTCCTCCGTCCCGGCGGCGTGGAGATGCTGGGCCGCCTGGCCCTGGCCGTCACCTACGACTCCAAGGTCAAGTCCATGCGCGGCTGGGCGATCAATCCGTCCGGATCGACGCGCGAGGCGACCATGGATCAGGCCCTCTCCTCGTCCATCGCCCCCGGCACCCTCTATATGGACGCCAAGATCATGGTACTCACCGTCCCGGAAGTCGAGGTCGGCAGCGTGGTCGGCTTCGAGTGGAAGGAAGAGCAGAAGCCGGAGGCGATCGAAGACAATTGCGCCTTCCAGGGGCCGTTCCCTGTCCTCCGGGCGCATTATTCGATCTCCCTGCCCCCCGGGTGGGAGCCACATCTCAGATGGATCAATTGGCCCCCGCCCGAGCCGGGCCCCTCGGCCTCGGAGGCGGGGACCCTATCCGTCGATATGGCCGACATCCCGGCCATCGCCGACGAACCCCTCCGGCCCAAGGAACACGCCCTGGCCGGCCGCTTGCTGGTGCACATCAAGCCTCCGTCCCCTCATATCCGGTCTTTCTCCGCCTGGCCCGACATGGGAGCCTGGTACGCCGATCTGAGCGGGCCGCGGCGCGTCCCCGACGAGGCCGTATCGCAAATGGCCCGCAAGCTCATCACGGACTCTCCCGACTCCCTCTCCAAGATCAGGGCCCTGGCCGAATTCGCCCAGAAGGAGATCCGCTACGTTTCCATCCGGATCGGCATCGGCGGGTTCCAGCCGCACTTCGCGGCGAGCGTCCTCGCCAACCGCTATGGGGACTGCAAGGATAAGTCGACCCTTCTCGCGGCTCTGCTCCAGGCGGTCGGGATCGACTCCCACTTCATCATCATCCATACCGACCGGGGCGGCGTAAATCTGCGGTCGCCGGTCTCGCTCGGCAGCTTCAATCACCTCATCCTGGCCATTCGCCTGCCCGACGACGTCCCGGACGCCGGGCTCGACAGCCTCGTCCGCCATCCGAGCCTGGGCCAGCTCCTCGTCTTCGATCCGACCATGCCGACGACGCCCCTCGGCCGTCTGCCGTACTACCTCCAGGACAATACGGGCCTGCTCGTGGCCGGCAACAGCGGCGAGCTCCTGGTCCTTCCCCGCCCCGGCCTCGAGGGCAACGGCATCGACCGCCGGGGCCGCCTCGTCCTGGCGGGCGACGGCTCCCTGGCCGGCGAGATCACGGAGACACGGCGCGGCGCCGAGGCGGATTTCCTGCGCTATCATATCTCGGCCGCCACGGAGGCGGGACGGCGCAAATATCTCGAGACGTTCCTGGCGCGCTTTCTCGGCTCATTCTCCCTCCAAAGCTTCGAATTCAAGAACCTCGAGGACGACCGCCGAGACCTCGTCGTCAGCTACCGCTTCGTCGCCGCCGGCTACGCCAAGCGCGCCGGCGGATATCTGGTCGTCCGTCCGCGGATCCTCGGCAGCCGAGCCGTCGACCTCGACTCGAAGGGCAAGGCGCCGAGGCGCTACCCCATCGACCTGGAGACGACGCTCTTCGCCCGCGATGAATTCACGATCGAGATGCCGGCGGGTTGGACCCCCGACAGCCTGCCCGAGCCGATCGACCTCGACTCCGGCTTCGCCGCTTATGCCAGCCGGACGGAAGAGTCCGGGCGAACCCTCGTTTACCGGCGCGAGTACCGGTTGACCGAGCCCCTTCTGCCGGCCGATCGCCATGACGAGGCCCTCAAGTTCTTCCGGGCCGTGGGGGCCGATGAGCAGCAGAGCCTGCTCTTGAAAACCACGGAAACCAGGACGCCTCAATGACCCGGAAACGGTCCCGCCGAGCCTTGCCGGCCGCCTTCGCGCTCATGACGATCCTCGCAGTCCCCGCGCCGGGCCGCCGGGCTGTCGCGCAGGAGCCTTCCTGGCCTCCGATAATGACCGCGGACTCGGAGATGAAGGACTGCCCCCACCAGCCCGGCGCTCCGGCCGTCATCCTCTACCGGGAGGAGATCACGGACGTCACGACCCGGACCACGAGCGTGTTCCGGCGGCTCAAGATCCTCACCGACGCCGGCCTCGATCGCGCGAACATCGAGATCCCGTACATCGCGGGTTACAGCGAGATCGCCGGGATCGAGGCCCGGGTGGTCCCGCCCGAAGGGCCGGCTCGCGAGTTCGGCGGCCAGATCTTCGAGAAGACGGCCCTGCGCGTTCGCAAGATGCGGGTGGCCGTCAAGACCTTCGCCCTGCCCGACGTCGAGGTGGGGTCGATCATCGATACCCGCTATGAGGTCAGGCACCGCAAATCGGGCTCGTCGGCGAAAGAGAAGCTTGATGAGATCCTGACCGGCCTGGGGGAGCTGGAGGCCCGGCCCGAGGAGGGAGGCTTCACGGAACGGAAGGAGCCGCGGGCCATCGCCATCGGACGCTGGCGGGTCCAAGAGGATCTCTTCACGAAGAAGGCCAAGTTCGCCTATACCAACAAGATGACCCTCATCCAGTTCCTCCTGAGCGGGGGGTGGCGGCTGGCTTGGGCGTCCGTAGGCATGCCGACCGGCGCCCCAAGGATAGGTCTGGCGTCCGCCCAACTGGAGGTTTCGGACATCCCCGCGTTCGACGCCGAGGATTACATGATCCCGGAGGAAATGCTGAGGATGTCGGTCGACCTCTTCTACATCCATGGCCTGGTCGAGAACGGCGAAGAGTTCTGGAAGCTGGAGAGCGCGGACTGGCAGAAGGGCGTCGAGCGTTTCATG
Source organism: Candidatus Aminicenantota bacterium (assembly GCA_034679465.1). GTDB lineage: Bacteria > Acidobacteriota > Aminicenantia > Aminicenantales > Saccharicenantaceae > RBG-16-66-30. The sequence goes on along the minus strand of JAXDAV010000045.1, from coordinate 18,517 downwards.
GGCAAGCCCGCCAAGCTGGAAGGCCGGACCCGGGGGATCGTCGGGGACGCCACGGAGCCCCTGGACCGGCTCAAGCGGATCTACGCGAGCGTCCAGGGCCTCCGCCATCTGAGCTACGAAAAGGGCCTGACCCGCGCCGAGAGGAAGGAACGGAAGATCAAGGACAACCGCTCCGTGGCTGACGTCCTCGAACGGGGTTACGGTCTCCGGAGCGACGTCACCCGGACATTCGTGGCTCTGGCCCGGGCCGCCGGCTTCGCGGCCGAGGTCATCCGCGTCGCGGCCTGCGACAACAAGCTCTTCCGAAAGGACTATCTGTCTTTTTCCGAACAGCTGGATTCCGAGCTGGCCTTGGTCGAGGTCGGCGGCCGGAACTACCTGCTCGACCCGGCGACACCGTTCTGCCCCTTTGGGCTGGCCCATTGGAGCCGGACGAACACGACGGCCGTCCGATTTTCCGACGCTCCCCCGGCGTTCTTCACCACCCCGCACTTCCCTCCCGATATGGCCTTGACCCAGCGCGAGGTGGCCCTCGACCTCGAACCCGGAGGCGGCCTGCGGGGCTCCGTCAAGACGACCTACACGGGCCAGGAGGCCCTGGTCCGCCGCCTGGACAACCTCGGAAGCGACGACACGACCCGCAAAGAGGCCTTCGAGAAAGAGATGACCGATATCCTCCCGGCCGGCTCGGCCGCGACGCTGACGAAGGTCGAGGATATCGACCGCAGCGCTCCCGCGCTCATCGTCCGCTACGACATCGTCATTCCCGGCCTCGGGACCTCCGCGGGGGATAGGACTTTGCTGCCGGTCTCCCCGCTCCTCGGTCCGGGACGATATCCGTTTCGGCATGCCGAACGCCGGCACAGCGTTTACTTCCCATACCCCTTTCGCGAGTTCGACGATATCGTCATCACCTTGCCCGAGGGCTTGGCCGTGGAGGTCCGGCCGGAACCGCGAAAGAACCAGGACGACTTCTCGTCCTACTCCCTGGCCTGCGCCCTCGTAGCTCCGAACAAGCTCCACATCCAGCGCGACCTCGTCGTCAAGAAGATCTTTCATCCCGTCGAGCGGTATGCGGCCCTCAAGGCGTTCTTCGACACGGCCCGGTCCGTCGACGAGGGGCAGATCGTCCTCACCAGGGCCCCGGGGGTCCGTTTGACAGAGCCCCATCAGTGAGAGCATGATAGCCGTCGAGACCTACGAGGGCGCGCCGAAGATCCTCCCGCAGGCCCAGGAGGTCGCGAAAAAGGCCGGGGCGAAGAAGCCGCCGGACCGGAGGCTACTCCCACGGGAGGACCGGTCTCATCGGCCGGGGTGACGGGAGGAACGCTTTTCTCACCCTTGGCCCCCCCCCGGGGGATGATTGACACTCCCGAACGAACGGAATATTGTGATGGACGATGGTGACGATTCCATACGCAACCTATCAGGAGGTCTTTTGACATGAAAAAACTGTTCATCTGGTGTCTGGTCTTCATCGGCTTCGCGGCCGGCTTCGCCTGCAAGGACTCAACCGGCCCCGATGTCGATACCCCCCCGACGATCACCGCCTTCACCGCGACCCCCGCGTCGATCCACAGCGGCGAATCGTCCCTCCTTTCGTGGAGCGTCTCGAACGCCACGTCCTGCGCGATCAACCAGGGGGTCGGGGCCGTTTCCGCTTCGACGGGCACGAAGTCCGTCAGCCCGACCGTAACGACCACCTATACCCTGACCGCGACCAACGCCGACGGCTCGAGGACGGCGAACTGCACGGTCACCATCCTGCTGAACCCGCCGACGATCGATTTCTTCACGGCCACCCCGGCCGCCGTCAAGCTGGGCGATCCGTCGACCCTGACCTGGAGCGTCCAGAACGCCACCACGGTCACCATCGACAACGGGGTCGGGACCGTCGCCGCGACGGGCTCCACCGACGTCACGCCCGCGGCCCCGACGACCTACACGCTGACCGCGACGAATGCCGACGGGTCGGACACGGAGACCGCCGAGGTCACGATCCTGCCGGCGGCCGCCCTGACCGTCTCCTTCAACCCGACGCCCCTCGTTTGGGACTACAACTCGGGCACGGACACGACCTCGGGCACCTTCGCCCAGATCCTCACCGAGACCGCCGGCGTGGACTGCCACCTCTACAGCGCCTACACCGGCCTTTATGTGAGCGCCGATCCCGGTTCGATCATCGCTTCGGTGAACTGGGGCGGTGGGGACATCGATGCCAACGGCCAGCTGACCCTGGGCCCCCACACCATCTCCGGGACCGGCCAGGCGACGATCTTCGCCATCGTCTTTGACGGCTGGGACGACAACGGCTATACCTTCGCCCTGCCGTACTACGGCACGATCAATTGGGCCGGGACGACGGGCACGGTCATGCTCCAGCCGGTCGTCGAAGGGCGGACCGATCCCCGGATCATGAGACTGTTCGAAGGCCTCAGGCCCCGGAAGCGCTGAGACCGGTTTCGATCGAGCTTGTGGCCGAGGGTCCGGCGGACGCCGGGCCCTCGGTTTTTTTTAGGCGTAGAGATCGCCGCCCCGGCCGTCGCAGATCACGAAGGCGGGCAGGTCCCGGACCACGATGCGGCGGACCGCCTCCATCCCCAGGTCGGGGAAATCGATGGTCTCGCTCGAGACGATGTGCTCTTTGGCGATGAGCGCCGCGGCCCCCCCGATCGTCCCCAGGAAGACGCCGCCGTGCGCCTTCAGCGCTTCGATGGCCGGCGCCGTCCGGTTGCCCTTCCCGAGCGAGACGAGCGAGGCCCCGGCCTTCAGGAAATCGGCCATATACCCGTCCATGCGCTGGGCCGTGGTCGGGCCGAAGCTGCCCGAGGCCAGGCCGCGCGGCGTCTTGGCCGGGCCGGCGTAATAGACCGCGTGCCGCTTGAAGTATCCGGGCACGTCGCCGGTCTCCCGGAGGACCTTGGACAGGCGGGCGTGGGCGATGTCCCGGGCGACGATGAGCGGCCCAGACAGCCTGACCAGGGCGCCGACACGAAGGCCCCTCAGCTTGGCCAGGACCTCCTCGATGGGCCTCGTGAGATCGACAGCGACGGCCTCGGCCTGGCCGGAGGCGCGCGCGCCCTCGAGGAACCGGGCCGGCCGACGCTCGACCTCTTCGAGGAAGACGCCGTCCCCGGTGATCTTGCCCCTCAGTCCCCGGTCGGCGTTGCAGGAGACCCCGATCCCGATCGGGCACGAGCCGGCATGGCGCGGCAGGCGGATGAAACGGGCCTCGTGGGCCAGCCAGAGCCCGCCGAACTGCGCGCCCAGGCCCGACTCCCGGGCCAGCCGCACCGTCCGTTCTTCCCAAACGAGGTCGCGGAAAGCCCTCCCCTGCTTTGAGCCGCGCTTCGGCAGGCCGTCGAGGAAGCCGGCCGAGGCCAGCTTGACCGCCTTGAGGGTCATCTCCGGCGACAGGCCGCCGACGACGACGGCGACGCGGTAGGGCGGGCAGGCGGCGACGCCGAGGGTCCGGATCTTCCCGGCCAGGAAGGCCTCGAGTGCGCCCTCCTCGAGCCGGGCCTTCGACTCCTGGAACAGGGCGGTCTTGTTGGACGAGCCGCCGCCCTTGGCCATGAAGAAGAAGCGGTATTCGAGGCCGGCCGCGGCCTGGAGGTCGATCTGGGCGGGCAGGTTCGTCCCCGTGTTGACCTCGTCCATGACGGAGAGCGGAGCCATGATCGAATGGCGCAGGTTCCGCCTCCGATAGACCTCGGACGCGGCCGCGGCCAGGACCTCTTCGTCCCGGCCGTCGGTGACGACGCGATGGCCCCGGACGGCGAAGATCTGGATGGAGCCCGTGTCCTGGCAAAGCGGCAGGACGCCCTCGGCCGCGATGACCGCGTTGCGGAGGACGGCGCCGGCCACGAAGCGGTCGTTCGCCGAGGCCGCGCGGTCGTCGAGGATTCGCCGCAGGGCCGCGAGGAAGTCGGGCCGCAGGTAGAAGGCGAGGTCGGTGAAGGCCTCGCCGGCCAGGGCCTTCAGGGCGCCGTCGGCGACGCGCAGGGCCGGCTTGCCGGCGCACACGGCCCGGCCCACGCCCCGGACCTCGATCTTCCGATAGCGGGCCTTGTCCGGTCCCGGATCGATCAGGCTCATTCGTAGATCCCTTCGACGTCGATGAGGTCCTCGAAGGCCTCCTCTCCCCTCTTGCCGACGAGGCCGATGACGTAGTATTCCCTGCTCATCTGGTCGTAGCGGTACTCTTTGATCAGCCGGAAGTTCTCGATCTGGCCGCTCGACTTGACGTGCGTCCGTGTGCCCGTGCAGGGCATCGTCCCCACGCCGATGCTGATGGTGTTGTCGCCGCAGGGCGCGATCGGGACGTCCTTGGCGATGATCGCCTGGACCTTCCGCTCGAGCTCGTGGAGGTCCACGTCGGGCCGCTCCTTGAAGTTGAGGACGAAGCCCTGGCGGACGTCGGAGTGGAGCGGCGGGAAGGGGACCTTGTATTCGTGCTCGAGGACCTTACAGGTGATGTCCTCGGCCGAGTGGGCCATCAACCGGTACTTGATCGTCTTATCGACGATCGATTTGATGGCCCGGGGGAACGGCCCGAAGACGGTCGGCCGGGCGACGATGATCTCCTCGCCGATGCCGATGAGGACCTGGGCGTTGTGGCCGAGGGACTCGTAGACGAGGTCGAAGTGCTCGACGACGACCCGGCGGTTGTGGAGGATGGCCTTGAGGACGGCCTCGGACAGCTCGTATTTCTGGTGGAAGGCCAGCTCGTAGCGGGCGTCGACGTGGAAGGTGTGGCCGGAGAACGGGTCGGCGGGGTCGAAATGGAAGAGCGGCGTCGGCCGGACGTTGATGCCCTCGTCGTCGTTGGTCAGCTCGAGGCCCGGGAAGAGCCCCTTGATCAGGGTCGATTTGCCCGACCCCTCGGCGCCCAGGATGCCGATGAGGAGGTCGGTCGGCGTGAGATACCTCCGGGCCAGCTCGGCCGCGACCATGTAGAGGCGGTAGCTGCCCCGCGGGGCGTAATACGTCGCGTAGAGGAGCGTCTCGCGATGGACGGCGCCGCTCGTGAGCTTGATCATGGCCGGGTCCTCAATAGGTCAAGCGCAGGAGCGGGGCATGCTGCTGCGCGCCGTAGATGTCGGTCTCCCCCGCGTCGCCCGAGGGGATGGGCCGGCGCAGGGTGATCTTGAGCGCGTGGGCGGGCTCGAAATAGACGATCTTGAGGATGTCCCCGACCGGGCGCCGGTAGAGCGCGGCGATTTTCCTCTTGGTGACGAGGCCGCGGCGGCGGAAGAGCTCGAAGTGCTCCCGGTCCTTGAACAGGATGTCCAGGGTCAGCTCGTAGGGGCCGGAGTTCTTGGACCGGATGACCTGGGCGGCGTGGAGGATGCTGCGCTTCATTTCGTCTCCTTCCCGCCCCTCAGCGCGATCACCCGGGTGGGGAAATCGTCCGGTCGGGCGAGGGGCATGAGATGGTAGAGCGAGAACTCGAAGACCTCCCCCATTCTGGCATCGGAGGGGGAGAAAGGCAAGGCCAGGTTGCCGGCCGTCGAGATGCGCCCCGGATAGCCGTAGTGGAGCAGGGTCGACCGGGTCAGACTGCAGACGGCGTCGGCGGCCTCCTGGGTCGGCCCGACGGCCTCGATGACGAGGCCGAGCTCGTGACTGCGGATGCGCTTCTCCGGTTCGAGGGCGCCCATGACCCCGTCCCTGCCGTAGACGTGGAAGAAGATGCGGCCCTCGACCTTCTCGGCCTCAAGGAGGTCCTTGACCTGGGACTCGACCCCGGCCAGGATCGGGCCGATCTCCCGGATCATGATCGGGTCGCGCGTGCCGGCGACGGCGATCGTGCGGAAGCCGACCCGGCGGACGCCTTCGAGCTTGACGCGGTAGCGCTCGGACTCGACGTGGCGGCTGCCGCGGACCTCGACCCTGCCGCCGGGGAGCTCGGTGAACGAACAGCCGGTCAGGTCGAGCTCGCCGCCCGGGCCGGGCAGGTGGTAGGGGTCCGTCTTCTCGTAGAGCGTGTGGGCGGCCGTCGACACCTTGGTGAAGACGCGCTTGGGATTGAGAGACTCGAGGACGAAGGAGTCCTCGCGCAGGGTGCCGAAGGCGCAATCGGCCCCCGAGCCGGGCAGGGCGGCGATGGCCGCGCACTCCAGGATCTTGCCCATGTGGATGGCCAGCCCGGGGTCGAAGCCGAGGCTGATGGGCAGGGCCGCGAAGACGGCCGGGTCGTAGCACCGGCCGGCCAGGACGACCTGACAGCCGGCCGCCAGGGCCCTCTGGATGGGCTCGACGCCCATCTGGCAGACGATGTTGACTGTCTCGCCGAGGGCGGCCTCGGTCAGCGGCGGAACGCAGGCCAGGGGCGTGATCTCGCCCTTTCGGAGATGCCGGAGGACACGGGACTTGGGGACGTCGGCGTAGATGACGCCCATCTTGAAGGTCAGCTTCTCCTCGGCGGCGATCTCGCGGATGATCTCCTCGCACCAGTCGACATGGGGCCGGGCGCCGCTGCCGCCGGCCGTGCCGATGACGACCGGGATGCCGCGGCGGACGCCGGCCGTCAGCATGAAGCGGAGGTCGCGCTTGACCGCGGCCCGATTGGTGAAGGACTTCCCCGCCCCCAGGTAATAGGGGCCGGGATCGGTCGACCCGGCGTCGACGCCGATGAGGTCGGGCCGGCGCGCGAGGCCCTCGCGGAACGAGCTCTCCGGGAAGCCGTAGCCGAGGATGGCCGTCGCCGAGAGGACCCGGAACTCCTTCTTCCGGCCGGATGCGGCGGCCACGTCAGGCCCCCTTCCCGTCGCGGTACCGGAGCACGGCCAGGACCCGCTCCATCTCGTTGCGGACGATCATGAAGCCCTCGTCGAAGCCCATGCCCGGCTTGGCCAGCAGGCGCTCGGCCCGGGCGGCCACGGCGGCGTGGACGCAGGCCTTGGCCGAGATCTCCGTCTCGTTGCAGGTGCCGCCCTGATAGGCCTCCATGCCGTGCTCGCGGCAGTAGATGACGGCTTCGATCGTGTTCTGGAGGCCGCCGAGGTCGGGCGTCTTGATCTGGACCTGGTCGCAGCACCGGGCGTCGGTGAAGTCGACGACGTCCTGGTAGGTGTTGCACCACTCGTCGGCGACGATCTTGACCCGGGAGCCCTTGGACCGGAGCTCCTCGCGGACGGCCGCGAGCAGATCGATCTGGCGGGGCTTCTCGCCGGCGTCGACGGGGCCTTCGATGTAGAGGGGGAACTCGGCGGCCACGGGCTCGAGCGAGACCAGGTAGTCGGCGATCCGGTCGGGCCTGAGGGCCTTGATCAGGCCGATCGTGCCGTAGACGTCGATGTGCAGGGTCGGCACGTAGGACTCGTCGACCCGGTACTTGCGGATGCGCCCGACGAGCCAGCCGATGTACTCGCGCAGGAGCTCGCCCTCGGGACCGAGCTTGGTCTTGACGTTGTTGATGAGCGCGTGGGGCAGGACATCGACGCGCCGCAGGATCATCTTGTCGGCGTTGATGTAGCGGTCGTCGCCGCTCTGGCCGAAGATCGGCACGCGCTCGGCGAGGACGGGCAGGCCGTACTCCTCGCAGACGACCTCGGCCATGATCCGGTCGGTAGCCAGGGCCCGGGCGTGGAGGAGGGCCTGGGACAGGCCGTAGCGCACGGCCGTGTGGAGACGCCTCCCGTCGAATTCCAGGGCCTCGAAGCGGGCGGCCATCTTGCGGAAGGGCTCGACCTCGGCGCCTTCGAGCAGAGGCCGGATACGGTCCTCGAGGAGGGGCAGGGTGTCCGCGGCCAGGAAGAGCGGGTCGCGGCCGCCCGCGCCGGAGTACTGGACGGCGGCGCAGTCGCCGAGGGCCCAGCGGCCGTTCTCGAGAAGGAGGAGGACGGACACGGCCTCGCCGGCGACGCGCACGGCCCGGAAGCCCGGAGTCTCGGGCCTGCCGCCGTACATGGCGCCGTCATGCGGCGCGCCGGCCTTGATGGCCGTCTGGTCGTCGAAATAGAACGCCGACGAGCCGGGCACGAACAGGGCTTTGACGATCTTCATTTGGGCCTCCCGATGAGCTTGCCTTTGCTGATGGCGTAGATGTCGTCGGTCACCATCTGGAAGTTGACCGGGCGCCCCTCGGCCTTGGACCGTTCCTGGAGGCGCTCCTTGTGGAACGACAGGATGTCCTCGCCCAGGGGCAGGCTCCCCTTGGCGAAGAGGCGGATGCAGCCTTCGTTGTCGCGGACGGGCAGGACCTTGCCCTTGTTGTAGATCGAGGGGGCGAAGGGCACGTCGAGGATGCCGCCGGCGAAGGCTCGGACAATGCCCTGGACGAGATCGTCCCCGGCCGCGCCGAGCACGGCCGACAGGACCGAGTCGACCTCGCGGCGGATGAGGTCCATCTCCCGCCGGACGACGGCGTTGTCGGCGCAGATCTGCTGGTCGGCCATCATGCTCAGGACCTGGCGGGTGGCCTTGAGCCCGGCCGCGTTGGCTTCCTTGGTCGGGATGCCCATGGCCTCGTGCGGCGATTTGACGATGGTCTTCTCGACCCGGCCCGCCGCGGCGACGAACGCGCCCAAGCCGATGACGGCGAAGGCCTTGGCCTCGTCCTCGGGGAAGCCGCCCATCCACTGGTGGAAGACGAGCGTCAGGTCGTAGCCCTCGAAGCCGGCCCTGCGGAAATACTCGTCGGCCAGCTCGCGCAGAGAGGCGAGGGCGGCCAGGTCCTGGAGGACGTTGCCGCCCTGGCCGTAGCCGAGGGTCAGCGATCTGACGCCCTGGTCGAGCGCCAGCAGGCCCTCGAGGATGGCCACGCTGTGGGAGATGAAGGGCGGGACGAGCGTCCCGGTCAGCGGGCCGAAGGGCTCGCGGTTGATGGAGACGCCGTTCTCCTCGTAGTGGCCGACCAGCCGGTCGACGTACTGCCAGTCGCGCAGGCCCCGGCCGATCTCGACCTTCTTGGCGTAGGGGATGTTGTAGGAGATGCCCCCGCCTTCGTACGAGGTGAAGCCGCCGGCGAGCGCGATCTCGGCCAGGAGGCGCGCGTCGGGCGTGCCGTGCCGGACCTGGACCGGCTTGGCGACGGCCTCGGTGACCGTGCGGCAGCCGTCGCGGCCGTGGTTGACGGCCGGGAAGCCGTTGAGGAGCGACGTGCCGGCGGCCCGGGACTTGTCGATGCCGCGGGCGGCCTCCTCGTACCGGTTCTGCCGCGTGTAGGCGTCGATCGTCGTCGGCAGGAGGTCGGCCGTGCCCTCGGTCTCGAGATAGCGGAGGAGCCGGATGTGATCGTCGATCAGGGCGACCCCGGCCCGGGGCTGGAGCAGGGTCCGGCCAGAGGCCTTGGCCCGGGACATGGCCTTGGCGAAGCTCTTGTCCTCGGGGATGCCGCGCTGGTAGCGCAGGCCCTCCTCGATCGCGGCGACGTCCCGGCCGGTCGGCCAGGAGTCGAGGACGGCCTGGCGCTGGTCCAGGAAGTCCTTCCAGGCGAGGCGTTGCGATTTCATGGTGACCTCTTCAGCTCGGGCGCGGCCTGAGCGGCCTCAGTCCGGCGACGGCGGCGCGGGCGGCCGCGCCGGGAAAGTCCGCCGCCAGGTTCCCCAGCAGGGGGATGAGGTATTCGGCATCGGCCAAGCAGGCCGGCGAAGCGGGCGTGAGATGACGGATGTCGGGATCGTCGGCGCCGGGGGCGCAGGCCTCGAGCAGGAGGTCCGGGACGGTCTCGCCCGCGAGAAAGCCTCCCGATCCGACGAGGCGCTTGACCTGGCGCAGGTCCTTGCCTCTCTGCACCTCGAAGCCGCCCTGCGGCGTGAAGACGCGCTGGATGACGCCGGCGTGCCGGAGGGAGGCGGCCCGGACGCAGGCCGCGGCCAGGAGCCGGTCGAAGCGCCTCCCCGCGGCCTCGGCGGGCAGGTGTTCTGTCCGCCGGCTGACGTCTTCGACGTAGCTCTTGAGCCGGTCGGCGCCGTCGGCGGTGCCGGCGGCCCGCAGGCGGCCCTCGAGGAAGGAGGACTCGGAGCGGAACAGGGCCTCGGACGAGACCCTGAGGCCCAGATCGCCCTCGACCGTGCGCTTCAGCGTGGGCTCGACCAGGCCGCGGAGGATGACGGCGTCGCCGCCGTGGAAGGACTTCGTGTGGGAATAGAAATCGGTCGTCGCCCCGCCCAGGTCGATGAGGGCGAAATCCTCCCAGCCCGGGACGCGCTCGGCGATCGTGCGGACGAGCTCGAACACGGCCAGGGGCGTCGGCAGGGGCTCGCGGCCGGCCGCCGCGACGACGGACGACAGGCCCTGGCCGTCGACGATGCGCTGGAGGAAGACGCGGCGGATGACCTCGCGGGCGGGCTCGATCGCGATCGTCCCGACCTCGGGCATGACGTTGGCGGCCGTCACGACCTCGCGGCCGCGGAGGAGGTCGACGACCCGGTCCCGGACCTTGCGATTCCCGGCGTAGAGGATGACGGCCGGGGTCTCGAGCCCGGCCAGCCGGGCGGCGTTGTGGAGGACGACGCGGGAGTTGCCGCCGTCCGTGCCGCCGGTGAAGAGGATGATGTCGGGGCCGACGTCCCGCAGGTCGGCCAGGTCCTCGGGGGCGAGCTCGTAGGAATAGGCCCGGACGACCTTGCCGCCGGCCGAGGTCGCGGCCATGCGGGCGACCGACAGGGTCAGGTCCGGGGTCAGGCCGACCGCGGCGATCTTGAGCCCGCCCCGGGCCGACGACGACCAGTAGACGGGGATATCGGCGGCCGAAGCGGCGCCGGCGTAGCGCGATAGCACCGCCTCGCGGACCTGGGCGAAGCCGCGGCCGAGATCGTCGACCGTGGTCGGGACGACCTCCCGGCCGGCGAGCCGGAGCTCCTCCCCGTCCAGAAGGAAGAGCCCTCCCTTGGTGTAGGTCGACCCGATGTCGACGGAAAGGAGGAGCTTGGCGCCCATCAGCCCTTCCTGGCCTCGATGTCCGCGCGGAGCGTCTCGACCACCTCGGCCAGATCGACCTGGGGCGAGAAGACGCGGTCGAAGCCCATGGCCTTGTAGGCGCGCTCGACCTCCTCGTAAGGGGTCTTGCCGACGACCAGATTGCCGCCGGCGTAGAGGATGATCCTGTCGAGGCCGCGCTCGTCGGCCTTCTGGCGCAGGCCCTCGCAGTCGATCAGGCCGTGGCCGTAAAGCGAGGAGACGAGGATGGCCGCGGCGTCGGACTCGACGGCGGCGTCGAGGAACTCGTCCTGACTGACCATGACCCCGAGGTTGACGACGTGAAAGCCGGCCTCGGTGAAGTAGGCGTCGAGGATCTTGTTGCCGACCGAGTGGCAGTCGGCCCCGATGACGCCCAGGACGATGCGCGGGGCGTCCATCAGAGGCCCTGCCGGCTCTCTTCGAGGAGCGTCCTCAGCCGCTCCTCGACGGTGAGGAGCGAGCCCCGCTCGATCTGGTAGTCGAAGGAGATGATGGTCCCGCCGCGCTCGGTGAACTCCTGGATGGCGGCCAGGTGCGCGCGGCCCTTCTGGAGCGAATAGCCGGCCGGGATGATGACGGCGTCGAGGCCGGCGATGAACTTGTCCAGCCGGTCGAGCTCGGACCAGAAGAGCGGCGCGACCGACGCGGCCGGGATGTCGAAGGCCTTGAGGTGGTCGAGGACGATGTCCAGGAAGCGCTGGGACTCGCAGACGACGCCGATCTTCTGCGACGGGCCCAGGCGGGCCAGGGCGATGATGGAGCTCCGGGTCGGGGCCACGGCGGCCTGGACCAGCTTGGGCCTCAGGTCCGGGAAATGCTCCAGGACTTCCTGGTAGTGCGTGGTCGTGGTCAGGACGAGGTCGAAGCTGCGCAGGCGCTCGGCGCCGGCCGGGTCCCCGATGACGTCGTCGATGAGCATCTTGGCCATGTTGACGTGGGGGATGATGAGGAACTGGCGCTCGAAGATGGCCAGGGCCTCGGGATTGCAGTCGACGGCGGCGACGTTCAGGTCCTGGAGCTCCTCTTCGCGCCCGAGGAGCCGCAGGTCGAAGAAGATGCGGATGTCGTTGGCGCTGAACTTGAGCCGGGCCAGCTCGTCGATGAGCTCGTCGATGAGGCGGAGGGCCTTGTCCTTGCGGCTTTCGGCGGGCCCGCGGCGGTCCGGGGCGACGAAGCTGCCGCGGCCGGGCGCGGCCTCGATGAGCCGGCGCCGGACGAGCTCTTCGTAGGCCTTCTTGACGGTGCCGCGGGCCGTCTTGAGCTCTTCGGCCAGGTCGCGCTCCGCGGGCAGTTTTTCCCCGGGTTTCAGGCGGCCCGACTGGATCTCCTTCTCGAAGAAGGACATGATCTGTTGGTAGGCCGGCTTGGAGCCGGGGAGCTTCTCAAGCTTGATCTTGTCCATGATCGCTCCTTGTGGTCTGTACCACAATAAATTGGACTATACCTTATATATACCAATGATATTATCTTGTCAAGAGATGTTTTTCAAAAAGGTCTAGTCCACAAAATAACCACTTGCGGATTTGTCCCGACAATCCTATAATGATTGACGAGGGCCATGAAGAAAGCGAAAGCGTCCCCGGGGCTTGACTTCGAACGCCTGGCCAAGAACTGGCCGGATCCGGCGCCGCGGGCGTCCCATTCACCCGACTTTCCGTCACCGGCCCTGGCCCTCTTGGAGAAGGCCGAACGAAGCCTGGCCCGCCGCAAGGGACCGGATGACAAGGCCGCGCGGGAGTTCCTGCGCCTGACCTCCGACCCGCGCTTCCTGCGCGAGCTCGGGCGGCCGGACCTCCTCGACCGCTGGGCCGAGGCGTCCTTCGCCCTGATCCGGCGGACGGGCTACGGCCTGAGGGACATGTTCGAGGACCGCCTCCGCGAAGCGCCGGAGCGGATCATGTTCCAGGACATGTCGGCGACACCGCCCCGGCAGTGGAGCTATGAGGCGGCCGACCGCCGCATCCGCGAAACGGCCGCCGCGCTCTTCGCCCTGGCCGATCGCGAGGGCGCCGAGCCGCGCCTGGCGATCTACGCCGAGAACCACCCCGAGGGCGCCTTCGCCGACCTCGCCTGCCTCTTCTACGACATCCTCGACGCCCCGATCAATCCGCACTTCAGCCTGGACAACGTCGTCGCCGTCTTCGACGCCCTGTCCGTCAACCTCGTCCTGGCCAACGACCGCGAGCGGCTCGCGCTCCTGAAGGAGGCCCGGCAGAGGACGGCCAAGCCCTTCCTCATCCTCGTCACCGACGCGGCCCTTCGCGGCGACGACGACTGCGTCGTCTTTCTGGCCGAGCTCTGCAAGCAGCTCGGCGCCCGGGACATCGAGGCCCGCCTGGCCAAGCGCCGCCGCTTCCGGCTCGACGAGGTCGCGACCGTCATGTTCACCTCGGGCTCGACGGGCCGGCCCAAGGGCGTGTCCTTCTCCATCTACAATCTCGTTTCCAAGCGCTTCGCCCGGGCGGCCGCCCTGCCGGCCGTCGGGCCCGACGAGGTCTTCCTCAGCTTCCTGCCGCTCTTCCACACCTTCGGCCGCTATCTCGAGATGCTGGGGGCGATCTTCTGGCGCGGCACCTACGTCTTCGCCGGGAACCCCTCGGCCGAGACGCTCTTCGCCCTCCTGCCCAGGGTCCGGCCGACGGGGTTCATCAGCGTCCCCGTCCGCTGGGCTCAGCTCCACGAGAAATGCCTCGAGAGGATCGACGCCGCCCCGCCCGGGACGGACCCCGCGGCGGTCGTCCGGGAGGTCGTCGGGCCGCGGCTGAAGTGGGGCCTCTCGGCCGCGGGATACCTCGACCCGCGGGTCTTCCGCTTCTTCACGGCGCACGGCGTCGATCTCATGAGCGGGTTCGGCATGACCGAGGCCACCGGCGGGATCACCATGACCCCGCCGGGAAGGTACGTCGACGGCTCGCACGGTCTGCCGCTCCCCGGCGTGAAGGCCCGGCTCGGCCCCGAGGGCGAGCTCCGGGTCAGCGGCCACTACATCGCCCGGTATCTCGAGGATAAGGGCCCGGGCGACATCATCCCCTATCCTCTTCCCTCGGGGGAGGCGGAGAAGGACCATTGGCTCGCGACCGGCGACGTCTTCGAGCGGGACGCCGACGGGTACTATCAGATCGTCGACCGGATCAAGGACATCTACAAGAACAACCGCGGCCAGACGATCGCCCCGCGCAAGGTCGAGGACAAGTTCGTCGGCGTGCCCGGCATCAAGCGGACCTTCCTCGTCGGCGACGGCCGCCCCTACAACGTCCTGTTCATCGTCCCCGATTACAGCGACCCGGTCCTGACCCGGGGCCTCGGCCCGGAGAACGCCCGCGAGTACTACCGCCGCATCGTCACCGCCGCCAACGACGGGTTGGCGCCCTACGAGAGGGTCATCAATTTCGACATCCTGGGCCGCGACTTCAGTCTCGAGCGGGGCGAGCTGACGACCAAGAGCTCCTACAACCGCAAGCGCATCGCGGCCTCCTTCGCCGCGGAGATCGAGGACCTCTACCGGCGCCGCAGCGTCGAACTGCCGGGCGCCGGCCTCCTCGTCCGCATCCCGCTCTGGTTCTTCCGCGACCTCGGCATCCTCGAGGACGAGATCGTCCGCGTCCGCGGCGGTCTGCGGGACCTCAACCGGGGCCTGGCCCTGGCGATCCGGCGCGGCGCCGACAGCGGGACCTGGCTCGTCGGCGACCTCGAATACGAGATCCGCGGCGGCGTCCTCGATCTCGGCGTGTTCGCCCGACAGCCGGGATTGTGGGCCGGCAATCCGGCCCTGGCCTCTTTCGCCCCGGTCAAGGAGGGCTGGGACCTGCCCCTGGAGCCGGCCACCGGCTGGACGACCCTGCCCCGGCGCCGGTCCCGGACCTACAGGCCGTCGGAGATCGCCCCGCCCGGCAAGATCGGCGAGGCCGGGCTGGCGCGCCTCCACACGCTCCTGGCCGGGCTCCTCTTCTCGGCCGGGCCGCCGGCCCCGGCTCTGCGGGAGGAGGTCGAGCGGGTCTTTTCCGAGTCGCCGCTCCGGACCGAGGAGCTCGTCCGGGCCCGGCTCCGGGCCCTCGCCCGCCACCCCCGCGAGGAGCTGCGCTGCTGGGCCTATCGCATCTTGCTCCTCTTCGATCCCGGCCTCGACTACGGCCAGGGCGCGGCCGACTTCGTCCGCTCCGGCCTGACGTTCCTGAACAGGGAATCGATCGACGAGATCGTCTCGACCCGTCTCGGCCGGAAACGGTTCGACGCCTTCCGCGTCCGGCTCCGGGCCTACCGCGAAACGCTGGCCTGGCCGGTCGACGACGCCGGTCGCCGCCAGTTCGAGCGCATCTTCCGCCTGCTGGCCGACCTGGCCGGCCGCGAGCCTTCCTTTTTCAGCTCCGTGCGGGCCGAGCTGGCGAGCTGGGTCCTGCACCGGGCCGATCCGCGGCTGGCCGTCGCGGCCGAGCGGGAGCTCGACCGGATGGTCCGCGGCTTCGGCCGGCCGGGCCCGGAGGGCTCCCGGTCGCGGGCGGACGACGCCGGGCGCGCGCCGCGTCCCATCTGCGACGACTCGGTCACATCGGCCGAGGCCCGCCGCATCCGGTCCGTCCTCGGCCTGCCGACGTTCCTGCGCGATTCCATTCGCCTCGCCTTCGGCGTCATGGACTTCGAGACCGCGCAGATCGCGCCGGACGGCATCTGGGTCTCGCGCATCTACAACGCCCCGCGCCGGACGACCTACCGGACGAGCGTCAACACCTCGGCCGGCGAGCATTACGATCTCAAGCTCGTCCTGCCCGAGGGCCGTCGCGACGGGGCCGAGCGCGAGACCCGTCTCTGGTCGGCCGCGCTGTCCGACCAGCCCGCCGGGCCGCGGGTCCTCACGCCTCTCGGCGCCACGCACCAGGACAGCGGGGCCGTCACCTGGCGCCACCTCGGCGACCTGACGGTCTGGGAGAAGATTCGGGAGTTCGCGGGCCGGCGCGCCGCGGACGCGCCCCTCCCCGCCCCCACCGTCTGGAGAAAGCTCTACATCGAGGCCATGTCGGCGCTCTTCCGGGCCTGGCAAACGAGCGGGCGCCGGATCCTGCCCGGCCGCGTCTCTCCGGTCAACGTCGTCGTGCCCGAGATCGAGCTCCGCCGCGACACGTTCCTGGCCTCGATCGACGGCTGGCGGCCTTCGGCGGGCCCCCTGTCCATCGTTCGGCCGATGATCGACGGTTTCTACCGCCGGGCCGAGGCCAATTATCCCTGGCTGAAGGGCCATCTCGACCTCGATTGGGTCTTCGACGCCGCTTATGACGCCCTGGGGCGGGACAAGGCCTCCGCCTTCTTCGCCCACCTCCAGGCCCAGCTCGACAAGACGGCGGCCGCCGTCCGGCCGGGCCAGGACCTGGGCGCGCGGCTCCGCCGCTACCGCGACGAGTTCGACAGCTCGTACGTCATCCCTCTGCCGGCCGAGCTGGCCGTCGAGGCCTACCAGGCCTGGCGGCAGGCCAATCCGATGGCCCCGCCGCGGGACCGGGAACGCAAGGTCCTCGACGTGCATCGCCGCTACGCGCTCGACCGCTACCCGGAGATCGTCCGCTACGACCTCTACCGGCGCACCTATTTCGCCGGCCGGAGCGAGAAGATCGAGGCCCTCTTCGACCGCCTCCTGGCCCGGATGAACGCCGCCCTCGACGAGCCCGCCGTCCAGCAGGTCGAGCTCTCCGACCTCCAGACGGCGCTCGGCGACGAGCGCGACCGGCTCGTCTTCAGCCGCATGGTCTTCCCGCGCCTGGACGCCGACCGCCGGCTGGGCGTCGTGACGCACGGGGACGAGGGCGACCGCCGGGTCATCGTCCAGTCTTTCCTCACCGACCGGGCGGGCCGGCCGTACACGTTCAGCGAGACCCTCGACCCGGCCGAGATCGGCCAGGCCTACCGGCTCTATTTCCGGGAGAAATTCCCCAAGATCGTCTCCCAGCAGGACCGCCATTTCGTCCTCAAGGACGCCCAGGAGCGGATCGTCGGCGGATTGTGCTATCGGATGCTGT
This sequence comes from Candidatus Aminicenantota bacterium, assembly GCA_034679465.1. Classification (GTDB taxonomy): domain Bacteria; phylum Acidobacteriota; class Aminicenantia; order Aminicenantales; family Saccharicenantaceae; genus RBG-16-66-30. The sequence goes on along the minus strand of JAXDAV010000045.1, from coordinate 1,604 downwards.
CGAACCGGGTGGCCTGGATCGACGTCATCGCCGTCGCCTCCCAGCTCAAGTCATCGGGGCTCGGCGGGGAGGCCCTGGAGGATTTCTGCGGCCGCATGGCCAGCCAGGGCTCGCCGCTCGTCATGACCCACCTCTACCTGCCGGGGTTCTTCCTGAGACACGGCTTCAAGCTGGACAAGCGCTGGGGCGCGCTGGTCAAGACGCTGTAGCGCTCGCGGGTCCTGTCGCAGGCAAACAGGAAGAAGGGGGTTTTCCGAAGATCGTCCGCTATGTCGTGAAATAGGGTTGGAGGAGAGGCACAGCGCAGGCGATCCTATTCCCAGGCCAATCCGTACCTTTTGACGAGCGGGATCCCCTCGGCATCTTCCCGAACCAGAGTATAGAGCTTGCCGTCCCGGGCCATCATGGCGAATTCTTCTTTGCCGAGCGGGAATTGGGCCACGAAACGTCCTTGGGGATCGAAAACGTCGTGAATGAAGCCGCCCTGCTTGTCCCTGACGTAGGTGCGGACAAAGATGTGATCCGTATCGGCCACAACCAAGGTCCGGATGGGCGGGAAATGCGACGGGATATCGAGAGCGTCGGGGGGAACCCCTTTGTACTCCTCCTCGATGATGGCCTTCCGGTCTTCGGCTCTGATGGGATTCGGCTCCGGGACCTTGAAGATCTTCAGCCGGGTCTTCCCATCGGGGTCGAGGACGGTGATCTCGTAGCGGGAATCGACCGCCCAGACAAGCCCGCCATCATGGGTCATTCCGTGCTGAAACCACGGAGGGAAAGCCATGACGCGGTTCGGCGCTCCCGGGCGCGGCTCGGTCGCGAGGGCGGTCGATGAGGCCAGGTCTGGAGAAAATCTCGAGAGCTGCAGGACGAGCCCGCCCTGGTCCGAAACAGCCGCATGGTCAGCGTATATGTCGCCCCGGCTGGTCACTCGAAAGCGCAAAAAGCTCCACTTCGCGGTGGAGAGCTCCTTGATGAGCGTGCCGTCGCTCTTGAAATAGGACATCCGGCGGTTGCCTGAATCAAGGGCCACGATCTCATCATCGTGAGTCAAGACGATCCGGCCCGGGGTGGAAAACTCTCCGGGTCCCTGGCCCTTCTGACCGATCGTCCTGAGAAACCGGCCTCCGGAATCGAAGACCCTGATCACGCAGTCCTTGCCGTCGAGCGCGTAGATCCGTCCTTGAGAATCGGCCTGAACAGACCGCAGCTCAGAGAATCGGGAGCTCTCGTCGGCGCCACGGTCGATCGTCAATTCCTCGACGACAAGCAGCCGAGCCGGGCCGCCGGGGATCCGAACGGGTTTCCGCGAGTTGCGGACGACTTGGACCCGCTCCTCCTGCCGGCCAGGCGGCCTGTCCGGGGGATACGGGACGGCGACGGCTGTCTCGGCCAAGAACGCAAGCATGCCGATCGCGAGCACGCGGCTGGATTGCCTCACGCCCTCACCTCATCGCAACGGCTGATATCATGGTATCCTGGACTATTCATAAAAACGCCGGTTTTCTCATAAGACAAGAAAACCCAAGACCGGCGTTTTTACCCTTCGGGCAAGCCGATCCGGCCGCATCTGCTTCGTTGCAAAGGGTTCGCAGTACTCCGAG
>JAXDAV010000044.1:0-4449 GCA_034679465.1 Candidatus Aminicenantota bacterium | reverse complement strand
TTTTCCCAAGACCCGGTCCCTTCTTCTTCTTTTCTTCTTCTTTGGCCGCCTTCTTCTTAGGCCCTCTTTTAGCCCATAGACAAGCCATCCGGGGTTCGATAAAATTGATATCGAGTTGAAATCTGAGCCCAGAACCCCAGGACCCGTCCTCCTCGCGGCCCTCGGCCTCTCCCTCTCGGCTCTGGCAGTCTCCTTCGCGGCGGCGCCGCGCCAGGACGACCGGCGGGCCGAGATCGTCAATCTCCGCAACTTCACCCACCCCAATTTCACCCGCGTCGTCCTGGACATCGGCACTCTGCGGGAGTACACCTCCGGCGAGCTCCGGGACCCGGGCCGGATCTATATCGACGTCCTCCAGGCCAAGCTCAATCCCCTCCTCCAGGGCCAGTCCTATCCGATCAAAGCGGACTACATCAGCCAGATCCGGATCTCGCAGAAGACGGACACGACGGTCCGCCTCGTCGTCGACGTCGATTTTTCGCGCATCCAGTCTTATCGCGTCTACCCCCTCTTCGACCCCTACCGGCTGGTCGTCGACATCTACCCGCACGAAACGGCGGCGCCGGCCCCCCGGGCGCAGGGGCCGGCCGCAAAGCCCCCGCGTCCCGGCGACAAGGTCCAGCTGGCCGTCAAGCGCCAGGTCGATCCGAACGACCCCAACCTCAACGGCACGTCCCTGGCCCGCCAGCTGGGGCTCGGCGTCCGGACCGTCGTCATCGATCCCGGACACGGCGGGCCGAGGCCGGGATCGATCGGCAAGAGCGGGCTCCAGGAAAAAGAGGTCAACCTGGCCATCGCCCTCTCCCTGCGCAAGCTCCTCCGGGACAACGCCGGCATCGACGCGATCCTGACCCGCGAGTCGGACGTCGACGTCGGGCTCGACGACCGGACGGTCATCGCCAACCAGAAGCGGGCCGATCTCTTCATCTCCATCCACGCCAACGCCCACCGGGACCGCAGGCGCGGCGGGGTCGAGACGTTCTTCCTGAACGTCAGCCCGGACCCCTCGGTCATCGAGCTGGCCGCGGCGGAGAACGCCACCTCGACCAAGAACATCGGGGAGATGAAGTCGATCCTCGACAAGATCGTGCAGAACAACAAGATCCGGGAGTCGCACGCCCTGGCCCAGGCCATCCAGAAGAACCTCGTCAAGGCCCTGGCCCGGGACCTGCCCTCGGTCCAGAACCTGGGCGTCAAGGGCGGGCCCTTCTGGGTCCTCATCGGGGGGGAGATGCCCTCCGTGCTCGTCGAGGTTTCCCACCTCAGCAACGCCAAGGAGGAGGCCAAGCTCAAGACCAAGAAGTACCGCGATCTCGCGGCCCAGGGCATCTTTGATGGTATCATGGAATATATCCACTCTCTCGGCAAAGGATAGGTCTCATGAACAGACGCGATTTCCTGAAGGGGGCGGCCGCGGCCGGGCTGGCCCTCCGTTTCGGCCCCCGGGCCTTGGCCGGCCAGGCCGCCTCGCTCGGGCCCCTGCCCGCGCTCGCCGCGGTCGAGGGCGAATCCCCGGCCGCCATCACCAGGGAAGCCGTCGCCGTCCTCGGCGGCATGGGCAAGTTCGTCGGCAAGGGCGACAGGGTCGTCATCAAGCCGAACATCGGCTGGGACCGGACCCCGGAGATGGCCGCCTGCACCAACCCCGAGGTCGTCAAGACGCTCGTCGAGCTCGTCCTCGACGCCGGGGCCAAAAAGGCCGTCGTCATCGACAACACGACCAACCAGGCCAAGCGCTGTTACGTCCGCTCGGGCATCCAGGAAGCGGTCAAGCAGGCCGGCGGGGACATGCTCTTCGTCGACGATTACCGGGTCAAGAAGATGCCGCTCAAGGGCGAGTGGCTCAAGGACTGGGAGATCCTGCTCGACGTCGTCGAGGCCGACAAGCTCATCAACGTCCCCATCGCCAAACACCACTCCCTCTGCCGCCTGACTCTCGCCGGCAAGAACTGGCTCGGCGCGACGGCCGGGGCCCGCAACCAGTTCCACCAGAGCCTCGACAAGACCATCGTCGACCTGGCGGCCTTCTTCAAGCCGCGGCTCACGGTCCTCGACGCCTACCGCATCCTCGTCCGCAACGGCCCCCAGGGAGGGCGCGTCTCGGACACCGAGCTCCGCAAGACCGTCGTCGCCGGGACGGACCCCGTGGCCGTGGACTCTTTCGGCGCCTCGCTCTTCGGGGTCGAGGCCCGCGAGCTGCCCTACCTCGGCCTGTGCCGGGACCGGGGGCTGGGCGAATTCGATCTGGGGAAGGTCCGCGTTGAAAAAAGGACGGTCTAAAAAGTACCGGGCGCTCGAGCGCCTGCGGATGGCCAGCCAGGCGGTCTTCTTCGGGCTCTTCCTCTACCTCTTCTTCGGCGCCCACTACACGGGCGAGGACTACATCGGCTCGACCGTCCAGCGCTTCTTCCACTTCGACCCGCTCCTCGCGCTGGTCACGATCGTCTCCTCCCGGCTCGTCTACGCCTGGTTCGCGTTCTCCCTGGTCACGGTCGTCGCGACGATCCTGTTCGGCCGCGTCTTCTGCGGCTGGGTCTGTCCCCTGGGCGCCGTCCACCAGTTCTCGTCTTTCGTCTTCAAGAAGACGAAGTTCCTCCGCCCGCCGCGCGAGGACAAGACGAGCCTGGCCCCGAAATACTACATTCTCCTCCTCGTCCTCGTCGGCGCGCTGTTCGGCCTCGACCTGGCCGGCTACCTCGATCCTCTGTCCTTCCTGACCCGGTCCCTGGCCCTGGCCGCGCTCCCCGCGGTGGCCCTGGCCCTATCCGGGCTGAACGGGGCCCTCTACGGGATCGGCGCCGTCGGGCTGGCCCGGACGCTGTCCCAGGCCCTGCAGAACTGGACGATCAACGTGACCTTCATCCAGGGCTTCACGGTCGGCCTCCTCTTCCTCGGCGCGATCGCCCTCAACGCCCGCAAGGAGCGTTTCTGGTGCCGTTACCTCTGCCCGACCGGCGCCCTGTTGGGCCTTCTCAGCCGCTGGAACCTGATCAAGGTCCGGATCGACGACGAGAAGTGCATCAAATGCGGCCTCTGCACCCAGCACTGCGAGACCCAGGCCCATCCGTATCCCAACGACGGCTGGAAGAGCGGCGAGTGCGTCTTCTGCCAGAACTGCGCCTCGATCTGCCCCACGGCCGCCATCGACATGCGGCTATCGGCCAAGCCCGAGAAGCTGACCAACGTCTCGAACGTCAACCTCTCGCGCCGCAAGCTCATCCTGACGACCCTGGCCGGGATCGCCGCGGTCCCGTTCTTCAAGCTGACGCCGGCCCGCAAGCGGGCCTCGCCCAAGCTCATCCGCCCGCCGGGCGCGCTGGCCGAGGACAAGTTCCTGGCCAAGTGCGTCAAGTGCGGCCAATGCATGCGGGCCTGCCCGACCGGCGGGCTCCAGCCCGCGCTGACCGAAGCCGGGCCCGAGGGCCCTTACACGCCCATGCTCGTCCCGAAGATCGGCTACTGCGAGTACTACTGCTCGCTCTGCACCCAGGTCTGCCCGACGGGAGCGATCACGAAGCTGACGATCGAGGAAAAGAACGCGCTCAAGATCGGCACGGCCTGGGTCAACAAGAGCCGCTGTATCCCCTACGTCCTGGGCAAGCCCTGCATCGTCTGCGAGGAGCATTGCCCGGTCTCGCCCAAGGCCATCAAGCTCGTCGAGTACGAGGCCGTGCTCTCCGACGGCACGACGGCCGTCCAGAAAGTCCCGGTCATCGACCACGAGCTCTGCACGGGCTGCGGCATCTGCGAGAACAAGTGCCCGGTCATGGACCAGCCGGCGATTTTCTGCACGAGCGTCGGCGAGGCCCGGTCGGAGAAAAACCGGCTGCTCCTCGACGTGCTGCCGGCGGGCGGGGGGCCCGCTCCCGAAGTCACGGACAAGTAGAAGGTCAGAGGACGGCGGGCTCGAGGAGCTCGATCGTTCCCTTGTCCGAATCCACGCGCGCCGGTATCCCCACGGGCAGGGTGAATTTAAGCGGCAGGTGGCCGAACATCGCGCCGTACCAGGCCGGGACGCCCAGCGGCTTGACATGGTCGTCGAGCACCTGCTCCAGGGTCAGCGAACCGTAGCCCGAGTCCGGGTCGCAGTCGGTGCAGCGGCCGAAGATGAACCCCTTCGCCTGGCGCAGGACGCCGGCCAGGGCAAGATGGGTCATCATCCGGTCCACCCGGTAGATCCCCTCGTTGATATCCTCGACGAACAGGATCGAGCCGCCCCAGTCCGGGACAAACCCGGTCCCGAGGAGAGACGAGATGATGGACAGGTTCCCGCCGCGAAGGACGCCCGCGGCCGTGCCGGGGACGATGGTCTGGACGCGGTGCTCGACCTGGGTCAGGTGGTCGCCGATCTCGGCCGGGTTGCGAAAGGTCGCAGCCTCCGCGTCCATGACGACCTTGCGGAAGAAGCCGACGGTGAACCCGTTCCAGGGATCGAGGCCGATCGGACCG
>JAXDAV010000043.1:0-48603 GCA_034679465.1 Candidatus Aminicenantota bacterium | reverse complement strand
TTCGCTGAATTTTTCACGCCCCAATGCAATTTCAAAGGCAAGGGCCCGGAGCGCGTGGGCGAGAACTCGGCCATCACCGCCTACGGGGTTTCGGACATGGGCGGCAACGTGCGGGAATGGTGCTTCAATAAAACCCAGGACGGCCGGCTCATCCGGGGAGGCGCCTGGGACGACGTATCGTACATGTTCGAAGACCGGAGCCAGCGTCACCCTTTCGACCGGGCGGCCGGGAACGGCTTTCGCTGCGCCGTCTATGACCGTCCGGAGCTCGCCGCCAAGTCGGTGTTCGATCTGGTCGGGCCGGCCGAGTTCCCGGATTACTACAAGGTCGAGCCTGTCCCCGATTCCGTTTTTCGGGTCTATAAGAACCAGTTCTCCTACGACAAGCGGGACCTCAACGCCCGCGTCGAATGGCGCCATGCGGCCAAGGACGGGAGCGTTGAAAAGATCTCCTTTGACGCGGCCTACGAAAACGAGCGGGTCGTCGCCTACCTGGGTTTGCCCAAGAACGCGTCTCCCCCCTACCAGGCCGTCATCTATTCCCCGGGCTCAGAGGCCGCGATGAACCGATCCAGCAAAGATCTGGAGGACCGGGTGGCCAAGGATTTCATCGTCAAGAACGGCCGCGCGTTCCTCTTCCCTATTTACAAAGGGACCTTCGAGCGCGGCAACGAAGCCCTATTGGAAATCCACACGGGCGCCCCCACCTATGAATACACCGATTTTTTCATCAAGTTCGTCAAGGACTTCAAGAAGTGCATCGACTACCTGGAGACTCGGCCCGACATCGACGGCGACAAGCTGGCGTTTCTCGGTTTCAGTTGGGGAGGCCTGTACGGAGCCATCATCCCGGCGGTCGAAGATCGTCTCAAGGCCAGCGTCCTCAAGGTGGGAGGCTTCTTTAGCCGGGCCAGGCCCGAGGTGGACGATATCAGCTACGTCCGGCGCGTCAAGATCCCGACCCTGATGCTCAGCGGCCGGTATGACATGACCGTTCCTTATGAGCTGTCAGCCAAGCCGATGTTCGACCTGCTGGGAACTCCCCCGGCGCTGAAGGAAATGAAGCTCTACGACACGGACCACTTCATCCCCGAAGCCGAGTTCGTCAAAGAGACCCTGAGATGGCTCGACAAACACCTGGGGCCGGTGAAGTAGGGTCTCAAAGCGAGCGCCTCTGTTACTTGGTCTTGATCATCCCTGACTTGAGGGCGTACCAAAGGGCCGCGCCGATCGCTCCGCCGATGGCGCCCTCCAGGAGCTTCAGGAGCACGGCGCCGATGTCCCAGCGAAACAACAGCGTGCCCAGGCCCCGGAAGCGGATGCTGATGGCGATCCAGCTGGCGATGGCATAGACCAGGCCGACGACCGCGCCCAGGATGGCTCCGTTGACGGCGACATCGAGGATCGCCGGCTTGACGGCCGATCTCGAGGCCCTGTTCGCATACCAGAAGCCCGCGAACGCGGCAAGGGCCCACATGAGGATCCCCGGGATGCCGCGAAGAGAAGCGATCAGCCACAGCGCTCCTCCGATGAGCGCAACGAGAACCGGAACCAACCCCGCCTTGAACAGGCTCGTCTTGTCGACCTTAACTTGGATCTGTCCTTCCGACATGTCTCCCTCCTTATAGTTCGGATGCCATCTCGGCATTCTTCCCTGAGGGAATCAAGATTCGTGCCAAACCGGGGCGGGACCCTCTGAAATATTTTTCTTTTCTTCTTTTTTTTCTATTGACTTTGTTTTGACACTTTCTTAGAATACAAAAATAATAGGGGGAAAATTCTCACCAAAATAAAAAAGCCAGCAATCTTCGAAGGGGAGGGAACCATGGCGAAGAGAATGGCATTCGTGCTGGGAATCTGTCTGATCGTTTCCTTGGGCCTCAGAGCCCAGGAGGTGACGGGACGCCTGGAAGGCCGCGTTCTGGACCACGAGGGGCTGGCGCTCCCCTCGATCCGGGCCGTGCTGACCGGCGACAGCCTGCAGGGCACACGCGAGACCGAGAGCGACAAGCGGGGCTACTTCCGCTTCTTTTCCCTGCCCAGCGGGGTCTACGCTCTCAGGCTCCTAGACGAGTCGTTCCATGAATTCGCCCGGGAGAACATCCGGGTGCCGCTGGGCGGAACGGCCTTCGTCGGGGACATCCAGCTCAAGCCGATCTATATGGAATCGCATGACATCGTCGTTGTGGGCCAGCCTCCGCTCCTCGACCCGACCTCCACGGTTTCGGGCGCCAACCTCGTCGCCGACACGATCAAGGATCTCCCCCTGGGCCGGGACTACCGCAGCGCCATGGCCATCCTGCCCGGGGCCAACCAAAGCTCCTTCGGCGACGACGTCAACGTCTCCGGCGCCACCGGCTCGGAGAACATGTACTCCATCGACGGCATCGACGTTTCCGATCCCTTCATGCGCTTCAAGAACACCGCCCTGCCCTACAATTTCGTCAAGGAGATCGAGGTCAGGGCCGGCGGCTACGAGGCCCAGTACCGGAGCTCCATGGGCGGGCTGGTCAACGCCGTGACTTTTTCGGGAGGGAATGATTTCAGCGGCCAGGTCTTCGGCTTCTTCACGAACAACAACTTCTCCCAGTCGGCGTTCCGTGCCGCGCTGGAGCCAAGCAAAGGGAGGTTCGCCCAATACGACATGGGACTGAGCCTGGGCGGGCCGATCGTCCGCGACAGGCTCTGGTTCTACGCGGCCTACAATTCGATCAACAGGGGGGAGGACGTCCTGATCCCCGGGCTCGATCTGTATTTGAGGGACAAACGGACCCAGGACGTTTTCGCCGGGAAATTGACCTGGCGGCCCTCCGAGATCGCCAACCTCACCTTCACCATGATCGGCGATCCCGTCCGGCACGATTATGTCGGCCCTGGGCAGTGGGCCACCGTGGCCGCCGCCCTGAACCCGGACCCGATGCTCGCCCGGATCACGGAGGGCGGATACAATTTCCTGGCCAGCGGAAGCTTCGTGCTCGGGAGGAATCTCGTCCTGGAGACCTCGCTGGCCCATGTCATCCGGCGCGACCGGATCGGTCCGGCCACGGAGGTGGGGGAAACCGAGGTCTTGTATCTGGACATCTTCTCCGGCGGGATCATGTCCGGCGGACATTGGGGGAAGGACAACGGCGACAGCTACCAAACGACGGCCGCCTGCAAGGGGACGCTGGTGCTCGGAAGCCACGTCCTCAAGGCCGGCTTCGAGTACCGGGACAACCGGCTGGACGCCGACAGGGACCAGGAATCGCTGGTGCGCTTCAGCGAAAACATGTACACGCACATGCCGGGCGTTTCCAGGGGAACCGTCCGCAATCGCATCCCCTCGCTGTTCGCGCAGGATTCCTGGAAGGTCAGCGACCGCCTGAATGTCAATCTCGGCCTGCGCTGGAGCGCGGAAAACCTGGTCGGCTCGGACGGCAGGGTCTGCCAGAGGATCCCGGATGAGTTCCAGCCCCGGCTGGGCTTCGTCTTCCGGCCGGACGGAAAAGGCGCCAGCAAGATCTCCGGCTCGTTCGGCCGCTTCTATGGGGAATTGTCAACCTACGTCATGACCTGGTATATGATAGAAGGCGCCGTCTGGCATAGCATCGCCTATGACCATGACCCGCGGCTGGATCCCTCCGGCGGCTCGGATACTGCGACCAGCGGCGTGATCCAGCCTGAGATCGAGGGGCTCCGAGGCCAGCATTACGATGAGTTCACGCTGGGCTACGAGCGCGTGCTGGGCGGAAGCTACAAATTCGGCCTCACCGGGATCTTCCGGGACCTGCGCGCCGCCATTGAAGACACGCTAAGCCCTCGCGACGGAACTCTCTACGTCGGCAACCCCGGAAGGCCGCCCCTGGACGAAACCGCGAAGATGACGCGCCGGTATCTCGGCCTGCAGATGATGTTTCAAAGAACAGGCGGAAAACACCTCGATTTCACCGTTTCCTATACCCTCTCCCGCTCCCACGGCAATTATCCCGGGCTGTTCGCCCACGACATGGACGACAAGAGGCCGAACACCACGGGATATGTCGATACCCCCGAGCAGGTAGCTCTGGCCACCGGGCTTCTGCCGAACGACCGGCCCCACGTCTTCAAGATTTTCGGCTCCTACCGCTTTCCCTTCGGTCTGTCGGTCGGGACCTTTTTCCAATGGCAGAGCGGCACGCCCCTGAGCGAGCTGGGAACGCAGACCCAGCTCGAAGGCTGGTGGAAGTTCATCGCCCCGAGAGGCACGCTCGGCCGCACCCCGGCCATCGCCGATCTCAATCTGCGGCTCACCTACCAGATGAAGAGCGTGGCGGGGACCCGGATCGCGCCGCGGCTCGTTCTCGACGCCTTTCATATCGGCAGCCGGAGGACGCCCGTGACCTACGAGCAAAGGCATTACCTGGGCGTGGACGAATCCGGCACCCAGATCGATCCCAATCCTCTCTACATGCAGCCCACCCGCTTCTTCCCGCCGATGTCGGCCCGGCTGGGGATGGAGGTCAATTTTTAGGCCCCTCCGAAAGGAAGGGGGCATCCCTTAATTGGAACTTGCAGATGGAGTAATAGGCGTCCGCTCCTCTCATGATCGCATAAAGGTCAGATCCGTCGACACAGAGCTGGAATGTCTCATAGAGCAGAGGCGGAAGGCCGTCTTTGAATTTCAGGATGAACTGGTCCAGGAATTCGCCGCGCTGATTGAACACATCGACGTGCATGCCGTCACGATCACCCGTTCGTGAGTTGATGACCCACAGGTCGCTCCCCGACGCCACCATCCCCATGATGTCATCCTCGTAGTCCTTATTCGGACGCCCATAGATTTTGCCCCCCAGGCTGATCCGAGGTTCCTCAGCGGGACCCGTTCCCCGGGTTCTCACCCTGTCGTACTTTCGTCGAACGTGCCGGGCTATAAGACCGCTGTCCAAATCGAACAGGCTGATCAGATAGTCCGGCGTCGTGCTGAGGGCCAAATAGCCGCCCCAGGGCACGCTGACTTGCCTATCCACCTGGATGATCGCCCGCTCTCCGCCCGCCTGGGCGAAGAAATACCTCACCGGCAACTTGGCCTCGCAGGCGGTCAGCGTCTCGCCGTCTTGACGGACCGAATAGAATTGGAGAGGAATGCTCAGCACCTTTTCGTTGCCTGACAGCTGGGTCCAATCCTTTTCAGCAAAGACGTAACGGTCATCTCGATATGCCTGAAACTCCGACAGCCTCACCTTGCCGCGCAGAGGGATTTCCCGCGTTAATGTCCCCGAATTGTCGTAGCGCAAGATCTTGGGAGGGGTCCCATGGACTATCAGCCCGTCTTCCATGGGCTGATAGTTGGAGATGTGAGTCACCTCGCCCGGCCCACTGCCGAGCTTGAAATAGTTACGAACGAAGGCCCCCCGGGAATCGAAATGAAGCAGCTGTTGCCGGTCGAGCACGAAGATGTCCTTGCGCCCGTTGACCTTCAATCTCTGCGGATAGACAAAATGGAATTTGCCGGGGACCTCACGGATCCGGAGCACCTCGCGGAGCTCGATAATCCTTCCGGCGTTCGGGTGGACCGCCCGGCTCGGGTTGTCGGTGATGTCCTGCCCGAAGACCGCCGCCGCGCCAAACAGGATGATGAAAGCGATCACTTCGCATCTCCCCCTATCCGGACGCCGTTATCCCCCGGGCCGGACGCTCCTGCCGGACAGGACGCACGGCTAGGACGTGTGGTAGCCGCAGGCCGCGCCCGCGTCCGATATCTCGACGAAGCCGTCCTGTCCGAGCAATCCGGCTTGGCACACGCTCTGATGGATGCGCTGCAGCGTCGATTCCTCGACAATGAGGTCGCTCATCTCCCTGGCCGACGATCCGTTTTCCGCCTCGTCGAGACGCTCGCGCCGAAGCCACGATTGAGTCGCCCCGCCCGCTCCGGCGTCCAGGGCCGCACGCAGGATAGGCTCGGTCTCTCCCTCGTTGCCTTGGATGGTGTAGCTGGCCATGGGCAGGGGGCGGCCCTCGTTTTCGATCCGCTCCGCTTTGCGCCGCCAAGCCGTGCCGCCGGTCATGACGTCCAGGGTCGCGATCACCTGCTCCATGCTGGCCACAAACGGCTGGCGGCCCGCCCATATCCGGGTGTCCAGGATGCCGCCCGCCAGGGGGTACCAGTAGCAAAAGCCGGCCCCGGGCCGGCTGAGCCTCATGACCTCGTTCACCAGCCGGAAGGCCTCGTCGATGTCGTGGAGGCTGGGCAAAAAGGTCACGATCTCCTTCTCCACGGGGATGGTGACCCGGATCAGCCCGAGCCGACCCCTCGACCCGACGCCCCGGCCGTAGGTCACGACGGGCACGCCCAGCCCGGCCTCCAGGGCCACCCTGGCGATGGCCGTCCCCACCCCGCGCGGGACAATAGAGCAGAGGCAGGCGAGGTCGTGGATCATCCGCGTTTCGCCGGAAGGGCGGCCGCCGCCGGGGGCCGCGGAACCCGGGGCCGTGACGCCGGCCGCGGCCCCGGGGGCGATGCCGGCCAGAAAGATCGTCCGGAGGGTCAGACTGCCCCGGCCGGGCTCGCCGAAGCCGAAGGCGTTGACCAGAGCCGGGACAACCGCCTCCTCGCCGCCGGGCGGAACGTGGAACCGGACGATGTCCACCAGTTCCTCGGCCAGCGGCGTGAGGCCGCGGCGCCGCCGGGCTTCGCGCAGAAGGGTCCTGCGCGCGGATTGCAGGGTGAACTCGCCCACCCCAAAAGGCTTGAGCAGGTCGTGGAATCCGGTGGAACCCTGCCGCGGGACGACGCAGGTGATCTCCACGGCCGCGGAACCGCAGTCGAATCCCGGACGATCGAGGCTCATCGCGCACTTCCCCGGGGGAGCGGCCGGCTTCGGCTCACCGAAAGGCCCGCGAGAAGCACTCCGAGGATCGGAAATCCCGAGGCCAGGGTGAGAATGCCGAAGCTCTCCGCCACCCCCAGCCGGCCCCCGAGTCCCGCGCCGACGGCCAGCACGAGGGGCGTGGTGATGGACGCGGTGGTCGCCCCGCCGGCGTCCCACGCGATCCCCGTGAACAGCTCGGAGGACAGGGCCGTCAAAAGGAGGATGACGATGTAGAGCGGCGCGATGATCCAGAGGAGCGGGATGTCCCAGGCCAGCATGGCGAAGCCCGACAATGCGCCCACCCCCACCCCGGAGGAGATGATCATCACGATGCGCCGGCGGTGGAACACGCCCACCGTGACGTTCTCCAGGGTGACCCCGAGGGCCGCCACCGCCGGTTCCACCAGGGTCGTCGTGAAGCCGAGCCCGAAGGCGACGATCAAGAGGGCTATCCACCCGCCGGCGCCGGGGATGCGGGGGGGGGTAAGCGGGATATGGAGATACTCGCCCGACTCCGCATCGTAGCGGTCCGGGACGTAGGGAACGGGGACCGCTCCCGCCGGCTCCGCGAGCATGAAAAAGCTCTGTCGGCCCCCGTCCGGCCCCACGGCCTCGAAGACCACGGAGGGGTCGAAGGAGGAGATCACGACCGCGTCCTGGGCATGCTCGACGGGTTGGATCAGCGAGGTGAGATTCGCGCCGGTCTGGTCCCCGAGGCGCAGGAGGCCGATCTCGAGGCCCGCGGTGAACACCGCCATGCCGGCCAGACAGAACAGCACGCCGAGCATCGTTTCGTCGGGCCAGGGAAGCTTCCGGCGCAGCACCAGCCAGACGATGGCGACGAGGCTGAGCATGAGAGGGATGACCGACCGCCCGGCCTCCGAGGCCGTCCTCAGCAGAATGGACCATGCGGACTCGGGGTCTTCCCGGCCCTCCCCCGCCCGAACGCCTCCTTCGGCCGCGAGAAGCGCCTCCGCCCGGAGCGTCGCCTCGGGATCGGCCAGGACCGCCGCTCCGGCGCGCTCCTCGGGAGTCAGGTGTTCCGCGGCCCAGCGTTCATAGGACTGCTGGTCGCGGAACAGCTGGCGGGCGAAGACGGCCTGATCGCCGGAAACGAATTCTTCCCGGCTCATGGGGGCCGGGACGGTCGGCAGGAGCGCCGCCCCGAGAATCAGGACTGTCAGGACGGGGACCAGCGAGGCCATGGCCACGGAGCCGAAGCCGCCGCCCTCATCATCCTGGCGCCCTCCCATGCGGGACAAGCCCACCCCGAGGGCGAGCATGAGGGGGACGGTCACGTCGGAGGTGGTGATGGCTCCGGAGTCCCAGGCGACGCTGTAGAGCAGGGCCAGGTTCGGTTGGGTCCGCGCCCAGAGGGTCGCGCCGAGCACCAGCCCTACGCTGATGCCCAGCACGGGCTTCAGGGACCAGCCCAACAGAGAGCGCAGGATCCCCACGGCGAAGGCGATGCCCACTCCGACGCCGATGGCCAGGACGAGCAGGAAGGAGTGCTTCCCCAGCAGTACGAACAGCAGAGGGGCGTCCCAGGGCATCACGCTGGCGCCCATGCGCTGCAAAACGGCGATGGAGGGTTCGGCCATGGTGCCCAAGAGGCCCAGGAAGAACACCGCCGTCAGAATGCCCGGCAGGCGCGCCCGGCGGGGCAGGCCCACGCCGCACAATTCCCCGATGGGCATCACGGCGAGCATCAGCCCTTCCAGGAAGGCCGTCAGTCCCACGATCACCATGGCCACGCCGATCGCGACCCGGCCCGCCTGGAGCACCGGAACCCCGAGCAACAAGATCAGGACGCCGAGCAGGTAGAGCACGACCGGCACGGCCGACCGCAACTGCGCGGCCAGCCGGGTCCAGATATAACTGCCGATCAGGGCGCCGCGCTGACGCAGGGGCAGAATTGTCAGTTCGGATCTAGACCGGGGAGAAAACAGACGAAAAGCCATACCTCATCCATTACACTGAAAACGAATCACCCCGTCAAGGTGATTTTTCCGGGCTCAACGGCGGTCGGAGATCAGCCCCAGGAACGATTCGACGCGGAGCCGGATCTGCTGGGCGTCGGACGGCGAATAATCGGTCACGATCTTGAGGCCAGGCAGACCGTGCCGTTTCTCCAGTCGCCGGCGCACGATCTCGCTCTCGACGTCGTAGGTCAGGCAGGACTGCCAGACGAGGTCGACGACGCCGTCAGGCCTGAACTCCTCGATCAGCCGGTCGAGGAGGTCGAGCCGGCCGGCGTTCGGGGTCATGCAGGAGCAGGGCAATCGGAAATATTTCCGGGCCAGGGCTGCGGCCGGGTCGCCGTCTTCGGCCACATCGTCCTCGATCGGCTTGAGCCCGGTGCAGCTCTCCTGGGCCACGACCCAGGCGCCCGCCGATTCGATGATGTCCAGGACCTTCTCCGCGCCGTGGACCATCGGGACCCCCGTCATCAGCACCCGAGGCCGCTGATCCGGCTCGGGAGCCAGGGCGGCGGCCTCGGCCAGGATCCTCTCGTAGGCGGCCAGATCCTCCGGGATGCCCGAGATCAGGCTTTTGGCCTCCAGGACCTCGCGTCCGGAGAGCCCCCGCCCGGCCAAGCGGGCGATGGCCCGCCGCAGTCCCCGCTCGCGGTTCATCAGGCGAATGGCGTCCCGCAGGGACGCTTCCGTGATCGCGTTCCCGGTCAGCTCCTCCAGCCGGCGCATCAGCCGGTCGATCTCCTCCCGCCAGCGGCGGAGCCCTCCGTCGTCCTCCGGCTTCTGCGGCAGCTCCAGGACGAAGAGCGGCTTGTGGTCGGCCAGGAGCTCGAACATCTTCTTCTTGCCGTCGCAGGTCGTCTCGGCCACGACCAGGTCGCTCATCTCGAACAGCGGGTTGGCCTTTTCCAGGGCGAAGCCGTAGCTCGATTTGATCAGCGGGCACAGGCCGGCCGGCAGGTCCCGCTCCGCGGCCAGGGCGGTCCGATGACTGCCGCCGCAGGCGCAGACCGGCACCGCTCCCGCGGCCAGGATGGCCTCGCGCGGCGTGAATTCGCAGAAGATCGAGACGATCTTGCGGCCGCGCGCCTTCTGTTCACGGGCGTATTCCGTCGCTTCGGAGGTCATGCGATCGAAACGCTCCAGTCCGCGGACCCGGTGGAGGCGGGCGCTGTGAACATCCGCCCGGCCGCCGCCGGGCGCACAGCCCGACGCGGCGGGAGAGGGCGGCTCGCACGGAGCTCGCTCGCCGGGCGGGCGATCGCAGGACGAGGGCGCGGGAGCGCGGGGAGCCGAAAAAGGAACCTCGAGGCCCGCTGAGGCGCCCTCGCGCAGGACGTCCGTCAAGCCGGCCCTGCGGGCCGCCGCGAGCGCCGCTCCGAGCGCGCCGGTGATGCGGGGATCGGGCGGAATGACCAGGCGCTGGCGGAGCTCGCGCCCCAGGGCCGCCGCCATGGCCCGGTTCAGGGCCACGCCCCCCGTGAAGGCCACGGGCGGGCGGACGCCGACCCGCTCGGCCAAGCCGGCGACGCGGCGGGCGATCGAGCGCACGACGCCGGCCGCGATGTCGCCCCGCGGAAAGCCGCGGGCCAGCATGCCGATGACCTCGGACTCGGCGAAGACCACGCACATCGAGCTGATCTCGGCATCTTCTCCGGCGGCCCGGGCCAGCCCGGACAGGCCGTCGACGTCGGTGCCGAGGAGGCGGGCCGCGATCTCGAGGAAGCGGCCGCAGCCGGCGGCGCAGCGGTCGTTCATGGCGAAGTCGCGGACCCGGCCGTCCTCCCCCAGCAGAATGGCCTTGCTGTCCTGGCCGCCGATATCGACCACCGTGCGAACCCCGGGCCGGACCGCGGCGACGCCGCGGGCATGGCAGGCGATCTCGGTCGCCGTCTCGGCGGCGAAGCCGGCCCGGACGCGCCCGTAGCCCGTGACCACGATCCCGCGGAGGTCGGCCCGCTCCAGGCCCGCCCCGGCGAGAACGGCCGCCAGGAGGTCCCCGGCGTCGGCGGCCTGGTCGGGCGAGCTGTCCCGGATCGCGACGGCGGCGACCCGGCCGGCGGCGGGGTCGAACAGGACGGCCTTGACGGCCCGGCTTCCGAGGTCGAGTCCCAGTGTGTGATCAGGCATGCTCTCTCCTGCCGCGGATGATCTCGAAAAAGCCCTCGAAGCGCGTGGCCAGCTGGCCGATCGAGGCGTCGGCCAGCGGCGGGACGGTGATCTCGCAGACCGGGATGTCCAGGTCGCGCGTCACGCGGCGCCGGATGACCAGCCCTTCGGTGGCGCTGTGGGAGGCGCCCGGGACGGCCGAGACGATGACCCCTTCGGCCTTGTAGCGGACCGCCTCCGCGACGACCAGGGCGGCCCGCTCCTCGGCGGGACCGGTCATGGGATCCCGGAGCGCGGTTTCGGCCAGGGCCGCGAGAGGCGGACGGTCCTCCGGGATCGGGACGAGCGCATGGCGGAAGAGGTATTCCGTGCCGGCCAACGCGCCGCCCAGGTCCTCGAACAGGTTCATGGCCCGCAGGTCGGCCACCGGATTGACCCAGACGACCCGGCACGCGTCGGCCGCCAGCACGCCCTCACCCGCCGCGGCACGGGCCTCCAAGGTCGAGGCGACGTGCTCCAGGACGCGCCCGCACTCCTCGAGATCGGAACAGAAGTGGAGGGCCAGCATCTCGACGATCTGCGCTTCGAGGGCCGGGAAGGGGGCCGGCGTGACGCCGTAGGCGAGGTCGCGGATCCGGCGCAGGAGGGCCCGGATCCGGTTGGCCCTGACGATGACGTCCGACAGCATGTCATCCGTGACGGTCCGGCCGACCAGGTCGCCCACGGCCCGGCGGACGCGGTCGAGCTGGCCGGCCACGAAGGCGACGGCCTCCGGTCCGGCCGTCCCCCGGCGGTAGGGGATCTCCCACCAGAGCAGGGGGACATCCAGATCCGCCAGTCTCTGCATCAGGCACGACATGTCGTCGCAACAGGCCCCCACGGCGGCGATGAGCAGGTCGGGGATGGGAAAGTGGGCCCGGTTGAGGAACGCGGCCAGGGCGGCCCGGACCGGGCAGACCTCGTCGCCGAACCCGGCCGCGTCCGCGATCCTCAGAAGCCCCTCGGACATCTCCATAACGCAGGGGATCCACCAGGCGCCGTCGGGATAGAAGGCCACCGCTCCGGGCGCGGCGTAGGCGATGAGCGGCACCGTGCCCAAGTCCTTGAGAGTGCCGACGATCTTGAGGCCGGAGCGGCGGGCGGCGGCGAGCCTGTCGTTCTCGGACAGCAGGAACGACCACAGCCGGAGGGCGGCCAGCGAGTTGTCGAACCGGAGGCTTCGCAGGCGCGAGTCGCCCTCGAGCTCGACGAAACAGCGCGGGGTGGCCAGGTATTCGGGACGCGGTCCGGTCCCGCCGCCGGGCGCGGGGAACGGGTCCGGGACCAGCCTGAACGCGGCGTTCCAGGCCTCGAAGTCGATCTTGGCGGCGGGCGGGTCGGCCCAGCTCATCGCAGGCCTTCCAGGAACGCTTCCACCCGGGTCCTGACCCGGGGCGACGCGGCGTCGCCACAGCTCATGTCCAAGGCGAGAAGCGGCAGTCCCAGCAGGCGTTCCGCCCGCGGCGGCTCCAGGGCGTGAATGTCGCAGCCGCGGAGCGACCGCCAGACCACGGCCCGGGCGCCGCGCCGGCGGGCCAGGGCCGCGGCATAGGCGTAGAATTCGTCGTTGGGCCGGATGAACGGGCAGGGCGGGCGCCGGAAATAGCCGCGGGCCAGCGCGCCGAGCGGGTCCTCGTCCGCCGGCGCTTCGACCGCGAAATCGACGGCCCGGTCGCCGGTGCAGGTCGCGTCCGCGACGACAGGCAGGCCCATCTCCTCGAGCTCGTCGAGCCATGGCCAATCGGCGGGCGCGAGCGGGCTCCCGGCCAGAAGGGCGGGGACTCCGGCCGCTCGTGTGGGACGGGAGGGAGCCGGGCGGAAGGAGGCGAGGAACGCTTCCATCTCGCCGGCCGGGAGACGGGCTTCGAGATAGACGAGGGCGGAAAAGTCGGCGCCCGTCAGTCCCTCGCGAAACCGGCGCAGGCGGGCCCGGATCCCGTTCCGGACGGCGATCGCCCGCCGCAATTCGCTCGGATCGAGCCGGGCGCCGGCCGCCTTCTCCATCGCGGCGGCCAGCCAGCGGACCTCGGCGACGAAATAGTCCTCGGCCTCCGCCGAGCGCGTCTTCGGGGCGTGGACGACGAGCGCTTCGCGCCCGGACGCCCTCCCCGCCAGCTCGAGGGCCCGCCGCATCTGGTCGCAGGTCGCGGCCCCGATCCAGGGATGGTCCGCTTCGTCCGAGCCGAGGCCGGACTTGCACCAGGCGCAGGCCCCGGCCCCCGAGAGCGCCTCGCCGCGGGATTCGGAGGCGACGGTCCCGGGCGGGACCAGGCGGGCCGCGGCCAAGCCGAGCGCGTCGGCGATCTCCCTCGGAACGTGGGAGCAGGCCGCTCGCCAGGCGTCCGGGGCCCGGGCCGCCGGGCCGGCCGCCCGGGCCCGGAGGTCGGGATGGCGGGAAATCAAGTTATTTCTTGATCCCGATGAAGCGGCCGCGGGTGATCTTGTCGGCGTGCACCTTCTGCTGCATGTCGGCCATCTCGGCGCCTAGGCCCTGAAAGACGGCCATGTCGTTGCCGACGATGCGCAGGGCGTCGAAGGTCAGCTGTTCGGTCAGCATGGCCAGGTAAAGGTCGACGTACTTGGCGAATTCGATCTGGCCGGCCTCGCGGACCTCGAACCCGTGCTTCTCCAGCAGGGCCTTGTAGCCGGGGATGGACTGCAGGTCGGGGAACTTCATGAAGGTGTTGAAGCGCAGGGCCTCGGCCTCGGTCAGGCCGGCCGGGCCCTCCACCCAATCGGTGAAGGCGACGGTCCCGCCGGGCTTCAGGACCCGGGAGGCCTCGGAGACGAGCCTGTCCTTGTCGGAGACATAGCACCAGGCGTCCTCGCCCCAGACGAAATCGAAGGCGCCGGCCGGGTAGGGAATGTCGAGCACGTCGCCCAGCTTGAACTCGATCCCCCATTCGGCCAGGGGGGCGCGCCGGCGGGCCTCGTCGATCATGCGCGGCGTCGCGTCCACGCCGCACATCACGGCCTGGAAATGGCCGACCAGGAAGCGGCAGCCGGCGCCCAGGGCACTGCAGAGGTCGACGCCCTTCCAGCCGGGCTTGATGCCGGCCCGTCGGGCCAGCTCCATGGACGAGGCGAAGCCGCCGGCGTGGATCTGCTCGCCCATGATGAGCTCCCACAACCGGCCTTCGGCGCCCGCATAGACGCCTTGGACATCCGCTAAGGTCATTCCGGACTTGCTCATGGACCCTCTCCTTGTCGGCCTATCGGGCTGGTCCTTTGGATTCTAGGCCCCTCGGGGAGGGATGTCAATTTTCTCTTGACAAGCCCCGCGGCAATGTATATATATGCGCTCAATATGAATAATTATACCACCAAGCAAAGACGCCATGTTCTCCGGGAGATCGTCGGCAAGCAGGGCGTCGGCGACCAGCATCACCTTCAAATGGAGCTGGCCCGTCGCGGCATCGACACGACCCAGGCGACGGTGTCCCGCGATCTCCGCGACATGGGTTACGTCAAGATCCGGCTCGAATCCGGGGCCTATCGATACGAGAGGCTGGACCGGACCCCGCAGGGGGCCCTGCAGGTCCGGCTGAAGATCATGTTCAAGAACTTCGTCACCGAGATCGCCGGCTCGGGAAATCTGGTCCTGGTCAAAACGGCGCCCGGCAACGCCAACGGCGTCGCCAGCCTGATCGACGGCCTGAAGCATCCGCGGATCCTGGGCACGGTCTCCGGCGACGACACCATTCTGGTGGTCGTCGGGAGCCCGCGCGACCGGGCGGGCGTCGAAAAGGCCTTCCGGGACATGCTGACCTAACGCCCGCGCCGCGCCGCCCGGGCCCGATAAGGAGTCGTCATGAACAAAGTCGTCCTGGCCTACTCGGGGGGATTGGACACCTCCGTCATCTTGAAATGGCTGGTCGAAAAGGGATTCGACGTCATCGCCTATATCGCGGACGTCGGACAGAGCGAAGACCTCGAGGCCGCCCGGCGGAAGGCCCTGGAGACAGGGGCCGTCAGCGCCTCCGTCGTCGACTTGAAGCGCGAGCTCGTCACGGACTACGTCTTCCCGGCCATCAAGGCCAACGCCGTCTATGAAGGGCGCTATCTCCTGGGAACGTCGCTGGCCCGGCCGGTCATCGCCAAGCATCAGATCGAGCTCGCCCATCGGGAGAAGGCCCCGTTCGTCGCCCATGGTGCCACGGGGAAAGGCAACGACCAGGTGAGGTTCGAGCTGACCTACTACGCCCTCGATCCGTCCATCCGGGTGATCTCCCCCTGGAAAGACCCGGACTTCCTGGCCGAATTCAAGGGCCGGCCGGACATGATCGCCTATGCCCGCCGACACGGCATCGAGGTCAAGGCCTCGGCGGAGCGCCCGTTCAGCGAAGACGCGAATCTCATTCACATCAGTCACGAGTCGGGCATCCTCGAAGACCCGCTGAGGACGCCCGACGAGGGCGTCTATTCGCTGACGCGGAGCCCGAGGGAGGCGCCCGACCGCGAGACCGTCATCGTGATCACCTTCAAAGACGGGGTCCCCGTCAGGCTCGTCGACGAGACGAACGGCGCCGAAACGTCCGAGCCGTACGAGCTTCTGGTCGCCCTCAACAGGCTCGGAGCGGAGAACGGCATCGGCCGCGTCGATATGGTCGAGAACCGCTTCGTCGGGATCAAGAGCCGGGGCGTCTATGAGACGCCCGGGATGACGATCCTGCGGGCGGCCCACATCGACATCGAAGGCGTGGCCATGGATCGCGAGGTCATGCGGCTCCGCGACATGCTGACGCCGAAGTTCTCGGAGCTCGTCTATAACGGCTTCTGGTTCTCCCCCGAGATGGACTTCCTGATGGCCGCCATCGACAAGAGCCAGGAGGTCATCGACGGGTCGGTCCGCCTGTCGCTCTACAAAGGCAACATCATGGTCCTGGGCCGCGAATCCCACAGCTCCCTGTACGACCAGGAGCTTTCGAGCATGGACATCGAGGGCGGATTCGATCAGCAGGATTCCGAGGGCTTCATCAACATCCACGCGATCCGTCTGAAGGCCCACAACGCGATCATGACCAAACAGGGCCGGAAGGTCACGGATTTCCTGAGGAGCGGGCGATGACCCTCTGGGACCGGAGATTCGCGAAGCGGCGCCCCGACCCACGGCACGAGGCCTTCCAGGCCACGAGCCGCGAGGACCGCTTCCTGTGGTCGGCGGAGATCCGCGCGTCGAGGGCCTACGCCAGGGCCCTGCGCCGGGCCGGGGCGCTGACGGCCAAGGAGCTGGCCCGCATCCTCGCGGGCCTGGCGGCCGTGAAGACGCGGATCGCGGGCGGAGAGGACCTGAGCCCGTACGAAGACATCCACTCGGCCGTCGAGTTGATGTTGACCGACGAGATCGGGGAAGCCGGGAAGAAGCTCCATAACGGTCGAAGCCGGAACGAGCAGGTCGTCGTCGACGAAAGGCTCTATCTCAAGGCCGAGATCCCGCGTCTCGTCCGCCTCATCCGCGGGTGCCAGCGGACCGTCATCGTCCTCGCGGAGAAGCACTCCGGGGCCGTCATGCCGGCCTATACGCACCTCCAGCCGGCGCAATGCGTCCTCTTCTCGCACTACCTCATGTCGGCCTTCTGGCCGCTCGAGCGGGCCAAATCGAGGCTCGGCGACGCCCTCAAGAGGATCGACGTCCTGCCCCTCGGCGTGGGGGCGCTGGCCGGATCGACCGTCCCGATCGACCGGCGGGAGCTGGCCGGGTCGCTCGGCTTCGGCGACGTCTCGCAGAACTCGATGGACACCGTGTCGGACCGCAGCTTCATCCTGGAAACGCTCTTTGTCCTCGCCCTCCTCCTCCTCGACCTGAGCCGCATCGCGGAGGATCTCGTGATCTACTCGAGCCGGGAGTTCGGCTATCTGATGCCGGACGACGCCCTGACCACGTCCAGCAGCCTGATGCCCCAGAAGAAGAACCCCGATATCTATGAGCTGATCCGGGCGGCGGCCGGGCGGTCGTTCGGCCACGTCAGCCATCTGTACATCACGGCCAAGGGCTTGCCGTCGACCTATAACAAGGACCTCCAGGGCGACAAGGCCCCTCTGCGACAGGGCATCGAGGAGGCGGCCCAGGTGCTCGGCGTCCTCCGCATCGCCCTGGCCAAGGTCCGGCCCGACCGGCGGGCGATGGCACAAAGAATCGACCCGGCGCTCTTTGCGACCGATCTGGCCGATTACCTCGCCGGGCGGGGCGTCCCCTTCAGGGAGGCCCACGGGGTCGTCGCCGGGATCGTCCGGGCCGGCGAGGACCGCGGCCTCTCGCTCGACCAGTGGACCGCGGCTGATCTTCGCGAATTCCATCCGCGGTTCGGCGAGGACGCCAAGGCCGTCTTCAGCGCGGACCATTCGATCAGGCTCAAGCGGACCAGCGGTTCAACCCATCCCGACCAGGTCCGGGCCCAGATCGATCTGGCCAAGCGACTCATCGGCCGGCCTCCCCGGAAACGCCGCGGGCCCGGGACCCGGTCACCTAAGATCCGGTAGGCTCCGCCGAACGATCAAAATCCCTCCTCGGCCTTACGCCGCCTTTTTCAACAGCTCCTTGACCGCGGCCTCGATCTGCATGTCGCGGCCGGCCGACATGACGTCGGGATCGTTCTTGACCAGGACGTCGGGCTCGAGCTGGTTATTCTCGCAGAGCCTGCCGTCGGGCGTCCGCCAGCCGCCCTGAGGGATGCCGAAGCGCAGGGTCGGGTCGATCTGCGATTCCCACCAGACGAACGTCCCGGTGCCGGGAACGGGCATGCCCAGCGTCCGCCCGAGGCCCCGGATCTTGTATTCGACCGGGAAGAGATGGGCGTCGGAGTAGTTGCACTCGCCCATCAGAACGATGGACGGCTTGATCCACTTGTTGTACGGCTCGTAGCCGACGAGCTGGCCGCGGGGCACGATGTCGAAGACTTTCTTCCCGCTCAGGAAATCGGCCAGCGTGTCATGGAGGTTGCCGCCGCCGTTGAAGCGGGTGTCGACGATCAGGGCCTCCTTGTCCGGGCTCAGCCCGAGGACCTCCTCGATGACCGTGCGGTAGCTGGCGTCGTTCATGCTCTGGACGTGGACGTAGCCCAGGCGCCCGCCGGACAGGCGATCGACCTCGGCCCGGCGGTTGCGCACCCAGCGCCGGTAGAGCAGGCCGTTCTCCTCGCCGAGCGAGACCGGTTTGACCGATTCCTCCCAGCGCGTCCCTGAAGCCGGGTCGACGACCGACAGCAGGACGAGCTGGCCGGCCTTGCGGTTGAGGAGCTTGGCGTGGTCGAGCGTCCGGTCCAGGGCTTGGCCGTCGATCTTCTCGATGATGTGGCCGGCGCGGATCTTCAGGTGGGCCTTGTCCAGGGGGCCGCCGGTGAGGACCTCGGCGACCTTGAGGCCGGGCCCGGCGAATTCGTAGTCCCGGAAGAGGCCGAGCGAAGCCGTGGCGTCGGCCGTGGGGTTCCGCGGCGGCGAATAATAACAGCCCGTGTGCGAGACGTTCATCTCGCCCAGGAGCTCGCTGACCATCTCGGCGTAATCGTAGTTGTTGGCGATGAAGGGCAGGAACTTCCTGTAGATCCGGAAATACGAGTCCCAATCGGCGCCGTAGAGGTCGGCGACCAGCATCTTCTGCTTCATCTGCCGCCACATGTGGTCGTACATGTAGGCCTTCTCGGCGGTCTGGTCGAGGACCATCTCGCCGCCGACGGCCACGGGCTCGGACTTGCCGCTCTCGGGATCGATTCTCATGATCCGGCCGTCGGCGAAGACGAAGAGCGCCTTGCCGTCGGCCGAGAGCTCCATCCCCGTCCGGTTCGCGCCCAGCTTGGCGAAGAGCTTGGTGTCGCGCGTCCGGGTCTCGGTCATCCACAGGTCGTAGCCCTTCTCGAAGCGGGCCAGGTAGTAGAGCTTCTCGCCGTTCTTGGTCAGGGCCATGTCGGCCATGTCGGCGGAATGGATGGTCAGGCGGACCTTGCGCCGGTCGATGCCGTCGAGCTCGAAGACGAGGTCCTTTTTCGCCTCGTCCGGCTTGACCGCCGCGCCTTTGGCCGCGGGCTTGTCCTTGTCGGCCTTGTCCTTCTCCTCCTTGGCCTTGTCCTCCTGTTCCTTGACGAGGGCGAGCTCCTCCTTGGTGAGGCGGAACCGGTCGTAGGCGGCCCGGGTGAAGAACAGGCCGAAGACGTCGTATTCCCGGGACGAGCCGTCGGTGTTGACGGCGCCCTCCCGGGGATTGGCGTAGGTCATCATCGTGCCGTCCATCCCCCAACGGGGCAGGAAAACGCCGAAGCCGTTCCTGGTCAGGTCGACGACCTTGCCCTTGCCGTCGCTCGAAACGAGCCCGACCTGCGGGGAGAACAGGCGGACGAAAGCGAACTGGACCAGGAACCACTTGCCGTCCGGGCTCCACCGGTAGATCTGGTCCCCGTCGGCGTAGGAATAGTTGACCTCGGCGGGCAGGATCAAACGGGTCTGCTTCGAGGCCAGGTTGACGACCTTGAGGACCACCCGGTCCTCCAGGTAGGCGACCTCCTTGCCGTCGGGAGAAAACTCGGGCTGGAACTCCTCGGCCGCGGTGGCGATGACGGGCACTTCCTCGAGGACGGTCGAGGCGAAGAAATAAGGCTCTTCCCGGCGCACGATCGAGGATCGGTAAACGTTCCAGTTGTTGTCGCGCTCCGCCGCATAGACGAGCGACCGGCCGTCGGGACTGAAGCTGACACTGCGCTCCTGGCCGGGCGTATTGGTCACGCGCTTGGCCAGGCCGCCCTCGACACTGCCGGCGAAGATCTCGCCGCGGAAGACATAAGCCATCTCCTTGCCGTTGGGCGAAAGCCGCATCTCGGTGATGCCGCCGCTGACCGGCACCGTCCGCTCCAGCACTTGCCGTCCGTCCTGGGCGATGCGGATGTCGACCCTCCGGGGAGCCGCCGCGCCGTCCTTGGTATAGATCTCGCCGTCGTAGCCGAAGCAGAGAAGCCCGTTCTTGGCCCGGGTCAGGAAGCGGACCGGGTTTCCGGTAAAGTCGGTCACGGCCGTCGAGACCGCCGGCCGGCTCAGAGAGCTCTTGTAGACGTTGAAGGAGCCGCCCTGTTCGCTCAGGTAATAAAAATCGTCGCCGTTCGCGTCGAAGACCGGATTGCGGTCCTCGCCCTTGAACGTCGTCAGCATGGTGTTCTTTTTCGTCTTCAGATCGTAGACCCAGATGTCGCGGGTCACGGCCGAGGTGTGGTGCTTGCGCCACTCGCTCTCGTAGCCCTTCTGGTCGTGGTAGATGATCTTCGTCCCGGCCGGATCGACCGTGGCCGAGACGGCCGGCTGGGTCAGGACGAGGGAGGCCTCGCCGCCGGCGACCGGGACGCTGTAGAGCTCGGAGAAGAGTCCCATGGGGTACTGGACGTTGGCCGCCGTGTCCTGCCGGGCCGAGCCGAAGAGGACGCTCTTGTCGTCCGCGGTGAAGCCGCTCGGGGTGTCGGAAGAGGAATGATAGGTCAGGCGGCGGGCCTCCCCGCCCTCGGCCGGCATGATGAAGACGTCGAAGTTGCCGAACCGGTCGGAGGCGAAGGCGATCGATCGCCCGTCATGGCTCCAGACAGGGGCGACGTCGTAGGCCTCGCCGATCGTCAGGGGGAAGGCCTGGCCGCCGGCGGCCGGGACTTTGTAAATGTCGCCCTGATAGCAGAACAGGATCGTCGCACCGTCGGGCGAGACGGCCGGATACCTCAGCCAGAGCGGATGATCCTGGGCCGCGAGCGGAAGGGCCCCGGCCAGGACGGCCGTCAGGATCAGGGACACCAGGGCGGTTCTCAGGGCGGAACGGCGGTCAATCGGCATGGATTCCTCCGGTAGACATGAAGATTCTACTGATAGAGACGTCCGGAGCCGGGCTTTGGTTCCTCCGGCCCTTCATTGACAGGATTTCCACCGAAAGGTATCGTCATTCCGATTGCGGCGCAAGAACCGGATAGACCGGGGTCCCGGCATGCCCTAGGATGGGCGTCGGGAGGATCACAATGAGCGACACACGAGACAGGCGCGGACCGGCGAGCGGCAAGCCGCTTTACGGAGTGGCCACGACGGGGATTTACTGCCGCCCGGGCTGTCCCTCACGGCGGCCGAATCCCCGCAACGTCCGCTATTTCGCGACCCCGGCCGAGGCCGAGCGGGCCGGCTACCGGTCCTGCA
Organism: Candidatus Aminicenantota bacterium; assembly: GCA_034679465.1. Lineage (GTDB taxonomy): Bacteria > Acidobacteriota > Aminicenantia > Aminicenantales > Saccharicenantaceae > RBG-16-66-30. The sequence goes on along the minus strand of JAXDAV010000043.1, from coordinate 27,506 downwards.
AGCGTTGCCGTCCGGATTCCGAGGAAGCCCCTGACCCGCGGCTCCGGGTCGCGCTCGAGGCCTGCCGGTCGATCGAGGAGGCCGAAACGCCGCCCTCCCTGGGGGAATTGGCCGCCGCGGCGGGTCTCAGCCCGTTCCATTTCCAGCGGCTCTTCAAGTCGGTCGTCGGCGTCACGCCCAAGCAGTACGCTATGGAGGAGCGCTCGAACAGGTTGCGGCGGCAGCTGCGCGACGGACGCGGCGTCACGGCGGCGCTCTATGAGGCGGGGTTCTCCTCGGCCAGCCGCTTCTATGAGACCGCGGCCGCGACATTGGGCATGCGGCCGTCGGCGTATCGGAGCGGCGCCCCGGACGAACCCATCCGGTTCGCGGTCGTCCGGTCCTATCTCGGGCCCGTCCTGGTCGCGGCGACCGAACGGGGGATCTGCGCCGTCGAATTCGGCCCCTCGGCCAAGGCCCTGAGGGACCGCCTGCGGGCCCGGTTCCCGAAAGCGAGACTGCGGGGACCAGACCCGGGATTGCGGGAGGCGGCGGCGGGGGTCCTGTCCCTTTTGGACGAGCCGCGGGAACGCCGGCCCGCCCTGCCTCTCGACATCCAGGGGACATCGTTCCAGCGCCGGGTCTGGCGGGCGCTCTCACGCATCCCCGCCGGCTCCACGGCCACTTACGGCGAGATCGCGGCCCGCGTCGGCCGCCCCCAGGCCGCCAGGGCCGTGGCCCAAGCCTGCGCCGCGAATCCGGTCGCAGTGGCGATCCCCTGTCATCGAGTAGTCCGGGCCGACGGGGCGCCGGGGGGCTACCGCTGGGGCATTGGGCGCAAGAAAAAGCTCCTCGAGCGGGAAGCCCGATGAAACGGGTCTTCGCGCCGGGGTGCGCCTTGGTCCTCTACAAGCCCGATGCGGCCAGGCGGCTGCGGGAGTACCTGGGAGCGAGGCTCGGCCCGATCGGGGAGCATCTCACGTGCTGCCGGCATGAGCCGGGGCTCCCGGCGGGCACCCAGGTCGTCAACGTCTGTCCCGGCTGCGACAAGCGTTTCCGGACCCTGTACGAGGGAGTCACGACCGTTTCCCTGTGGGAGATCCTGGCCGACGACCCGTCCTTCCCTTGGCCCGACTACGGCGGCGCCCGGATGGCCGTCCTCGACGCCTGCCCGACGCGGGATCAGGACAGGGTCCACGAGGCGGTCAGGGCCGTGCTGAAGAAGATGAGCATCGTCCCGGTGGAGCCCGCGGCGACGCGGACAAAGAGCATCTGCTGCGGCGACAGCTTTTTCGGGCTCATCCCGGTCAGCGAGGTCGAAGAGCAGATGGCCCGGCGCGCCGCGGACATGCCCCTCGATGACGTGGCCGTCTATTGCGTCTCCTGCGTCAAGGCGCTCCGCATCGGCGGGAAGAAGCCGCGTCTCCTGGTCGATCTCGTCCTCGGCGAGACGACGGTCCCCGGTGTCTGCGACCCCGAGGAGTGGCACCGGCTTCTGGACGCTTACATCGACGCGCACTGAGAACAGCGCTTCACGGGCTCAGGCTCAGCCGATAAGCCTTGCTGATCTCTTCCACGCTTCGCTTTTTCAGCCGGCCGTAGTCCGCGTCCTTGACGGTCCGGCTGAACACGTACGCCTTTCCGTCCCAGCTCCACACGGGATACTCGAAGCCGGGCCCGCCGATCAACAGATCGGGATAGCCTTCGCCGATCGGTTCAAGCGCGTCCGGCACGACGCCGGGAAAGCCGAGCTGGTCCGCGTAGGCGCCTTCGGCGTCCTTGATGAACAGGGCTATGCTGGAGCCGGCCAAGCCGGACGTAAAGGTGTTGCCGAAGGATATGAAGACCTCTTCTCGGCCGTCCTTGTTCATGTCCGTCGGCAGGACCACGGCCGCAAACGGATAGTCCCGGCTGTCTTTGTCGGAGGCGAACGGCCGGTCCTTGTCGCCCGACAGCACAAAGCCCGTCTTGGCCGCGATGGCGTTCATGTCCGCCACGGTAAGCTTCGTCTGGACGTTCTTGAAGAGGATCGCGGCGACGCCGTCGAGTCCGGGGCCTTGACGGGCACACGCCAACGCGGCCAAGCCGAGCAACAGCACGGATACAGGGGGCTTGTTCATGATCCCTCCTCGGCGTTACGCCGGAGGAATAGAGAGCAAGATTTATGCCACGTTTCGAGCGACCGCATTTGTTCTTGACAGGATGATTCGGACCATGCTATTTGTCTGCAGACCATGAACGCGCGCAGGATTCGTCACAGCCGATTCCCGGCCCCGCCCTCCTGCCTGCCGTCCCGCCCCGGCATGATAATGTGAAGCCCGGATAGCGGCCTCGCCAGAAGGCCGACATCCGGGAATCCCGCACTTGCTCTGAACCAACCTCTCTGTTCCTTGGGGCGCTTCACGCTTTCAGGGAGCCGATGAAAGGAATCGACATGAATCCCAACCGGAGAATCAAAACGGCCGTGCTCGGAGCGACCGGGCTGGTCGGACAGGAATTCGTCCGCCTTCTGGCAGACCATCCCTGGTTCGAATTGGCCCTCCTGACCGCCTCGGCCCGCTCGACGGGACTCCGCTACGCCGAGGCGGCGGCCTGGGCCGTCCCCGGGGAAATGCCCCGCCTCGCCCGCGCGATGGAGATCGTCCCCTGTTCAGCCAGGCTGTTGAGCGAGAGCGGCGTCCGGATCGCGTTCTCGGCGCTGCCGGCCGCGGCCGCCCGCGGGGTCGAGGCCGGCCTGCGCGCCGGCGGCCTGGCCGTATTCTCCAATGCCGGCGCGCACCGGATGGACGAGGACGTTCCGGTCCTGATTCCCGAGGCCAACGCCGACCATCTCGGTCTGGTCCGGAGGCAAATCGCGAGCCACGGCGGGTTCATCGTCGCCAACTCCAACTGCACGGCCTCGGGTCTCGCCCTGGCCCTCAAGCCGCTCGAGCCGTTCGGGATCAGGACCGTGGTCGTGGCGAGCTACCAGGCCATCTCGGGCGCCGGGCGCCGCGGCCTCTCCGCCTTCGACATCGCCGCCAACGTCGTCCCCTTCATCGCCGACGAGGAGGAGAAGGTCGAAAGGGAATCCAGGAAGGTCCTGGGCCGCCTCGATGGAGCCGGGATCGAACCCGCGCCGTTCGCGGTCCACGCCGGCTGCGCGCGGGTCCCTGTCCGGTTCGGCCACCTGCTGAGCGCAACGGTGGAGCTCGGGCGCGAGCCGGCCCCGGCCGAGGCCGAGGAGGCCTTCGTCTCCTTCCGGAGCGCCCCCCAGGACCTCGGGCTTCCGACCGCGCCCGAACGACCGGTCATCGTCAGGCCCGAGGAGGACCGGCCGCAACCCCTCCGGGACGTCCATGCCGGCTCGCCCGAGCGGGCGCAGGGGATGGCCGTGACCGTGGGCCGGCTCCGCAGGCAAGGGCGCTTCCTGAGCTTTTTCCTGCTGGTCCACAACACGGTCCGGGGCGCGGCCGGGACCTCGGTTCTCAATGCCGAGCTCGCCCTGCGGCGGGGCCTCATCGCTCCGTGATCGGGACCGGCGAGGAGAATGCGTCATGAAAGTCATGAAGTTCGGGGGAGGCTGTCTCAAGGATGAGGACAGCCTGGGCCGGGTCGTCGAGATCATCGTCCGCGAGCGGCGGAAGCCGGCCGTGGTCGTCTCCGCCCTCCAGGGCGTCACCGACGCCCTGCTCGGCGCCGTGGCGGCGGCCCGGTCCGGAGAGAGGACGATCCCGGCCCGGATCGCCGCTCTCCGGGAGAAGCATCTCGGATTCGCCGAGTGGGCCGTCGGGAACAGCGCCGTCCGGGAAGAAACCATCCGCTCGCTCCGCGCCGCCCTCGGCCGGGTCGAACGGCTTCTGTGCGGGGTCGCCTGTACGGGCGAAGCCTCGCCGGCCGTCCGCGGCCGCATTCTCAGCTACGGGGAACGGCTGGCGGCCCGCCTGGTCGCGGGCGCCGTCCGGGCCCGGGGCCGGGTGGCCCGGCCGCTCGACAGCGACCGGATCGGGATGGTGACGGACGACGATCTGGAGAACGCAACGGTCAACCTGGACCTGTTCCGGAAAAGATTCGCGCGCCTGGCCGGCGAAATCCGGCGTCGGCTGTACGTCCCGGTCGTCACCGGGTTTTTCGGCCTCACGCCCGAGGCCCAGATCTCGCTCTTCGGGCGGAATGGGTCCGATTACAGCGCGGCCGTCCTCGCCCACGGGCTCCGCGCCCGCTCGCTCGAGATCTGGAAGGACGTGGGCGGATTCATGAGCGCCGACCCGAAGGCCGAGCGGGGCGCCCGCAAGATCGACCGGCTGTCCTTTGACGAGGCGGCCGAGCTGTCCTACTTCGGGGCCAAGATCCTCCACCCGCGCACGCTCGAGCCCCTGGCCGGCCGGGACGTGGACGTGCGGATCAAGTGCCTGTTCGATCCCGACGCCCCGGGCACCGAGATCCGCCGCCGGGCGGAGGCGGGCCGGGGCGTCGTCAAGAGCGTGACCGCCAACGAGGGCATCGCCCTGCTCAGAATCCACGGGCCGGGCGTCGGCCATAAGCCGGGGATCATCGGCCGGATCGGCCGGCGCCTGGCCGCGCTCGACAGCAACATCTACTCGATCATCACCGCCCAGACGTGCATCAACCTGCTGGTCGATCGCAAGGACGCCCGCCGCGCCTGGCGGGCCCTCCGCCGCGACCGGAACGGCGTCGTCGCCCGGGTCGATCTCGAGGAGGACGTGGCCCTGGTCGCGGTCGTGGGCGAGGGCATGGTTGCGCGGCGCGGGGTGGCGGCCCGGATCTTCTCGGCCGTGGCCAAGGCCGGGATCAATGTCGAGATGATCTCGAGCGGGGCCTCGGAGGTCGCGACCTATTTCATTGTCGACTGCGCCGACACCGGCCGGGCCGTCCGCGCCCTTCACCGGGAGTTCTTCCGTTGAGGACCCTGACCCGTCCGGTTTTCTCAGTAAGACATAAAGACCCAAGACCGGCGTTTTTATCCTTCGGGCAAGCCGCTCCGGCCGCAGCTGCTTCGTTGCAAAGGGTTTTTGACGCCTCGCATCACGAGCGGGCCGGGCCCCGCACGTCCCGCCGGCTCGGATTGATTCAGGCCCGGGATTCCACTACAGTGGCCCCATGCCGGAGACCGACGGGCGCGCGAATATTCTGGGCTTGACCCGTCCGGCCTTCGAGGCCTTAGCCGGCCGCGGCGGCAATTCGCGGGCCCTGGGCCGCCTCTACGGGCGGGCCTTCGCCGAGGGCCGCTTCGAGCCAGGGTCCGAGGCTATCGGCAGGAAGTCCGCCACCAACCTGGCCGCCCGCGTCACGCTCCGAATTCCGGTCGTCGAGCGCGTCGTCGAGGAAGAGGGGCCCTTCGGGACGACCGCCAAGGCCCTTCTCAGGTTGGACGACGGCCGACGCGTCGAATGCGTGCGCATTCCCGTGGCCCGCCGAGCCTCCGAACCTGGGCCGGCCACCCTCTGCGTCTCCTCTCAAGTGGGCTGCCGCATGGGCTGCGTCTTCTGCGAGTCCGGCCGACGGGGGTTCGCGAGGGATCTCCGGCCCGAGGAGATCGTGGGCCAATACGCGGCGGCCCGTCTGACCCTGGGCTGGGACATCGGCCAAATCGTCTTCATGGGCATGGGCGAGCCGCTCGACAATTTCGAAGGCCTCGCGGGGGCTCTCGCCGTCTTCCTCGGCGGATCCGGCCCCGCGTTCTCGCAGGGCGACATCACGGTCTGTACCATCGGCCTGCCCGAGGGCATCGCCCGCCTCAGGGACCTCGGGCTCAAGCGCCTCAATCTCTCGGTGAGCCTCAACGCGCCTGACCAGAGGCTCCGCGGCGAGCTCATGCCGGCCAGCCGGGGCACGGGCCTCGAGGCCCTGGCCGCCGTCCTGGCCCGCTATCCCCAGCGCCGCAACTTCGCCCTGGCGGTGAACTATTGTCTCATCCCGGGCCGGAACGACGGCGAGGGCGCGGCGGAAGGGGTGGCGGCCTTCCTGCGGGCCGCGGCGCCGTCCGGACGGGCTGTCCTCAACCTCATTCCCTACAATCCCGGCTCCTCCCCCATCGGTCGCGCCCCGACCGAAGCCGAGATCCAGGTGTTCACCCAGCGCCTCGAAGTGGCCGGCGCCTTTGTCAAGTTGCGAAGCCCCCGGGGCCGCGCTCTTATGGCGGCCTGCGGCCAGCTCGGTCGCGTGGACTAGCCGGATCCCCCTTTACTGCTTGACGAGCTCGACGCGACGGTTCTGGGCCCGGCCCTGCGGCGTGTCGTTCGTGTCGACCGGCTTCGTGGCGCCCAGGCCCGCGGTCGCGAGCCGCGAGGGGTCGATATTGAACTGCGCCACCAGGACGGTCTTGAGAGCCTCGGCGCGCCTCTTCGACAAATCCAGGTTGTGACCGGCGTCGCCGGTCGAATCCGTGTGCCCCTCGATGAGGAGCTTCAGCGCGGGATCGGCCTCCAGGCCCTTGGCGATCATCTTGACCACGGGAGCGGACTCCGGCTTGATGCGGTCGCTGTCGGTGTCGAACAGGATGCCGCGGGTGACGTACCGTCCGGACGACATGAGCACCTTACTGAAGTCCGGCGTCGATTCCGCGAACCGGGCGAATTGGAAGCCGACGTACCCGGTCTTGTCATTGTCGCCGGGTCCGTCGATATAGACCTCGATCTTGCCCAACTCCGGCAGGACGATCTGGTTGACATCCATGACCCGCTGGCCGTTGACATAGTAGCGCATGCGCCCGTTCTGCAGCCACAGAGCCTGCTTGACGGGCTTCGTCCAATCCATCTCGATCTGCTGGCTGGCGAGTTCTTCCGACCCCCCGTCGGTCGCCTGCCTGATGGTCAGGGAAAGCTTGGTATAGTTGACGCCGGTGATGATGTCGAGGATGTCCTTGCCCGCCTTGTCATGGAACCTCCACCAGGCTCGGGCGCCGTGTCCCTTGTAGGCGACGTCGGTTTCCATCGTGAAGTTGGCGGGCAGACCGGTCACGTTGGGCGTCAGGGTCATTCTCTGCGCGGTCATGGTCAGCTGCCGGATCCCGTCACCGACGCGCAGTTCCGCCGTCCCGCCCCGCACCTTCCAATGTGGCGGCGGCTCGTCACCGGCCATATCCGAGAAGTCATCGTACATGATGACCTTGTCTCCCGGGATGAACTCGGCCTTGACGGCGGCCAAGTCGGGCTGACCGCCGGACTGAGGCGCGGGAGCGGCGGGGGCCGGATTCGCCACCAGGCCGGCCAGGTCCGCTCCGCCTCTGGATTTGGCCAGGAGGGTGATCTTGCTGCCGGGGGCCAGGGTGAGGCTCGGAGCGTCCGAGGCCAGATCGATCGAGATGACGGCCTCGGCCACGCGTGACGCGGCTCCGACGGCCGCGCCCTTCTTTCCGCCGAGCAGGCCGCCGACGGCCCCGCCGGCCCTGGCGACGCCGGAGGGTTTCGACGAGCCCCGGCTCTTGCGGATGGCGTTGCCGTTCTCGTCGACGTCGACTTGGCCCTTGGAGTTGGCGATGGATCGGATCTCCGACGAGATCGGGACCGCCTGGCCGGCGTGCCGGAGGGTCTCGAAGCTGAACGTCAGGACGGCCTTTCCGCCGCCCTGCTCGACGTTCCCCACCTTGCCCTCCACGACATCCCCTTGGAGGGCGGCCGGGCTCAGGACCCGGGCCGAGACGAGGTCGCCCTTGCGGCTCGTGCCTGTGCCCAGTCCGTTCATCAATTCCACTTGCAGCTCGATGTCCTGGGCCTGGATGGACGTGACCAGCAAAAGCGCTCCGGCCAACAGCCTCAATATGTTCCGCACCTGACACCTCCTGTAGAAGGACCCGTCCTCACTGCGTTCCGAAGGGACGGACTATAAAGAAGTCCCCGGCCCGTGTCAACGGCGGCCCGGGAGCGTGTCCGGGAGCGGCGGGCCTTCACCCGACGCTGGAGGCCATGCGGGGTCCGTTTTTCGAACCACCCATCCGACTTTCGGCCTTCCTGTCTGCCTGATAAGAAATCCGGAAACGTGCCAAAGAGGGTTCGACGGTCTCTGGACCGGTTTCTCCAAGCAGAAAGGAAACGCCGGGCAGGCAACCTTTACGGGTCTCCCGGCGTAACTCCCTAAGAGCGCAGGAGTTCGGCCGACCGTCCATTGTCCCGGCCCCAAGGAGGTTCCCGATGAGAAAGACGATGATCCTATCCCTGGCCGTCATGCTCCTGACCGGCGGGGCCCTGAAGGCCGAGCAGGCGCCGGCCGCCCCGGCCAAATACGAGACCGTCAACGCGTCGGTCCAGGAGCTCTGGCCGGCCAAGAAATACCGCCAGGCGACGGACATTCTCCTGTCCTTCTACAACACCGGCGAGTTCCTGGACCTTTCGGCCGGCCAGCGCGCGGACGTCCTCTATAACCTGGCCTGCGGCCATTCGCTCCTCAGGGACAGGGCCGGGGCCGTCTCCTTCCTGGAACGGGCCCTGGCGGCCGGGTACCGGGATTACTATCATGTCCAGGAGGATACCGACCTCGATCATATCCGCAAGGACAAGGGGTTCCTGATCCTTCTGGCGAAGCTGAAGAGCGTCGGCGACTACGGGCAGATCCTGCGGGATCACGCGGCCTATGCGGCACAGCCCGCGCTCGACCTGCCCGACTTCACCTACCAGGCGCCGACGGAGTCGGAGCTCCGGGAGTTCCGCCGGAAGTATCGCCTGGACGAAGCGGCCGGACGAGGCGATGAGGTCTCGCGCATCATCAACCTCATGCGCTGGGTGCACGAGTCCATCCGGCACGATGGGAGCTCTTCGAACCCGGATCCGCGCAACGCCCTGCATATTCTGGAGGTCTGCGACGGCGGCAAGCGGGGCGTCAACTGCCGCATGCTGGCGACCGTCCTCAACGAGGCCTATCTGGCGATGGGCTTCAAGTCGCGCCATATCACCTGCCTGCCGAAGTACGCGGACGATCCCGACTGTCACGTGATCAACATCGTCTACGCGTCGAGCCTGGGCAAGTGGCTCTACATGGACCCGTCGTTCGAGGCCTTTTGGCGGAACGAACAGGGGGATCTGCTGAGCATTGCCGAGGTGCGCGAGTCGATCACCCGCGGCCGGAAGATCGTCCTCAACAAAGAGGTCAACTGGAACGGGCAGTCGCGCGATCCAGCCTGGTACCTGCGCTATATGAGCAAGAACCTCTACCGCTTCAGCTCTCCCGCGGCCAGCGAGTTCGGCTATGAGTCGAAGCCGGTCACGCTCCGCATCTACCTCGAGCCCGCCGGCACGGAGCTGAAGCCCAACACCGAGACCGTGATCTTCACGACCGACGCGGAACGGTTCTGGCGTCTGCCGGCCGAGGGCAACTAGCCTGGCTTTTCATAAAAACGCCGGTCTTGGGTTTTTTTGTCTTATGAGAAAACCGGCGTTTTTATGAATAGTCCAGGCTAGCTGGACCCACGAAACAACCTGCCCACCGGCCCGGAAAACATTCGTTTTCAATATTTTTAAATTATTTTAATTTTTATAACTTTTTTATTGATTTTTTTAATTATAAGTCGTATATATATTATAAATATCAATTAAGGACTTAAAAATGACCAAAGATTGGCAGGAGCTGACCAAGTTGACGCGGGGCGAGGCCTTCACCGTCGAGCGCGTGAAGATGGTCGACCGGGACATCTCGATCGCCGGCAGCTTCGCCCTCCCTCCCCTGGCCAAGATGACGGCGGAGGACCAGCTCTTCGTCACCGCCTTTGTCCGCAGTCACGGCTCGATCAAGGAGATGGAAGCCCTCTTCGGCATCAGCTACCCGACCGTGAAGAACAGGCTGAACGCCATCTCGGCCCAGCTGCCCTTCGTGGACATCAATCCGCCGTCATCCGGCAGGGATATCCTCGACGAGCTCGACAAGGGGGAGATCTCGGTCGAGCAAGCCCTCGAGAGATTGAAAGGCTGAACCCCATAAAAGGAGAATCCGATGAACGAAGAACGACGCAAGATCCTGGACATGCTGGCCCAAGGCAAGATCACCGTCGAGGAGGCCGACAAGCTCATGGCCGCCGTCGGCGAGAACGGGCCCGGGACCGGAGCAACGGCGGGAACGGGCGCCGCCGGACGGCGCTCCTGGAAGTACCTCCGCGTCCAAGTCGAGCCGGGCCCGACGAGCGAGAGCGGCGACCGGGTCAATATCCGGGTCCCGTTCAAGCTCATTCGGGCCGGCCTCAAGTTCGCCGCCTTCATTCCCGACGAGGCCCGGGCCAAGGTCACTCAGGCCTTCAAGGAGAAGGGGATGGACGTCGACCTGGCCCGGATCACGCCGCAGGACTTGGAAGAGATCGTCTCCAACCTCGACGACATGACGGTCGAGGTGGACGGCAAGGACAAGGTCCGCATCTTCTGCGAGTGAGCCGGACAGGAGCTGTCCGGCTCGCCGTTGACGGCCCCGGGCGGGTGTCAACATCATGAAATCGGGCCGTCCCCGCGCCTTTTGACGATCAGCCTTAGATTGCGGGCGAAGAGACCGATATCCTCGGTCGTCTGGAGCGTCGAAAACTTGGCCCGGAGGTCGTCCAGGAAGCCCGCATCGCACCCATCGAATCCGGAGAGCATCGCCTCGGTCTCGCGCTCCTCGAAGACAAGGCCCGTGTGCTCGCGCTTCAGGAAGCCCTTGTTCGCCGGGCAAACCTCCTGGCATTTCAAACAGCCGATGAGACAATCCGCGGAAGGCGGAGCCATTGTTTCGGGGATGAGGGCGTTGGATTCGGAAAAGAGGGTAAAGCACCGCTCTGCTCGCAGAAGGAACCTGTCCCGGTCGATGGCCCCGGTCAGGCAGGCCTGGGCACAGGCCCGGCAGCTCCCGCACGCCCCGAGGCTCCGGTCTTCGATCCGAAGAGGTGCCCCATCGGGTTTGAGTCCGAAGCTCGTGACGATGCCGACGAGCTGGACAAAGCTCCCCATGCCGGGGACATAGCCGAGGTTGTTCCGGCCATAGCGAATTAGCCCTGCCGCGGCGGCGAGCGATTTCAGGGGGGCGTTCACAAGGTCGGCTTGGCCCGGCCCGAGACCGAGATCGTCCCGGATCCAGCTTCGGACGAGGCCGAAGGTCGGCGTGTACTTGACGTAGGTTGGCGGCAGGACAAGCTCGATGTCCCTCTCGCCTCCCCGGAAGGTGACGAGGTGAGCCGGCCGCGGCAAGGCCAGCAGGACGAGCGAGCGAGGCGTCGCGACCGTGCAGCCGGAGAGGTAGCGAAACCCATCGAGCCATCCTCGGACGAAACCGCCCTCGAGAGCACCCTCGGCCGCCAGACGCTTGAGCCTGGAGCGGACGAGCTCCAGCGCGTCGAGGCCGACGACCCGGGAGGCCATCCCTCGCGACGCAGCCCAGTCATGCACGCGCGCCGTTTCCATGTCATCCTCCTCCTGACGGGATCTGGGACCTCGCCTTCCCATGTATCCATCAATAACTATATAGATAGTTACATGACAGAGATAACCCCGCTTGGTATAATTGTCAAGTGGAAAGTCAAAGGCCCTCCCGACGCTCCGACCTCTGGATAGAGCTCGTCAACAGCGACCGGCATGACCACCTCGGCACCGGGCAGGGCCTGGACTCCTTCGACGACCCGAAGTGGCTGGACGATTTTCTTGAACGCTGGGGTCTCGAAACGCGCCCCGTCCCCCGAAGGCGACTGCTGCCGGCCCTGCGCCAGCTCCGTCTGATGCTCCAGGAAGGGGCCGAAGCCATCATCCGGGGCCAACGGATCAAGGACCCGGGTCTGCGGGATTTGAATGCCTACCTTGTCAGGTCGCCGCTCATCCGAAGGCTGGAGATCCGGCGCGGCCAGGCTAGCGTCAGGCTCGAACCGGTCCGCCGGTCGGAGGCCTCGATCCTGGCCGAGATCGTCTCGTCATTTGCCGATACCCTGGCCCGCGGCGAGATCTCGCGCCTCAGGGTCTGCGGCAACAGAGACTGCCGCTGGATATTCACCGACGGCAGCAAGAATCAGACCCGCAGATGGTGCGGGCCGACCTGCGGCAATCTCATGAAGGTCCGAAGGTACCGGCGTCGCCGCGTTCCGGGGCCTTGAGTCGCCCCGGGGCGCGTCAGTTGACGCGGCCCTCTTCAGCGTGTATTCTGATGGCGGAAGTCGAGTATTCCTATCGAATCTGTGATGCGAACGACCCGTCCCGGCGGCGTCGGAATGAGACGGAGCGTCGTCACAGGCAAACCAGCGATCCGGTTGCGAATTGATGCGGAAAGGAAACCAAATGGCCAAAGAACATAAGAGCGCCGCGCTTGCGTCCTTGATGCTTATCGCGGTTGGCGTTGGCGCCGGCTTTTGCCAGGCGGCGGACGCGCCTGTTGCCGACGCCAATCCCCCCGGTCCCCAGGCGGGGCTGTTGATCGTGGCCCACGGCTCCCCTTCGGGGGAGTGGAACAAGCCCGTCGCGGACTTGGAGCAGGCCGTCAAGAAGGGGCTTGGTCCGGACAGCGGTTTCAGCGTGGTGCGCGTGGTCTTCATGGAATTCAGCCAACCGTCGGTGGCCGACGGGGTCAAAGAATGCGAGCTCGCGGGATGCCGTCGCATTATCGCGGTCCCCCTGCTGATAGCCCCGTCTTCACACTCGCTCTGGGATATCCCGGCTTTGCTGGGGCTTTACGGCAACGCCGCCATGGAAGAAGAGCTCATCAAGGAAGGGGCGCGGATCATCCGCAGTGACCTGCCCATCACGTTGACAGCCACGATCGAGGACAGCGGCCTCATCGAACGAATCATGCTCAAGAGGGTCGCCGAGCTGAGCAAGGACCCGAATAACGAAGCGATTGTCCTGCTGGCGCACGGGGACGATGTGACCTCCCCGTTATGGGACAAGCTCATGAGAAGGACCACGACGTTCATTTGCGGCCGAATGGGCATCAGCTACGGCGACTGGATCTACGCGGGAGTGGGGCAAAGCTACGACAAGGCCGTTTCCGCCATCGCCCGCGCGGGTGAATATCGAAAGAGAATAATCGTCGCCGGGGCGTACCTGTCGATGGGCGTCGACACGATGCACGCCCGATGGCTGAAGCAGTTCCATTCGGCGTCAGGGGCAACGCCGGGGCCCGAGAATCCGCTCAAGGACCTGGACGTCGTCCTTTGTGAAGCGGGAGTCCTGCCGGATCCATCGGTCTCCCAATGGATCGTGGACGTCTCGAAGGGCGAGCTGGCGCGAACGCCGGGCCCCGCCCCCCGCTGACGGCCTCGACATCTGCGCGCGAAGCGTTATTCCGCACGGCGGCCGAGCGGGAGAGGAATTCCCCCCTCGGAATTGACGGTTCTCCTATCCTGTGAGAAGATACGGCCGTTCCCCATGCGCCCCCCTAACCGTGTTATCGAGAGCCCTGATGACGCGATGGCGGCCGTCTATAGGAACAAGACGCCTGGCGAGCGGCTTCGCGTCGCGTTCGGGCTCTGGACCTCAACCAAGTTCCTCCTGGAAGGCATCCTTCGGGAACAGCATCCTGACTGGGATGACCAGACCATCCGGGCAGAAGTCGCCAGGAGAATGTCCCATGGAGCAGTATGAGCTTCTCCGGCATGCGGCCCGGTGCTCCCTCCGGGTAAACCGATCCGGCCCCATCTGCTTCGTTCTCGGGCCTCGCATCTGAGGGCCGCCTCGATTCGTGAACAATTCAGGCTTATTTCTTGATGCCGAGGACCTCTCCTGGCTTCAGAGTCTACGACGGCTTAGGGCCGCGTTCACGCCCGCAAAACGGTCGTGACGGATTCTAGGCCCCCCGGGACGGGTTGTCAAACGCCGCGAGCCCGGGCTCCTCGCGCGGGAAGCCGCCTGTACGGGACGCGGCTCTCCATGATCACAGACTCCCTGTTGGATGCCCCCGCGTCGAAAAGCTCGGCGAGCTTTTCGACGCTCGGAACGGACCAGACCTGCTCGTGCCGGGCGTAGCTGTTCGGAGACTTCGCGCCTAGGCGCGCGGCCACCTCCTCCAGGCTTAGGCCGGCTTTCTGCCTCATACGCCGAAGCAGTAAGGCGGTAAGGGCGCCCTGATCGGATGCCCCAATCTCGAAGGCCCTTCCCTTCGTCCCGTAAACGCGGACCTTGAAGCCCTTCTTATTGACCAGGGCTTCGACGGCATCGGCGATCATTTGAAAGGCCTCTTTCCTGGTCCTGCCTTGCGTGCTCATCTTCATGTGATATCATCAGCCCACTGGACCCAATGAGGAGAGGGCTCATATGCGCTTCCTTTTGATAATGCTCGTCGGTATCGCCATGATCGGCGGCTTTCCTGAAAGCTCGAGATCTGGCTCTTTCGATTTCGGGGGGAATGGCTGTAAGGACCCCCCACGCCTATATCCCGCGGAGCCTTTTTTGCCTGGACTCATCCGGTTCACTCTACTTACTGCCCAATACGGGAAATCAGGTCCTTTCCGTTGATTCAGAGGGCCGGACCTTGACGGCTTTTGAGGTTCATATTCAGAAGACCCCCATTTCGGCCAAAGAGAAGGCGGAAATCGAGAGGATATACGTCAAATCCATGAAGTCCACCTCTCCGTTCAAGATCGATCTGCGCTACGCCGACTACCGGCCTTTCTACAGCAGGATGCTCATTGATGAGAGGGCCAGATTCTATTTGGTCAGGACCAAGTCCGTGCTGGACAAGCGGCCCGAAGTGATCGTCGACATCTATCAAGACGGGCATAGGCTCAAAGAAGTGACCCTGGGCGGAGACCCCGCGATGGCGATGGGAGGAGATCTCTATTACATCGACAACAGGGATGATGGGACCGGGGAGCCCGTCGGCATAATCTGGAGGACCAGGGTCTATTGACGGAGCCTCCGGGGACGGGGGCAGGTGAGAACATGCCGGCTCAGCGGGCGCCTTCAGGGCGGATGAAAATCATACGTCGCCGATCTTTGTGGCATAGCGAATCAGTTTTGTGATTTTATGAATATCCAGCTTCTCCATAATGTTCTTGCGATGTGTCGCAACCGTATGAATAGAAATGCAGAGCTTCTCGGCAATCTCCTGGTTAGTGAGAAACTGGCCTATGAGATTAAGAATCTCCTGTTCTCTCTTCGTTATCTTGATGTTCCCTTCATGATTTCTGTCGCATTCTAATGGTTGTAACGAATCTGCCGTTCTGCCTTGATGCACGCGAGGTCCGCTGCAGATGTTCCTCTTATCCGGGCCTGGCTTCGCTGAACACGGATTTGGGTATTGCATACAATGCCCCACAGGCGATCTCTGTTGCTCGACCGATCTCCATGGACAGAATGGTTCCTCCATTTGGTCGACTGGCCAGAGGCGATGACCAAGGCAGCATATTGGGTCAATATCCCTAACCGGATAGCCAATAGGTCATGCTCGCTCACTTCTTCTTAATAGTCTTGTGAGGATGGATGATCCAATCTCCCCACGATCCCAAGTATGGTTTCAATCCGAGATCTTCGGGCTTGGACGGCGGCGCCAGCAAGGCCTCAAACACCTGTTTGGCATAGGCTTGAGAGCTTGTATAGCCACGAATGGCCCGGCCGAGATCAAGAACAGATTGCTGGCCTTCGGACTTCTTCGCCATCGCCGTGTAGTATTCGCCGCGGATCCACTCCTCAACCGCCTTGTCCAGGAGCTCTCTCAGCGGAGCATAGGCCACGTCAAACCATGTCAGCTTGCTGAGCTCCCGATTGGCATAATACAGATCATAGTGGGCCCGCGTCCCAGCCGCGGCCACAGCCTTCTCGAGATTCTCATCCAATGTGACTTCGTAAAACGTGTAGGTTGGATTGATGTGGACATGCCGGTTGCCCGGACTGTGAACGTTGGAGAATCGGACCAGAGGCCCTTGAGAGACATACCACAAGCCGCCATTCCCTTTGTCGGGAATTCCGATGCCCGGCGACGAGTTGCTCAGATTGGCGATGTGATGATCCCAGCCAGCCCCTAGGGTCTCCATATAGACCTGCTCGGCCTCTTCGATCGAGGGGTATGGTGGCTCCGTGGACGGGAACCGCCACATCATCTTGGCGAATTCAAGATCGATATGCCCATGATAATTGTGCAGCATGTTCCACATTTCCGAGTTGCGCGCCACGCTGCTGATACTCGCCCGAGAGCCATATTGGCCCAGATGCGGGATGTAGGTTTCGCCTTCCTGCATCAGTTCCTTGATGAGGGCATTGTTTGTGGCATAGAGGAAATCGCGTTCGCCGTAATCTCCGGCCTTTCGGACCTTGGGGGTTTCATTGCACTCGACGTCCCAATTGTTGCCGTCGACGTCCGCCCAGAGACCCCGTGACGTCGTGGTCATGCCGATGACAATATCCTTGGCCTCATTGGCATTATTGGCAAACCGCAGGGTGTGCGGTGTCGTGATCGAAGGGCCCAAACCGTAGAAGGTCTGCGGCGGCTTCTTGGGATCGGAATTATGCCGACCGCAGTACCCGGCACCGTGATGGGCATATCCAAGCCCTTTGTTGTTCATGCCGGGATGCCATCCGCCGGATGATGTCGTGACGATATAGTTATTGCCGGTCTTAGGGTAGACGAGAAGCGTAACCTCGTCCTCGAATCCGGCGACCAAGCCATGGTCACCACAGCCTGTGACGATCAGTCTTCCGTCCTTTGTTGCTGTCCCCCAGGCCGCCCACCCGCTGCAGTCATCGAGTTCTGAAGATACAGGTTCGCCGCTTTCTCCTCCCGACCGGGCATGATCGATGACACGAGTTCCAACGAAGCCGGCCAGCACTTCATTGTAGGTCAGCGGGATCCCGGAATCCGTCGCCCCTTGCGCCATGCCTTTCATATATTCAACCATTTCGGGGGTTTCTTTGCGGATGAGATCTTCATAGATCTTCAGGACGTTCTGGTCCCTCTCCGTAAATTTGCGCTGGAACTTTTTGAGAACGTACGGATGGAGTACCTCTGCAATCTGCCGATAGTTCTGGTACCCCATCTCGTAATCCGAACCGCTTAAAACGATTATCGGCCGCACACTCGGCGGTACGGGCAAGTCGTTTGGAGTGCCGCTCGGCCTCATTTGAGCATGGACATCCGGCCACCAGACGAAGAAGATGGCCATAAGAAGAGCGGCCGATCCGATCGAAGCCAGTTTTCTAATCCTCATTTTCTTACCTTCCTTATTCCGTAATTGAACGGCCCATTGGCTCCGCCAACCCGTTTAGATCTGAAATCTCACGCCCAATCGAAACACCCTCGGATTCAGGACTTCGTTAGCAAGGAAGTTCGTCGCGTTGGGCACAAATGACCCATCATGTGGATAATAGGTACCCAACAGTCCGTCATATCGTCGATTGATAACCGCGCTGTTGAAGAGATTGAAGATATCAACTGTGGCATAGATTCTGCCATTGTCGCTAATCTTGATGACCTTTTCGATCTTGAAATTGGCAACAAAGAATGTCGGCAATCTTGTTTCCCCGAACTTCTCAACATAGATTGTGGAGGTTTGATATCTGGAATTCGGCGCATTCAGATCCCTGATTGCAAAATACTTGGGCACCATATAGCCCTCTCGAGCATTGAGCGTTGCTCCCACGCTCATTCCCCAGGGAAGTTGATATAGCCCTGCGAATTTGAGCAACCATCTCGAATAGACGTAAGCCGCCACCTTGCCGCTTGTGGACTCATGCATGCTGTACGGTTGACCATCTAACGCCCAAATATTGGTAGGATCAACATATCCTTCGTCTCCAAGGTAAGAGGCCTGCTTTTGGAGTGTGAACGAGCCGTTCAGCATCCATTTGTTCGATAACCTTTTATCGAACGTTAGATGGACGGCAGCATACGTATTGTACCGATCGGGCTGACGTGTGAAGAGCCGGTTGCTGGTTCTGCCATAGCTCGCCGAAAGCAGATAATACGGCCTGCCTGCCGCCTCGCCTGTACTGTAGCCGCCCACGGTGCTGGGGATTGTCCCCACCGGTACATAGTCAGATTGACTGAGCGCATGTTCCGTATCAGGGAAGTAGTCCAAAGTCCAAGTGAAACGATCATATTTCCGGTAGGTGAAGTTCAGACCGATTCCGAAATCCAGGAGAATCTCTCTTTCTATCCCCGCAATAGCTTCAGAGACTCTCGAGGATTTTGCACTTGGGTCGACTGTCGTGCGCGGGGCAGTCGTTGCTTCAGGATTCTCGAAATCATAGCCTCCCCACATGAGATTCTGCATGGCGGCATAATCTCCGACGAAGTTGCCATTGGAATCGAAGGCGTTGTACGGTTGGTAGGTGTTTCTGTCATACCAACAGAGCTCCATAAGTTCCGTGATGCCGTTTCCATTCCCATCAAGCCACCAGAAATCCAAGTAGCCCGTCGTCCCCAGCGGATCAAAATATTCGCTGATCTTGGTCCACATAAAATCGCCATACTGAGCAAGTGAGAACTTGACGATAGTCCTGTTCTTTCCCCCCACATTCCAAGTCACCCCGATCCTTGGAGACAAGACGTTCCAACTGTAGTCGGGCTTGATCGCATTGATCGTAATCGGAGGGAATATGCCAGTTATCGCCTCTGCGACCCCGGATGCGATATGGCTCTGCCAAGTCGAGGTGTCCTTCCAAACTGAAGTTTGGACCGGATAGGCTTGAATTGAAGGAGTCTGCTTGTCGAACCGCAGCCCAGCGATAATATTCAGATGTCCAACCGAAATTGTATCGCTGAAATAGGCGGCAAAAGCAGATACTTTGGTCGTCTGTTCGGTATATCTTATGTTCTTGAACTTAACAATATCCGGATCGACGTCGGGGAGGCCGTCTCCAGTGAGATCCAATTGAGGGGTATTCCAATTGACCTCGTAATAAGAGCGTTGCTCCATCTCGGCAACATTGTTCCTGTCCGAATAATCAAAGCCAGCTTTGATCTCCTGCGATAGACCAAACAACTTGTCATTAAAATAGCTGGCCAAGATGCTGAAATCATAGCGAGGGGTGTATCTCCCATCCCATTCGAAATTCTCATTCCACTGCTGCTTGGTTACATCCCAAACGCCGATCTTGGCAAGATCGAGATTGCCGATAGGCTTCATATTATAGCCCGACCCGTTAAAAGAGAACCTCGCAGAAACGAAGAGGTTGTTGCCAAAGGTATGCTCATCCTGGATCTTTAAGAGCGGAACGCCAAAATGAAATTTATTCTTCTGATAGTCCCCCAGCGGATAGGAGTAGCTTGCATATTTGCCCCAAAGTTCTTTTTGTGAGCCTTGAAGATGGATTTCCAGCCTATTCTGGGTGAAGGCCTGGATATTCAATTTGAAATTGTAATTGGTCAGCAGAGCATCGGAATTGGCGCCGGTTAGGAGGAATCCCTTAATATCCTGAACTCCATAGGCTAGCCAACACCAAATCTTATCTTTGAGGATGGGTCCGCCAGCATTGAAGCCGTAATCCTTGATACTGACGATCTTGTTGGTTCCGATGACCCCTTCATTCCTAAGCGCGCCAGTGAGATTATCGGACTGAAAATTCTCATCGGTAAGATAAAAGCGTCCTCCAAGACTCGGCCTGTTGCCGCCTCTTCGGGTGACCAAATTCAACGAAACACCACCGGTTTGGACCGTCACGTCATTTCCGCCTACGGAAATGGTCATCTCTTCAAATGAATCAAAATCGTAATACATCGGTGACGAGGCGGACTTCCCGTCGGTAATGACAGATCCATCCATGGTCCAGACATTGTTCATGTCAGAATCACCGCCGAGCCCTACAAATGTCGACTGTTGGCCCGATTCGGATCCGCCCACGTTCTCGCGATCTATCTGCACGCCGGGCGACATATTGAGAACAACCCATGGATCTCGGGCAGAGGGAAGGGACTGCAATATCTCCTGACTAACTACTTGGCCAATCGAAGTTTTCTTTTGATCAACCGTCGGAACCTTAGCGGCCGTGACAGTTACTTCCTCGGCGATGCCGCCCATGGCTAAGATGATGTTAATATTAACATTGGATCCCACCGACACCGCGCAGTTGTCTTGTCTGGACGCTTGAAAACCATAGAGTTCGGCGGTAACACAATAATCTCGTGCCGGAGGAAGAGAGACGAATCGGAAATTCCCTTGATCTGTGGTTATGGTGCGCATCGGCGCTATCAGCGATCCTGCCAACGTGACCGTAACCCCAGGCAAGCCTATCCCTTCGGAGTCAAGGACCTTGCCATAGATGTTTCCTGTCCTTTCTTGAGGGAACAGTGGCGCCGCGAGCAGTAACGTTATCCAAATCCAAAGAACTGTCATTCGGTTTTTCATCGCCAACTCCTTTAAAGGTTTTTTCGATTATCGCATTCGATAATTATCGATGGACCATCCGGAGGCGTTGCTGTCGGTTAAGACAGGATACTTTCAAGATTCTTTTTTGGCGAGGCCCTAAACCTGCCAATAAATGAATTTTTTTACTCATAGCCTCTTTCCTAGCAAAAAGCCATCCTGTGTGTAAATACCTATATTTAGGTATTTTTATTCATGTAGCGTGATGTTACTCTCGTCACGTGCTTTGCCAATTCGCCAATGATTCGGCATGCAGAACAATCACAAATCACTGGCCGGCCGATCGTGATTCCATGCGTAAGATGATGAATGCCCAATTTGTCCGAATGCTTTTTAACGGGTTCTTCATCATCCTCCTCTCGTTCTCCACACCAAGCATGGTCTGGCCTCAAAGAGAGATTCCCCTCGCAGATGTCCTAAAAATCACTACTAACGACGTCATCAAACTCGATGGCCATTTGACGGAAGCCGCATGGCTTCAAGCCGAATCCATCGGCTCTCTGACAATGACGGAACCGCATGAGGGGGCTCTTCCCACAGAAGATACCGAGGTACGCATTCTGGCCAGTTTGACGGATATCTATATCGGAATCTTTTGCTCAGATCGCAATCATAGACGCGTGAGCTATTCAATGTATCGAGATGCAAAATTGGACGCAGAGGATCACATCAAGATCGTGTTAGATACGTTCGCGAACTGCAAAACGGGCTACGTATTCGCTGTTAATGCTCACGGTGCCCGCTATGATGCTCTCATTACGAATGAAGGTGAGGAGGAAGACGACAAATGGGATTGCATATGGGACGCAGAAGTCAGGGCTCAACCCGAAGGTTGGACAGCGGAAGTTCGCATACCCATCAGGTCCCTTCGTTTCAAGCCGGGCCTGGCCAAATGGAGATTTAATATCGAACGCCGCATTCAGCGATTACAGGAAACCGACCGATGGGCCTCGCCCGCGAGAAACTTCAAAGTGACCCATCTAAGTCGTTCGGGCTATCTAGATGGATTACCCACATTCAAGCTCGGTTATGGCCTTACCATACGGCCTTATTCGCTCGGCAATTATTGGAAGAGCGGCCGAGATATCTCTCAAAAGAACAGGATCCAAGCAGGCATTGATGTCCTAAAACGTTTTGGCGGCAACGTCACGGCCATGCTCACCGTAAATACGGATTTCGCCGAAACCGATGTGGACGCACGACAAGTTAACTTGACACGCTTTCCCCTCTTTTTCCCTGAGAAAAGGACCTTTTTTCTCGAGGGCTCAGAGATCTTTGATTTCGGCTTCGGACTGAGGATTGCCGGCGAATGGGACCTTATTCCATTCTTCAGCCGGAGAATAGGCCTCGTTGCAACCCAAATAGTTCCGTTGAACTTCGCCCTCAAGACAATAGGAAGCATAGGAGACTTCAATTTCGGTGTGTTGAATGTGGCGGCGAAGAAGGTGGATGAAATTGCCCCAGGTACCAATCTCTTTGTCGCCAGGGGATACCGTAACCTTGGCCGCGAATCGAGATTGGGTTTTGTCCTTACAGCTGGGCATCCCCTCAGCGGATCTGGAAGCATGCTATTTGGAGTAGACTATACTTACAGGACCACCCGATTTCGGGGAAGCAAGAATTTCATTGTGGGTTTCTGGGGCCTCTTTTATGATCTTAAGGATGTTCAGGGAGATCGTTCGGCCGTTGGATTCAAAATAGACTTCCCTAATGACCGTTGGGACGGCTATCTAGCCCTAAAAAGAATCGGGGATGCCTTCGATGTCCCTCTGGGATTCATCCCCCGGAACGGAATCTATAAGCTCGATTCCAGCCTGAAGTTTAATCCACGCCCCCGAGAACCCTGGATTCGCCAGATGTTTCACGAGCTTAGCGCCTCGACCGTCACCGATCTGAATGGCCGTATACTCAAATGGAAGGCTGCTCTATCTCCGTTAGATTGGCGCTTCGAGAGCGGTGATCGTCTGGCCATTGATATTACGCCTCAGGGCGAAGACCTTTTTGAGCCCTTTGACATAACGCCCGATACCATGATTGCACCCGGCAGATACCGTTGGACCCGTTTTGGCCTGGAAGTTGAAACCGCTGACAGAAGGCGCATTAAAACAAGATTCATCTTCAACTTCGGGAACTTTTATAACGGGCATCTAAGACAGTATCTTACTGAATTCAATTGGCGTCTATCCAAGAATCTAAACCTGTCGCTAGAGGGAGAAATGGACCGTGGCGGCGTACCTCTAAGCGAGATCAGCATTGATCTTGGGAGAGCTAGAATCAATGCCTTTCTGTCCCCGGACCTCCAAATCAACAGTGTTGTTCAGTATGATAGCCTCACTCGTTCTTTGGGCATGAATCTCCGCCTACGCTGGACATACAGGAGCCTATTGGATCTTTTTGTCATATACAACAGGGATTGGCTTGAAATTCAGAAAAATATGTTCAGTCCTCAAATTAATCAGTTTATCGTGAAGATTCAATACGCTTGGATTATCAGATAGACCTCCACGACATCGTCCGAATCGTGTGGCTCTCTTCGCCAACGGGGCCAACATGGACGGGGCCTGCCGGTCCGGGCCTAGCTCATCGATTACGGCGAGGCGCGCGAGTTCTTCCAGGCGGGCGCGTCTATGTCGTCAGCGGCCGATCTT
Organism: Candidatus Aminicenantota bacterium; assembly: GCA_034679465.1. GTDB lineage: Bacteria > Acidobacteriota > Aminicenantia > Aminicenantales > Saccharicenantaceae > RBG-16-66-30. The sequence goes on along the minus strand of JAXDAV010000043.1, from coordinate 4,652 downwards.
GTTCGTGGACATGTAGGCCGCGGCGATCGCGTTGGGGACGCCGCCGATCTGACCCGCCCAGCACGAGCCGATCCACAGGTTCCGGACCGGCGTCATCACGGTCGTCGTGAACGCCCCGCCCTTGTAGAGGGGTTTGCGGGGGTTCCATGACCAGCCCGACGTCGCGCCGTCCGTGTTCCCGGTATAGCGCTCGTAGGTGAGCGGCGTCGCCGCGTCCTCGAACTCGATGGCCGCGCCCAGAGCGGGAACGACGGCCCCGGCCCGGGCGACCAGCCGGTCCTTCACCTGGGTCTTCAACGCCCGGTAGGCCTGGGGGTCGTCATGATGCCAGTCGCCCTACCAGTGCGCCGGCGAAATGGCCTGGATCATGAGAGACGATCGGCCCCTGGGGGCCAGCGCCGGATTGACGAGCGAGGGCGAGTAGAGCGAGAAGCCGTCCTTCTCGAAATGATCCGCGGCCTTGGCGTCCTCGGGATCCACGTCCCGGTCGAGCGGCATGACCGCGACCGAATGGGCCTCGAGCTTCGACTGGAGCTCGGCCCCGCTCATCCGGAGCCCGAGGTAGACGGTGAAGATCCCTTCCGACACCGCCGCCTCGCGGATCCTGCGCAGAGTCGTCTCCGGCACGATCGACGGATCATCGAGGAGGCCCAGAGGCAGGCGGCCGGCCAGGCCCAGGTCGGACATCATCTTCTCGAAGACGCCGATGCTCTCGAACGACGGCGTTCCGCTCTCGAAATAGTACCCCTGGCGCCGGAACCCAGCCGTATACCCGCCCGGCCGGGCGAAGGCCTCGAAGAGGATGACCCTGTGCCCTTGGTCCAAGAGAAGAGGCATCCATGGACACCTCTCCCCTTGACTCATTTCTTCGACAGCTGTGAACCCCTTCTAGCCTGACTCATTCACAAAAGCGCCCCGTATTCATCTCCCTCTTTTTATAAGGCATCCTTCAATCTTTTCTCTCCAGGATCTTGCGGCAGGCCGCCTCGAGCGGCCCGAGCTTGTCGGCGACGACGTCCCAGACAATCTTGGGGTGGATGCCGAAGTACTCGTGAGCCAAGACGTTCCGGAGGGCGATGATCTTTCGCCATTCAATCCCCGGCGCGCCCGCCCGGATCTCCTCCGGGAGACGGCCGGCCGCCTCGCCGAGGACCTCGAGGTTACGGACGACGGCGTCGATCACCATGGGGTTTTTGGCGAAGGCCGAAAATTCCATTCCCTCCGTATAGGATTCGATTCTCCGGATGGCCTCGATGATGTCATCGAGGTAGACCCAGGGATTCCTAGGCATAAAGGACCTCACCGTGAACGGATTCGCGGAGGCCCTCTTTGAGCGATTCGTCGAGAACGAGGTCGCACGGCCGACCGAACAGATCCTCGAGATAGAACTTCAGTTCCATGAAAAGGTCGAAGGCCGGGTCTTCGAACTCGACGAGAACGTCGACATCGCTCTCGGGGCCGGCATCGCCGCGGGCCGCCGATCCGAAGACACCGATCCGCTTGACGCCGAACCGCGCCTTCATGTCGGGAACGGCCGCTCTCAGCTGCCGCAGAAGGCGATGGCCCTGCGGAGGCTTTCCGCGGCCGGCCGACCGCCCTTCGACCCAGGCATCGACCTCGTGACGGCGGAACTTGAGCAGACGGCCGGCCTTCCTCGCCGGCAAGCCGAGCCGTTCGACCCATTTATAAACCGTCCCTCGCCGGATGCCGAGGTAGGCCGCCACATCGTCAACGGACAGCCATCTGTCGTTTGTTATCATCCTGCCGCTGTTCATAGACAAAACACATTTATATACTAACAAATGATAATATATACTAAATGAATTGTCAAGTTTCAGGACCACGGATTCCCCAGTCCGGATGATCTGGTCAGGCCCGCATTCTCGTGCTGACGGGCCTCATCCCCGAATCGGTGACATCCCTTCGGTCTGTCGCCGTGCGGTTGCACGCAGAAGCTAGTGCAATAATCGCAGGCGAATATGGAAGCTACCGGTTTCACTGTCTTCTTCAAGGTAATAGAGAACCCCGCCGTGTATGCAAAATCGGTCATTCTTAACGGCGTCTAGATCAAGCGCATCTATCTCTCGTTCTTTCAGCAGAACGCCCCTTTCATCAGTTATCCGGATCTTCTGCGTATTAGCAGAGAAATCAGGATACATCATGAAATAGATCTTGTTATCGGAGACCGAAAAAGTCAGGTAAGAGGGGTAGTATTCAGGAAATACCAAGTCGCATTGGGATTGCCACCAACCCCAGTGCGGACCATAGAAGTCTTTTAGCTTCTCTGTCAGAATATGCTTGTCGTCATTCGATATCTTTCGCTTCTCCTGAGGTCCTTTGATTTCGCATAGCTTTTTCCCCTGCTCATTGAGGACTGATATAGGGAGACCTTTGGCTGTGTCGCCTATGAATATCTTTTCGTTATGAACAACATGCTTGCGACAATCTTCGATCAAATGAGTTCTGGTTTTCATTGTTACCGGATCTCTATTCGAGATTATTTCAAATTGATGCAGGACCTTCGGGCTCTTAAAAGCCGAATTGAGCAGGACAACGGACAGCGTCCTTTTGTCTCCAGCCATGCCGCCCGCGATGCCTAAGGGCGTCCAGTCTCTGCAGACAAAATTCGCCCCAATAGGGACTATTCCTATATGGCCGGGGTTCTTCTTAACCTCCTTAATCATCTTTCCCGAGAACGAATAATAAGCGACCTTGTCCGCGCTTTCTATGAATACCCACTTGGAGCCGATGATCAGATTGTATATCCGGACAAAATCGCCAGGACCTTGGCCCTTTTGACTGAATTTTCCGCTTAACGCAAAAGGCGACCGGGAATACACATAGATGCCGTTAAAGGGCTCGTCCCAGACGTAAATGCTCTCCTCTGAAACAGCCATATGGGGGAACTTGAAGAACTCCTCGAGCTTAAAGGAGGTTTCCGTATCACTGAATCCGGATATTGGCAATATCAGACACAGAATGATTAGATTGAAGAACCTCTTCTTCATCCCAAACTCCTTTCCGATTGCCCGGTTTTATCAAAAGAGTCGCATCCGGAATGGGCCAGGATCCGGGGGCAGGTTAGGCTTGCCACGCCAGACCTAACGGATGACAAGGAGCTTACGGACGGCGGCGCGGCGGTCCGTTCCGATGTCCTCTATCGCAAGCTCCAGCTCATAACTACCCGCCGTCAGGACGGGGAGCGATATCTCCGCGAGTAGGATATCTGGCCGTCCCTCGTATGTATTGTGCTCGTTGACCGCAACCTCGAGTGGCGTTTCGCTACCTCCTGTCCGTGAAATGAGCTTGGCCGCGACGTCCAGGATGGGCTCTTCGTCCGGCTGTCGTGGTCGGACCTCGAAAGGAAGGACGGCCACGATCTTTCGCGCTCCGGCCGTGACCTCCCCGACGACGGGATGAGCGGCTTTGGGGATCAGCCGGTAGAGCTCCATGAGGGACGCCTCCTCCACCCCCGGCCTTCCTCTTGCCGGCGATCCCTGTTTCGTCGGCAGCCTCATGAACACCGCGTCGGCTCCAGTCTCGAACAAAAGCGGCGAGCCGAGGACGACTCCCTCCTCCGGCGCGGCAGCGACATCGAACCGGACCCGCCCGCTGGACGCCTCGCCGTTCTCGCGGTCGCGCACGACCAGTTGAAGCTCGCAGGTGCCGGTCGGCACGGTCACGCTGATATAAGGGAACAGGACCCTCCCCGCATAATGCGCCAGGTCTGTTTCCCATTTCCGGGAGACGAGTGGCGTCCCCGCTTTGTCGCGAAGGAGGGCGAAAATCTCAATGCGAGAGGCTGGAACGCCGGCCCTGCCGCCGACCTCCCATTTCGCGAGGAGGCAGGCCCGAGCCGTTTTTTCGACCTCGACAACGAGCGGATCGACCGCCAAGGGAACGGAGCTGTCCGCTAAGGGAAGGGGACTGCCAGCGGGCTGGTCAGACCAAGTCAGGTCGAGAAGATGGACGTCCTTCTCAAAATCGGATACTTGAGCAAAGGGCTTCGAATCCGAATAGCCGTCCTGGACAAAAACGTGCGTTTCGGGACGAGCGACCTCGACCCGGATCTTGTGATACTTCCCTTCCCAGGACTCGCGAACATAATAGCCAAGGACGTAATAATGCCCCGTGAGGTTTCGGACATCCTGGGCGATCCCGGCGGAGTCGTTGATGTTGGCGAAGTATTTCCCGCCCGAGGCCGCCGCGAGCTCTTTCAGCGAATGGTCGTGCCAGACGAAATGGACCTTCTTTGTGCCCATGGGACTCCATTTCCAGTCCTGGGTATTGATGGCGAAGACCGCGATGCCGGCCGCCCTGAAAAGCTTCCCGAGCCGTTCCGCCTGAGCCCCGATGTCTCGGGCCGTGAACAGGACGAGGCTCTTGGTTCCTGGGATTGTCTTGAGGACCTCGGCCACTTCGGCCAATCCTGGCACAAAATCGACAGATCGGGCCCTGGCGTCGACGCTGTCGTCTGGGGCGTCGATCCATTTCGCGGCGCTCGGCGGCGCTTCGCCCGACTTTTTGACGGCGCGGCGGACCTTGTCCATGTCCTCGGTCAGGTATTCACGGATGTAGAAGCCCGACATGGCATAGAAGCCGATCACGGCCACTTGGTCGCCCGGCCTGACCTGGGTGTCGAGGAAGCGCAG
>JAXDAV010000042.1:0-26815 GCA_034679465.1 Candidatus Aminicenantota bacterium | reverse complement strand
CCGAGCACCTGCCCCCGCCGGTCTTGCGTGACTTCTCCTGGCTCCACCGGTTCAAGAGCCTATCATGAAACTGTACTACGGTCAGGGTCCGACCCCATTGAGAACCCAATAAGGTATAATCCGAGACATGAAAAGCCGGTTCCTTGATGCGCTTGCGGATCGGGTCCTCCTCTGCGACGGAGGCATGGGGACCGTCCTTTACAGCAAAGGCGTTTATCTGAATACCTGCTTCGATGAGCTGAATCTGACAAATCCCTCGATCGTCCAAGAAGTCCACCGCGAGTACGTGAAGAGCGGCGCGGACATCATCGAGACAAATACTTTCGGCGCAAATTGCCTCAAGCTGCGCAAATACGGTCTTAACGACAAGGTCCGGGACATCTGCCGCGAAGGCGCCCGGATCGCCCGGATCGCCGCCGAGGAAGCCGGGGAGGCCGTCTTCGTGGCCGGGTCGATCGGTCCCCTGGGCGCGCGGATCGAGCCCTGGGGGGCCCTCGCCGCCTCCGAGGCCACGGCGATCTTCGCCGAGCAGGCTTCCGGGCTCCGGGACGGCGGCGTGGACCTCTTCATCCTGGAGACTTTTTCGGCCGTCCAGGAGATCGAAGCCGCGGTCAGCGCCGCGCGGGACGTGGCTCCCGACCTCCCGATCGCGGCCGAGATGACGATCGGCGAAGACGGGAACAGCCTCTTCGGAACGACCCCCGAGGCCTTCACCGAAAAGCTCGAAGGCCTGGGCGTCGATGTCATCGGGATCAACTGCAGCGTCGGCCCCGCGGCCATGCTGGAATGCGTCGAGCGCATGGCTCGAGTGACCGGGCGGCCCTTGTCGGCCATGCCTAACGCCGGAATGCCCCGCGAGGTCGAGGGCCGCAACATCTACCTCTGCTCGCCCGACTACATGGCCGAGTACGCCAAGCGGTTCATCCTCGCCGGGGTCAAGGTCATCGGAGGCTGCTGCGGCACGACGCCCGCCCACATCAAGGCGATGAGGGCCGCCATCCGGGCGCTCCAACCGCCGCGGCGGGCGATCGTCGCCTCAGCGCGCCCGGCCGAAGGAAAGGCCGTCGCCGCAGTCCACCGGCGCGACAAGTCAGCGCTGGGGAAGAAGATCGCCGACGGCGTCTTCGTCAAGAGCGTCGAGATCGTCCCGCCGCGCGGGCACGATCCCTCAGCCGCGATCGAGGCCGCCCGCAACCTCGGGCGCCACGGCGTCGATTGCGTCAACATCCCTGACGGGCCTCGGGCCAGCGCCCGGATGAGTCCCATGGCCCTCGCTTCGATCTTGACCTCCGAGACGGGCGTCGAAGTCCTTCTTCATTACACCTGCCGCGACCGGAATCTCCTCGGCATGCAATCGGACCTGTTGGGCCTCCAGGCCGGCAGGATCCGCAACCTCCTCATCGTCACCGGGGACCCCCCGAAGATGGGCGATTACCCGAGCGCGACCGCGGTGTTCGACGTGGATTCGATCGGCCTGACGACCGTCGTCAACGGCCTTAACCGGGGCGTTGACATCGGCGGCAAGGCGATGGCCAAGCCGACGTCTTTCCTCATCGGCGTGGGGGTCAATCCCGGGGCCGCCAACCTCGACCACGAGATCGTCCGATTCGAGAAGAAAGTTGAGGCCGGCGCTGAATTCGCCGTCACCCAGCCGGTCTTCAACGTCAGGGCCCTCGAGGCTTTTCTGGAGCGGGCGGCCCGTTATCATCTCCCTGTCCTCGGGGGCATTTGGCCGCTGTGGAGCCTTGCCAACGCCGAATTCATGCATAACGAGGTGCCCGGCGCGTCGGTCCCCCCGGAAATCATGGAGCGCATGCGCCGGGCCCAGGACAAGGGCGCCGAGTTCGCGCGCCGGGAGGGCGTGGCCATATCCAGAGAAGTGCTGAGCTCCATCAAAGGGATGGTGCAAGGCGTCCAGATCAGCCCGCCGCTCGGGAGGTATGAGCTCGTTCTCGAAGTGCTCGACGGATATTGAGCGCTACTCGCCGACGGCGATGGCGAGCAGATACCAGGCCGCGTGGGGGAGCCACTGCTCGGACCAGCGCCAGTCGTCGTCCTTGCCGGTCTGGGCGTAGCGCAGGCCGAAGTCGATCCCCGTATCGTCGGTGTATCCTCCGGTGACGCCGTTGCAGATCCCGCCCGGGGCGTTCGTGTACTCCCAGGAATCGAAGAACAGGTAGGCGACGTTGTTCCGGCCGTGACCGTGCAGCATGCAGGCGTCATAAGGGTTGAGGCCGAGGATCCAGTTGAGCTGGTCTCGGCCGAAGGCTCGGAGGTTATCGATGAAGGGCGCGCCGGCCATCGAGCTCTGTCCGAGATATCCGGTCGCGAGACGCGCCGCGGCGGCCATCGACCCCAGTCGGGCGTTCTCTCCCTGCCACCAGGGAGCGGTCTCGGTGTCGTGGGGAAAGAAGAAGGCCGACCGGCGCGTCGACGCCCCCTCCTTCGACTGGACGAGCTGGCGGCTGTAGCCGAACGGGTTCGCGACCTCTCCCGTTATCGCGAGCTCGAAGCCGAACGACCTCCTCGCCGCATCCAGCGCCTTCTCCCGGCCCGCATCGTCGGCGATCTCGGAATAAAGCAACAGGCTGATCACGGGCATGCCCGCGTCGACGGGATGGAAGAACGGGCGATCGCCGCCCCGGCCCTCGCCTTCGCCCTTGCCACTGCCCCCGTCTCCGCCCTCGCCGGCGCCGGCGGCGCGCCAATAATTCTCGTACGTCTTGCCTCCGGCCGTTCCTGAGACCAGCCTGTCCACCAGGCTGGAGGCCCGACGGTCGGCCGCCTCTCTATAGGCCGCCTTCTTCGTCGTCCTGTAGAGCTCTGTCGCCGCGATGAGCGCGCAATAGTCGTCGACGATGTTCTCCCTGCCGTCGTTGGTGAAGAGGATGTTGTTCTTCTCGAGGAAGGCGAAAGCGTCCTCGGCGGCCTTCAGATACTGGGCGGCCGTGAAATCGCCCTCGCCCCGGCTCAGGCCGTAGCCCTCGCTCCCGGGACGGCCGCCCTCCCCGCCGCGCGCCGCGGCCATCGCCAGCGCCGCGACGCACAGGCCGGCGCCCTCGCGCCATCCCGCCTCGTAAGCCGCGTCGCCCGCGATCTTCTCACGCCCATAATCGCGGAACTTGTCCTTGGTCTCGGGCGTCAGGATGATGTGGCGCTCGGCCTTGGCCGTGATGCGCCGGTCCTCGGGCCTCTTCTCCGGCCCGCGCCCCGAGACGGTGATGTAGAACGAGCCGTTCGGGTTCTTGCTCCGGACGAGATAGTCGGCCCCGAACAGGGCCTCGTCGAGGAGGCGCTTCCGGTACTGCCGGAAATTCGGCTCGCCGCGCCGCTCGAGCTCGCGGAGGGCCTGGAAGAGGCTCCAGGCCGTGAGCGAGATCTGCTGCGGATTGAAATAGGTCGAGTAGGAGAGATGCGAGAGGTGCTTGCCGTAATCGCCGGAGGCGTCGAACCAGCCGCCGCGAATGTCGACGGCGCCGGGCCTGCCGTCGAAGGCGATGCGGCGGTCGGCCTTGTCCCAGAGGCCCGACGAGCGCTGGCCCTTGAAGTAGTAGATGACGTCGGATAGGGTCGCCCGCTCGAGCGCGAGAGGCTCGACGCGGATGGGATGCGAGCGGAGAGCGCCGCACTCGATGACGTACGCCCCTTCTTTGTCGACGGCGCTCCAATCGATCGTCCAGAAGTCCCAATCCTTCCATTTCTCGACCGGCCCGTCGTGACGCGGAGCGCCCGAGAGAACGACCTCTCCGCCGGGGTGGGCTTTGACGGCGAACGAGGCGAACTCGTCGCCCGCGCGGCCCTGGATCAAGGCTTTCTTCGGCCCGGCCGGGTCATATCCGACCTGATTGGCGAGTATGCGGGCGGGTTGGGCGCCGGCCGGGCCCTGGACCGTCCGGTCGCCCGGCCCCGTCGACGTCCGCGAACCGCAAAACGTCAACGCAAGGCACAGACCGAGGCAGGCTGCCGAAACCTTCAGGAGTCTTGGGGATGGGGACAAGTGAGGCATCTGGCGCTCCTCCGTGAAGATCCGATGGTCGATGGTTCGACTGAGGCCGACGCCAATTCTACAACAGCCGAGCGCTTTTTGGAAAAGCGCACGTTTTTGATGCCAAAAATGGGGGTTTTAAGCTTTTTAGGACCGTTTTTTCGGGCCTAAATCGTTGTTATTAATCGTATTGCTGAGGTCCGACCCCTTTGAAGAGAGTCCAGGGGTGGGCCTTCAGGTCTTTCAGATGCGGCTTTTGCCAGGCGAATTCGGGATGTTTGGCCAGGAAGTCCTTGGCGATGAAGTCGTTCCCGCACGGATGGCCCATATGCGCCCACATCTTCATTTCCTTGACGAGCGCGCTCGACGTCACTTTGCCCTGGACCGACCCGGCCGGCGAGAACGGCGCCCAGCCGAGCCCGGGCCCCCCCTGGGGGTCCTCGTCGACGTGACCGCAGAGCGTGTTGCTGTTCGAGCCGGCGCTCCCGGTGGCCGCGTCGATGTGGTCGGCCTCGAAGAGCTTCGCGTCCTCGACGTCGATATAGCCCTTGTACTCTTCCATCAGCTGCTCCCAGCGGGCCTTCCTCACGAGCACAGACTGTCCCTTGTTCGTCGGGTCGAAGGTCGTCTCCTCGGTGATGACCTTCTCGTCGCCGGGGAAGCTTGAGCCGACGAAATAGCCGTCGGTTGTCCGCCACAGCCTCTGGTTCTTCAGTCCCAGTTCGTATTTGGCGATCTCGCCCGTCTTCGTGTCGCCGATGAGCCAATCGTTGGTGCAGGCGCCGTCGGTCTCGGCTGTCATGATGCTGACGAAGTCGTCAATCGACGTCGCGTATTGAGCGACCTTCCGGGCCCGCATGAACGTCGGGGTTCCCTCCTCGCGGAAGCCCTTGAACGCGCCGTTGGTCGTCCCGGCGCAAAAAACGAGCCCCGCGCCGCTCAGGACGAAACCGCCGCTCCCGCCGTGGATTCCCCCGGGCAGGCAATCCATCAGGATGCGCTGTCCCGTCGCCGGCACGATGTCCGCGACCACGTTCCACCGCGACCCGATGATATAATCCACCAAGTTGTTGTGCCCGACGACGATCTGGCCGCCCTCGGTCCAGCTCCCGGTGGCGATGAAGGCGCTGGAGCAACCCGGCGCTTTGTTGTCGCCGGCGCCCTTCTGGGCCATCTCATCAAGATAGGGGACATAGTACCAGGCCAGCTCGATCCAGCCGTTGAGGGCCGCGATGTCGATCCGGTCATGGGTGGAGCGGGGGAGGCGGGCTCGGAGCCCGGCGGCGATGCCCTCGATCTCTTCCCGGTATTCGGGCTCGAGCTTGGGCCAGAACATGCGCTCCGCAGCCTCCCTGAAGAACGCCCAGTCGCGCTTGGTCGATCCCTCGAGGAAATGGGCCAGCGCTTTCAGGACATCGTCGATCTCGTTCCCGAGTAGCCACCCGTGCTGGAAGCCGATCTCGCGCGGCGTCCCCTCGAGATGGACGTTGATCCAGCCGTTGGTATCGACGCGGGATGCGTTGGCCAGTTCCGCCGGGGCGGGAGGAGGGGAGGCGGGCTTCTTCGAGCACGTGGGGGAAGGGAGGATGAGAAGCGCCGCCGCAAGTGCGACAAGGCCGGCGATGAGGCGGGTGAAGAGGCTGGCACCGGTATTCACTTCGCGGGGCCGGATGTCCTTCATGCGTCCTCCGATTCCTGGCAGGCGGCGTTGCCGGCGCTTAAGTCAGGCTGACAGGCAGGAGGATATACCGGACAATGGCCGCAGTTCAAGCGGGGGGCCGGTTTTCAATTTTGCCATCAAAAATGCCGTCTGTAAGGCAAAAACAGGACAAAAAATTGGCTTAAGTTATTGATTTTTTAGGGAGAAGCTGAGGTCCGACCCCATTAACCGGACTTTGAGTAGTGGTAATACTGCTTGGCGTAGTAGCCGTCCTGTTCGACGAGGTCGACGCCATTCAGGATTACGCCGAGGCACTTCAACTTGTGAGCGTCGAGTTTCTGTTTGGCCTGCTTGAGGGCCGGGATCGGCGTATGTCCGCCCCGGGCGACCAGGATGATCGCATCGGCCATCGGTCCCATGGCCAAAGCGTCAGAAACCGCCAGCAGGGGCGGCGTGTCCAAAAGGATGAAATCGAAATTTCGCTTAAGGTATCCAACTAGGCTGTCCATCCTTTCGGAAGTTAGGAGCTCGATCGGATTGGCCGGCAGGGGTCCGCTCGTGATCAGACGCAGGTTCGTGAGACCCGCAGCCTTCACGACCTCCGAAGCTTCCGTGTCCGAGCTGAGATAGCGGCTCAAGCCCGGCCCGTCGCCGTTCCGAGCGCCGAAGATCTTGGCCTGCTTGGGCTTTCGGAGATCGGCATCCACGATGACAACGCGCTTGTTGGCTTCGGCCAAAGTTATGGCCATGTTGGAAATGGTAGAGGACTTGCCTTCCTGCGCCAGAGGGCTCGTGAGCAGTATCGTCTTGATCCGGCCCGGCGGCGAAGACACCAAGAGGGTGGTCCGGATGGACCGGTAACTCTCGGCCTGGATCGATTGGGGCTCTCTGGCGGCGATGAGTTCGATCTGGCTCGTCCCGATGGTGCTCCCTGCGGCGTCCCCGTTCGCCCAACTTGGCGTGGTTAACTGGATTGACCGGTCCTTCCTGTGTCTCCTTGCTTTCGCTTCTTCCCGCGCGCCCTTTCCCCGCAGCATCCCGACGATCTTGCGGATTTCCGCGATCGGCCCCTTGGACTTGGATTCGAAGGCAGGGACCGTTCCCAGCGTCGGAACGCCGATCGAATGGGAGACGTCCTTCGACGTCTTGACCGTATTGTCCAGGAATTCGAGGCCCAACGCCAATCCAATCCCTCCGGCCAACCCGAGCAGAAGGGCCATCAGGACGTTCCTGCGCTTGTTGGGGAAGGCCGGACGCATGGGATAATCGGCCTTGTCGACGATCCAGACGTTCAGGGCCTCGATCCCCTTGAGCCCCGAAGACACGTCGGTCTCGCTCTGCCGTTTGGACAGGGCTTCGAGCAACGCCTTCTGCTGGTCGAGCTCGGCCCGCAGGCTATTGTAGATGACCGAATCGCTGTTCGCTTTGTAGGCCTCGTTCTTCTGCCCGTCCAGCAGTCGTTGCAGAGACTGCTCGCTGCTCAAGGCGGCTTGATAATCGCCGTAAGCGTTTCGGATCAGATTCTGGGTCTCGTTCTGGAGGGCCTCGGTGGCGGCGTCCAGCTCGGATTTCAGCCGTTGCATGGCCGGGAATTCCGGCCTGACGCTCTCGAGCCGGCTGCGGTAATCGCGGCTCAGGTTCACGTATTGCTCCCGCAGGCGCTGTATCAGGCTTCCTTCAGGGGCGTTGGGGATCTCGCCCAAAGGGGCGTTCTTCAGCTGATTATAGGCATTCAGCTTGTTGACGCGGGCGAGCGTCGCCTCGGTCAGCTTTCTGTTTATGTCCTCGATCCGGGCCACCGTGGGGGCCTCGGCCGCCGTCAGCGGCAAGATGTCCTTTTCGGAGCCGTACTTGTTGAGCTCCTTTTCCTTCCCCTCGATCTTAGTCCGCAGCTCCTGGATCTGCGACGTGAGGAACTCGGAGGCCTGGGCTGAAGCCGCATAACGCTTGCGGACGATCATGTCGATATAGCCGTCGAAGAGGGCGTTCAGGATGTTCGCCGCTAATTGGGGATTTCTGTTGCTGAAGCTCACATCGACGAGCCGCGTCCGATCGGCGGGGGAAACGGAGAGGTTTTCGAGAAAATCTTGGATTAGCTGTTCGCGGAACAACGGGTCCGCGGGATCCTGGGGTCTATTGGGATTCGGCTTTCCGGCGAAATCCGGGCTCTCGTAGAGCTTCATCTTTTCGATGATGTCCGAGGCCAAAGACCGGCTTTGCAGGAGTCGGATATGGCTTTGCAGGTTGCTGCCAGCCCCGAATGATTGGACGTCCTCGAAGGGGAGGATGTTCGAGTCTTCCTCGATCCAGACGCTGCCGGTCGCTGTATAGACTGGCGGCAAGAGCAGGCTGTACGCCGTGGCCGCCGCGACCGCCAAAACGAGGAAGCCCCCCCCAGTCCACTTCCATTTGAGGAGGATGTGCCAGTAATGCTGGGCTTGCGCCAGTATTCCCGCCTGGGGTTCTTTGGGGATCTCGGTAGCCATCCTCAGGTCCTCACCGGTCATCTCCCGCTCAGGGGACGATCACCACGTCGCCTTCCTCGAGGACGATGTCGGAGATCTTGCCGCTGATCATGTTCTTCAGGTTGACCCGAATCTCCATCTCTTTTCCGGTCTTCTTGTCCTTTCTCTTGATCATCACCTTCGACTTCTTGGCCCATTCCGTGGGGCCGCCTGCCTGAGCGACGGCCTGAAGAAGAGTGATTTTCTTCGAGCTCAGATACGGGATCACGCCCGGTGTCCTGACCTCGCCGTAGACGAACACGTTGAGCATGACATCGATCGGGATCGAGACGATGTCCTTGGGCTGGAGCACGACGTTGAACTCCTGCCGACCGCTGGCCAGGTCGTCGAGGCGGACCGAGATGATGGACTCCCGGCCGTCCGCGCCCTGGCGGTAAATATAAAGTTCGTTCATGGCCTGAGCGGTCATTCCTCCCGCTTGGGCGATGACCTCTAGGAGGGTGGTCGGGCCGATTAGCTCGAACTGGCCGGGCTGCCCGACGGCGCCCAGGACGGATACTTTCTGGTACTCCCTGATGAAGACGGTGACGTGAGCGCTCTTGGTGTACTGCTGATCGAGCAATGCCGCCAGTCTCGTCTCGAGCTCCTGGGCTGTCAATCCGGCGGCCTCGACCTTGCCGAGAAGGGTCAGCGCGATCGAACCGTCTTCTGAAACCCTGACCGTCTGATTGAGCTCCGGCAGTTCGAAGACGGTGATCTCCAGAAGGTCCTTGGCCCCGATCCTGTATTCGTTGACCTTGAGACCGGGAGCCTCCTGGGCGACAAGGAAGCCTGCGAACAGAAGCAGGAACGCGATCGCGCGGGAGAATCTCGTTCCTGAGCCTGTCATTGTTCCCTCTTCGTCATGGCATTATACATTCGTTTGGTCGCGGAATCCAGCGTTCGGGCCGGCGGCCTATCTTGAGAGCCCTCGCATGGGGGCCGAGATCGACGACGACGGCACGCCGTAGACGAGGCTCAGCCCGAAGAAGTTGCGTCTTCGGATGCCCTCGACCTCGCCCATGGTCCTGCTGCCCAAAGAAGCCTGAAAGGTGGCAATCAAATAGCGGGCTATCCTTATGCTCAATCCGACCATATGGTTCGTGTATCGGAAATTCCGGTCCTCCGCCGGCCCCGCCGCCTCAGCATAGTTGCTCCGGCCCACCGAGATATCGTAGGAAAGAGCCGCCCTCCTGGACAGCTGACGGCTTATCCCCCCGCCAAGGGACGTCGAAATATAGAAAGTTCCGGCCGCGAAAACGGAGAAGGCGAAATCCCGCGACAAGAAAGCCCGGGCGATCGTCCTCTTGAAGATGCCCACCGAAACATCGACGGCCCCGACAGGGCCCGATCCGTCCGAGAACGCCGCCTCCAAGACATCGATTCTCTTGTAGCCCAGGCTGATGCTGCCCTGAGGGGGTGCGATCGGCCTGATCTCGCCTTCCCGGGGCACGAACGCCAGGCCCCCGTAGATGCCGTAGCTTCTGGCGTCCCGGTCTGCCGCCTCCGGCCCGGTGAAAACGTAACGGCCGTATTGCCCGTCGACAAACAGCCGGACCTTCGTGCTCGGCTCGATGTAGGTCACGAGATCGACGAAGCTCTCGTCCCGGTTCAGGGTCCCGGCAAGATCAAATCCCCCCTCGACGGCCTCGCCGTAATCGTATCTCGCGAATCCGTAGAGGGCGGCCAGCGAAACCTTCCTGGAAGCCTGCCAAAGGAGGGTGCCGTCCAGGGTGTCGGCCTTCTCCCTGACATTGATGTCAAACTCGGGGCTCAGCCGCCGACGGACATTTGAAAGCCCTCCGCCCGCCTGTATATATATTTTCTCCAACGCGAAATGGAGTCGCCCTCGGAAAATGTTATTCCAGGCTCGCTCCCTTTCTGTCCCGAGGAAGAAGAGATACTGCGGCTCGTCAACGAGCTCGAGGACGGCTGTCTTGCCAAGAGGGAGGAGCGCCTGGATGGGAACGGATGCGGCGAACGTCCAATCGGGGACCGGGTCGAGGCCGAGATAGCCGTAATAGACGTCGGAATCGTGGCCGGCGTTGGCCAAGCTGAGCGCGACGTTGACCTTGAGCGCTCCAATGTGCCATCGCGCGCCTTCGACCATCTGGGCCAAGCTTGCTCCCGCCCAAGTGCTGCCCTGGGCGGAGGCCGAAGAGGGGAGCAAGGCTAGGCCCGCGATGAAGGCCGCTGTTCCAAGGAACACGATCGGTTTGTTTTTCATATCGTACGCTCGTTCATTTTACGGCGGTCTTCGCCGTCCGGCCACCGGCTCTCAATAGGCGCCGATCCCGAAAAGGACGACCGGTACGGTCTTCATCAGGATCTTGGCGTCGAGCCAGAGTGACCAATTGTCCAAATATTCCAGGTCGAGCTTCATCCAATCTTCGAAGGCGATGTTGTTGCGGCCGTTGACCTGCCAGAGGCAGGTGATCCCCGGTTTCATCGAGAATCTTCGCCTCTGCCAGTCCTTGTACTTCTCGACCTCGTCAGGGACGGTCGGCCGCGGGCCGACGATGCTCATGTGGCCTACGAAGACGTTGATGAGTTGCGGCAGCTCGTCGATGCTGAACTTCCTCATGAAGCGGCCGATGGGAGTGATCCAGCCGGTTTTCTTGGCTTTGTATTCAGGCGTCGTCATCGAGTCGAGGTCGGCGACCTCGGAAAGGACATCGTGGGCCCCCTGTCGCATCGTCCTGAACTTGTAGAGTGTGAATCGCCGGCCGGCCAAGCCCAGCCGGTTCTGCTTGAAGAATACGGGCCCCTTCGACGTGGCTTTGATGAGCATGGCCATGAGAAGGAAGAGCGGAGAGAGTACCAGCAAGCCGAGCCCCGATATCCCGAAATCGAAGAGTCGCTTGACGAGAAGCTCCCATTCCTTGGCATGGGTCGTGCGGAAATGAAGAAGAGGAGTTCCGTCGAGCTCGTCGACAGAAGACCTGGCCAGTTTCGTGTCAAAAAGGTCGACCGCGACAGTGACCACGACGCCTTCGGTTTCGCAGTCGTCGATCGCGCCTTGCAAGGAGTTCAAACGCGACCGCGGCACGACGAAAACGACCTCGTCGACGGCGTCCCGATGGAAGATCTTCGGGATGTCGTCGAGCGTCCCGATCACGTTGAGCCTGCCGACTTGATGGACGCCTCGGCCCGGCTCGTCATCGATCGCGCCGAGGATCTCGAATCCCCATTCGGGATGCTGGTCCACTTTCTTTACGAACTCAGCGGCCCTCTTCCCCGTCCCCACGACCAGCAGGCGCCGCGTATTCAGCCCCTGACGGCGGACGTAATGCGAACTCATAAAGATGACGGTCTTTTCGAGCCAGATGAACAGGGAGCTGAATCCCATGAACAGGAGGAAGAAGAGCCGGCTCATGAAGGTCAGCTTGAATAGGAAGATGAAGGTCCCGAGCAGGAGAAATGTCACGAAGGCGGCCTTGACGACGGCCCAGAGTATCTCGAGATACGTGCGCGTCCTCATGGACCGGTACAAGCCGTGTGCATAGAGAGACAGGCACCAGTAGGGGATGGCAAAGACCAGGGCCAGCCAATATCTCGGAAGGGGTGCGGGGGAATCGGACAATAAGCCGGCGAACAGATAGGCAACCAGATAGGCCAGGACGAGGACGCAGGCATCCGCGAAGATCAGAAACCTGCGCAAAACGGCTTCCCTCTCCTTAAGCATCGGTTCAAGCCCCTTGGTTCGAAGAACTCCTGGTATTATCTACTTTTTCTCGATATTGCGCAAGACCCTGGCCGGGTTGCCTGCGACGATCGTCCAGGGGGGGACGTCCTTAGTGACGACCGACCCTGCGCCGATGATAGCCCCCTCGCCGACGGTCACGCCGGCGAGGATCGTGGCGCTCGAGCCGACCGATGCGCCCTTCCTGATGAATGTCGGAACGACCTTCCAATCGGCCTCGGTCTGGAGGCCCCCGCCCTCGACGGTCGAACGCGGATACATGTCATTGATAAAAGTGACGTTGTGGCCGATGAAGACGTCGTCCTCGATCGTCACGCCTTCACAGATGAAGGAATGCGATGAGATCTTACAGTTTTTTCCGATCGAGGCGTTCTTCTGGACCTCGACGAAGGTCCCGATCTTGGTGTTGTCGCCGATGGAACAGCCGTAGAGGTTGGCATAGGCGAAAACCTTGACGTCCTTCCCAAGCTTGACGTCCGGCGAGATCCTGCAAAATTCCATGATCGCTCCTTACAGGGCGACGCGCTTGCCGCCGTTCTTGATGGATTCGTCCGCGGCCTCGAGGAGACGGACAACCTGGAGCCCGGCGTGGCCGTCATTGAATGGCTCTTGCCCCTTCTCGATGCAATCGACGAAATACTGGGCCTCGGCTTTGAGGGCCTCTATTCCCTCGAGCTTGGGGATATGGACATCGCCGGACCGGTAGCTCACCAGGAGCTCGTGGATGCCGGTCTTGCTGCCATTCCCGCTCTTGACGTCGACTCCTCGGTCATAGATCTTGACCTTTTCGTCGGCGTCGAGATCGTCCCAGACCAGCATCTTCTTGTCGCCGCTGATCAGGGTCTTGCGTATCTTGACCGGGCTCAGCCAATTGACATGGAAATGAGCGATGAAGCCGTTGTTCTCGAATTCAACGGCGACATAGGCGATGTCCTCGAATCCCCCCGCGAAATGGACCGAACCGTGGGCTGATATGGCTATCGGCCTCTTATCGATGAGGTGGGCCATGATGGACATGTCATGAGGAGCCAAGTCCCAGATGACATTGACATCGTGCTGGAAGAGCCCCAGGTTGACCCGGACCGAATCGTAGAACAGGAGATTGCCCAGTTCGCCCTTGTCGATGACCTCCTTGATCTTCCGGACAGCCCCGGTGAACAAGAAGGTGTGATCGACCATGATCTTGAGGTTCTTCTTGGCGGCGAGGTCGATAAGTTCCTTGGCTTGGGCGCTCGTCGAAGTGAAGGGCTTCTCGACGAAGATGTGCTTTCCTTCGAGCAGGGCTTGCCTGGCCAGATCGTAATGGGCGAATACCGGGGTGACGATGGCCACCGCGTCGATATCCGCCGCCCGGATGAGATCCAGGGGGTTCTTGATCGCCTTGATGAAGGGGTAGTGGTTTTGGGCGAGAGTGAGCCGCTTCTCCGAGAGGTCGCTGATTGCGCTCAGGTTGGCGCCGGCCACAGCATGGAAATTCCGGGCCACATTGGGGCCCCAATAGCCGTAACCGATAACACCGATATTAAGCACGATAGAACTCCCTTATCGAGTCTGCAACATGCAAGATTTGTGCCTGAGCAAGCTCCGGATACATCGGAAGCGACAGGATCTGATCCTGGCATTCGAAAGCGACAGGGAAGTCCGAAGGCTTATGCCCCAGGTACCGATAAGCTGGCATCAGGGGCAGGGCATAGGGGTAGTGGATTCCCGTGGCCACCCCTTTGGTCTTGAGGAAAGCGGCCAAATCGTCCCGGCGCTCGGCGCGAATGACGTAGAGATGGAAGATGTGGAACATATCAGGACGGAGCTTCGGGCACCTGATTTGAGGCACACTGGCCAACAGCTCGTTGTATCTGAGGGCGTGGCTGTTTCGGGCCTTGTTCCAGTCGTCGATATGCCCCAGCTTGACCTTGAGCACAGCTGCCTGAATGGCGTCGAGGCGGCTGTTGATGCCTTCGATCTCGTGGATGTATTTCTGAAGTGACCCATGGCACGCGTACATCCGGGCTTTCAGCGCGAATTCATCGTCGTCAGTTATGATCGCCCCGCCGTCCCCATAGGCGCCGAGGTTCTTTCCGGGATAGAAGCTGAAGGTGCCGGCGATACCGAAGGTCCCGGTCTTGCGTCCCTTGTAGGTCGAGAAGTGCGACTGGGCACAGTCTTCGACGAGGTGGAGCTTGTGCCTGTCGCAGATGGCTTTGACGGCGTCGATGTCCACAGCCTGCCCGTAGAGGTGAACGGGGATGATGGCTTTGGTCCGGGGAGTGATCTTGGCTTCGATCAGCATGGGATCGATGTGGAAGTACTCGTCGATGTCGACAAAGACGGGCCTTGCGCCCGTCTGGCTTATCGTCTCCGAGGTGGCGATGAAGCTGTTGGCGACGGTGATGACCTCGTCGCCAGGGCCGATGCCCAAGGCTTTGAGGGTTATGTAGATGGCGTCTGTTCCGTTGGCACAGCTGACACAGTGCTTGGCCCCGAACTTCTCCGCAAAGGCTTTCTCGAAGCCCTCGACGTACTTACCGCCGATGAAGGCTGTTTCGCTGATGACGGACTGGATCGCAGGGTTGATCTCGGACCTGATGGACTGGTATTGGGCCTTGAGGTCGACGAAAGGGACGTTCATGATGATGGAGGGCTCCTTCCGGGCACGGTATTTCGCCTGTCATATTGAAATCAGAATAAAGGGTCCCTCACCTTCTGCCATCACCGTGGGTGGCTATTCGGGAGGTGATAAAAGCCTCGGCGGTCTCACCTCTAGGGGTGAGAGCACCCAATTAGCCGGACGTTCTTCCCCGGCGCTCAATCTTAAGAGCGGCGCCGAGCCGAGCCATCTGCTCATGCCGGAAGAAGCGGACCAACTCTGGCGAGGCCACCCTAGGGATCCTTCGAAAAAAGCCCCACGCATAACCAGCCAGTATCGCCAAGCCGCCTATCCCGTACGGCCGGTTCTTCATCTGGTAAAGGGCCCGGAAGCTCTGCCATAAGGGGTGATTCCCCAAATAGTATTCCTTATAGCCCTGGCGGAAAAGAAAACCCATCTTCTTGGTCTTCCCGGCCCCGATTTCCCGATGATGGAAGACGTTTCGCCCCGTGAACGTCCTCGTCTTCCAGCCCAGCATCCGGGCGGTCGTGACGGCCAGCCAGTCGATGCCGCCGCTTTCTATCGGCTTGTAGCCCCCGATGGCCTCGAAACACTCGCGCCGGAAGAGTTGGCAGGCGCCTGATACATGGGCGATGTTCGTGAACCGGTAATCGTACACTCCGCCCTTCTGTTCGACAAAGGGGACGCCGGCCACGCCGAGCTTCGGATCCTCGGCGAACCGGTCCATGAGATATTCCATGGTATCGGGGCCGAACGAGAGGTCGGCGTCGAGGTTCCCGATCACATCGTGCGGGACCGTCGTGACAGCGGCGTAGCCCGACGCGAAGGCGTCGGCCTTGGCCGCGAATTGCCGGCCGGCATGCTCAGGGCGTCTCACGTATCGGATCCAAGCATGTCGCGCTGCGTGATCCCGGATAATCTCGTCCGTTCTGTCGGTGGATCCGTCGCTGACGATGGCCCATCCTACTGGGAGGATCGACTGGCTTATGACCGAACGGATGGTCTCCTCCAGAAACGCCTCCTCGTTCCTGGCAGGCGTGATAAGCAGATAGCATGGTTTCATGTTATGATCACCATCAATGGAAAGAATCTAGCTTTATCCGTCAGGTGCGTCAAGTCACGGTCGTCGTCCCATATCTTGAAACAGCCGCGGGCTCCAGTTATAATCCGGGTGGAGAATTGTTGGATAGGTAGATTTGGAATAGCTAATTGAATCGCCCGGGCGGTCTAAGGGGAGCGGGACGCTTCTCGTTAGCTACAAGTCGGGCTAATCGGGCTGGAGTTCATCGAGGAGTACGAGATGAGCATGATCAGCAGTGAGACCGCAGAGGTCAAGGCATCCATCCGTGATTTTTTGAACAACTCCGTGTTGCCCTTAGCAAGGGAAGGATCTTTTGAGGACGACGATTCCTTCCTCGAAAAGGGACTTTTGGACTCCACGGGGGTCTTGGAGCTGGTCGGTTTTGTCGAGAATCGGTTCTCCATCCGATTCGAGGCCGACGAGATCACCCCGGAAAACCTCGATTCCCTCGACAAGATCGCCGCCTTCATCAACCGGAAAATGGCTCCGGGCGTCCGTAGCGAATGACATGAGGATCAGCATCCATGGTTTGGGATATGTCGGGAGCGTGGGCCTCGCCTGCCTGTCCCAAATCGGCCATGAGATCGTCGGTGTAGATATCAGTCCGGATAAAGTCGACCTTATCAATAGGGGCGAATCTCCCGTCATCGAAAAGGACCTGGGGCGGATCATCCGCCGGCAGCGACGGAGCCAGAAGATATCCGCGACGCTCGATGCCGAGGAGGCCGCGCTCCGAACGGAGGCCAGCTTCATCTGTGTCGGCACCCCGTCCCAAAAAAGCGGCTGTCTGGATCTCAAGGGCATCTTCGGCGTGGCCAAGGGCATCGCTGGGGCCATCGCGAAAAAGCCCGGGTTCCATGTCCTCATCATCCGGTCCACGGTCCTTCCGGGGACCAATCAGGAGGTCACGGCGCTTGTCGAGCGGATCTCGAACAAGAGGAGCGGGGTGGACTTTGCCGTCGTTTCGAATCCGGAGTTCCTACGCGAGGGGACAGCTGTGCGTGATTTTGTGAATCCGCCGTTCACGCTGGTCGGCACGACCGATGACCGGGCTTTCGAGATCATGGAGGACATCTACCGCGACATCGACGCTCCCGTTATCCGCGTGGAGCCGAAAGTCGCCGAGCTAATCAAGTATGTCAACAACTCCTTCCACGCGCTCAAGATCTGTTTCGCCAACGAGGTCGGGAGCGTCTGCAAAGCCCTGGACATCGATTCCCACGCCCTCATGGACGTCTTCTGCCGGGATGCCAAGCTCAATATCTCCCGGGCCTATCTCAAACCGGGCTTCGCATACGGCGGATCCTGCCTGCCGAAGGACCTCAAGGCGCTCTGCACCATCGCCCACGACCATTATCTGAAATGCCCGGTCCTCGAGAACATCGAGGCCAGTAACGAGACCCAGAAGAACAGAGTCCTGGACCGGATCCTCGAGTTCGGCGCCCGGAAGATCGGCTTCCTGGGCTTGAGCTTCAAGGAGGGGACGGACGACCTGCGCAGCAGCCCTATTGTGGACATTCTGGAGAAGCTCCTGGGAAAAGGATTCGACATCAAGGTCTACGATGAGAGCGTCAACTTGGCCAAGCTCATCGGCGGCAACCGGGACTTCATCATGCAGCGCATCCCGTTCATCTCCCGGTTCCTGGCCGACGACATCGGGAAGGTCGTCGCTCATTCCGATGTCCTCGTGATCGTCAATAATGAAGCCGAGTTCAAGAAGGCGTTGGCCAAGGTCCGGCCCGAAACGGCCATCCTTGATCTGGTCAATATGGGCTTTCCGGGGCGGAAGAGGCACAGGAGCTATCACGGGGTCTCATGGTGAAGAGGGATCACGTTCTCTTCATCGTCGAGAACAACACGGTCCCTTTCGACCGCCGCGTCTGGGCCGAGGCCCGGGCGGCGCGCGAGTTCGGCTACGACGTCTCGGTGATTTGCCCTCATGACCGCATCCGCAAGGCTACGGGCGATCTCATCGACGGGATCAGGATATTCCGGCATCCCCGAGCGGTCGAGGGCCTGGCCAAACGCACCACATTCCTCGAATACCTTAACGCTTTCTTCTGGGAATTGCTGTTGTCGGTCCGCATCTTCCTCGATCGTCCGTTCTCGGTGATCCACAGCGCGAATCCCCCGGACCATGTCTTCCTCATTGCCTGGGCGTTCAGGCCGGCCGGCGTCAAGTTCGTCTTCGACCACCATGACCTGACGCCGGAGGCCTATGTCGCCAAGTACGGGTCCAAAGGCCTGGTCTATAGGATCCTGCTCTGGATGGAACGGATGTCGTTCCGGCGTGCGGATCTGGTCATTTCGACGAACGAAAGCTATCGAAAGACCGCGGTCGAAAGAGGCGGAAAAGGCGAACGTGAGGTCTTCGTCGTCAGGAACGGGCCCGACCTCTCCGCATTCCCGGACAGGCCGCCCGATCCCGCGCTGCGCGCCGGGTTTCGGTACCTAATCGGCTATGTCGGGATCATCGGAGCTCAGGAGGGGCTCGAGAATCTTCTCGAGGCGGCCAACTACCTCGTGAACAGGAAGCAGAGGAAAGACATCAAGTTCGCTGTCATCGGCACGGGCCCTCGCCTCAAGTCCCTGGTCCGGGACGCGCGGGCCATGGGCCTGGGGCGGTACTGTCAATTTTTCGGCTGGGTCCCCGATAGCAGAATGCACGAGATCCTGGCCAGCGCTGATGTGTGCATCAATCCCGAATTCCGGAACCCGTTCACCGACAAGTCGACGATGATCAAGATCATGGAATATATGAGTTTCTGGAAACCCATCGTTCAGTTCTATACGACCGAGAGCGATTTCACGGCCGGGGAGGCCGCGATCTCGATAAAAAATAATGACATCACGGAGTTCGCCGAGGCGATCCTGGCCCTGCTGGAAGATCCCGAGCGGAGACAACGCATGGGCCGATTCGGCCGGGAAAGGATCGAAAAACTCCTGAACTGGCAGGTCCAAAAACAATATCTGAAGGCTGCGTACGACCAAATCCTCGCTGGGCCTAGGCCTTGACAGGATGGGATCGTTTTGGAGGTTCGGCATGGGCGCGCTTGCCTGAAGGCCGGACGGGGAGGCAAATCCAATTGAGGACTTCAAGGATGGTCGAGAAGAGCCTCGACCGGGTCGAAAAATGGATCGAATGCCATGATTACAAAGGATATGAACCCTTTGACGGGCTGACGTCATATCTCTTCCCCTTGACGTTGAAGAACCGGACGGCGAGTCAGGTCCTCCAGCAAACGGTGCGGCGATTTCCCGTCAACATCAGGCCGGTCCTGGGCATCAAGCCCCTCGATTCGACCAAGGGGAGGGGCTATGCGGCTTGGGGCTACCTGAAGCGGTTCCGGCTCAGCAGCGCCCCAGCATTCAGGGAAAAAGCGTTCGCCTGCCTGGATTGGCTCGATAGGAACCGGTCGCCGCTTTACGCGAAGCACAGCTGGGGCAATCAATTCCTCTACGCCAGTCGGGGCGGTTTCATCGACAAGCACGTTTCGACGGTCGTCTGGACGGGCCTCATCGGGCAGGTCTTCCTGGAAGCCTACGAGCTCTTCCGCGATCCCCGGCACCTGGAGGTCATCGAGAGCGTCACGGACTGGATCATGGCCCTGCCGCGGGAAGAGGCCGGGGACGGCCTCTGTCTGAGCTACATCATGCCCTACCAGAGCTCGATCCACAACTCGAACATGATTGGGGCCGCGTTCCTCGCGGGCGCGGCGGCCGTGATCCATAGAGAGGCCTGCGGACAGGTGGCGCGCCGGGCGATGGCGTACAGTTGCGCCCGGCAGCTGCCGGACGGGGCATGGTATTACGGCGAAGACCCGAAATACCATTGGATCGATGTCTTCCACACGGGGTACAATCTCGACGCCTTGAGGCGGTACAAGGAGGCCGGCGGAGACACATCGTTCTCGGAGAACTTGAGCCGGGGTTACCGCTTCTTCAAGGAACGCTTCTTCGCGCCGTCCGGGCGGGTCAAGTACTACCACAACCGTAGCGCCCCGACCGATATCCAGTGCGCCTCGCAAGCCATCGATACCCTGGCCCATTTCGCACCCGACGATCCGGGAGCGTTGGCCGCGGCCAACAGGACGGCCGATTGGTACATCCGCCATATGCAGGCCGGGGACGGCCATTTCCATTTCCGGAGGTACCGCGCCGGGCTCCGCAACACGGCCGCCATGATCCACTGGGGTCAAGCGACCATGCACAAGGCGCTGGCGCATCTCGCCCTTCGGAATGGTCAGGCGGCGGTGTAGGGGAAATCGGGGGCGAGGCGAGAGATCGATGAGAGGTCAAGGATGCCGGGGCTAGCGGGGATCATCGGGAAGGGCCCGGCAGACGTCCGCTGGCGGGAGCTCGACCGGATGGTCGCCTGCATGCATAGGAGGGCCCGACTCAGATCGGGGACCTATGCCGATGACGAGTTCGGCGTCTACGTGGGATGGACCTGCCCTAAGGACTCGTATGCGGACTGCCTGCCCATCGGCGACGCTTCCGACCGAACGGTCATGTTCTTCGCCGGCGAGCACTTCGCTCCGGCCGGGCATGAGGAGGCACGCCTTGCCCGGCAGCATGGATGCTCGCCCGCCAAAGCCACGGTCCTCCTGCCGCTGTACCGGCAGATGGGGGAGGCCTTCTTCCCCTATTTGAACGGCTTCTTCCACGGGCTGATCATCGACCGCCGGGACGGCCGGGTCAGCCTGTTCAATGACAGGTTCGGCATGCAGCGGCTCTACGTCCGGGAAGAGCCGGAAGCCCTTTATTTCGCCTCCGAAGCGAAGTCGCTTTTGGCGATCCGATCCGGACTTCGGTCGTTCGACCCTCGAGGCCTCGGGGAATGGTTGA
The DNA here is from genome assembly GCA_034679465.1 of Candidatus Aminicenantota bacterium. Taxonomy (GTDB): domain Bacteria; phylum Acidobacteriota; class Aminicenantia; order Aminicenantales; family Saccharicenantaceae; genus RBG-16-66-30. The sequence goes on along the minus strand of JAXDAV010000042.1, from coordinate 6,429 downwards.
GTTGCGGCTGCGTCCTCGAGAACCGGAGCCTCTTCAAGGGCATCGACACTCTCGCCGGAGGGTCGCTATGGACCTCGAAGCCCGGCTCGCCCTGCGCGAAGAAGGCCTATTTCTCCCCGAGAGAGTGGGAGGAGCAGCCCCCCCAGGCCCCCGAGGACTTCTATGCGAGCCTTCAGGCGGCTTTCAGGGACCGGCTTCCCGCCTATTTGGGTCCGGATGGACGCATCGGGATGTCCGTGACCGGCGGCCTGGACACGCGCATGATCCTGGCGAATATCGGAGCTGGCCGGGCCTCCTTGCGCTGCTACACGTTTTGCGGCCCGGTCCGGGAGAACCTCGATGTGTCCATCGGGAGACGGGTGGCCCAGGCCGCGGGTTTCGAGCACACGACCCTGACGATCGACGGTGAGTTCTTCCGCGGGTTCGACCGTTTGGCCGAGGACCTCATCCTGAGCGCCGACGGCAACCTCGGAATCAGCGGCGTGCCAGAGTATTATCTCAACGAAAAAGCTCGGAAGATCTCGCCCATCCGCCTGAACGGCAATTATGGCAGCGAGGTCTTGAGACGGTACCGCTCATTCAAGGCGGAGGGTCCGGGCGGCGGCTTGTTCGTCCAGGACGTGGCCGAATCCGTGAGGCAGGCCAAAGAGACATGGACTCGGACACTGCGGTCGCACCCGCTGACGTATGTGGCCTTCAAGCAGATCCCCTGGTTCAGCTACAATCGGCTGCAGTCCGAACTGGCGATCCTGACCATGAGAACGCCGTTCATGGACAATGCGCTGTTGAAGCTGATGTACAGCGCGCCCGAAGAGAGCACGGCTTCCAACTTGATATCCCTTCGGCTAATCCGCGACGGCGACCCCGGCTTGGCGGACATTCTGACCGACCGGGGCGTGACGTATCCCAAGCGTGCCTCCTGGCCGCTAACCCGGGCCTATTATGAGTTCATTTTCAAGATGGAGTATTACGCCAGCCACGGCATGCCGCGGCGCCTCGCTTCGATCGACAGGCGACTGGGGAACTTGAGCCTGGAACATAATTTCTTGGGGAGGAATAAGTACTACCATCTGCGCCAGTGGTTCCGCGACGAATTGGCTCCTTATGTTCGTAGCCTCTTCATCGACCGCCGGGCCGCGACCGGCGACTTGCTGGTCCCTGGGCAGATCGCCAATATCGTCGAGGGGCATCTGAAGGGAGACATGAATCACACGCATCTTATCGACAGACTCATGACGCTTGAACTCGCGGACCGCTTGTTGTTGGGCGGCGGGGGTAGTGTAATTTGATGGGGCCGCGGATCTAGGGCAAAATATCAGCAGGATAGCCCTGAACCATTGAGATCAATTATGTTCGATAAAGACGATGCTTACAAGGTCACAGGTCGATTCGTCAAGGTGGTCTCTCCGCGTGATGAAGCGGACTTAGACCAGCCCGATCCGGTTCCCGTTCTGGCCGAGATAAAAACCCGTCTAAGGGGGCGTGCCGATATTTTTTCCTTTTGCCAACGCCCGCCCGACATAACTCCCAGATATTCCTTTCATCAAGAATGGGATCGTATCGCCCTGCTTGAATATCAGAGTCACAAGCACTGGCAAGAAAGGATATTGGATGATAAGACAAGGAATATGATCCGAAAGGGCCCGAAAAAGGGGGTCGAGATACGGCTGGCGGAATTCGATGAATTCCTGATCAACGGGATTCAAGAGATCTATAATGAGAGCCCTGTAAGGCAAGGCCGGCCTTTCAAGCACTTCGGGAAGTCATTCCAAGAAGTAAGGGAAGCCAATGCGACTCATCTCGACCGGAGCGTGTTCATTGCCGCCATTTATGAAAAGGAACTTATCGGGTTCATCAAGCTCGTTTTTGGAGACAGGACCGCGAGGGCCGAGCAGATCATCTCAAAAATGAAGCACCGCGATAAGTCCCCCATGAACGCTCTCATCGATAGGGCCGTCATTTTGTGCGAACAGCGCGGCATCCCTTTCCTGGTCTATGGCATTTGGCCGAGAAAAGGCTCATTTGCGAAGTTCAAGGCCAATAGCGGTTTTAAGGAATACTGCCTACCCAGGTATTTTGTGTCTTTGAATTTTATAGGCTCAATCTCGATCAAGCTGGGATTTCATAGGGAGATCAAGGAGCGACTTCCCGAGTTCATGAGGGGGCCACTGGTCGCCCTTAGAGAACATCGCTACAGAAAGAAGGGCCGAGCTTCCTAAATGAGAGCCTCGATAAGGTGAATGTGCCATGCTCATCATCACCGCGGATGATCTGGGACGCGATAGGGGCGCCACCGACGCCTGCATGGACTGTTTCAGGGAGAAGAAGATCACCTCTGCGAGCATCATGGTTTTCATGAATGACTCCCGGCGGGCGGCTGATCTCGCCATCAAAGAGGGCCTCGAAACCGGCCTCCATATCAATCTGGTTCTGCCCTATGACGCCCCCGGGCTCCCTGAAGACCTGAAGAAAAGCCAGAACAGGACCGCAGCCTTTTTTAAAAGGGGACCTTGGACGCAGGTGATCTATAATCCGTTCATCGCGGAAGCGACGGCCGAGACGATCATTTCACAACTTGAGGAATACAGAAGGCTTTTCGGACGCCATCCTGCCTATTTCAACGGACATAAACACTTCCATTTGAGCCTCAACGCGATCTTGAGCGGAGGGGTGCCGCGAGGGGCCATGGTTCGACGGAGTTTCACCTTCTTCAGAGGCGAAAAACCGTGGCCGAATCGCTATTATCGCCGCTTGATCGACGCGTGGTTGCTCAAGCGATACGAGTCCACCAACGATTTTTTCAGTCTCAGCCCGGCCGATGATCGGCCTCGCTTAAGAGGGATCATCCGTCTGGCTCAAACAAGATGTGTCGAGTTAATGGTCCATCCTTGGGATCCCGGCCACTACCGGCTTCTGATGGGACAGGATTTCGCTGATTTAGCGGCCCTGTGCGCCTCGGGGGGGTTTCGGATGTTCAAGCCGAAACCAAGGGCCATTCCTGATCGAAACTCCAGCTGAACTAAGTCATAGAGGACCGCGTAAATCCCTGGATTTCCGGGTTGCCTGCCCCCGGGGACAGGGTTGGTTATCTCGCAAATCGTCGACAAGCCTCATGTACGGGCAATACAAGTGCCCCCGATTCCACGGACTTGGCCACGATCTCCTCAAAGACATCCCTGGAACATCCATGGGGGGATACGACATCGTCGACGTCATGTGTAGAGAATACAAGCCAATGCTTGTCCTCGGCGTTTCTTCTGATCAGCTCCAGGAAGAAATCGGGATCATTCCGGTTCTTATAATTGATGAAGAACGACTTGATCAAGTTCAGGTCGAGGGTCTTCTCGTTGATCATCTGTCGGCCCCCTCGGCTCGCTCTGAAATACCAGGCGGCCAGGGCCTTGATCTTCGGGTGAGGGTTGTTGCGGGGATAGGCGAATGTCCTCATCGAATAGCCCGGGATCAAGTTCTCGCATGCAGAGATGTTTTTCCTGATGGATTCTTCGAATAGACCGGCGGGAGTCTTCCAGGCATCTAGATGATTATAAGTATGACATCCGAGTTCGTGGCCAGACTGTAATAGGCCTTTCAGGTCATCATCCTTGAACATGTCGCCTGTAGCGGTGCGTGTTCCGCGGAGTCCGAAGGATGCGTAGAACGATCCGCACACCCCAAACCGTTCCAGGATCCTCCCGCCCACTTGATAAGCGGACCGAGGAAAATCGTCAAATGTAAAGGAAATAACGGGCTTATCGGAATGCCAATAGGCAACCCTCTTTTCTAACGAATAAGACCGATAGCGGAAATAGATATTCTTGATCCCCCTTGAGAATATCCGTGGAGCTTCCCACACTCGCGGGAACTTATGCCGGTGATCTCTATTTGTCATGAATAAACCCGCGTCGTTCCGTTCAGGTGTTATCAGTGCCCGGCTTCCGTCTCGCGGTCATTTCCCGAACAATCACAAATAGGTCCCTAAAAGGCTGAAGACTCCTGAAAAACACAAGAACCGCGAGACAATAGACCAGGGAATATGTCAGGCCTACGGCCAGGATCCTCATCAGCAACAGAGATCCGCTGGCAGGAGCTCCCAAAAGGCCTAACCTCGCGAAGGTCAGCCATACCGTTGACGCACTCAATACGGATGCCGCCAGGTATTTCCATAGTTGACCCCAGATGTCTTGCGCGGTGATGCCGATCGGCTTCCCCGCGAAAAGCAGAGCCGGCCCGACGAGCAGGTAATACGATAGACTATAGGCGACTGCGATGCCGATCCCACCGAATTCCAATCCGATCAAAAACAATAATGCGGTCACCCCTAGCGCAACGAGGCTCCATTTCAACCATCGCTCCGGCCTCCCCAGCGATAAATGCAGCCAGGAATGCGTTCCATAGACCAGGGTGATCCCGACCGATGGCCCAAAAGCGGTGAAAATATGCCCGGCCTTCGCCCATTGATCGCCAAGCAAGAAGATAATGATGTCCCGTCCAGCGACGGTCAGGATTCCGCTGGCGAACATCCCGAAGAAGGCGATTATCGATAGAGAGCGAAGGAAGTATCTCCGGTATCTTTCGGCATCATCCCGGAGTCTGCTCAGCGTCGCCAATGCGACGCTCGCCAGCGGAGTGACCATTTGTCCGGCGGGCATGACGAACAGTTGATAGGCGCGATCGTAATTCCCCAGCTCTCGGGGTCCCCAGCGCCATCCGATGAGGACCTTGTCTAAATTCCGGCCTAAATAAGTGACCGCGTAATTGATGTAGGTTCTCGCCGCATACTCGATGAGTCGTTTCGTTTGAGAAAGCCTCCGAGGCAAACCCGGCCGCCAGGAGCATTGTATCCAAGCGATCAGGGCGGTCGAGAAGGCCCCAACCAATTGTCGGAAGATAAGGGCCCAATATCCAAATCCTTTCAACGCCATGGCTACCGCGACCACGTTGCTAACGACCACGGAGGCGATCTCATTCAACATGACATCGCGAAATCGAATGCGTCGCATGATCAGGGCGAGATGTGTGGTCGTGAGCGCATTGAAAACGAAGCCCGTCGAAAGTGCGATGGCGATATGGGCCAGCTTTGGTTCCTTATAGAAGGCGACAAGCAAATAAGATGAGGCGGAGAACAGAATAGCCAGACCGACACTTATGCCGAGACCGAGCCAAAAGAGAGCGCTGACCTGCTGGTGGCTGATGTCTTCGGTTTGGACGATCGCTTCGATGAATCCATTGTATCCGACATTGGCCAACAGCAGGCTGAACGCGGTAACCATGGCGAAAAGTCCGAAATCCTTCGGCCCCAGCAAACGCGCCAATATGATCGCGCTCCCGAACTGGACCCCCGCATTAACGGACCTTGATAAGAGCATGGCCGCCCCGCCGCGCAGGGCTTTTTCCCTGATATTCCGAGTCGCGGACTCCGTGTCAAAAAAGCCGGCTCCGCGGATCTTGCCTTCCATGTGAGTCCTTGTTTTTATGCCGTCCGCTGGCTCAGCTTGTCGACTAAAGCGTTCTCTTTTCGCATTTTTGGGATCGATCACATTTTGTTTATTCTGGAACTGTTGTGCTCGATGAAGTATAAAAGAAGACGGTATCCAATTCAAGGACAGCGCGGCCGCGGCGGGTTGGGCTTGCTTCGGCGCGGCCTTCGCTCCCTCAATAAAGCCGGCCGGTTGAGCCGTCTGGTCATGAAGCCCGTCCCAGCATCCAAATGAGGGAAGCCGTCGGCTCATAGGGTATTGAATCTGGTTATATGAAAGTTTATACTGTGGTCAGGGGTATGAATAATGTCGCAGTATTTCAAGGTGCGGTCGATATGCCTGCCGATAGCATTCTTCTGTTCAGCGCTTTTTCTTCATGAAGCCGGCGGCTTCGCGAGCCAAGCCGCCACGGCCAATATGCCGGCGAAGGCTTCGACAAAGCGTCCTCTCTCGGACCATGATGACGCAACGGGACCTAGGTCCATTACGGAGACCCAGGCCGCGATGTTAGCGACAAAAACCGATATCCTGCCGGCCGAGAGGCTCTACGATTGGGGAACGTACTGTGGCGTCCCCGGTGGTATCCCTGACAGGGCGAAGGTTTTTAGATCTCTCAATCCCGGGGCGACGGCGACCCAACTCGTATCCGCCATCACCTCTTGTCCCAGCGGCCAAGTCGTCTACCTTAATGCCGGGACCTATGACCTCGGGAACATCGCCTGGCCCTCGAAGAGCGGCGTCACGCTGCGAGGGGCGGGACCGGGGAAAACCATCCTGCGCCCGACCTCGGGCGGTGACTTGATCCGTTTACAGAGCGCGGATTATTCCGAGGCCAACGGTATCGCGGTCAGCGGCGGCTACGAGAAGGGGTCCACGGCCATTGTCCTAGCCTCCAACCCCGGATCGCGATTTGCTCCCGGGAACATCGTCTACATCAGCGAGGAGAACAGCC
>JAXDAV010000041.1:0-5847 GCA_034679465.1 Candidatus Aminicenantota bacterium | reverse complement strand
AAAATATCCGGTGAGAGGAGGCGTCATGGACAAGGTCCGCGAGATCCGCAAGGTCCTCATCAGCCAGCCCACGCTTGAGGGGGCGGGCGTCCACCTGCGCCGCGGCTTCGGCTTCCGGGAAGCGCCGTGGTAGCCCAACTTCGACAGTTCGCACAGCGATTTGGGCCGGAAGTCTCCGGTTTTCGGGAACGTCCAGGCGAGCGATCCGGCGGGAATGTGCGGAAGGGCGTGTAGTGGCGACCAGCCTCTTGTATTCCCGGGTGGGTTCCGGTTCAATGGGACTCGCCCATGGCCTACCTGAAGAGATCACGTCGGCATAAGAACGGCTGCGCCTACGAGTCCTGGTCCGTCGTGGAATCGGTCCGGACGGCGAAGGGGCCGCGGCAGCGGACGATCGCGACCCTGGGGAAGGGACCGGAGTACGATGTCGAGGAGCGGGTGGGCTGGGACGACGTCGTCGACCAGTTGTCCGGACGGGAGCCCCGGCGGCCGGGCCTCCAGCTCGACCTTGAGCTGGCCGATCTGCCGATACAGCTCGGCCTCTGTCTCCTCCCGGTCCTTTTCCTGCCTTCTCCTCCGGTCGGAGAACAGGCCGGGCAGCTTCTCCAGCAGCTCCGCTTTCCATCGTCCGATTTGGTTGGCGTGGACGCCGTACTCGCCGGCCAGCTGGGCGATCGTCTTCTCGCCTTTGACGGCCTCGAGGGCGACCTTCGCTTTGAATGTGGCTTCGTACTGTTTCCGTCCCATACTGGACATAATGCCATACCTCCTTGTTGAGATACAGCGTGTCCGTTTTCCACCTTATCGTCCTGTCCAGTTTTTGGGGTCCAGCTCAACCTTTGGATCCGGAGAACGAGCGAGCCCCGATTTATGTAGTTGTTATTAGTGATGATCCAGCCATGAAAAAGTGGGTCTGTGCCACATTTGGGCCATCGCTTTCCCATCCGCTGGGCTTTTGGTCCCGGTTTTGGGCCGACCCATGTGCCACTCATTAGTCAAGGAAACTGTGGCAACGTGAGAAAAGCGAAGACAAACTGGATGGAATTTATGCGATACTTGGCTAAGAGGATACTGAAATGAAGCCCTATCAGCCCCGAGCTCTCCCAATCAGGGAAATCGATTGGCCTGCCCATGTGACAATGATTGGAAAGGCGAATGCTGCATTGGCGAGATTTGACGGCATGATCCAGAATATTGTGAATCCTGACGTACTGCTTTCTCCTCTTACTACGCAGGAAGCGGTGCTTTCTTCTCGGATCGAGGGTACACAAGCGAGCATGGAAGAAGTCCTTCGATTCGAGGCCGATCCAACCGAGCCGATCGAGCCCTCGCGCGAGTCTGATATCAAGGAGATCCTCAATTATCGTAAAGCGATAGCCCATGCAGTAAAAAAGATCAAAGAACGCCCGTTTTGCCTCAATCTCCTCAAAGAACTCCATGCCATTTTGTTGGATAGTGTCCGAGGCAGAGATAAGGCGAGGGGGCTGTTCAGGAAAAAACAGAACTATATCGGGCCTATCGGCGAGCCGATAGAAAAGGCCTCATTCGTTCCTCCGACCTGGGAAAACGTCGAGCCGTCGATGGGTCAATGGGAGGCCTATTATCATGCGGACGAGAAGGACCGACTTGTACAACTAGCGATCCTCAAGGCCCAGTTTGAACTCATACATCCTTTTCTCGATGGTAATGGGAGGCTGGGCAGGATGCTTATTCCGTTGTTCCTCTATGAGAAAGGGCTTCTCTCTCGTCCCGTCTTTTACCTGAGCGCCTACCTCGAGAAGAATCGGGAAGCTTATTACCAGAAGCTTCGAGCGCTATCCGTTGATGACGATTGGAACGGGTGGGTGGCGTTTTTTCTTCAGGCCCTCGAGCAACAGGCGGTTGAGAACGCGGAGAAAGCGAAACTTATCATTTCACTCTATGAGAAAATGAAGGCGGAAATCCCCAAGGCTGTTAGATCTCAATACGTGGTGGCTGCGATCGATGCTCTTTTCAAGCGACCCGTATTTCAGAGCAAGAATTTCATAGCTCAGTCTAAGATCCCGAGAGATAGCGCCCTGCGAATTCTCCGCGGTCTGAAATCGAAAGGCTTCATTGACGAGATTCGCCCCGGCAAAGGAAGGCGGGCTGCAGTTGCCATGTTTCCAGAACTGCTCCGGATCACCAGGGAATAACATTATATTGCAGGGAAGCCACGATTTCCATTTTGTGTTTTATTTTTTTAATTATATGCAACACAAAGCTTATTGTGCGATACCCATGCAACTCAAGACTCGATTGTGGGAATGAGGCTAGGAGTCCGTGAATGTTCGATGAGGAAGCCGAAGCAAAGCTTCGAGCGCTCCATCGGCAGCTTCAAGAACTCGAAGAGAAGCGCAAGGAGATTATCGGGCAAATCGAGCGCCTAGGGCTGGGAACGGGAGCCAGGGCCCCTAAGGTGGCGGAGGCCGCGGCGCCAGCACCGACGCGGCCAGGCCAAGCGGCCATTCCCGGGTTGTTCGAGCCGCGCAGCATGCCGCCACTCGCCTCAGCGGCACAGGCTGCTTCGGTTGCGGCAGCGGCATCCCCAGAGCGAGCACGGGACATCGTGCCGGTCACCTCGTCATCTCGGCCTGCAGACAGGGTCGCACTCTTCAGATCGCTCTTTCGGGGACGCGAGGACATCTATGCCCTCCGCTGGGAGAGTTTGAAGACCGGAAAATCCGGCTACCAGCCTGTCTGCAAGAACGATTGGATCCAGGGGCTCTGCCGACGGCCGCAGGTCAGGTGCGCAGCATGCTCGAACCGGGAATTCGTGCCGGTGACGGATCTGGCCATAGGCCGACATCTGTTCGGCGCTGAAATGCCGGACGAACATATCCTCGCCCGGACATCGTCCGGCACGTCTCGCCCGCCTGGCTACGCCAAACGCGACTTTGTCATGGGCGTCTATCCGCTTCTCGAGAACGAAACGTGCTGGTTCCTGGCTGCGGACTTCGATAAGAAGCACTGGCCCGCAGACATCGCGGCGTTCCGCCAAGCGTGCCTGCGCTTCGGGGTACTCGTCGCCTTCGAGCGCTCCCGCTCGGGGAATGGCGCTCACGCCTGGCTTTTCTTTGCAGAGCCCATCCCAGCCGCCTTGGCGCGGCGCCTGGGTTGCCTCCTTCTCACTGAGGCCATAGACCTCAGCCCAGAGATCGGTCTCGATTCCTACGACCGGCTGTTCCCCAGCCAGGACAACATGCCCGACGGAGGATTTGGCAACCTCATCGCCCTCCCGCTCCAACACCGCGCCGCCTCCTCGGGCAATAGCCTTTTTATCGATGAGGGCCTGACGCCCATCGCCGATCAGTGGTCGTATCTCTCGTCCCTCGCTTCCCAGCGCATCACCCGCGACACGATCGAGGGCCTCGTCGAAGAAGCCGCACGCAAGGGCAATGTCATCGGTATTCGTCTCCCCGTGGCTGATGATGCCGAGGACGAGACTGAGCCCTGGCGCGCACTTCCCTCGCGGCGATCCCGCTCCGCCGATCGCGCCCTGCGCGGACCGTTCCCGCCCCGGATCCCCCTCGTCCTCGCCAATACGATCTATATCGATAAGGCACTCCTCACCCCAGCCCTCCAATCACGACTCATCCGCCTCGCGTCGTTTCAGAATCCCGAGTTCTACAAAGCTCAGGCCCTGCGCCTCTCGACCTTCGGCAAGCCACGGATCATCTCGTGCGCAGAGGATTACCTTCGCCATATCGCTTTGCCGCGCGGCTGCCTCGACGACACGATCGAATTCCTAACGTCCCTCGGCATCGAAGCCCCGATCGATGATAAGCGCATATCAGGAACCCCCGGTTCTTCTCCTATCCTTTTTCATTTTATGGGCACCCTCCGCCCCGAGCAGGAACAGGCCGTCGCCGCGCTGCTCCCCCACGACACCGGAGTCCTTGCCGCGGCCACAGCCTTTGGGAAGACCGTCGTTGCCGCCCGTATTATAGCCGCCCGCGCCGTGCCCACGCTCGTCCTGGTCCACCGCCGCCAACTCCTTGATCAATGGTCCGCGCAGCTCAAGGAGTTTTTGGGCCTCGCCCCCGGGGACATCGGCTTTATTGGCTCGGGAAAGCGCAAGCCGAGCGGCCGCGTCGACGTCGCTCTCATCCAAAGCCTGTGCCGGAAAGGCGTCGTAGACGACTTCGTTCAGGACTACGGCCACCTCGTCATCGACGAGTGCCATCACATCCCGGCCGTGTCCTTCGAGCAGATCGCGCGCCGGTTCGGGGGCAGGTACGTACTCGGGCTGTCAGCGACGGTGACGCGCAAGGACGGCCATCACCCGATCATCTTCATGCAGTGCGGGCCGGCGCGATTCCGCGTCGGAGCAAAGCAGGGGGCCGAGGCCCATCCGTTTAACCATAAGGTCGTCGTGCGCCCTACAGACTTCGACCTGCCCCGGACTGCTCCCGAGAAACTCGCGATCCAGGAGATCTACGATCTCCTTATCAACGACGAGGCGCGGAACCAACTCATCTTCGAAGACGTTGTGCAGGCCATCGCGCACGAGAGGCGCTCGCCCGTACTGATCACAGAGCGTCGCGACCATCTCGAGATGTTCGCCGAGCGCTTCCGGCCAAGCGTGCGAAACGTGGTCGTCTTCAAGGGCGGGATGCGGCAAAAGCAGAGGGAACAGCTTCGGGAGCGGCTCGCGGCGATCGGCGATGACGAGGACCGGCTTCTTATTGCTACCGGCCGTTATCTCGGCGAGGGCTTCGATGACGCTCGTCTCGATACTCTCTTCCTTACGCTCCCAATCTCGTGGAAGGGGACACTCGCTCAGTATGCCGGGCGCCTTCACCGCCTCCATTATAATAAGCGCGAGGTCCGGATTTACGACTACGCGGACCTTAGGGTCGCGATGCTCGAGCGAATGTTCAGGCGCAGGCTGGGGGGGTATAAGGGGCTGGGGTATGAAGCCGAGGGGGCGATGGGAAAAGGGAGCAGTCGATAGGCGCGCCAGGCCAGGGCGTATCTCCCGCTTATCCGATCACTATACGATTCTAATCCGGGAAGCGACGTCCAGGAAGAACTCCTTCGACCAGATCGCCAAAGCGGCTGGATCCTTCACGAAACGTTCGGCCTCGCGCCGGATCTGGCCGATGTCGACCTTTTCGATCCGCTTTGCCAGCTGATCGCGTAGGTCCCCTGCCGTCAACGGCGACGGCCCCTCCCAGTGTCCAGTTTGACGCATCCTCTGCTCAAGGTGGGCAAGATGCAGCTCGGGATGATAAGCCGCAAACCAGACCAGCTCGTACCAGTCTCGGCCCTTGGCCCGGCTCTTCCATTCGCGGCAGAGAACGGCGTGCATCTTTCCGGCGAGGAGACCGGGCAGGCTGAACGTCCTGATAGCGAACGGGACCGGCCGGAGGAGATAGCGGACCTCCGTTGTGAACCCCTGAGGCGGATCGGTGTCGACTTCGAGCTTGATCTTCAGCACCTGGTTCCGGGGGACCTGCTGGACGAGGCCCCGCTCGAATTCGACTGTGATCATCTGGGTCCGCGTGTCGGCCTTTAGAAAAGCGGATTGGACTTGAGTCTGTTTCTTTCTGCTTTCGATTTCGACCGCAAAGCCAAAGGAAGCGAGTTCCCTCTTCAAGGACTCGCTGTAGTCGGCGAGATCGAAGCCGTCGCCTTCTTGAGGAGGGAGAAATCCAGGTCCTCCGAATACCGGTCGAGGCCGTAGAGCACGCGGAGGGCGGGGCCGACGTCCACGACGCCCGCCGCAACGTCCCCCGGGCCATCTTCTTCGGCATCCTCGTCGTCCTGGCCTGCTATCTGACGATCAACGTCGCCTACGTCAAGACGCTCGGCGTCCCCGGCATC
>JAXDAV010000040.1:0-14476 GCA_034679465.1 Candidatus Aminicenantota bacterium | reverse complement strand
GCCGCCATTAAAGACTATCTGTCCAATCACAACCAAAATCCTCGGGTCTTTATCTGGAGCGCCCCGGTCGACAAAATCCTGACCAAAATCGCTAATTGTAAAGAAGCGTTAGACGCACTACACTAGCCTCCTCCTGCGAAGATTCTGTCCCTCGAATTGGCGTGATCAGGCCGCAGACTACGAAAAAAGGCAGAGGGAAGCCCAAGACCGATATATGCGCGAACGCAATCTGCTTTATAGAGACGAAGCCAGCCAAATGATCTTCTGGGATACCCCCAGCGGCCGGTTTTGGACAGATGCCAAAGACCAGGAGGTCGGAGAACTTCCCTGGGAGCTGGCATCCACCGAAAACGGCCTGTATAGAACGGCCGGAGTGGAGGTCCTCAAGGGCGACATCGTTCTCGACTGCGGGGCCCACTTTGGGACGTTTACCCGGCAGGCGCTGAACGCGGGAGCCCTGTTGGTCGTGGCCATCGAGATCGACCCCCAGTCCATCGAGTGTTTGTCAAGGACATTCCGCGCAGAGATCCTGGAGAAGAGGGTCATTCTCTATCCCAAGGGTGTATCGGACAGGGACACAGAACTGGAGCTCTTCCGGGCCGATAACTCCGGCGGAAGTGGAGTCGAACTGGTCCGTGATCGGACAGGCCTCCTTGTTCCGCTGACGACCGTTGACAGCATCGTCCGGGAATTAGGGTTGTCCCGAGTGGATTTTATCAAGATGGACGTAGAGGGCTCGGAGCAAAAGGCCTTGCGGGGGGCGAAGGAGGTTATCTCGAACTTCAAGCCCAGGATGGCCATTGCGGGCTACCACAAGGACGAAGATCCTATTGACCTGCCTAGGACCGTCCGGGAAATCGACCCTCTTTATTGGAGTTCCATGCCTAGGTGCTGGATCAGGCCCTGGATCGCCAACAAGACGCCGATCGTCGATATCATTTTCTTTCGATGCCTTTGACGTCGTGGTCCGGCATTCCAGCGGAAGAGGTAACATCACCGACACGGCCCAGAGCGCCGCGCCCCAGATCCGCTTGCAGTGGGCCTCCGGCCAGCTGCGTTCTTTTATTGTCCTCCCATAGAAGTTCGGTGTATTATCGTCCGGAAGACGATGAGCGGGCAACGGGCAAAACTTTTTAATCCCCGGATTCCCGGCCTTGTCGTTCTTAGCGCCCTCTTTGTCTTCGTCGTGACCAATATAATCTCCTGGGTTTTTTTCAAGCACATTCCTCACATCAATGACGAGATCGGCTATCTCTTTCAGGCCAAGATCTTCAGTCTCGGCAAGTTATTCGTTCCCTCTCCGTGCGGCGGGGACGCCTTCACCTTCACCCACATCATCAATAACGGACGGTGGTACAGCCAGTATCCGCCAGGCTTTCCTCTGATCCTGGCATTCGGATTGTTGGCAGGAGCCCCCTGGATCATCAATCCCCTCCTCGCGGCCGCATCGGTCTTCGTCTTCTATCGTCTTGGCCGGGAGATATACGGGGAATCCGAGGGACGTCTCGCAGCCGTATTGGGAGCTTTGTCCCTCTGGTTCCTAATGACATCTTCGACGATGCTCTCACATACGGCCAGCATGCTTTTTTTCTCCCTTTCTCTCCTGTTCCTGTTCAGGTCGATGAAGGCGCCGACCTTCCTCAACGGCCTCATCGCCGGCAGCTCGCTCGGGTTGGCGTTCTTGATCAGGCCTTACAACGTCGTCGCCGTTTCGGTCCCCTGGGTGCTTTATTACGGATTTCAGGTCCTCAAACGACCTCGACCGGCCTGGCGGAACCTCTTCGCTTTCGGGATAACGCTCTCCTTGGCCGCGGCCAGCCTTATGGTCTATAACCAACTGACGAACGGCCACCCTCTGCGGATGGGATACATCGTCAAGTACGGCGAGGACCATGGCATCGGCTTCGGCAACGCCGGATACACGGGGATCCCGCACACGCTCGGTCAGGGGCTTTACTTGACCGGAGAGAACCTCGCCGCCATAAATAAATACCTTTTTGGCTGGCCTCTCTCGTCGCTTCTGTTCCTCATCCCCTTTGTCATCCCATTGAAGGAAGAGAGGAAGAAATCCGCGGTCGATCTGTTCACGGCCCTAAGCTTCCTATCTCTCGCACTTGCTCTCTTCATATACTGGGGGAACTTTGTTCTCATCGGAGCCCGCATGTACTTCGAAGGGCTGCCTCTTCTTCTCTTGATGACGGTCCGGGGAATACATAAGACGCCAAACCTTATCTCCCGGGCCTTCGTGAGAATGAAGCCGCAGGCCGTCAAGAAAGGTCTGGCCTGGGGTCTTGGTCTCGGAACACTATTCGCCTTCGGATTCACATTTCCCCGATGGACCGCGCCACCATATACGAAGTCCCCAGCCGTATACATGGCCCAGGATTTCCGAGGCGTCACCGAACGCATCAACAACACCTTGGCACGCTTGCCGCTCGGGGACGCCTTAATTATTATGAAGATCCTTTTTTCTCCCGAGCCTCATTTCCCAGACGGTCTCTGGGGCTCTGGCTTCCTGAACAATGATCCGCTGCTCAAGAATCGGCTTGTCTACGCACGGGATCGCGGACCGGAGAATATTTCTTCGGTCAGGTGTTATCCCGGGCGCCGCGTCTACCTCTACGTCGGGACTATAACGAGGGGGTTGCTTTATCCCCTCAGAATAGAGGGCGACAAGGTGAAAGCCGGCCAAGCCATCCCCTCGTTGGCCGGGAGTTCCGGCGGTTTTAGACTCGTGACCGAGCCGCAGGATCTGTTCTTCGCATACTCGGAGAATTTCCGGGCCAGACTCGACGCTCTTTTTACCGACCGCCGGCCCGACGAGGTCGATGTGGTCGAGCTTTCGGCGCTGGCCCGAAAGGCTGAGATGGCCGGTGATTTCGCGGCGACCGTGTTCTTCCTGGAAGCGGCCCTGCAGATCGAGCGGGCCCCTGACACACGGGAGCGTCTCCTGAACCGGTTGGCTGTCGCCTATGTACGGACCGGGAACCGGGCAGAGGCGCAGCTCATCACCCGAGGGCTCAGCCAGTCCCGGCCCCGGCTTTATGAAGTCTTGCCTGCCAAGGGCTTCTAAGATCGGAGGGAGAAGATGCGATGAGCCGGGTCATGATCATAGGAGCCGGTCCGGCGGGCCTGACCGCCGCGCACGCGGCCGTCAAGAATGGCTTTGAAGCACTTGTTTTCGAACAAGACCGCCAAGTCGGAGGGATCTCTAAGACTGTCGATTACAAAGGCTACCTGTTCGATATCGGCGGTCACCGGTTTTTCACGAAGTCCGACGAGGTCAAGAAGCTCTGGCACGAGATCATGGGGCCGGAGTTCCTGACCCGCCCTCGCCTCTCGAGGATCTATTATAAAAACCGCTATTTCTACTATCCCCTCAAGCCCCTGAACGCCCTCTATAATCTGGGGCCCTGGGAGGCCTGCCGCGTCGCTTTCAGCTACCTTGCCACCCAGGTCAGGCCCTCGAAGGATATCGTCACGTTCGAGGATTGGGTCACCAAAAACTTCGGCAAGAGGCTTTTTCAGATCTTCTTTAAGACCTACACGGAAAAAGTCTGGGGAATATCCTGCCGCGAGCTCCGGGCCGATTGGGCCGCTCAGAGGATCAAGAGCCTGTCCCTGTTCCGGGCCGTCCTGGATTCATTCGGGCTCATGAAGAGCGGCCGGGTCACTACGCTGATCGACGAATTCCAGTATCCGCGGAGAGGTCCCGGGCAGATGTGGGCTAAAGCCCGGGAGATCATCGAAAGCCGGGGCGGGAGGATTGAGCTCGGGACCCGGGTCGAACGTCTGCGACACGGGAACGGGCGCGTCCTCTCCGCCCTCATCAGGTCTTCCCAGGGACAGGACGAGATCCATGGGGACCATTTCTTGTCCAGCGCACCACTCCAGGAACTCATCCTGTCCATGGATCCGCTCCCTCCGGAGCGCGTGATCCAGGCAGCGAAGGGCCTCCGTTATCGGGATTTCTTCACCGTCGGCCTCATCATCGAGAAGGAACACGTCTTCCCGGACAATTGGATCTATATCCATTCCCCCGAGGTCCGGGTCGGCCGAATCCAGAACTTCAAGAATTGGAGCCCGTTCATGGTCCCCGACAACCGTTTCACGTCGCTGGGCCTGGAATACTTCTGTTTCGAAACCGATGAGATCTGGACGAGACCCGACAGCGATCTGCGTCGCCTGGCCGCCGAGGAGCTGGCGACCCTTAGCCTGGCCGAACAGAGCCAGATCGTCGACGGGACGGTCATCCGGTCGAAGAAGACCTACCCCGTTTATGATGCCGCCTACAGATCCCATATCGAGACCATCAAGGACTACCTCTCCTCCTTTTCCAACCTTCAGACCATGGGCCGCAACGGCCTCCATCGTTACAATAACCAAGATCACTCGATGCTGACGGCGCTCCGCGCGATCGGGAATGTCCTGGGGGAGGGCCGCTCGGTTTGGGACGTCAATGCAGACGACGAGTATCACGAAGCGGGATAATCGGTCCAATCCCTTTCGCCGTCGGGCTATTCACCGCCGCAATGAATATTGGTTTCAGCACCACGCTCATGCTGGGTGTTGGCGTATATACAGGCAATATTGGCAATCCAGTTGATCCCGGAATATGCGCCGGCGGAAGCATCTTAATGAGTTTCTCTACGCAAGGCATAATCGAGAGAAAAGAACAGGGGGCGGCCGAAGCCGCCCCCTGTTAGAGTGCGTTCGGTTAAGCTAAGGTCAGGGCGCGGTGCCGCCAGGGGTAACGTTAACCGTCGAGGGCCCGACGATCCAGTTACCGTTCCAGCAGGCCATGTCGTTGTCAAAATCGGCCATGCTGGAGACATTGTAGAAATACCCTTCTTGGGTCGCCTCAGAAGAATCGAACGAATACTCCGTGCTGGCAGCCCCGTTTCTACCGTAGGTCGCTATGACGAAATCCTCGTTGCCGATGGAAGCAAGATCAGCCGTCCCGCTGATGTAACCGCCCGCATTCGCACCCAATCCGATCCAGCCGTTATAGGGTGTGTTCCAAGGATCGTTGATCGGGCAAGCCTTGAGATAGAAGCCGCCGATGCTGGCCGGGATGCCTGCGCCAGCCGCAAACAGCCCGGCTTGCGTGACGCCCGTCCAGTCGCCGTGGTCGGTGATGTAGTCCAGACAGCCAGTGGAGATCGTCATGATCTCCTTCATCGCCGACTTCTGCTTGGCCTTCTGCATGGCCGACAGAGCGTTCGGGATGAGCAGAGCGGCCAGGATGCCGATGATCGCGACGACGATCAACAGCTCGATGAGGGTGAATCCTCTCATCTTTTTGAACATTGAAAACCTCCTTTAAGATTCCCTGGCTGATCTCTTCAGCCGGGTTGTTTTGCCACTCAAAGTGGACGCCACTATTATAGCAATAAGCGTGCCAAGATGATAACGCTTATAAGATGCTGATATTAAATTACATGCAATTATTGTCATGAGTCCGACACAAGGAATGTAGCCAATGTTTGTCATTGTTGCCATTTTTTGTCTATCAGGATGGGTTGCGGTCGCCGTTGCCGTTCCGCTTCTCGGCCTTGCGGACCTGGTTCAGGTCGTATTTGCCGATGAGGTAGCGGATGGTCCGGTAGCTCAGGCCCAGGAGCGGGGCCGCTTTCTGGAGACTGCCGCCGGTGAGGGCGAGCGCCTCCTGGATGTACTTCTTGGTCAGCTCGTCGAGGTGGCGGGTCAGGTTGAAGCCGGGGGCAAAGAGCTCCTGGGTCTCGAGCTTCTTCTTCTGGGGGGAGACGATCTCCTGGGGCAGGCAGGTGACGGTGACGGTCTCGCGGTCCTCGATGGCCACGATGCGCTCGATGACGTTCTCGAGCTCGCGGATGTTGCCGGGCCAGGCGTAGCCCTCGAGGAGCGAGACGACGTCGGGGGTGAAGCGCTTCGGCTTCTTGCCCATCTTGTCGCAGTACTTCTGCAGGAAGTGAGCGATGAGGATGGGGATATCCTCGACCCTTTTCCTCAGGGGCGGCATGTCCATGGAGATGACGTTCAGGCGGTAGAAGAGCTCCTCGCGGAACTTGCCCTCGGCGATCCTCTTCTTGAGGTCCTGGTTCGTCGCGGCGATGATGCGCACGTCCACGGGGACCTCGTCGGCCCCGCCGACCCGGCGGACCTTCCGTTCCTGGAGGGCCCGGAGGAGCTTGACCTGGGTCCAGGGCGACATCTCGCCGACCTCGTCGAGGAAGAGCGTCCCCCGCTGGGCCAGCTCGAACATGCCCTTCTTGTCCGAAACGGCGCCGGTGAAGGAACCCCGGACGTGGCCGAAGAGCTCCGACTCGAGCAGGTTCTCGGGCAGGGCCGCGCAGTTGATGGAGACGAAGGGATGGTCGCGGCGGGCGCCCTGGAGGTGGACGGCCCGGGCGGCCATCTCCTTGCCGGTCCCGCTCTCCCCGGTGATGAGCACGGTCGAGTCCGTCGAGGCGACTTTCTCGATGAGGGTGTAGATGTCTTGCATCGGCCGGCTTTTCCCGATCATCTGCTCGAAGCCGTAGCGGTCCTTGAGGTCCCGCTTGAGGAGGAGGTTCTCCTGCTTGAGGCGCCGGCCGGCCAGCCCCCGTCCGACGATGATCTTCAGCTCCTCGACGTCGAAGGGCTTGACGACATAGTCCAGGGCCCCGGCCTTGAGGGCCTCGACGGCCTGGGCGATACTGCCGTAAGCGGTGATGAGGATGACCGGCAGGTCGGGCTTGTTCTCCCGGGCGTAACGGAGGATGTCCATGCCGTCCGCGCCGGGCATCTTGATGTCGGTGACCACGAGGTCGATCTCGTCCCGGCCCAGGATCTCGAAGCCCCCCGCGGCGGAGAGGGCGGACTTGACCGCGTAGCCCTCCTTCCGGAAGACGACCGTGAGCAGGTCGAGGAGGCTCTTTTCATCGTCGATGATCAGGATCGTTTCCATGGCTCGGCCCTCACGCCCCCGCGGCCTTGCGCTGGGGCAGGGTGATCACGATCTCCGTCCCCCGGCCGACCTCGGAGCGGACGTCGATCCGGCCGTCGTAGTCGTCGATGATCCTGCGGACGATCGACAGGCCCAGCCCCCGGCCGTCCTCGAACCCCGAATAGAAGGGCTCGAACAGGTGGGCCTGGTCCTCGTCGGTCATGCCCCGGCCGGTGTCGGCGACGACGATGCGGAGGTCCCTCTTGCGGGGCTCGGCGAACTCGAGCCGCAGGCGGCCCCCGTCGGGCATGGCCTTGACGGCGTTCTTGAGGAGGTTCCAGAAGACCTGCTTGAACTGGCCGGCGTTGCCGAAGTAGGGGGCGTCGGCCGTCCGGAAGTTCCCTTCGAGCGCGACCTTGCCGTTGAGCTCGCCGCCGGCCTGCAGGATCTTGATGGTCTCGTCCAGGATGTCGCGCAGGTTGATCGGGGAGAAGACCTGCTTCGAGGGCAGGGCGAAATCCAGGAACTGCTCCAGGCTGTGGGAGACCCGCTCCGATTCCTTGAGGACGATGGCCATGAGCTCCTGCTGTTCGGGGTTCAGGCGGATCTCTTTTTTAAGCACCTGGACGGAGCCCGAGATGGCGGCCAGGGGGTTGCGGATCTCGTGGGCCAGGCTGGCCGAGACGCGGCCGGCTTCGGACAACCGCTCCCGGACGAGGAGCTCCCTTTCCGCGTTCCGGAGCGCTTCTCGCGTCCGCCGGAGGCTGTCCGTCAGCTTGTTCATCAGGGCGGCGATGACGAAAAAGACGCCCCAGGCGAGGAACATCGTGCCCAGGATGGTCCCGAGCGAAGTCCGGACGACGTGCTCGGGCCGGAAGGCGGGGATGAAGCCGAAATAGAGTCCGTCGGCGAGGACGCCGAAGAGAACGGCCGAGAGGGCCGCGGCCAGGAAGCCGGCCCGGCCGGAGATGACCAGGCCCGCGGCCATGATCGGGAAGAGATAGAGAAAATACATCGAGGAGGCCAGGCCCCCGGAGATATAGACGAAGGCGGTGATGAGAAAGAGGTCGCAGACGACCTGCAGGAAAGCCTGAAAGACGAGGCCGCAGCCCAGGACATAGAGGCCGAAATAGACGGCCGCGAGCCCGTAGCCGGCGACGACGAGATAGAAGAAGGGCAGGTTCGGCGCCGCGTCGGGCGAGGAGAGCTGGATGATGAGGGCCGAGACGAGGAGCGAGGTCAGGACGACCAGCCGATAAACATTGTAGAGGAGGATATGCCTCCGCTCGATCGCGGGCCCCTGTCCGTCGCGCCGGGCTCTCATCGGGGGTGCTCCCGCTTCTCCTCTCTTCGCTCCCTAGAACGCCTGCATGAGATTGAAGATCGGCAGGTACATGGAAACGACCAGGCCGCCGACGATGGCCCCGACGAAGATGAGCAGGATGGGCTCGAGCATGGAGAGCAGGGCGGCCACGGAGTTGTCCACCTCCTCGTCGTAGAAGGCGGCCAGCTTCGACAGCATCTCGTCGAGCGTGCCCGTGGCCTCGCCGACGTTGATCATCTGGAGCATCATGGTCGGGAACTTCCCGGACTGCTTGAACGACTCGGCCATGGTCTTGCCCTCGGAGACGAGCCGGCGGGCGTCGGTGATCTCCTTCTCGATGATGACGTTGCCGGCGGTCGTCGAGGTGATCTTCAGGGCCTCGAGCATGGGCACGCCGCCCGAGATGAGGGTGGCCAGGGTCCGGGTCACCCGGGTCATGGCGACCTTGTAGAGGAGTGAGCCGAAGAGGGGCATCTTGAGGAACAGGCGGTCGGTCGTCCAGCGGCCGGGGGTCGTGCTCCGGTAATAGCGGAAGGCCAGCACGAGGGCGATGACGCCGCCGAAGATGAGGAGGATGTACTTCTGGACGAAATCGCTCAAGGCGACGATGAAGGCGGTCAGGCCGGGCAGTTCGGCCCCGAGGTCGCGGAAGATGTTGGCGAAGACCGGGATGACCTTCCAGAGCAGGAAGACGGCCACGGTGATGGCGAAGATGACGATGGCCACGGGATAGATCATGGCCTGCTTGACCTTGGCCCGGAGGCGGACGTTCTTCTCGATGAACTCCGAGAGGCGCCGGAGCATGATGTCGAGCGAGCCCGACTGCTCGCCCGAGGCGATGAGGTTGCAGTAGAGGTCGTCGAAGGCCTTGGGGTGCTTCCTCTTGGCCTGGTTCAGGGTCGAGCCGGCCTCGACGTCGTCCTTGACCGTCTTGATGACCTGCTTGAAGTAGGTGTTCTTCTGCTGTTCTTCCAGGATGCCCAGGCTCTGGATGAGGGGCAGTTCGGCGTCGATGAGGACCGAGAGCTGGCGGCTGTAGACGGCCAGGTCCTTCATCTTGACCTTTTCCCTCTTGAGGAAGGGGATCTTGAGCGCGGCCTTGGCCGGGGCGACGCTGAGGACCGAGATCTGGTCCTTCTGGAGCAGGCGGCTCACCTCTTCCTTGGAGGCGGCGACGCGCTCGCCCCCGACCGTGTCCCCGTAGCGGTTCTTACCTTTCCAGACATAAGTCGGCATCGTTCACCTCGCTTGCTGGGGGCGGCCCCTATTTCCTGGTTGATACGGATTGGCCGTTCGGACCGAGCTTGACGCCCTCGCGGCGCTGGATGATGTCGGTCAGCTCCTCCGGGTTGGAGGTCATGCTCATGATCATGTCGAGGCCGACCAGCTTGCGGAAGTACAGGTTGGCCAGGGACTGGTTGAAGGTCTGCATCCCGAACTTCTCCTGGCCCATCTGCATGGCCGAGTAGATCTGATGGATCTTGTTCTCGCGGATGAGGTTGCGGATGGCCGGGTTGGGGATCATGATCTCCATGGCCAGGACCCGGCCCTTGCCGTCGGCGCGCGGCAGGAGGGCCTGGGTGATGACGGCCTCGAGCGACATCGACAGCGTGATCCGGACCTGGGCCTGGTACTGGCTGGGGAAGATGTCGATGATGCGGCTGATCGACTCGACGGCCGAGTTGGTGTGCAGGGTCGAGAAGGTCAGGTGGCCCGTCTCGGCGACGCGCATGCAGGCCTCGACCGTCTCGAAGTCGCGCATCTCGCCGACCAGGACGACGTCCGGGTCCTCGCGCAGGACCGAGCGCAGGGCGTTGCCGTAGGACTGGGTATCGGCGTAGAGCTCGCGCTGGTTGATGATGGCCTTGCGCGGCGTCAGGTAGTACTCGATGGGGTCCTCGATGGTGACGATGTGGACCGCGCGCTCGGAGTTGATGTGCTCGATCATGCAGGCCAGGGTCGTCGACTTGCCGCAGCCGGTCGGGCCGGTGACGAGGACGAGGCCCCGCGGCAGGTAGCAGAGCTGTTGGATGCGCTGGGGGATGCCCAGCTGGGCAAAGCTCCACATCGAGGGCAGGAAGCGGCGGAAGGCCCCGGCCACCGCGCCCTTCTGCATGAAGACGTTGGCCCGGAAGCGGCCGAGCTCCTTGACCCCGAACGAGAAGTCGATCTCGAGCTTCTCCTCGAAGAGGCGCTTCTGCTTGTCGGTCATGATGCTGTAGATCGCCTCTTTGGTCTCGGCCGGCGTCAGGGGCGGGTGCTCCAGGTCCTTGAGGGCGCCGTGGACCCGGATGCGCGGCGGGATGTAGGTCGTGACGTGCAGGTCGCTGGCGTCGGCCTCGACGCAGGCTTTCAACAGCTCGAAAATGGGCTTGGCCATGGGAACCTCCGTTCCGGCTCGGGTCCGGTCCTTCTCATTCGTCCCGGACCGTTTCGCGCAAGACTTCCTCGACCGAGGTGACGCCGTTCTTGATCTTGATGAGGCCGCTGCGCCGGAGCGTCAGCATGCCCTTCTCGATCGCTTTTCTCTTGATCTCCCGGGACTGGGCCCGGGCCAGGATCATGTCCCGAATGTCGTCATCGACCTTCATGATCTCGAACAGGGCGGTCCGGCCCTTGTAGCCGGTCCGGTTGCAGGAGTCGCAGCCGCCGGGCTTCATGACCTGGAGGCCCTTGATCTCGCTCTTCTGGTAGCCCATCTCGAGCAGGGTGGCCTCCGGCAGGGCGTGGGGCTGGGCGCATTTCTTGCAGAGGCGCCGGACCAGGCGCTGGGCGGCCACGAGGACGAGCGAGTCGGCGATGAGGAACGGCTCGACGTCCATGTTCTCCATGCGGGTGATGGAGCTGGCCGCGTCGTTGGTGTGGATGGTGGAGAAGACGAGGTGCCCGGTCAGGGCGGCCTTGATGGCGATATCGACCGTCTCGGAGTCGCGCATCTCGCCGACGAGCATGATGTCGGGGTCCTGGCGGAGGAAGGCCCGCAGGCAGGCCGCGAAGGTCAGGCCGATCTCCTCCTTGATCTGGACCTGGTTGATGTTCGGGACGTTGAACTCGACCGGGTCCTCGGCGGTCATGATGTTCATGTCCGGCGAGTTGATGGTCGAGATGGCCGAATAGAGGGTGTTGGTCTTGCCCGACCCGGTCGGCCCGGAGACCAGGATGATGCCCCAGGGCTTGTGGATGGCCTCTTCGAACACGGCCAGGCTTTCGTCCTCGAAGCCGAGCTGGGTCAGGTCGAGCTTGAGCATCTCCTTGTCGAGGATGCGGGAGACGATCTTCTCCCCCCACAGCGTGGGCAGGGAGGAGACGCGCATGTCGACCTCTTTCTTCTTGCCGTTGTCCAGGCGCAGGCGCATCTTGATGCGGCCGTCCTGGGGCAGGCGCTTCTCGGCGATGTCCATGTTCGACAGGATCTTGACGCGCGAGATGACCGGGCCGCGGTACTTCAGGGGCAGGCTGACGATCTCGTAGAGGTCGCCGTCCATGCGGTAGCGGACCCGGAAGCTCGTCTCGTAGGGCTCGAAGTGGACGTCGCTCGCGCCCCGCTTGATGGCGTCGATGAAGGTCTGGTTGACCAGCTTGATGATCGGGGCCTCTTCGGCCTCGGAGTCGGCGTCCGTAAGGACCTCGGTCCCGTCGTCGTCCTCGATGATGTTGACCCGGCCGTCGTCGGCCAGGGCGATGTCCTCGATGATCTTCTTGACCCGGATGGCGTCGGCCGTGCCATAGTACTTGTTGATGGCGTTGACCACGCCCGTCTCGGAGGCGATGACGGGCTGGATCGAGAGGCCGGTCCGGAACTTGACGTCCTCGATGATCTCGAGATCGGTCGGGTCGACCATGGCCAGGGTCAGGAAGTTCCGGATCCGGTGGATCGGCATGACCATGTGCTTCTTGGCCACGTCGACCGGGATGAGCGTGATGACCTCGGAGTAGACGTCGAACTGGTCGAGGTCGATGTAGGGGTAGCCGAGCTGGCGGCTGAGGGCCTGGGCGATGTCCTCCTCGGTCAGGTAGCCGAGCTGGACGAGCGAGGTGCCGACGGGGAGGCTGTTCTTCTTCTGGAATTCGAGGGCGGACTTCAGCTGGTCGGCGGAAAGGATCTTTTCCCGCAGGAGCAGTTCGCCCAGGTTCGATGCCATTTTTTATCCCGTAATCTTAACCTTATGGACAATTCCTGTCAATTATGGGACGCCCTGTGTGTGTCTTGTGCCCTGTGTGTGCGCCCGTGTTCCCTGTGTGCATCCGGTGTGCGCTCTGTGCCTTGTGTGTGCGCCCTGTCAATTATGGGGCTCCTCAGGATTTTTCCCATATAGCCTGTCCTCCGTGATCTCGGATGACCAACCAGGGATCCGCGAGAAACCCTATTTCTTAGGGACGAGCGGCGGACGGTATGTTTTCTCATTCGCAACGTATTTTGCTCCAGTGCCAAAATGCGTCAATCACCCGGGGTGAGCATTGCCTGGGTGAAATTACCAAAAATTGTCTCACCCCTGGGGGTGAGACGGCAGCATCAGACGGGGTCAAACCTTAATTCTTAAAAAAGAAGGGACCAAAAAAGAAGGGACCGGGTCTTCGCAATGCCGGAGGCGATACGATCGCCTCGAGCAGGCTTGCGAAGACCCGGTCCCTTCTTTTTTAAGAATTATGGTTTGACCCCGTCTGGAACGGCCGGAGAGGACCCGGCTAGATCCCGAGGACATCCTTCCAGTTGAAGTGGTCGATGCCCTTCTTCAACGGGAACCGACCGGCCGCCCTGCTGATGACCCCAGCTGTCCGCACGGGCGATCTCAGCCCGCTAAGGAAGCGTCCCAGAGAGTCGGCATGCTTGGGCCAGGCTGTCATCGCGCTCTTGATCTCGAATAGGGAGAGCTCCTGCCCGAGCTCGATGAGCAGGTCGATCTCCAGCCCGTCCTGCGTCCGGAGATAGAACAAGGACGGCATCTCGCCGCCATGGAGGAACCTCTTCCAGACGTCTGTGATGACCAAGGTCTCGAAGAGGGCCCCGAAACTGGGGCTGTTGAGGAGCGCCTCCCTGTCGTGCAGTCCCAGGAGATAAGAGGCCAACGCTGTGTCGGTGAAATACATCTTCGGCCTCTTCACCAGGCGCTTGCCTAGGTTCTGGTAGAAGGGATAGAGGAGGAAGACCTGGTATCCGGCCTCTAGAACGGACAGCCACCGCTTGGCCGTCGGGATGCTCACCCCGATGTCGCGGGCCAGATCGGACAGGTTGAGGAGCTGGCCCGTCCTGGCGGCGCAAAGCCTGAGGAACCTCTCGAACTGGCTGAGATCGCCGAGGTGGGCCAGGTTCCGGACATCCCGCTCGAGGAACGTAGCAATATAGGAACCGCACCAAAGTTGGCGGTCGACGGACCTCCGGCTGGCGATCTCGGGATAGCTTCCCCTGAGGAGGATCTCGGCCAGGGGGATATTGATGTCCCTGGGCGTGAGGGACCTCAGGTTGCTCGCCCATTCCCCGGCGGCCAGGGTCGTATCGCCGCGCCCGATCCGTTCAGCCAGGGAGAACGGGAGGAGCGAAAGCACCGCGACCCGCCCGGCCAGTGACTGGCTGATGCCCTGCATCAGGCCAAAATGCTGCGAGCCGGTAAAGAGCCACTGCCCCGCCCTCCTATCCGCGTCGATCCGGGTCTTAATGAAGGAGAGCAGCTCGGGAACGTACTGGATCTCGTCGATGATGACCGGGGGTTTCCAGCGGGCCAGAAAGGCGAGCGGGTCCTCCTTGGCCCGGATGCGGACGTCGGGGTCCTCGAGCGTGACGAATGCGTGCGTCCGGCCGCACAGGGCTTTGAGCAGGGTCGTTTTGCCGGATTGGCGCGGCCCGGTTACGACAATCGCCGGAAAGGTTCGGAGGGCTCTCAGGATTACCCGCCCCAAGGCCCGTGGCTTCATGGCTCCAGAATAACCCTTAATATTTAATATGTCAAGTTATATATACAGGGCGACATTCCGGCTTAGCCCATTAAATTGGGGATCTCGGCCGGCCCTCGCGAGGCGGCTATCTTCGGATTGAGCTGGACCGAAGTCCCTTCTCAACGAGTACCTCGTATCCTCGGGCCAACTTCGCGCCGCAGCATCAGACGGGGTCAAACCTTAATTCTTATTCATCAGAGCAATAAATAACTTTCTTTTTATGATTTGATATGATAGACTGCCTTCATGAAGAACAAAGATGCGAGATCGTTGCCTGCGGCCGCCCAGGAGCAGCTCCGGCGGCGGGCCGTTCA
>JAXDAV010000039.1:0-70765 GCA_034679465.1 Candidatus Aminicenantota bacterium | reverse complement strand
CAGGGACTATATCTATGTCGGGAATCAGCTTGTCGCGGAGTATAAAGGGGGGACCGACTACTATTACTATGCCTCCGACCAAATCAACTCGACGAGAGTTGTGACCGACAACTCAGGTGCCGTCGTTTACTCGGCCGCCTATGATCCCTACGGGGGAATCCAAAGAACTTGGGTTGCAACCTATGACCCGACCATGAAGTTCTCGGGCAAGGAGCGGGATGTCGAATCCGGGCTCGATTACTTTGGGGCTCGTTATCATGCCAGCTTCTACTATCGTTGGCTGTCCGTCGATCCGAGTATGAATAAAGAGGAGGCCCTAATAGATCCGCAACTATGGAATCTCTACTCATTTTGTCATAACAATCCTATTACTTTTTTTGACCCAGACGGCAGGGAGGTCATTTATCGAGACCCCAAACTCCGGGTCATTTTTGAGGCTCTAGCCTCCAAAAGCAGGATGATCCGTGAGACGTTGGCGTTATTTCAAGGCCAAGGCGCTCCGGACTTAATTATCGATTATGGAGATGCTGGGGAGGATGCCGACCTTGGGAGCTTCGTGCCTGATTTGAATCCGGTGGAATATGATTATGATAATATTCCCGCTGAGGTAATTAAAGACGCGGGAGAGGCCTTTCAGGATTCAGGCAAATGGAGCCTGAAGAGAGGAACGATTACGATCGACTCTGGCCTTTATAAAAATACAAGAGAGACAAAGCGCACAGCCCGACATGAGCTTGGACACGCCGACCAAGCAGCAAGAACAACGAGAGAATTTATCAAGCAGTATGAAAAAGATAAAAATTTGCCTTATGAAAAACAACGAGTTGAGCAATATGCAAATAAATATGCCCAAAAATCAAAGAAGAAAGGGTAAGATGAAAAGCGCTTATTATCCCATAGTCCTTGTATCTATGGCCCTCCTGCTAATCGTCCAATGTGACTTGCCAATCCAGGCCTCCCAACGAATAAATAACAAGGTGTGCGAACAACTCAAAGGCTTGATATCTGTTAATTTAGTGGTTTGGGTTAGCCCTTTTGAGATTTCGGGGAGCACGGAAATTGAGCAGAAAATAGAAAGAGCCGTCAAGAAGATCCTTGACAACGCCGGGCTCGCACTTGGGGATGAACAAGGCGCGGTGCTTTCAATTGTTGTTAACTCCTTTACCCTCAATGAAAGAGCCCTGAAGAACCATCTGATCATCCAAGTACAGACAGAACTTCTTGAGGAAGCAACCTTGAAAAGAGCGCCGACATTGGGAAATCCCCATGGCTATGTCACGTGGGATATCGTTTGGGTAGATCTTGTGCGCCGAGAGGACTTAGGTGCATTCATCTTGGACGAGGTCAAGGACCAGGTCCGAGAATTCTGTGCAGACTGGCAGTTAGCGGGGGATTGGCTTTCAAGATAGAGCATTAATAAGAAGCGCAAATGAGAACCCTCAGCTGTATGACAGCTTTCTTAATCATAGCTCTCCAGCCATCCATTCACGGTAGTGCTTCAAGCCCTAATTCTCAACAGGCCAGCGAGGTAGTAAAGGAACAGCTCTGTGGTCTGAACTATGTTGATTTGGTGGTTTATATTGAGTCTCTCAATATAAAGAATGGCGCTGTAATCGGAGAAAGGATAGGAAGAGCTGCAAGTTGGGAAACCCGCATGGCTATATCACCTGGGATTCTGTATGGGTAGAGCTTGTGCGAGAAGAAGATATCAGCAAATTTGCCCTGATGGAGGCCAAGGACCAACTCGATGAGTTCTGCCTTGATTGGGAGTCAGCAAGAGATTGGGCCAAAAGAAGCTCATTGCCGGATCTCGCGGGTGTGCCGCTGAAGCTGAGTCAGCCGTCGAGCCCGCGGATGAATTCCTCGACCTTCAGGACCAGGTCCTTGTTCCCGATGTAGAGGGGCGTGCGCTGATGCCGTTGTATAGGAGAGGATGGCTTAAATGACGAAGCGAAACTCGGTACAACAAATATTTTTATATCTCATCTTGATAGGCAATTGTTATCGGTTGGCGGAGGGGGATTCTCAGGCCGTCAATTCCATACGGCCTCGTCAACTTGAAGGCTTGAGATCCGTCATCTATTTCGCCGATATTGATGCTGATGTCCAGAACTCTATCGAACTCGGCGATAAGATTAAATCCATCGTTGCCAAACGGCTCTTAGAAGCAGGCATCGCAATATCGAATAAAGCGGACTCGGTCTTATGGACTGGTGTGGGCTCATATCCGATCGAGGTAGAGGAGCTGTCTGAATATGTTTTGATCGAGGTGTTTACTGAGCTAAGAGAAAGTGTCCGTTTGTTGCGCAAACCCTCCCAACGGAGGGCCGCAACCGGAATCACCTGGTCGAAGCGTTGTATCGACGTAATTCCTCGCAAAGATATCGGGAGCTATAGTCTTAAGATTGCGGAATCTCAGTTGGATAGCTTCGTCGGAAACCTCAAGATCGTGAATGATATCAAGTGACCGCGACGGAACGGGTGGCGATGACGTCGGCGCCCGTGCCGAGGACGTCGGCGATGAGGACCTGGCCGCGGCGGACGGGGGCCTCGGGCCGGAGCCTGGCGATCTCGGCCAGGATGGGAAAGAGCCTATCGCGCGGGACCGGCCCGCTCAGCCGGACCGAGACCATCTTCGCCGCCGTGCCCCTGACGGGAACGGATGTCGCCAGATTCCTCATCGGGCGGAGCACTTCCTCGACGGCAAAGGGGACACCCTTATCGCATTGATTTCCTTGAACTTCGAGGCCGCCGGCGGCGTCCTTCCCGACCTCGAGCTCACAGCCGACCGGGCAGAGGACGCACGTCAGGCGGTCGGCGATCGGGGCCCGCTCATTCATGGCATCCGACCTCGATGTCTTCTTCAAGCGCCGGCCGGACCTTGATCTTCTGGAGCTCGGACGGCAGCAGCCGCGCGAACTTCTTGCGGGCATAGACCCTGCCCGTCGTCCGCCCCTTGACGACGACTTCGACGTTCCGGACCGGTCGCGCGACCCGAAAGCTCCACTCGACGCCCGCCCTCCCGGCGGTGACGAACTGGGGCAGAACGTACTTGACGTCGGGCCCGGCCGCGACCCGGACCGTCGCCCCGACCGCCCTCTCCCCCGCCGCGTAGCGGGCGGCGCTCTCGCCGGCCGCGAAGCCTTCGAAAGAGGCCCAATCGGCGACGTCGTGGATGTGGAGGACGTTGCCGCAGGAGAAGACGCCGGGGACGGACGTCATGAGCGTCTCGTCGACGACCGCGCCGCCCGTGAGGGGCGAGAGCTCGACCCCGGCCCGCTTGGAAAGCTCGTTCTCGGGGATGAGGCCGACCGAAAGGAGCAGGGTGTCGCAGGGAATGACCCGCTCGGTCCCGGCGACATGCGCGAGCGAGTCATCGACCCTGGCCACGACGACGCTTTCGACCCGGTCGCGGCCGCGAATCTCGACGACCGTCGATCGGAGCTCGAGCGGGATGGCGAAGTCCATCAGGCACTGCCGGACGTTGCGCTCGAGCCCGCTCGCCCAGGGCAGGATCTCGAAGACGCCCTTGACCGCGACGCCCTCGAACGTGAGGCGGCGGGCCATGATGAGCCCGATGTCGCCCGAGCCGAGGATGACGGCCTCGCGGCCGATGCGCAGGTTCTGGAGGTTGACCAGGTTCTGGGCCGAGCCGGCGGTGAGGACGCCGGCCGGCCGCGTCCCGGGGATCCCGATCATGTCGCGGGTCCGCTCGCGACAGCCCATGGCCAGGACGACCGCCCCGGCCTTGACCAGCCGGTACCCCGCCCGTGAGCCGGTCCGCAGGACGCGGTCCGGCGAGAGGTCGAGGACCATGGCCCCCGTTTCGACCTTGATCGGCTCGCGGGTGACGTCCTCGATGAGCCGCTCCGCGTATTCGGGCCCGCTGATCGTCTCCTTATAGAGGAAGAGGCCGAAGCCGTCATGGATGCACTGGTTGAGGATGCCGCCCAGGGCTTTCTCGCGCTCAACGAGGAGGACCGTCCCCGCCCCGGCGCGCCGGGCCCCGAGGGCCGCGGCCAGCCCGGCCGGGCCGCCGCCGATGACGGCGACGTCGCAGGTTTCGGTCCGCTCGGGCGCCTCCATCATCCGTCCTTCAGCCTGCCGAAGAAGAGGCGCGAGCCGCCGCCCCGCTTGGTGATGCGCTCGACCGGGACCCCTTCGTCCTGGAGGATCTCCACGATCCGCGGCGCGCAGAAGCCGCCCTGACAGCGGCCCATGCCGCAGCGGGTCCGCCGCTTGACGGCGTCCATCGTCCGGGCCCCGAACGGGTTCCGCAGGGCCGAGACGACCTCGGCCCGGGTGACATGCTCACAGCGGCAGATCATCTCGCCCCAACCGGCGTCCCGGGCGACGCGCTCCGCCCTCTCGGCGTCATCGGCGTGGGCGAAGCGGACCCGGCGGGGACGCTCGGGTGCGAAATCCGGCTTCGTCCGCAGGTCCAGGCCCGCGCCGACGATCGCGACGACCATCTCGGCGATGGCCGGGGCCGCGGTCAGCCCGGGCGACTCGATGCCGACCAGATTGATCCAACCCGGCCGGACGGCGCTTTCCTCGACGATGAAATCCCCGAACTTCGCCCGGCCAAGGGGATCGACAAGCTTCGGCCGAAGGCCCGCGTAACAGTGTATGAACGAAGCCCGGCCGAGCTCGGGCATGAGCCGCCCCGCCTCGGCCTTGAGCCGGGCCGTGACCTCGCGGGTGGAGGCGGCGTCGCGCTTGTCCCCGACCGGCTCCGCGCTCGGCCCGACGATGATGTTCCCTTCGAGGGTCGGGGTGATGTGGATGCCGAGGCCCGGGTCGTCTTTGGCCGGCACGGGATAGACCGGCCGGCCGAGGGCGAGACCGCAGTCCCTGTCGCTGATGAGATATTCGCCGCGGTAGGGAAAGATCCGGTAATCGCCGGCCCCGGCGAGCCGGGCCACTTCGTCGGCAAAGAGCCCAGCGCTGTTGACGACCCGGCGCGCCGTGAACGTTCCCTTCGGCGTCGTCAACAGAAACAACCCGTCTTCTGTCCCGACGGCCTCGACCGGCGCCTCGAGAAGGACCCGGGCCCCGTTCTGCCAAGCGCACTCGGCCAGGGCGATGGTCAGCTCATAGGGCGAGATGATGCCCGTGTGGGGCGACCAGAGGGCCCGGCGGCCGCGGGCCAGCGGCTCGAGGCGCCGGATCGCGGCCTCGTCCACGATCTCGAGCCCGGGGACGCCGCTCCGGTCCCCTTCGGCCTTGAGCTCTTCGAGGCGGCGGCCCTCGTCATCGAGGGCGACGACGAGCTTGCCGGTCTTGCGGTGCGGGACGCCGAGCTCCGCGGCCAGAGGATAGATGAGCGACAGCCCGGCGACGTTCGTCCTCGCCTTGAGCGACCCGGCGGGCACGTTGAAGCCGGCGTGGATGACGCCGCTGTTCCCTTTGCTGACGCCCTCGGCGAGGTCGCTCTCCTTCTCGAGGAGGAGGAGCCTCAGGTCGTAGCGCGCGAGCTCCCGCAGGACGGCACAGCCGACGACCCCGCCGCCGATGACGGCGACGTCGTAGATCCCGCTGTTCGCTCCGTCCATGGCCTCAGGGCCGAATCATATCAAATCATCCGGGCCGGCACAAAGACCGCGCCGGCGCCGGCTCCGCCGTCGAGGCGTTCGGGTTGACAGCCGTCGCGACCCGGGGTAAAACGGGGCCGGTCGTCATCCGGAGATGGAGGTTCTCATGGTGGTCAAAGCCCTCGTCATCGGCGCGTACGCCCTGATGACCCTGTTTATCGGTTGGCTCGGGCTGAAGAAGACCCACACGTTCGCCGACTATTTCCTCGGCGGCCGGTCGGTCGGGCCCTGGATGTCGGCCTTCACTTACGCCGCGGCCTACTTCTCGGCCGTCCTGTTCATCGGCTTCGCCGGCAAGGTCGGCTGGGGCTTCGGGCTGTCGGGGCTGTGGATCGCCCTCGGCAACGCCCTCGTCGGCGTCATCGGCGTCTGGGCCCTCCTCGGCAAGCGCATCCGGCGGATGTCGGTCGAGCTCCAGGTCACGACCATGCCGGAGTTCCTGGAGAAGCGCTACCGGAGCCCGCTTCTGAAGCTCCTGGCCTCGCTGGCCGTATTCATTTTCCTGGTCCCCTATTCGGCGGCCGTCTTCATCGGCCTGTCCTACCTTTTCAAGGCCAATTTCGGCTTCGGCTTCGGGACGGCCCTCCTCGTCATGGGCCTGTTCACGGCCTTCTACCTTGTCCTCGGCGGCTACAAGTCCATGACCATGATCGACGTCGTCTTCGGCCTGATCATGTGCCTCGGCTCGGCCGTCCTCATCGCCAGCACGATCGGCAAGGCCGGCGGCTTGGGGGCCGTGAGCGCGGGCCTCGAGGCCGCGGACCCCCGGCTCGTCGCCGCCGTCGGCCCGGGCGGCGCCTGGCCGCTCTTCGCCCTCGTCTTTTTGACGAGCGTCGCGCCGTTCGCCATGCCCCAGCTCGTCCAGAAGTTCTACGCCATCAAGGACGATCGGTCCATCCGGCGGGGCATGATCGCCTCGGCCCTGTTCGCCATCCTGATCGCCGGGGCCGCCTACTTCACGGGGGCCGCGGCCCGGCTGTTCCTCACGACCGAGACCGCGCCGGCGGCCTTCGCCGGCGGGAAGCCCGTCTTCGACGTGCTGATGCCGGAGTTCCTGGCCCGGGTCGTTCCGCCGTCCCTGTCCCTGCTGATGATGCTCCTCATCCTCTCGGCCTCCATGTCGACGCTGGCCGCGCTCGTCCTCATCTCGAGCTCGTCGGTCGTCAAGGATCTCTATGCCGGGTTCGTCAACCCCGCCGTCTCCGACAGGACGCTGACCCGGATGATGCGCGTCGCCAGCGCGATCTTCGTCCTCCTCTCCGTCGTCATCGCCTATCTCCGGCCGGCGACCATCGTGGCCATCCTCTCGGTCTCGTGGGGGGCCATCGGATCGTTCTTCCTCGGGCCGTTCGTCTGGGGCCTCATCAGCCGCAAGGTGACCAGGTTCGGCGCCATCGGCTCGGCCGTGCTCGGGCTTGGGACCTGTCTGGGGCTGTCGATCGCGGGAATGCCGCCCGCCGAATCGGGGACGATCGGGATGGCCGTCTCCTTCGCCGCCAATCCCCTGCTGAGCCTCGTCGGCTGACCCGCCGGACGGCCTCAGTAGCGGAAGATCATCTCGAACTGGATCCAGTTGTAGGTCGAGGCGCCCGGGAAGTAGAAGCGGCCCGGGGCGAAACGCTCCCAGATGAAGCGGCCTGTGAGGGATTTGCTGATCGTGTAGTTCAGCCGGCCCCGGACGAGGGTGCCCCGGCCGCGGCCCGTCCCTCCGGGAAAGACCCCCGCCCCCGGCTGAGGGTGCTCGGCTCCCATCGGCATGACCATGACGTGGCCGTCGGAGCGGGCGCCGAAGTCCAGCGCCAGTTGGGCGTAGAGCGACGAGAGATTGCTCCAGTAGGACGGGCGGCTCTCCCGGGTGAGCGTGTAGATATAGCTCTCGCTCCACTTGGGCCAGCGGCTGAAGAGGGGGTCCCAGCCTTCCATGCGGGCGGTCGCCGGGTCGTCGCCGCTGAGGAGGATGCCCCCGATGACGAGCGTCCGGAGGAGCGGCAGAGTGCCTTCGAGATCGCAATCGAGGTGGGCGATGGCCCCGAAGGCCGAGCGGCCGGCGTTGACGGGGGACCCTTCCCCGGTCGGCGGCGGGGACAGCCGGCGTCCCGTCTGCAGGGCCGCCTCGGCCGTGAGGGCCAGGGGCTTGGCCAGGGAGGCCACGGCCCTGGCCCCGAACGTGTCGATCCGGGCCGCCTCGGGCCAGGCCTCGCTCGCGTCCGTCGTCTTGCGGACGGCGTAGGCGTCGAGCTTCGTCCGGCCGAACGCGCCGGCGTAGTAGAGGGCCACGGCCTTCTCGGGCTGTTCGGACAGGGCCTGCGGCTTCAGGTTGACGACAGGGAGGAAACGGTCCGTCGCCTTCGTGGCGTGGGCGAAGGCGGTCAACCGGTGGCCCTCGGCGAGATCGGCGTCGAGGCGCAGGGCGTTGAAGTAATATGAGCGCGAACCATCGCCCGGCGTGCCGTCGGCGATGACGAAGCCTTCGCCGAAGCTGAGATCCTGGCGTCCGGCCGTGACCGTGAAAGGCGCTCGGCCCGGGACCGTCCATTTAACATAGAGGTTATCGACGAAGAGCTCGTGCCAGCCGAAGGCCCGGTCCTTGGGGGCGAGATAGAGGCGGAATTCGTTGGTGACCTTGCCCAGGACCTCGAGGTTCCGGGCGGCCTTCCAGCTCAGTCCGAGGGTCGTCCGGTTGCGGGTGTAGGCGGAGGCGTCGGCGGCCGCGTCGTCGAGGCTCACGGCGTTGTCCCAGGCCTCGAAGCGGAAGCGCTCGACGAAGATGAGCTTCAGCCGCGGCGCTGGGGCCTCTTGTTTTTCCTGGGCCCCGACCGGCACCGCCGTGAGCATAGCCGACAGAACGAGCACCGCCGCGATAAGGACCTGGATCGAGCGTCGGACTTGGGCCGGCCTTAGTTCGAATCCTTCAAGGATCATATTGCGGGCTCCTTCTCATGAAACCTATCGAAAAGGCTCAGCCATGATGCCCTCAATGAACTGACAAACTCTGCTCCCCGCGAATGCTGCTGCTCCAGGAATTCGCCCGAGAACCCCAAAAGGCCCAGATCATAGGCCGATTTCTGCATCGCCGAGCGCAATTCGGCCGATTGGGCCTCAGAGGACAACGACGAAAAACCAGGGATGGACAGCGCCTGCCAAAGGACCTCCAACACATGGAAGAACCGAGACCATGTCAACCAATAGGGCCTGCCATGTAAGGATCTGGAAAAGGCCTCTCGGATGGATTCGGCAAGGACATAAATGACTTCATGCCGCCGCTCGCTTCTGAGCACCCAACCGGATTCGCACATCGATACCAGGCTCTGTTGAAAGCCCCCCTGGGCATAGCCCATGGTTCGTGCGATCAATGTCGGATGCCCCCCATCCTCATGGGTCATTAGATACACGCAAATCTCCGTTCGACTGGAGACCCCCATAAAAGCCCTCAGCCTGATCCATAAAGAACTCGGATGAGTCCAATCAAAATGCACGAGTTGGCTTCGCTTCTCAACGGGGGCTCTGATGAAGCCTTGGGCCATAAAGATCGGATCACGGTCAACATCAGGAGCCAGGGGGATTCCCATCTGAGAAACGAAGAAGGGGACGGCGTTTTGCGTATTCGAGTCATCAGCCGTGAATCTACGCCACTTATGCTTCTTCTCTCTCAGAAAGAGGTGGGCGGCGACGGCCTTGAGGACTCTCGCGGTATCGGAGGGGTCTTTCCGAACGAGTGAAGAGAGTCTCTGCGAACTGACCAAGTCCTCATGAAGACAAAGCCATTCCATCATCGCATCAAAAAGTCGCTGGTCATAGCGGCCGAACCGGCATGTCGCTAGGATCAGGGCCTCCGGGTCCACGCAATCGCCCCTCAGCCCTTTGGAATGTCCCGCAATCCCGAGGACGCACCATTGGGCCCAGAGGAGATCCAACACGCACTGTAGGTATTCGTCCCTAAATCTCGCTGAAGACATCTTCTCTCTCCATGGCTCTCAAAAGAAGTCGAATCGATTCAAAAAACCTGGTCAGCCGCCGCGTAAAATTTAGGCGCGCTACGATATCAACGTCCTTTGTGGCCCTCGATGCGAGGCCCAGCGCGATGAGCGCTGAGCCTCCACATATGACGAGAGACATGTGTACTGATGTTCGCTTTTCCAGGAGTTCTCCAAGTAGTTTAAAGGCCGCGTTGATCCGAACACGGTTCAGCGCTTCCATGTTAATAAATATCCTATGTGATTAAGTTAATCAGTTAAGATGATTATATTAATCTTATAGCGAGATTTGTCAAGAATTTTTTTCTTGCTAGAACAGCCCGGTCGAGCCGAAGCCGCCTTCGCCACGCGAGGTGTCGTCCAGAGAACCGGCCTCGACGACCTCGACCGCGGCCACGGGTTGGACGAGAAGCTGGGCGATCTTCATACCCTTGCGGATGGGGAACGGGGCCGCGCCGAGGTTGATCATGACGACCCGGACCTCCCCGCGGTAGCCGGCGTCGACGACGCCCGCCAGCCGATGGACGCCCTGGAGGGAAATGCCGCTCTTGTCCCAGATGAGGCCGACATGGCCGGGCGGGACGGCGATCCGGACGCCGGTCGGGACGGCGAAGACCTCGCCGGGGGCGAGGTCGCGGTCGACGACGGAAAAGAGATCGAGTCCGGCGTCGCCCGGGTGGCCGTAGACCGGGAGCCTGGCTTCGGGGTGGATGCGCTGGACCTTGAGCTTCATGCCGGTCTCCTCTTTCAGAGGGACGGCCCCTTAGGGCGCGTCGAGGACGACCTCGCCGAAATAGGGCCTGGCCGCGGCCGCGATGGCCTCGAGCTCGGCCCGCCCGAACGGCTTGATTTCGAGATAAGCGGGGTCGATCGTCGTCTGAGGCACGAACGGCTGGATGACGTACCGCGCGGCGCCGTCGAGCCATTCGCCGATCCGGACCACGTCGTCCTTGCCGACGAGCCCGGGAACGACCGTGGTCCGGAACGTGTGGTCCGGGCCCGAATCCCGGACGAGCTCGACGCTGCGGACGATCTTCTCCAGATCGACGGTCGACCGGGTCACCTCCCGGTAGCGCTCGAGGGGGGCCTTGACGTCCAGGGCCACCCGGTCGAGGAGCCCGAGCCCGAGGAGCGCCTCGAGGCGGTCGGGGAACGAGCCGTTGGTGTCGAGCTTGACGAGCAGGCTCCGCTCCCGGACGACCCGGATGAGGTCCTCGATGTCCTCGTGGAGCAGGGGCTCGCCGCCCGAGAAGCAGACGGCCTCGAGCCAGCCCTGGCGGCCGTCGAGATAGGACAGGAAAAAATCCGCGGCCAGGCTCGGGATCGTCTCGGGCCGCAGGACGAGATCGGCGTTGTGGCAGTAGGGACAGCGGAAGGTGCAGCCGCCCAGAAAGACCGTCGAAGAGATGTGGCCGGGGAAATCGCGGCTGGAGAACTTCTCTATCCCCTTGATCTCGACCACCCGTCGAACTCCTCAGCCGAATTGATGACCGCGCG
Organism: Candidatus Aminicenantota bacterium; assembly: GCA_034679465.1. GTDB lineage: Bacteria > Acidobacteriota > Aminicenantia > Aminicenantales > Saccharicenantaceae > RBG-16-66-30. The sequence continues at coordinate 59,700 of JAXDAV010000039.1, read as the reverse complement.
GACGATGCCCTGCGTGTGGCAGACCAGGATCGGCAGGATGACGGCGCCCTTGTCGTCCCGCTTGATGTGATTGATGAACTCGCGGATCTTGGCCTTGCCCGGCGGCTGGGTCAGCCCGAACTCCTGGTAGGGGGTCCCGGTCTCGGCCAGCCTCTTCTTCAGGGCCTCGCACTTGGCGCAGTTGGGATACGTGAACAGAAGATAATCCATGGCCTCAGCCGATCTTGTCGTAGGTCGCCCGGTCCTTGAACTCCTGCTGCTTGCCGTCGTTCCAGGTCCGGACGGGCCTCATGTAGCCGACGATCCGGCTGTAGACCTCGGTCTCGTCGCCGCAGTCGGGGCAGGCGTGGTGCCGGCCGCGGATGTAGCCGTGGCTCATGCAGACGCTGAACGTCGGCGTGATGGAAAAGTACGGCAGCTGGGTCTGGGCGATCCGCCGGACGAGCTTCTTGCAGGTCTCGCCGTCGATAGCCTCGGGCAGGAAGGCGTGGAAGATCGTCCCGCCCGTGTAGAGCGGCTGGATCTCGCCCTGGTGCTGGATGGCCTCGAAGACGTCCCGGGTGGCGTCGACGTTGAGCTGGGTGGAGTTCGTGAGGTAGGGGTGCTTTTCGGTCCCCGACGTGTAGATGCGGGGGTATTTCTGCCGGTCCAGCCGGGCCAGCCGGTAGGCCGTCGATTCGGCCGGCGTGGCCTCGAGGTTGTAGAGGTTGCCCGTCTCCTCCTGGAACTCCCGCAGGACGCCGCGCATGAACTCGAGGGTCTCCTTGGCGAAGTCGCGGCCCTCGGGCGTGCCGATGCCCTTGTGGAGGAAGTTCATGCAGGCCTCGTGCATGCCGCAGACGCCGATCGTCGAGAAGTGGTTCTCGAAGTGGCCGAGATAGACCTGGGTGTACGGCATCATGCCCTTGGCCAGCATGGCGTTGACGATCTCGCGCTTGGCCTCGAGCGTGCCCTTGGCCACGGTCATGAGGTCCCGGAGGCGGGCGAAAAAGTCCTCCTTCGAGGAGGCCTCGAAGGCGGCCCGGTTGAGATTGAGGGTGACGACGCCGATCGAGCCGGTCGAGTCGCCGGGGCCCCACATGCTCCCCGGCCGGCGCATGAGCTCGCGCTGGTCGAGGTTGAGCCGACAGCACATGGCCCGGATGTCGCCCGGGTTCATGTTCGTGCCGATGTAGTTCTGGAAGTACGGGATGCCGTACTTGGCCGTGGCGTCGAAGAGGAGCTTGGCCTTGGGCGAATCCCAATCGAACTCGCGGCTGAGGTTGTAGGTCGGGATGGGGAAGGTGAAGACCCGGCCCTTGAGATCGCCCTCGATCATGATCTCGAGGAAGGCCCGGTTGATCCAGTCGACCTCCTTTTGATAGTCGCCGTAGCAGGCGTCGAGCTCCACGCCGCCGACGACCGCCCGCCTGTTCTTCATGTCGTCGGGAATGGTCCAGTCGAAGGTCAGGTTGGAGAAGGGCGTCTGCCAGCCCCAGCGGCAGGGCACGTTGAGGCCGAAGATGAGCTTCTGCAGGTCCTGCTTGACGTCCTCGTAGCTGAGGTTGTCGTGGCGGACGAAGGGCGCGAGGAGGGTGTCGACGCTGGAGAAGGCCTGGGCGCCGGCGAACTCGGCCTGCATGGTGCCGATGTAGTTGACCATGTGGAGGGTCAGCGTGTCGAGGTGCTTGGCCGGGTTGGAGTGGACCTGGTTGGGGACGTGGCCGAAGCCCTTGCGGATGAGGTTCTCGAGGGACCAGCCGGCGCAGTAGCCGACGATCGGGTAGCTCAGGTCGTGGATGTGGAACTCGCCCTCTTCATGGGCCCTCTTGGCCCGCTCGGTGTAGATGTGGTTGAGGGCGAAGTTCGACAGGACCTCGCCGGAGACGCGGGCGTTGAGCCCGGCGAAGCTCTGGACGCCCTCGTTCGAGTTCTCGCGGATCTTCCAGTCGGCGTTGCCGATGTAGTCCTTGACCAGGCGCTCGAGGTTGATCCCGATTCTCTTGGCCTCGCGCAGGCCCTTGTGCTTCTCCCGGTAGAGGATGTAGGATTTGGCCACATCATGGTAACCCTGCTTCATGAGGACCATTTCGACGATGTCCTGGATCTGCTCGACGGACGGGACCGTGTAACCGCCGAACTTCTCCTCGATCATGAAACAGACGATATCGGAGGCCGTCTTGGCGACGGACTTGTCCTTGATGCCCTCGGACTGCATCGCCTGGTGGATGGCGTTGGTGATCTTGTCCTGGTTGAAATCCGCGATCGTGCCGTCCCGCTTCTTGATCCTGCCGACCGTGCTGACCATCGATCCCTCCTCCTTCGTTCCTCGGAACAACCCTTCCCGAAACCATGGCGAAGCCCGAAAAAACTATCGGCTTATCCCATATCTTGTGTGGTTATTGCCCGGAAAATACAAAATCTTGTATTTCCGACAAGAATCTACACCTCGCCTTGGAGGCTTGTCAAGGGCTTTTCGGAGATTTTTTTAAGTCATTGAGGGGCCAATGAATATCATCGAAGTTCGGTCGAGCGCGCGGGAGGAATTCGTCGATCTGACGGCCCGGGTGGAGCGGATCGTGGCCGCGTCGGGGGTCCGGGAAGGGGTCTGCCTCGTGACCGTTCCCCACACGACGGCCGGCGTCACCGTCAACGAGAACGCCGACCCGGACGTCCGGGCCGACCTGGCCCTGGCTCTGCGGCAGATCGCGCCCGACTCCCTCCCCTATGCCCACGGCGAAGGGAACTCGCCGGCCCACGTCAAGACCGCCCTGGTCGGCTCGTCGGTCTCGCTCGTCGTCGAGGACGGCCGGCTCAGGCTGGGCACATGGCAGGGGATCTTCTTCTGCGAGTTCGACGGCCCGCGCTCGCGGCAGGCCTGGGTCCAGGTCCTCGGCGAATAGGTAAGGCCCGGGGCGACGCGGTTGACATCCCGTCCCCCGAGGGCTATCTTGAGTATGTCAGATGCTCGTTCCGAGCCGGCATTCGGTTTTTGATGGAGGAGGACTCATGCCTATGAAACGGACGACCCACCGCAGCTCCAAGGGAACCAAGCTCTACGCGGTGCGCGACGCCAAAGGGCGCTTCGTCGACATCCAGACCTACAAGCGCGCCCATGCGGCCGACATGAAGCGCAAGAGCAAGGCCGAGACCAAGAAGCCCTGACGGCCTCGCCTTTCGCCGTCCCCGATCCGGGCGGGCCGCCGTTCCCTCAAGCCTTGGTCCGCTGAGGCCGTTGGAGGATTCCGCCCTCCCGCCGGTCGGCCCGCATGAGAAGGAGGGCGAAGACGAGCCCGACGATCCCCAGAGCGGCGAACATGAACTGGCTGGCGACGTAATCGCCGGTCCGGTCCCGCAACAGCCCGTTCAGGAGGGGGAAGAGCCCCAGCCCGCCGTTCTGGATGGCCGTCATCAGGCCGAAGGCCGTCCCGACGCGCTCGGAACGGACGATGAGCGGCACGGAGGGCCACAGGGCGGCCGGGACGAGGACGAAGGCGAAGCCGAGGAGGATCATCGGATAGACCGGGTGGATCGTCGTCAGCCCCATGGCCAGGTGGCAGGGGACGAGCAGGAGCGACCCGGCGATCATGAGCGTCGCCCTCTTCCCCGCCTTGTCGACGAGCCGCCCGGCGAAGGGCGCCAGGAGCATCGACGCGAAGATGATGATGCTGGTGATGCCGCCGGCCGTGCTGAAGATGTGGAGGAGGTTGTTGAAGACCTGGGCCAGGAAACCGCCGCCGATCTCCGCCGTCCGGGCGATGCCCCACTTGGTCACGAAGAAGTCGGTCGACAGGCTCTGGAAGGGGAAGATGGCCGCATAGAAGGTGAAGCAGAGCGCGGTGATGTACCAGAACGTCGGCTTGAACTGCCGGATGTCCCGGAAGACGATCTTCTCGCCCGCGCTCTCGTCGCGCAGGCGAAGGGCCTTCTCGCCCCGCTTGTCCAGGACGATATAGAAGAGGTTCCCGACGAGGGACAGGGCGCAGGCGAGGACCGCGGCCAGCAGGGCGTAGCGGAAGCTCCCGAAGTAGCTGGCGAAGAGCTCCCCGGTGTTGAAGGCGAAGAGGGAGCCGAGACGGCTGACCGTCAGCTGGATGCCGAAGGCCATGGCCAGCTCCTTGTTCTTGAACCAGCGGGACAGCATGGCGCTCTGGGCGACGATGAGGGGCTCCGAACCGGCGCCGAAGATGAACCGGCCCACGAAGATGAGCGGGATCGACTTGGCCTGCCAAACGATGATCGCGCCGGCCAGGACGAGGGCCGAGAAGATGAGGCTGGCCTTGCGCGTCCCCAGCCGGTCGATGAGCATGCCGCCGAAGAGGACGACCAGGATGGCGGCGATGCTGTACATCGTGTTCATCGTGCCGACCGTCGCCCGGGCGGCCTTGAGCTCGTCGATGAGCGAGGGAGCGATGGCCCCGATGATGTCGTAGGCGAAATAGCTGCCGAACGAGAGCGACGAGATGGCCAGGAGGTTCACAAACCGGTAGAGGGGCCGGGTCGGGTGGAAGAATCCGGCGGACGGGACGGTCTCGGCGTTGGTCATCGGCGGGTCCTCCGGGCCTATCTTCCGGAATCCCCGGGAAATTTTCAAGCGCTTTGTCCGCTCCCCCCGCGCTGGTATATAATCCCTGGGGCCTGAAAGGGGCCCGCCCATGAGAGAGCCGAGCCGCGATGTCCCGCTGGTCAATCCCGACAGCCTGGCGCCCGAGCTGGCGGCGGCCCTCGCCGCCCTGGACAAGGACGCCGTCGTCCGGCGCATCTGGAGACGCGACGGAACCGTCTGGAAGCCCCAGGACCAGGAGATCTCGAACCGCCTCGGCTGGCTCTCCTCCCCCGAGGCCGCCGAGGAGCTCATCGCCGAGCTCGAGACCTTCGCCGGCTCGGTCCGGGATCAGGGGCTGACGCGCGCCGTCGTCCTGGGCATGGGGGGCTCGAGCCTCGCCCCCGGGGTCTTTGCCCGCCTATTCGACACGACGGCCGGCTCGCTCGACCTCGAGATCGTCGACACGACCGAACCCGAGACCGTGGCCGAAGCGGGGGCCCGCTGCGCGCCCGACAAGACCCTCTTCATCGTCTCCTCGAAGTCGGGAACGACGGCCGAGGTCCTGGCCCTCCTGGCCTTCTTCTATGACCGGGTCCGGACGGCGCTCGGGGCCGGGCACGCGGGCAGCCGGTTCGTCGCCGTCACCGACCCGGGCACGCCGCTGGAGGCCCTGGCCTGCAAGCTCGGGTTCCGGCGCGCGTTCCTCGGCCAGCCGGATATCGGCGGGCGCTTCTCGGCCCTGTCCGCGTTCGGCCTCGTCCCGGCGGTGCTCAAGGGCCTCGACCTCGGACGGCTCCTCGCCCCGGCCCGGGCCATGGCCGAGGCCTGCCGCGTCGAGCGGGCCGCGGACAATCCCGGAGCGCTTCTGGGGGCGATCCTGGGCGCGGCCGCGCTCAAAGGGATGGACAAGCTGACCCTCCTCATGCCGCCGCGGCTCAGGCCGCTCGGCGGCTGGCTCGAACAGCTCATCGCCGAAAGCACGGGGAAGGAAGGCCGGGGCATCGTGCCCGTCGTGGAGGACCGGCCGGGGCCCGCATCGATCTACGGCCGGGACCGGCTCTTTGTCGAGATCGGAAAGCGGGATGCGGCCCCGAAGCCGGGCGGCTTCGGCCGGGACGGGTCCGCTTCGCCCCTCGCCAGGCTCGCGCTCGACGGTCCTTACGACCTGGCCGGCCACTTCTTTCTCTGGGAGTTCGCCACGGCCGTGGCCGGCCATATCCTCGGGATCAACCCTTTCGACCAGCCCGACGTCGAATCGACGAAGAAGAAGACCCGGGAGGTCCTCGCCGCCGGAACGGCGACGACCGGCCCCGCCGCGGCGAGCCGGCCGCCCGCGGCCGGCGGCCTGCGCCTGGCCGGCGCGGGCCCGTCAGAGCGCCCGGACGAGGCCCTGGCCCGGTTCCTCGACGGCCGCCGCGACGGGGACTACCTCGCGATCCTCGCCTTCCTGCCCCGGCGGCCGGCGGTCGAAGAGCTGCTGTCGGGGCTCGCCGCCGGGTTGCGCCTCAAGACCGGCCTGCCCGTCACGGTCGGGTTCGGCCCGCGCTATCTCCATTCGACCGGCCAGCTTCACAAGGGCGACGGGAACCGGGGGCTCTTCCTGATGCTGGTCGCGACCGGGCTCCCCGAGGCCGCGATCCCGGCCGTGCCCGGCATCCCCCGGCCGGCGGCCGACCTCAGCGCGCTGTTCACGGCCCAGGCGAGAGGCGACGCACTGGCGTTGGCGGAGAAGGGTCGGCGGGTGCTGACGATCGAGCTGGCCGGTCCCGTCGAGACGGGGATCACCGCGATCTCCTCGTTCCTCGAATAAAAAAAAGGGACGACCCCGAAGGGCCGTCCCGTGCGTTCCTCGGCGAGAAACGAAGGATCAGTAGAGCCCGGCGGCGAGGAGATCGGCGTGGAAGATCTCCCGCGTCCGGGTCCGATCGCGCCGGTCAACGGTGTTCTTGATGTTGACGTAGAACCAGAACTCCTCGAACAGCCTCAGCTTCTGCATGTAGAAGTCCGCGAAGGTGGTCGTCGAATCGACGATGATCTTGGCCAGCTCCCGGCCCTTGGCGTCGGCGATGACGATGTGATTGACGTCCCCCTTCCGGAGCTTGCCGAAGACCTTGGCCATCCCCTTGCCTTCCCATTCCTCGGGCTTGGCGGCGCCGGTGATGGTCAAGGCGGGGACCTCTTCCCGGAGCTTCATCTCGACGAAGTCCTCGGATTGGAACTCCTGGCTGCGGGTGTAGACGACCTCCCCGGGACCGGTCTCGGCGGTGTCGACGAGGAAGATGGGGGGATGTTCGAGGAGCAGATTGCCCTTGACCTTGATCGTCTTGCCGACAAGGGAGGCGGCGTCGAGTCCGGGGAGGACGAGGTCGAAGCCCTGGGCGGTGGACAGATACATGTACCGGCCGAGGGCGGCCCGGACCGTTCCTTCGAATTCGGTCACGCCGGACTTGATCTCGGCGGAGGGGGTCTCGGCTTCGTTCTGACAGGCCACGGTGCCGGCGAAGGCGGCCCCGATGGCCAGGCTCAGGATCAGGATGCCGGTCTTTTTGGTGCAACTCATCGGAATTACCTCCATATCTCGAACGGATGCCCGGGAATATCCTTCCCGAACGAGGAGTAGTTTATACCACCGCCTCCCCTAAATGTAAAGAAAAAAAAGGGGCCGGGGGAGGTGCCCGGCCCTATCGGAAAGGAGAGTCGGAAGTGTCTCTGACGATCAGCCCTTTCGCTTGGCGGCGCCCGATGATCTCGAAGCGGAACCCGAGGACTTGGAGGACGAGGAGCTCGAACGGCCCGAGGAGCCGGCCCGGCCCGAAGACGAGCCGCCGGACCTCATGGAGCCCGATGACCGGGCCGTCGATGAGCCGCTCGAGCGGGGCGCGCTGATCGACCGGCCGGAGGCCCCGCTCGAGCGGGGCGCGCTCAGGGAGCGGCCCGGGGACGAGCTCGAGGACCGGGGCGCGGCGTACGAGCGCCCAGAGGAGGCGCTCGAGCGGGGTGCGTTGATGGACCGGCCGGAGGAGTCGCTCGAACGGGGCGGAGCCGAAGACAAACTGCGCGGCCGCGAAGAAGAAGTGCCGGAAGCGCCGGGGCTCGCATATGAGGGCGAGGACGGTCGGGCGCGCGACGGCGCGGACACGCGCGGTTGGCTCGATGGGGAGCTCACCTGGGAGCGGGGGGCGTAGGTGCGACTTTGAGATCTCCCGGTCGGATCGGAGGGTGGGCGGGTCACGGCGCTGCCGGCGCCGGACCCGGCGCTCCGGGCTCCCTGCGGCTCCCGCACGGTCGCGGATCTCGAGGTGGCCCGGCTCGGATATGACCGGATCGAGGTCCGGGAGACGGGCTGGCGGTCGCTGGGGGCCGGAGAAGCGCTCCGCTCGTTGCCCCGGATGACCGGGGACCTGCCGACCGCCCCGGTCCGAGGGGAGGCCAAGGAGCGCGAGGGCGCCAGGGTCCTGACCTCGCTCCGGCTGCCGCCCCGGTCCGCCAGGGCCCTTCGGGCCGCGATGGCCTGCGGCCGGGCGTTGTCCACGGAGGGGCGGATCGAAGGCTGTTGGGCCTTGAGCTCGACCCGGCCGATGCGGTCGAGGTCGGCGGCGCCGAGGTGGCGGCGGCCCACCTCGGGCGATTGCAGATGATCGCGCCGGACGACGGTCATGGCCCGGTTGCGGGCGGAGAACCAGCGGTCGTCGTGGCGGTCATAGAAGCGGTTGTTCCACAGGTAAGCGGGCCGGTTGTGCCAGGTCAGGGGGCACCAGCCGATATGGCTGTGATCCGACCACCAGTGCACCCAGGCCGGGCCCCAATGGTGCCGGGGGATCCAGTACCAGCCGAGGCCGAAGCGCCAATTCCAGCGCCCGTAGTGGTAGACCGGCCAGCCCCAGGACTCGGAGGAAACCCAGGTCCAGCCGATGACGGGATACCAGAGCCAGCGGCCGTAGAAATAGGGCCGCCAATCGTCATACCGGGACACGTTCGGGACCCAGACGTTGCCGTAGGGCTGTTCATAGACCCAGTGGCCGTTCTGGTCGAGCTCTTCCTCGTATTCCTCCATCTCGGAGGGGAGGTACCGCCGCTCGCTCCGGGCCGAGAGCTGGGCGTCCCGGCCGCCGTTCCAGGCGTCGAACGCGTCATCGCGGGCATAGGCGTAATAGGGATCGCCGAGGAGCCGGCCCTCGGAGGCCGTCACGGTCTCCTGATGGCCGACGAGAACGGAGCCGTCCTCGGCCGCGGCCTCCAGGCTGCCCTCGCGGACGACGGCCTGGGTCTCCCGGCCGAGCCGGACGTCGAAGCGATAGAGGCCCGTCTCGAGGACGTAAAAGGACGCGTCCGGGGTGTGGACCTCGAAGCCCTTGTCCAGGGCGAGGTGGCTGACCCGGAAATACGCGCGACCCTCGGTCAGGTGGATCTTGATGCGCTCCTCCCCTTCCGTGGGCAGGAGGACGAACTCGGCCTTGGTGTTGTCGTCGAGCCGGAGATAATTGCGCCGGCCGAAATGGATCTCGGCCTGGCCCTTCTCTGTTCCGATCTTGTCTCCCCGAACGAGGGCCAGGTTGACCTCTCCCTGCTCGTAGCCCAGGTCCGATGAGCGCTGGACATAGACCGCGCCGTTGACATAGGTCAGGCGGGCGAAGCTGTACGGATAGAATCCTTCGTCTTGGGCCGGGAGGCCGAGGGGGATCGAAACGATGAATGCGATCGCCAGAAGCGCCGCTTTGTTCGTCATCTTGTTCATCGTCTTTCTCCTTCCGGCCCCTTTGAGAGCAACTATCGTGCCAGACTGTCTCCCCTGGGGAGAAAGGGACGGCCGTCCTGCTCAGAGGACACTTGACCGTCTCTTCGGGACAGGGGTGGCTCCGGGGACCGGCGCCGTCAGTCCTCTTTTTTGTGGCGGAGGCGGTCGAGGGCGACGGCGACGATGATGATGGCCCCGATGATGATCTCCTGGATATAGTTCGGCCAGCCCATCATCGTGCAGCCGTTGCGGAGGAAGGACATGATCAGGACGCCGACCATGGTCCCGAGGATGCTGCCTTCGCCGCCGCTCAGGCTGCCGCCGCCGATGACGACGGCGGCGATGATGTCGAGCTCGAGCCCGACGGCGACGGTCGGGTCGCCGACCGTGAGGCGCGAGAACTCCATGACCCCGCTCAGGCCGCAGAAGAGCCCGGAGATCGCGTAGACGAGGACCTTGACCCCGTCGGTCCGGATGCCGCAGAGCCGGGCCGTGGCTTCGTTCGAGCCGACCGCGAAGATGTGCCGGCCGAAGACGGTGTATTTCAGGAGAACGGCCAGGGCCGCGGCGAACAGGATGACGATCCAGATCCCGGGCGCGACCAGGAGCCAGGAGGGCTCGGGGCTCTTGGCCATGAGCTCGTTGACCCAGGTCATGGGCGCGTCGATCTTCTGGTTCCCGGCGATCCACTTGGCCGCGCCCCGGGCGATGCCCATCATGCCCATGGTCACGATGAACGGCACGAGCCGGAGACGCGTCACCAGGCCTCCGTTGGCCAGCCCCACGGCGCCGCCCGTGAGGACGCCGAGGAGCAGGGCGAAGAGCGGCGCGGCCCCGGCGTTTATGGCGTAGGCCGTGATGACGCTCGCCAGGGCGATGGTGGAGGCGGCGGACAGGTCGATGCCGCCGCTGATGATGACCAGCGTCATGCCCAGCGCGCCCAGGGCCACGATGACCGACTGGGTGGCCACGCTCTTGAAGTTGGCGGCCCGCAGGAACCGCCCCTGGACCTCGGGGATCAGGGCGAACAGGCCGATGACGAGGAGGAGGCCGATGAACGGGCCGAAGAAATTGAGGGCCCGGCCGAGGCGGACGCGACTCTGACGGCTCATGCGGCGCTCCTTTGCTCGGGCGGTCTCTCGGGCGGCGTCCGGCCCACCGTGGCCGCGGCCATCAGCCCGGCGGCGTCCCAGGCGGACCTCGGCCGGGACTCGACGAGGGTCCCGCGGTGGAAGACGGCGATCCGGTCGCAGATCCCGAGAAGCTCGGGCAGATAGGAGCTGACGAAGAGGACCGCCTTGCCTTCGCGGGCCAACCCGCCGATCCACTCGTAGATCTGGCTCTTGCTGACGACGTCGATGCCGCGCGTCGGCTCGTCCAGGAGCAGGACCGAGGCCTTCTGATGGAGCAGCCTGGCCAGGGCGACCTTCTGCTGGTTGCCGCCGGAGAGGTCGCCGACCTTCTGGCCGGGCCCTTGGGCCTTGATCTTGAGCCGGCCGATGAGCTCGCCGACGGCGCGGCGCCGGCCGGCCAGGCTGAGGAAGCCGCGGCGGCGATAAGGCGCGAGGTCGCTCAGGGTCATGTTGTCGGCGACCGATAGGGCCAGGGCCAGGCCCTCGCCCTGGCGGTCCTCGCTGAGCAGTCCCAAGCCGCGCCGGATCCGGGCCCAAGGCCGGCGGCCGGCGAGGTCCGCCCCGGAGACGACGACCGTGCCGCCCTCGACCTCGTCGAGCCCGAAGAGGGCCCGGAGCATCTCCGTCCGGCCGGAGCCGACGAGCCCGGCGATCCCCAGGATCTCGCCTTGCGCCAGGGACAGGCTGACCGGCGCGGCCATGCGCCGCCCTTTCAGACCGTCCAGGGCCAGGACGGTCCCGCCGATCGCGTGCTCGACCCGGGGGAAGAGCCGGGTGAGCGTCCGGCCGACCATGAGCCGGATGAGGTCGTCGAGGGAGGCGCCGGCCATGGCCCCGGACCCGACACTGCGGCCGTCGCGCAGGACCGTGTAGGAGTCGGCGACGCGCTGGACCTCCTCGAGGAAGTGGCTGATGTAGACGACGCTCACGTCCTGGCCCTTGAGGCCGCGGATGATCTCGAAGAGCCGCCGGCTGTCCTCCTGGCTGAGCGAGCTCGTCGGCTCGTCCATGACCAGGATGCGGGACTTGTTGAGCAGGGCCCGGGCGATCTCGACGAGCTGCTTGGCCCCGACGCTCAGCAGGCCGACCCGGACGTCGGGGGAGATCTCGGGATGGCGGACGAGCTCCAGGACGCCCCTGACCTGCTCCCGCATGGCCTTGCGATCGAGCCAGCCGGCGGCATGGACCTCGCGGCCGAGCATGATGTTCTCCTCGACGGTGAGGTGCGGGGCCAGGGTCAGCTCCTGGTAGATCATGGACACGCCGCGGCGCAGGCCGTCCCCGGGACCGGCCGGGGCGTAGGGCCGGCCGTCGATCTCCATGCGGCCGGCGTCCGGCGCGACGGCGCCGCTGAGGACCTTCATCATCGTGCTCTTGCCGGCGCCGTTCTCGCCGATCAGGGCATGGACCTCGCCCCGGAAGAGCTGGAAGCCGACGTCGTCGAGGGCCCGGGTGGCGCCGAAGCTCTTGCTCACCCCCGCCATGCGGAGGACGGGGGCCGCGGCGCCGGCGTCGCTCATCGGTCGCTGAGCAGGCTGAGGTCGGGAGCGAGGAGGGCCTTGATCCCGGGGCTGTCCATGTTCTCCTTGGTGGCCAGGACGACGCCGGTATCGATGACCTTCTCGACCGGTTCGCCGCGCAGGTGGGCGACCATGGTCCTGACGCCGAGATAGCCCATTTTGTCCGGGTTTTGGATGACGAGGCCCTGGATGTCGCCGTCCCGGAGGCCCTGGACGAGCTTGGGCGAGCTGTCGAAGCCGACGAAGACGACCTTCCCGGCGAGACCCGATTCCTGGAGGGCGCGGAGCGTCCCGAAGGTGCTCGATTCGTTCGGCGCGAAGACGCCCTCGACGTCGGGGAAGCGGCTGATCAGGTTCTCGGCCAGCTGATAGGCCGTCTCGGTCGTCGCTCCCGCGTACTGGTCCTTGACGAGAAGGGCGAGGCCCGGGTACTCGGCGGCGATGGTGTCCGCGAAGCCGGCCTCCCGCTGAACGGTGCTGGCCGACCCCTCCTGATAGCGGATGAGGAAGATGCGGCCCTGGCCCCGGAGCAGCTCTCCCAGCCGCCGCGCGGCCAGGACGCCGCCCGTGTAGTTGTCCGTGGCCACGTAGCTGACGAAGTCGCTCCCCTGCAGGGCGGAGTCGATGATGACGACCGGGATGCCCTCGCGGGCGGCGTCCCGGACGGGGCGCATGAGGGCCCGGTCGTCGAGCGGCGCCAGCACGATGCCGTCGACGCCGCGGCTGATGAAATCCTCGACGACCGTGATCTGCTGGGCCCGGTCGTCCTCCTTCTGCGGCCCCTTCCAGAGGATCCGGACGCCCAGCTCGCCGGCCGCCCGGGCCGCGCCGGCGCGGATGGACTTCCAGAACTCGTGGGTCGTGCCCTTGGGGATGACGGCGATCTCGATCGTCCGGGACCCCTGCGGGCCGGCCGCGTCCGAAGGTTCCCTGGCGCAGGACGCGAGAGCGATCGCGGCGCAGACGCCGCCGGCGAGGACCTTGACTGCGAAGGATTTCATGGCCTCAGCATACTCAGAAGGCGTCGGCCGGGCTGAGAGGCCGGCACCCGGCTCCGCTTCTCCTGACCAGAGCCGGTTATTTCTTCTTCAGGATGGGCATGCCGGTCTTGGTCGTCTCCTGGACCATGTAGCCGGCCGGGACCGCGTCCAGGGCGCCGGGCCGCACGTCGCGGGCGAAGTAGAAGATCGTTTGCTTGCGGCCGCCCTTCAGGAGAACTTCCTTCGAATGCAGGAAGTAGCTGACGCCTCTCGAGTTCTTGAATTCATAAGCCATGTCTATGACCTCCCTGAGGAATTATGGACGGAACTTCTTATGACTCGACCTGTGAGTCCCATCGGGTCTGATTATACTCCTCTCGACCTGGTTCAACTAATAATGGAATTCCCGCCTGATGTCAAGGCCGGATGCCCGCGAGGCCCGGCCGCGGCGTGCCGGCGTCACTGGATGAAATCGACCGACGGCGGCATGTCGGCCGGGACGATCGTCCCGTAGGCGTCCTCGTAGCGCTTGATGTTGGCCTGCAGGGCCTCGAGGAAGCGCTTGGCGTGGGCCGGGCTGACGATGATGCGGGCGACGAGCTTGCCGAAAGGCCCGTCGGGAAAGAGAAAGGCGAAGTCGAACAGGAACTCCTCCCGCGAGTGGCGGATGGCGGCGAGGCTGGCGTACTGGCCGAGGGCCACGGCCTCATCGACCTTGATCTCGACCTTTTTGGGGTCCGTCTTCTGGTCCATATGTCCTCCCGAGTCCGGATGTTCTTCCATTCTGAATGCAATCGGCAGGGAAATCAATAGGTTGGGACCCTAAAAAAAAGGTCGAAAATAAGAGAAAAAAGGGCTTGCCAAACGGACTTCAGGTGCTATAATGATAGTGGCTTTCTTGCGCGGGCTGGAGAAAGCCCCCACCTTTTTGGTTCCCATCATCAACCCCCCTTTTGCTGACAACAGCCCGCACTTAAAACCCTCAGGCCCCGGGGCCTGGTATATCAAATATCTCGGTGGGGGGGCCGCTCAGGTCCGAACGATTCGTCCGGCGGTTTCTTTGATGATCTTGAAGGCGGCCGCCGCGGTGATGGCCGCGGGGTCGCGCGACGGGTTCAGCTCGACGATGTCCAGGCCGACGATCCGGCCTTTGAGCGATTGGATGACCTGGAGGGCCTGGCGGGTCGAGAGCCCGCCCGGCTCGTGATGGGCGACGCCCGGCGCGAAGGCCGGATCCAGAGCGTCCATATCGAACGAGATGTAGACGGGATTGGCGAAGCGGAGATGGAGAGGGTCCTGAATGTCCTTCATCTCGACCATGCGAACGCCGCTCTTGAGGGCCTTGGCCCGGTGCGCGGCGGTGATGGCCCGGACGCCGACCTGGACGACGCCCGCGGCCAGACCGTCCTCGAGGATGCGGGCGAACGGGCAGGCGTGCGACAGGCGGTCGCCGTAGAGGTCCTCGTAGAGGTCCGGGTGGGCGTCGAAGTGGAGGACGTCGAGCGGCTTGTACTTGCGGGCGAAGGCCTTGAGCACGGGATAGGTGATGGAATGGTCGCCGCCGATGACGATGGGCGCGGCGCCTTTGTCCAGGATCGCGGCCACGGCCTTCTCGATCAGGGCGAACGACTTGTCGGGGTCGCCGGAGGTGTCGACGTCCCCGAGATCGACCAGGACCGTGTCCTCCTCGAGGTTGACCCCGAGCTCGGTGTAGGCGCAATAGCACTTGCCCGTCGAGACCCGACGGACGGCGTCCGGCCCCCCGGCCGCGCCGCGGAGATAGCTCGATTTCTCGTCGAAGGGAACTCCCAGGATGGCGATCTTGTAGTCGGGATTCTCGGAAAGCGGCCTGGCGGCCCCGCCGAAATCGGACATGGTCGACCTCCTCGGATGACGCTCGGCCGATTATACCCCGAATCCGGATTCCGCCCCAAGACGGCCAGGCCGCGGGGAGGGCGGGACGGGGGGAAAAAGAGGGGGAGAAGGATCCTCCTTCTCCCTTTTCACAACCTTGGCACCGCCTCTTTCGAGGCCGTCTGTGCCCAGGGTCGCATGGGAGGAAGCGGGGGGCAATCGCCGGGCGGGGTGAATCGGAGGGTGAGTTAACGGCCCCGTGCGGGCGTTGTTGACTTTGGACCCGGCCCTTCCTTAGAATAGGGGCCGATGGCCGACGCGATCCGGATCGAGAACCTGCGCAAGACGTTTCGGCTCGGCTTCATTCCCAAGCCCCGCGAGATCCTCAAGGGCATTTCCTTCGCCGTCCGCGAGGGCGAGACCTTCGGCTATCTCGGGCCGAACGGCGCCGGCAAGACGACGACCATCAAGTGCCTCCTCGGCCTCATCCGCCCCGACGCCGGGACCATTTCGATCTTCGGCCGGCCCTACTCCTCCCCCCATTCCCGCGAACCCCTCGGCTTCCTGCCGGAGAACCCCTATTTCTACGATTACCTGACGGCCCGGGAGTTCCTGGCCTTCACGGCCGAGCTGTTCGGGCTCGGCCGCGGCGAGAGGGACGCGCGGATCGCCCGGCTCCTCGGGCTTGTCGGCCTCGAGCGGGCCGCGGACCTGCCGCTGCGGAAGTACTCCCGGGGCATGCTCCAGCGGGCCGGCCTGGCCCAGGCCCTGATCAACGACCCGAAGCTGGTCGTCCTCGACGAGCCGCTCGGCGGCATGGACCCGCTCGGCCGCAAGGAGATCCGGGACATCATCGTCCGCTTCAAGGACGAGGGCAAGACCGTCTTCTTCACCTCGCACATCCTCCAGGACATCGAGATGATCTGCGACCGCGTGGCCATCATCGTCGGGGGCCGCATCGTCAAGGAAGGCGGCCTGCGCGACCTCATCTCGGAGAAGGTCCTGTTCACGGAAGTGACCGTCTCGGGCCTCCCGCCGCAGACGTTCAAGGGCCTCGGCGAGAGCGTTTCGACCCAGGGCGACCGCGTCCTCCTCAAGGTCTACGACGAGGCCTGCGTCGACGAGGTCGTCGCCCTCGTCCACGAGCGCAAGGGCCGGCTCGTGGCCCTCAGCCCGCGGACCGAGACCCTCGAGGACATCTTCGTCGATACGGTGACACGGACATGAAGATCGGGGCCATCGCCGGGATCACGTTCAAGGAGGCCAAGCGCGACCGCGTCCTCTACCTGCTCTTCTTCTTCGCCGCGCTCGGCATCGTCGCCTCCCGGGTCCTGGCCGTCCTGACCGTCGGCGACCGGATCAAGATCATCAAGGACGTCGGCCTGGCCTCGATTTCCGTCTTCGGCGTGCTCATGGCCATCCTCATCGGCACCGGCCTGGTCTACAAGGAGATCGACAAGAAGACGATCTTCACCCTCCTGGCCAAGCCCCTCCACCGGGCCGAGTTCATCCTGGGCAAGTTCCTCGGTCTCGTCCTGACGCTCCTCGTCCTGACCGCGGCCATGGCCCTGATCTTCCTGGCCATCGTCTACGCCCACACGCTCACGGTCGAGGGCGGCCTGCTCGTCGCCGTCGCCTACATCTTCCTCGAGCTCGTCCTCATCACCGCCGTGGCCGTCTTCTTCTCGTCGTTCTCGACGCCCATCCTCAGCTCTCTCTTCGCCCTGGCCTTCTATCTCATCGGACACCTGTCCTGGGGCCTCGAGCTGATCATCCGGAAGATGCGGCCGGGGACGGGCCGGACGCTCGTCCGGGCCCTCTATCTGGTCCTCCCGGACCTCGAGAACTTCAACTTCAAGACGGAGGTCGTCCACGCCCTGCCCATCCCTCCGGGGATCTATCTCTCGTCGTTCCTCTACGGCGTCTGCTACACGGCCTTCATCCTCGGCCTGGCCGTGCTCGTCTTCAGGCGCCGGGACTTCATCTGAGCATTCATGGGCGAGCGCGCGACGGTCCGGAAGGGCTCGGCGACGGTCCTCCTCGTCGCCTTCCTCCTCGCGGCCGCGGCCGGCTTCGCGGCCCTCAAGGCGGCGACGGACAGGGTCGTCCGGGCCAAGCTCCCGGGCGCCTCCATCATCTACGTCCCCTCGGGCAAGTTCCTGAGATACGCGACCTTCGGCTACCGGGCCCTGGCCGCCGACCTCATTTACCTCTGGGCCATCCAGTATTACTCGACGCCGACGATCGACGACCGCTTCAACCACCTCGACCATGTCTTCGCCATCATCAGCGAGCTCGACCCCCGCTTTCAGGACCCCTACGAGGTCGGGGCCCTGATCGCCGTCCAGGAGGCCCGGAACGTCCGGGCCGCTTTCGCCATCCTCGACCGGGGCGCGGCCAACAACCCCGACCAATGGGTCTACCCCTTCAACGCCGGGCACGTCGCCCTGATGACGATGAAGGACTATCCCCTGGCGGAGAAATACTTCGAGCAGACGATGAAGATCCCCGGCGCCCCCGAGTTCGTCGAGCGGCTCCGGGCCAACGCCATCTTCAAGAAGGGCGACCTGAAGACCTCCTGGGAGACCTGGCTCGACATCTTCGAGCGGGCCCCCGACGAGCGGACCAAGAGGATCGCCTCGAACCATCTCTACAACGTCAAGGCGACGATCGACGCCGCCGCCCTGGAGGAAGCCGCGGCGAAGTACCGCGAGCGGTTCGGCCGGCCGCCGGCCGACCTCGGGACGCTCGTCCGGACGGGCTTCCTTGGCGAGGTCCCCCGGGACCTCGACGGCCAGGATTACCTCTATGACCCGGCCACGGGAAAGGTGACGACGGCGATCAGCCCATGGAAACGCTGACCCTCCTCTTCGTCGCGGCGGCCGGCCTAGTCTTCGGCAGCTTCTTCAACGTCGTCATCTATCGCCTGCCGCGCGGCCTGAACCTGTCCCGGCCGCCGTCCGCCTGTCCGGGCTGCGGGGCGCGCATCAGGCCCACCGACAACGTCCCCGTCCTCTCCTACCTCATCCTGCGCGGCAAGTGCCGGCGCTGCGGCCGGAGGATCTCTCCCGTCTACCCGGTCGTCGAGCTCCTGACGGCCGTCGGCTTCGTCCTCGTCTACCTCAACGCCGGGCGCGCGGTCGGCCCGGAGCTCATCGCCGGCTGCCTCTTCACGAGCGCCCTCATCGTGCTCGGGTTCATCGACGCCGAGCACCAGATCCTGCCCGACGCGGTGACCCTGCCCGGCCTGGTCCTGGCCCTGGCCTACTCGTTTGTCCGGGACGATCTGAGCTTCCGCGGCGCGCTTCTCGGGGCGGTCGTCGGGGCCGGGTTCCTGCTCCTCGTCTACGGCGCGTACCTGCTCGTCCGGAAGAAGGAGGGCCTGGGCATGGGCGACGTGACCATGATGCTCATGGTCGGGGCCTACCTCGGCCCGGCGCGGACGCTCTTCGTCCTCATCCTGGCCTCGTTCGCGGGCGCCCTCTTCGGGGCCTACCTCATCGCCCGCAAGGGCAAGGACGCCCAGTTCGCGCTGCCCTTCGGGACCTTCATCGCCCCGGCGGCGTTCGTCGCCCTGCTTTGGGGGGAACGGATCGTCCGGGCCTACCTGAGTCTGTACCGGCACTAGCCTTGGCCCGGCCGATGCGGATCGAAAAGACCGATCGCGTCCGCGCCGTGACCCGGCAGCTCTCGGCGATGGGCAGTCCCGGCACCCAGACGATCTCGCCCCGGGAGAGAATGACGGGGAGACGGTCGCGGCCCGCGGCCGGGACCGCTTTGGCCCGGAGGACCTCCTTGAGCTTCTTCCGGCCCGGGGCGCCCAGCGGCCGGTAGAGATCGCCCGGCCGGCGGCTCCGGACCGTCAGCGGAAAGACGAGGGCCGCGGCGTCGAGGTCGGCGCCGGTCTTGTCGTCGCGGGCGTGGGACCGGCGCCGCGCCTCCGCCCGGCGCACGGCGCCCTCGAGGGTGAGCCCCGGGACATCCAGGGGCAGGTCTTCGCGGCCGTCCCAGAGGACCTCGTACGCTTCGGCCGGGGCCTTCCGCTTCCTGAGGCCGACGCGGCCCGCCTCGCGCCGCAGGACGATCCCTTTGCGGAGCGCGAGCTCCTTGCCTTCGCCGAGCGCGAGGAGCGCCTCGACGTCGTCGAAGGAGACGTCCCGGAGGCCGCCGGCGACCTCGCGGATGAACTCCCGGGCGACCCGGCGGGCCAGGGCGGGGAGATGGAGCGGCAGCGTCCTCAGGTCGAGCGAGGCGTCGCGGCCCCGGCCCCGGATGAGCGCGTCGGTGAGCCCGCGGACGAAGCCGTGGAGAAGCGCCTCGTCCTCGCGGACGATCTCGGCCAGTCGGGCCAGATGGGCGGCGATCCGCGGCTCGTAACGGCGGGCGATCTCCGGGAGGAGCTCGGCCCGGATGCGGTTGCGGAGAAAGCGGAGGTCGAGGTTCGAGGCGTCCTCGCGGAAAGGGATGTCGCGGGCCGAGAGCCAGGCCCGGAGGTCCGGGCCCGCGACCGTCAGAAGCGGTCGAATGAGCGGACACGGCGGACCGTCGACGAGGGGCGCGATCCCGGCGAGGCCGGAGAGGCCCGTGCCCCTCATGAGCCTCATGAGCACGGTCTCGGCCTGGTCGGACATCGTGTGCCCGGTCGCGATCTTGGTCGCCCTTCCGGCCTCCGCCGC
This sequence comes from Candidatus Aminicenantota bacterium, assembly GCA_034679465.1. Classification (GTDB taxonomy): domain Bacteria; phylum Acidobacteriota; class Aminicenantia; order Aminicenantales; family Saccharicenantaceae; genus RBG-16-66-30. The sequence goes on along the minus strand of JAXDAV010000039.1, from coordinate 40,277 downwards.
CCGCCGCAGGAAGCGGTAACGGAGGTCGCGGCCGGCCTCCTCGAGGTTGAGCTTCCGGCGCCCGGCCGCGCCCCGGACATCGGCCGACCCGACCTCGAGCGGCAGGACCCAGCGCCGGGCGAGATCGCGGACGAAGCGCTCGTCCACGGCGGCCTCGTCCCTCAGCCGGTGGTTGAAATGGGCCAGCCGGACCTCGAGGGGCATCTCGTCGCGGAGCTTGAGGAGCAGGGCGACCAGGGCGACGGAATCCGGGCCGCCGGAAACGGCCGCGAGCACGCGGTCGCCGGGCCCGACCATCCCGCCTCCGACGGCCGCTCTCTTGAAGGCCGCGAAGACGCGGTCGGGGGTCTTGGCGGCGGGCCTGGTCACGTTCGCGTCATCCGGGTGAGAACCTTGAGTAATGGCGGCGGAGGGATTTGAACCCCCGACACTGCGGATATGAGCCGCATGCTCTGACCAACTGAGCTACGCCGCCAAGGTGGAGAGATTCTAGCGGAATCGACCCCCCAAGTCAACGCGGCTCGACGGATCTATCAGGGCGGCGAGGCGAGCATCCCGGGCGGTAGGACGGCGTGCTGGGAGGAGGGCGCATCCAGGCTCCGAGGGGTATCGCCGAAGTGAGCATTGCGGTGATCTAGCCGGTCAGGAGCCGGATGAGGAGAGTTTCAGGGGAAACCGCCAAAACGTGTTTGAGCGAGGCGTAGCGCACGCCGAGCGAGTTGTTTTGGCGCCGAATCCGGCGAACTGACCGGCGTGAAGGATCACCGCAGCGAACGGAGGCGATCCCCGAGGAGCCTCGGCGACCCAACGGATGGCACGGCCGGAGCCGCTACTGGTAGATGGGGGCTTCGGTCTCTTTACGGAACGCGAACCGGCCCTCGCGGAAGAGCTTCATGCAGGCGTCGACGACGCGGGTGTCGTAGCGGAGCCCCCGGCCCTTGCGGATCTCCTCGAGGCCCTTTTCGATGCCCAGGGCCGGGCGGTAGGGCCTGAGCGAGCAGAGGGCCTCGACGACGTCGGCCACGGCCAGGATGCGGGCCTCGGTCAGGATGGCGTCGCCGACGAGCCCTTCGGGATAGCCCGACCCGTCGAGGCGCTCGTGATGCTGGAGGATGATGTGGGCCACGGGCCAGGGGAAGGCGATGTCCTTGACCATCTCGAAGCCGACGCGGGGATGGTCCTTGACAACCTGGAACTCGGTCTTCGTCAGGCGGCTGGGCTTGGCCATGATCTCGGCCGGGGCCGCGATCTTGCCGATGTCGTGGATGATGCCGGCGAGGCGGAGCCCCTCGAGCTTCTCCCAGGGCAGGTTCATCTCCCGGGCGATGGCCACGGCCAGGCTGGAGACCCGCTGTTGATGCCCGGCCATGTACGGGTCCCTCAGCTCGAGGGCCATGGACATGGCCCGGAACGTCCCCTCGAGGGACCGCTCCAGGCGGTCGAGCGTCGCCTGGAGGAAATCCTCCGAGCGCCGGGTCTCGATGACTTGGCCGTGGAGCTCGTCGTTGGCCCGGGCCAGCGCCTCGGTCCGCTTGTCGACGAGATGGTCGATCTCGATCCGGGCCTGCCGCAGCTCCTTCTCGATGCGCGCCCGCTCGGCCCCGTCCCAGTCCATCTGGGCGGACCGCCTGGCGGCCTCGTCTTCGAGGGCGCGGTTGCGGCCCTCCAGGTCCCGGAAGGCCTTCTCGAGGCCGTCGAGCATGCCGTTGAACGTCCTGGCCAGGAGACCGGTCTCGTCGCGGCCGAAAACGCGGACCCTCTGCTTGAGGTCGCCGCCGGCCAAGCGCTCGGCCGTCCGCGTCAGCTGGACGATGGGACGCGTGATGAGGCCGCTGAGGATGACGATGGCCGTGAAGCCGAGGGCCAGGAAGGCCGCGCCGGCGACGAGCAGGGACCCGGGCCGGTCGCGGAGGAGATCGAAGGCGGCGACATAGCCCGCCATCAACGTGCCGAAGATCAGGAGCATCTTGGTCCGCAGCTTGCGGGGCCCGACGCGGCCGAAAAGCCCGCCGCGGCCGGGGAGGCTCGGAGCATCGAAGGGGTTGCGGCTCATCCGATATGCGTTCCTGCGCGATTGTCCTTCACAGATTATCCGAACGCCCCGGGGGGACAATGCCCTTTGGGGGTGATTTTGGCGGGTGAGCCTTCACCGCGAAAGAGGGGAAGGGGTGAACAAGAACGCCTCGAGGCGCCCGCGGAGGCCGGGGTCCCGGAGGTCGCAGACGACGGGGACGGCGGGCGCGAGGGCGGCGGCAAGCTCCGGCAGGATCCCCTCGCGGGCGACGAGGAGAAGGGTCTCTTCCGGCCGCCGGAGGGCCTCGCACAGGGCCGGCCAAAGACCTCCGCCCCCCAGCTCGCTCGGCCCGACCTCGTCGACAACCAGGACCCCGCCCGGGGGGCCGGCGACGCGAAGGATGGACCGGGCCCGCTCGAGGGTCTCGGCGACGAACGCGTAGGGGCCCGTCCGCTCCGCCCCCGCCTCTCCGGCGCGCCGGAGGTAGGGCCGGCGGCGACCCGTCCCGATCTCGACCAAGTCATAGCCCCGCGCCCCGGACTCGTCGGTCACGGCCGGGCTGAGGAAGCCCCGAAGCTCGAGGCCGCGGCCGGCCCAGACAGGCAGGACGCGCTCGAGAAAGGACGTCTTGCCCGCGCGGACGGGCCCGGCCAGGACGAGGACCATCGGGGCTCAGCGGATGTTGACGCTCGCTTCTCCCGTCTCGAGGACGATGGCCCGGCCCATCGGGCTGCCGGCCGACGCGCTGGTGAAGCCCAGGGAGGTCTGGCCCTGGCCGACGGACGTGAAGACGAGGACGGCCAGGACGCCCCGGCCCCTGAAGCCGCGGCCGCCGGGCGAGCTGGAGAAGCCGATCGTGCAGGTCCCGCCGCTGATGCTCTTGAGGAAGGGGACCTTCTCGCCGAGCTGGCGCAGGCCGCCCCCTTCGAGGACGTCCTTGAGCTCGAGGACCCGCGGGTCGAAGGTCAGCACGAGCGACATGTTGCCGATCTCCTCCGGGCTCGACAGCTCGATGTTCATCCGGAAATCGCGGTTGCGGGGGACCTCGAAGCTGGCCGGCGAGATGTAGACCCCGCTCGCCTCCAGGTCCTCCTCGGCGGGCGCCTCGCCCAGCGCCGCCTCTTCCCGGACCGCCCCGATCAGGCCGGCCGCGTCGCCGGTCACGCTGGAGATGCTGTCGGGGTCGACCCAGAGGGCCTTGGCGTCCTCCTCGGAGATCTCGATGGCCCGGATGATGTGCGGGGTGATCGTCAGGATGACGTCGGTCTGCTCGACCTGCTTCTTCGTCGCCGCGAACAGGTGGCCCAGGAGCGGGATGTCCTTGAGCCCGGTGATGCCGCCGACGGAGGTGCGCTCTTCGTCCCGGAGGAGCCCGGCCAGGAGGTTCGTCTCGCCGTCCTTGAGGCGGACGACGTTCTTGATCTCCCGGTTGGCGATGATGGGGATCCCGGCGACGCCCTCGCCCGCGATCGACGAAACGGTCAGCTCCATCTCCAGGGTCACTTCCCTCTCCAGGTGGATTCGCGGCGTCATCTTGATGGTGATGCCGATGTCCTTGAGGTCGTAGTTGACGATGGGCTGGGTCTGGAGGCCGCCTGCGGCGATGGCCGCGAACTGGGAGTTGACGATGGGCACCTGCTGGCCGACGATGTACTCGATCTTCTCGCCGCCGAGGCCGCGGATCTTGGGCTGGGCGATGATCTTGGTGTCCGAGTCGGCGGCCAGGATCTGGGCCACGGCCGAGGGCACGGTGACCTGGTAGTTGGCCAGGTCGCCGAGGTCGAGCCCCTGGGGGCGGAAGTAGCCGCTGCTGTCGATCCCGCCGTCGGCGGGATTGAGCCGGAGACCCAAGAACCCGGAGCTCAGGTCGATGCCCAAGTTCTTCTCCCGGATCCGGTCGACCTCCATGATCTCGATCTCGATGACCACCTCGCCCTTGGACTTGTCCCAGGCCCGCAGGAGCTTCTCGGCCAGGGCCACGGACTGCGGCGTGTCGCGGATGGTGATCGAGTTGAGGTTCTTGTCGACCTGGATGGCCGGGACCTTGTACATGGTCTTGACCATCTGCGTCAGGCGCATCTGGACGTCGCTCGCGTCGAGGTTGGACAGGTAGAACGTCTTGATGGCGTTGAGCTCGTACTGGATGCGCTTCTGGGGATTGTCGGGGACGATGATGACCGTCTTCTCGTCGATGACCCGGGAGAAGTTCTTGCTGGCGACGCAGAGGAAGTTGACCGCCTGCTGGAGGTCCTTGCCGGTCAGGTCGATGGCCAGGTTGGTGTCGCGGAAGGTGTCGTCGTAAAGGAAGTTCACGCCGGCCACCCGGCCGAGCGTCTGGAAGATGGACCTGAGGGAGACCGCGTTCTGGAAGCTCAGCTCGAGGGCCTGCCCGGCGCCTTTGAGCCGGACGGGTCCGTCGAGCCGCTCCCCGTTCTTCACCGGCTTCGCCGGCGGGGCCAGGAGGGCCTCGAGCTCGGCCGCCGCGATGTGGTTCCGGGGATCGAAGAACAGGGATTTCTGGTAGTTGAACTCGGCCTCTTTCTTCTTGTTCTGAGCGGCCAGGGCCCGGGCGCTCTGGAGGTAGAAGAGGCTGGCCGACGCCCGGGCCCGGACGAGGGCCAGGCGGTAGACGGACTCGTTCGGGTGGTCCATGGCCGCCTTCTGGTATTCCGCCACGGCCTGCTCGTAGTTCCGGTTCATCTCGGCCCGCAGGCCCTGACGGTAATTCCAGCTGATCGTCTGACAGGCCCCCGCCGCCAAGGCCAGGGCGAGGATCAGGATCGGGGCTTTCTTGGTCATGGCCGGTCTCCTTGTTTGGCGAACGTTCGGGTCTCTCCGGCGGGGCCCCGGACGACGATGGCCTCGGCCGTCACGCGGATGACCTCGTAGCCCGGGGCGATCTCGTCGCCCTCGCTCACCGAGAGCGTCTGCCCGCCCCTGAGGACAAGGGCGATCGTCTCGCCGCCGGCCCTGACCGAGCCCACGTAGCTGATGTTCAGGGCGAACGACGGCGTGGCCCCGGGCTCGGGCCCGCCCGGGGCCGGCCTGATCGACGGCCGGACGGGCCTGTCGGAGGCCGCGGCCGCCGAGGCCTTGGGCCGGAAGATGTCCCGGACCGGCGGGGCGATGTCGACCTGGGCGAAGACGAGGAGGTCCTTGCGGACGAGGGGCTTGGGCGGCGCCGCGTCCTGGGCCGCGGCGAAGGCCGCGGCTCCGCCGAGGAGGAGGGCCGCCGCGAGCGCTCGCTTAGATGCCATAGTACCCCGCCAGGGTCAGTTTGGCGTTCAGGCGCTCCCCGCCCGATCCCGTCCGCGGGAACTCGACCCTCTCGATGACCAGGAACTTGGGGAAGGCCTCGATGACGGCCAACAGCTTCTTCAGGCCCGCATAGGTGCCCGAGAACGTGAACGTGACCAGCGTCTTGCGGACCTTCTCCTTCTCGAGCTCGGAATAGCCGTAGACGAGGTCGGTGATGGACGTCCCGGCCTGGGCGAAGATCTTCTCGAGGTCCCGGCGCAGGGTCTGGATGGCCTCCGTCTCCTCGTAGAAATAGCCCGTCCTCAGCTCGGCCAAGTCGCGGCCCGCGTCTTCCCAGCGCGCCCATTCGGCCTTGGCCCTGTCGCGGGCCTGGATAGTCTTCTGCGTCGCCTCGTGCAGACGGAACGACGCGGTCCGGTCCCTGTCCAGGCCGCCGCGGAGGCGAAGGAAGAGAAGGAGGACGACGGCCAGGGCGACAAGCGCGGCCAGGCCGAGCCGGACGAGCGTCCGGCGCTCCCGGTCGTCGAGCAGGTCAAAGAGCGCGTTCATAGATGGTCGTGAGCTCCGAGATGATCCGCCCGCCCGCGTCCCGGCCCTCGCCGCCGAGCGTGATCTTCTTGAAGCCGCGGGCGGTCAGGGCGGTGATGAAGTCCATGAGGTCCTGGACGCTGCGCGAGGTCACCCGCATCTGCAGGGCCACCGCGCCGTCCGGCGTGACGCTCGGCGTCAGGGTCGTGATGTAGCTCGGGCCCGGCAGAGCGTGCTCGAGCTCCGTGAGCAGTCCGGTCCAGGAGAGCGTCTTCCGCCGGATGATGCCGTTGACCAGGTCCACGCGGGCCCGGCTGAGCTTTTCCTCCCGGGCGATGTCGGCCGTCAGGCGCTTCTCCTCGCGCTCGGCCTCGGCCTGGATCCGCGACGTCTCGGCCATCGAGGCTCTCAGCCGGGACGCCTCGCCGCCGTATTTCACCGCCGCGAACGCGGCCAGGCCGGCCAGGATGACGAGCAACGCCGCCGGGACCCGGACCGCGGTCCGATAGAGCCGGCGGTTGCGGAGCGGGCGCGTCGCCAGATTCAGGTTGAGCGGCATCCGGTCCGTCATAGGATCTGTCCGATGAGAGGGGCCAGGATGGCCTTGTGGGCGTCCGTCCAGGCCTCCGGGGCCGCGTAATCGATGGGCTCGATCGGCAGGGCGATCCGCTCGGCCAGCCGGCCCCGGACCTCCGCGAGCTCCGCGGCCGCGGCGCAGCGCAGCCACAGGCCCTCGATCCTCGTCCTGTCCCTGTCTTCGAGGAAGCGGATGGTGTTCTCGGCCTCCCGGACGATGTTGTCGCCGCGCTCGTCGGCGGACGGACCGCCGGGCGGCCCGATGTCCTTCTGCCGGTAGAGCGACCAGCCGGGGTCGGCCAGGGCCAGGACGGTCAGCGTCTCGTCCTCGACGTTGAGCAGGACGCCGTTGGCCCGGCCGTTCGGACGGACCAGGTTGACCAGGGCCAGGGACGGGGCCGTGACCAGGACCGGCTTCAGGCCGACCTTCTCGAACAGGGCCTCGTACTCCCAGACGACCACCTGCCGGGCCATGGCCACGATGACCTTGCGCGCCCCCTTCCCGGGCGTCACGGCATAGTCGATCCGGGCGTCCTCGGGGACGAGAGGCATCTGCTTGCCGATGCGCCAGCGGAGGAAGGTCTCCCGCTCCTTCGCGGAGCCCGGGAACGAATCGACAGTCAGGACGAAGACGCGGACGGACGACTCGGGAATGAGGAGGGCGGCCGAGCCGGACGACAGCCGGAGGCTCTCCCGGCCCTGGACGATGGCCTCCTCGAGGGCGGCCGGGTCGATCACGTTGGGCTTGTCGAACGACGGCGTCACCGGGCGCTCCCGGAACGGCTGCACGAAGCCGCCCTTGACCCACCCGTCGCCGCGGCTGACGCGGATGCCGCTGAGATGGCGCGGGGTGATCTGGAAGACGGAATCGGGCAGGAGGCGCTCGACGAAGTATCTCCGCAGGCTGTTCGAGAGGCTCACCCGGTCACTCCACGAAGGTCACTTTGTTCAGGTCCTTGAGGCCGGTCAGCCCGGAGAGGACCTTTTCCAGGCCGATCTCGCGCAGGAAGACCATGCCTTCGGCCTTGGCCCGCTTCTTGACCTCCGAGAGGGGCCTCTTCTCGAGGACGAGCTCCCGGATGGGGTCGGAGAGCTCGAGGATCTCGGCGATGGCCGTCCGGCCCTGGTAGCCGGTGGCGCTGCACTCGGGACAGCCCTTCGGCTCGTAGAAGACCGTGCCGGCGTGGCGGACGGGGTCGAGGCCCGATTCGGCGAGCTGTTCGGCGTCGTAGCGGACGGGGACCTTGCAGATCGGGCAGAGGAGCCGGACCAGGCGCTGGGCCAGGATGACGTTGAGGGCCGAGATGAAGCTGTAGGGATCGACCTGCATGTGGAGGAACCGGCCGATGACGTCGAAGACGTTGTTGGCGTGGACGGTCGTGAAGACGAGGTGCCCGGTCAGGGCGGACTGGATGGCGATCTGGGCCGTCTCGGGGTCGCGGATCTCGCCGACCATGATCTTGTCCGGGTCGTGGCGGAGGATCGAGCGCAGGCCCCGGGCGAAGGTCAGGCCCTTCTTCTCGTTGACCGGGATCTGGGTGATGCCGTCGACCTGGTACTCGACCGGGTCCTCGATGGTGACGATCTTGTCCTCGGGCGATTTGATCTCGGTCAGGGCGGCGTAGAGGCTGGTCGTCTTGCCGCTCCCGGTCGGGCCGGTCACGAGGACCATGCCGTAGGGCTGGGCAATGTAGCGGCGGAACTTCTTCAGGATCTCGTCGGAGAAGCCCAGGACGTCGAGGCGCAGCTCGCGGATGGCCTGGGTGATCATCTCCTTGTCGAGGATGCGGATGACCGCGTCCTCGCCGTAGATGCAGGGCATGATGGAGACGCGGAAGTCGATGGTCTTGTCCTTGATCTTCAGCCGGAAGCGGCCGTCCTGGGGGACGCGGCGCTCGGCGATGTCGAGGTCGGACATGACCTTGATGCGGGAGATGATGGGCGACTGGAACTTCTTGTCGATGGCCTCCATGGCCTCGCCGAGGACGCCGTCGATGCGGAACTTGATCTTGACGTCCTCGTCCTTGGACTCGATGTGGACGTCCGAGGCCCGCTTCTGGACGGCGGTGAAGATGATCGTGTTGACGAGCTTGATGATCGACCCGTCCTGGTCGGCCAGCTTCTCGATGGAGATGACGTCCTCTTCCTCGCCGCTCTCGCGTTCGACGACCTGGGTGACGAAGCCCTCCGTGGCGTCGCGGAGGACCTGCATGGCCGTCTCGCTCTTCCGCAGGGCCTCGAGGATGGCCCGCTTGGAGGCCGCGTAGACCTTGACCTTCTTGCCCAGGAAGGCCTCGATCGCGTCGATGGCCGAGATGTCGGAGGGGTCGGCGACGGCGATCTTCATGACCCCGTCGGCCTCGCCGAGGGGGACGAACGAGAGCCGGTGGATGAACTCGACGGGGAAGGACTGGATGAGGTTGCGGTCGAGGTGCTCGGCCTCGAGGTCGATGTAGGGGACGCGGTAGCGCTCGGCCAGGGCCCGAACGTCCCTCTCGCCGCCGCCGTCCGCTCGGTCCTTGCTCACGTCCCTCGCCTTCCCACCCGCTAGAACTGGGTGACCCGGATGATATTGAAGATCGGAATATACACGGCCAGGAGCATGCCCGCCACCACGAGTCCCATGACGATGATGACGACCGGCTCGACCAGCGTGACCAGGGTTTCGATTTTACCACGAACCCGCTCATCATAGAAATCGGCCATGTCGCCGAGCATGCCCTGCAGATTGGCCGAGCTCTCCCCGATGCGGACCATGTCCAGGGCCAGCTCGGGGAAGGCGCCGGTCCGGGACAGGGAGTCGGACAGCCCTTCGCCGTTCTTGATGTGGTCGGGGACGCTCTCCAGGCGCCGGGCCATCGAGAGGTTGGGCACGGCCTGGATGGCGATGCCGATCGATCCCAGGAGCGGGATGCCCGCCTCGAGGAGGAGGCCGAGGGTCCGGCCGAACAGGCTGATCCCCGACTCGAGCCAGATCGTCCGGCCGAAGGGGACGCGGAGCTTGAGCCGGTCGAGCCGGAAGCGGAAGTCCGGCCGGCGCCGCACCTGGGTGACGGCGAAGACCGCCGCCGCGATCAGGCCGACCGTGACGTACCAGTGGCGGCTGACGGTCGTGGCCAGGGCCATGATGGTCCGGGTGAGCGCGGGCAGCTGGGCCTCGAAGCTCGAGTAGAAATCGGCGAACCGGGGGATGACGAAGTTCATCAGGATGCCCATGAGGACGAAGGAGAAGACGATGAGGATCGTCGGATAGGTCATGGCCGACTTGATCCGGGCCCGGGTCTGATTGACCATCCGGGCGTACTGGATATAGCGCCCGATCGAGGCCGGCAGACTGCCGCCCTTCTCGCCGGCCATCAGGCTGGCCGTGTAGACCGGGGAGAAGACCTTCTCGTAGGGCTGGAAGGCCTCGGACAGGGCCTTCCCCTTCTTGACCTCACCGGAGACGTCGCTGAGGATCTCCCTCAGGTGGACGTTCTTGACCCGGGCGGTGAGGGCCTCGAGGCTCTTGAGGATGGGATAGCCCGCCTTGAGCATCGCCACGAGCTCTTGATTGAACAGGATGATATCCCGGTCCTTGATCTTCCGGCCGAACCTGAAGGCCAGACCGGCCAGCCGGTTCCAGTCGCGCCGGACCGAGAGCACGAGCCGGCCTTCGGACTCGAAGATCTTGCGGCATTCGGAGGCTTCCGTGGCCAGGACCGTCCGGCTCTCGACCCGTCCGTCCTCGCAGGCGACCCGGCAGAGATAATAGGGCATCTTGGCAAAATTCCGCTCTGAACGCTCCTTTCTAATCTATTCCAGGGCCCAAATATTGTCAATCAGCCCGGGCGCCCCCCGCCTGTGGACGGCTTGCGGACGGCCGTATTGACAAACCCGGCGATAAGGGTTAAATATGGGTGCCGTGACCAAGACCCAGAAGGTCCTCTCGGGAGTGCTGGCCGGGGCGGTTTTCGGCCTCCTGGCGGCCCCCCGGACGATGCGGCCCGGCCCGCAGACGGCCGAACAGGATCCCCCTCCCCGGGAAGTCCAGAAGCCCAGCTACAACTACATGGACAATTTCCTGTCCCGGAGCACCCGTCCGCTCGGGCTCAAGGACGACCCGGCGGCCAGGCGGATGCTCGGCCAGGGGCCTGTGGCCTGGGCCATCCGCTCCGGTTCCCGGCACGTTCTCGACTAGGAAATTTTTTTTATGATCCGGATTCAATTTTTTGGATGCCGATGAAGAAGTCGCTGATCTTCGTCCTCGCCCCCCTCCTCGCGGTCCTCACGCTCGGAGCGTTCAACGTCGTCCGGAAGGCCGTGTGGCGCGACGTCACGGACGGCATCACCTGGCGGGCCGTCGAGGGCGGCCTGCGGGCCGTCCGCGTCGATCCCGAGAGCGAAGCCTTCCTGCGGGCGGGCATCCGCAAGGGCGATGTCCTCACGGCCGTCAACAAGGTCCCGGTGAGGACGCAGAGCGACGTCCTCAAGAACCTCTGGCTGGCGGCCGCGACGGACCAGAGCGTCACCTATGACATCAACAAAGAGGGCATGCAGATCTATCCGACCTTCTATCCCCAGCGGAAAGGGCCCGATCCGATCTATTTCTACCTCGTCCTCGTCGGCGTCATGACCCTGGCCATCGGCCTCATCATCTATTTCAGCTCGCGGGGGCAGATGTCCCTCCCCTACGTCTTCTTTTACCTCCTGGCGCTCTCCTTCGCGACCTTCATGATCTTCTCGCCGACCGGGGAGATGACCGCCCTCGACCTGGTCTTCCACGGGCTCGACAAGGTCGGCTTCCTGGCCTTCCCGCCGCTCCTGCTGCATTTCTTCGCCATCTTCCCGCTCAGGAAGCGCTTCCTCAAGGACCACCCCAACCTCCTCCTGGCCCTGTACGCGCCGGCCGAGTTCCTCCTCCTCGCCCGGGTCCGCATGCACGTCCCCTTCCCCAGCCCGCTCGGCGAGGCCTCCGTCCTGGGGCTCCAGGACGGCCTTGAGCGCCTCGAGCTCCTCCACTTCGCCGCGTTCGCCCTGGTCACCCTGGCGATTCTCGTCCACAGCGTCCGCCGGGCCCCGAACATCCTGCTCCGCAAGCAGCTCCGCATCATCGCCTACGGCCTCGGCTTCGGCATCGTCCCGTCGACCGTCTTCTACATCGTCCCCTTCATCCTCGGCGGGCGGCCGTCCACCGGGGCCGAGCTGACCGTCCTGCTCCAGGCCCTCATCCCCCTGGCCTTCTCCTACTCCATCTCGCGCTACCGGCTCGTCGACATCGAGGTCATCCTCAAGAAGGCGGCCACCCTGACCTTCTCCTTCTTCGTCATCGCCTCGGTCTACTTCTTCGTCAGCTCGCGGACCCGCCTGTTCTCCGAGAACCGGCTCAACGCCATCGTCCTCGGCGTCCTGGCCATCGTCCTCGGGGCGACGCTGTTCACGCCGCTCAAGAGGCTCTTCCAGACCCTCCTCGACCGGGCCATCTACAAGCGCAGCTACGAGTACCGGAAGACGCTGCTGTCGATCACCCGCGACCTCAACCGCGAGCGCGACCTCGGGAAGCTGGCCGGGTCGCTCCTCGAGGCCATCGCCAACGCGCTCAGCCTGAAGCGCCTGGCCCTCTTCCTGGCCGACGAGAACGACCGGCGCTCGTTCAAGGTCCTCAAGACCAAGGGCGAGGGGCCGGAGCTCGCCGGGCTGATCGTCCTCGACGACTGGCTGGCCGGGGCCCTCCGGGACCGGGATTGGATCGGGGGCCTGGCCGCCGCCGAATCGGAGCCCGCCCGGGCGGCCATGGAGACGCTCTCGGCGGCCGGCTTCTTCCATGTCCTGCCGCTCAAGGTCGAGGACAAGGTCGTCGGCGGCCTGGCCATGGGCAAGAAGGCCGACGGGTCCTTTCTGTCGCGGGAGGACTGGGATCTGCTGACGACGATCTCCGGCCCGGCCGCGCTGGCCCTCGAGAACGCCGACCTCTACGGCCGCGAGACCGTCCGGACCATGGAGATGCAGAGGCTCAAGGACTACAGCGAGAACATCATCGAGAGCCTGACCGTGGGCGTCTCCGTCATCGACGAGGCCGGCATCGTCATCGGCTGGAACCGCGTCCTGGAGGAGCATGTGGGCATCCGCAAGGAGGCCGCCCTCGGCCGCCGGCTCCGGGACGTCTTCGGCGCCGGCCCTTACGCCGCCCTCTTCCCGGAGGAGGGCCAGCCCGAGTTCCGGCTCCTCAGCGAGATCACGCTGGAGACCCCCGGCGGCGGGAAGAGGATCTTCGACATCGCCCGGACCCCCCTCCTCGACAACGCCCTCCAGCCCTACGGGACCATCATCGTCTTCGAGGACATCACCGACAAGATCCATCTCCAGCAGCAGCTGCTGACCTCGGAGAAGCTGGCCTCGCTCGGCCTGCTCTCGGCCGGCGTCGCCCACGAGATCAACACCCCCCTCACGGGCATCTCCAGCTACATCCAGATGCTCCAGAAGAAGCTCACCGACACCCACTACGCCCAGATCCTGGAGAAGGTCGAGGCCCAGACCGACCGCGTCGCCAAGATCATCAAGAACCTGCTGACTTTCGCCCGCAGCCCCTCCGAGGCCGCGTTCCAGCGCATCGACCTCAAGCAGAGCCTCGAGGAGATCCTGTCCCTCATCGACTACAAGCTCAAGAACATGAAGATCCGCCTGGTCCTCGAGCTCGATCCGGTCCCGCCCGTCTGGGCCCAGGGCGAGCGGCTCCAGCAGGTCTTCATCAACATCATCCTCAACGCCCTCGACGCCATGCCCGGCGGCGGCGAGCTCCGCATCGGCCTCACGGCCGAGGGCGGGACCGCGGTCGTCCGCATCTCCGACACGGGGACGGGCATCCGGCCCGAGCACCGGTCCCGCATCTTCGATCCGTTCTTCACGACCAAGGGCGTCGGCAAGGGGACCGGGCTCGGCCTGTCCATCAGCTACGCCATCGTCAAGGAGCACGACGGCCGCATCGACGTCCAGAGCGAGGCCGGGCGCGGCTCGACCTTCACCATCAGCCTGCCGGCCGGCGGCCAGGGCCAGCCGGGCGCCGCGGCCCCGAGGAGCCGAGAGACATGAGCAGCAAAGGCATCATCCACATCATCGACGACGAGCCGGTCATCCACGACGTCCTGGCCCAGCTCCTGACCTCGGAGGGCTACGAGGTCGAGATCTCGGGCTCGGGCGAGGAAGCGCTCGAGAAGTTCCCCTCCCAGTCGTTCGACGTCATCCTCCTCGATCTCCTCATGCCGGGGATGGACGGCATCGAGGTCCTGCGGCGGATCAAGCGCCTCGATCCGCTCGCGGCCGTCATCATCATCACCGCCTACGGCTCGGTCGAGTCGGCCATCGAGGCCATGAAGATCGGCGCCCTCGACTATGTCCAGAAGCCCTTCAAGCACGACGACCTCCTGCTCGCGCTCGGGAAGGCCCTGGAGCGCAAGCGCCTCCAGGACGAGAACATCCGCCTCAAGGGCGAGCTGCGCCAGCGCTTCGGCTTCGACAACATCATCGGCAAGAGCCAGGCCATGAAGGCCGTCTTCGAGCTGGTCAAGGCGGCCGCCCCGACGCGGAGCACGATCCTCCTCCAGGGCGAGAGCGGCACCGGCAAGGAGCTCGTGGCCAAGGCCATCCACATGAACTCGAATCGGGCCGACGAGCCCTTCGTCACGGTCAACAGCGGCTCCCTGCCCCCGGACCTCCTCGAGAGCCACCTGTTCGGCCACGTCAAGGGCGCCTTCACCGGCGCCGTGGCCCTGAAGAAGGGCCTGTTCGAGGCGGCCGACAAGGGGACCATCTTCTTCGACGAGATCTCCTCGATCAGCCTCGAGACCCAGGCCAAGCTCCTGCGGGTCATGCAGGAGAAGGAGTTCATGCGGCTCGGCGGGACCCAGACGATCAAGGTCGATGTCCGCATCCTGGCGGCCACCAACACCGACATCGAGGAGCTCATCGAACAGAGGGCCTTCCGCCAGGACCTCTTCTACCGCCTCAACGTGATCAAGATCGAGATCCCTCCCCTGCGGGCGCGGAAGGAGGACATCCCCCTGCTGGTCAAGCACTTCGTCGAGGCCTACGCCCGCGAGAACCGCAAGGAGATCGAGGGGGTGAGCGAGGACGTCTTCGAGATCCTCGACGCCCACTCCTGGCCGGGCAACGTCCGCGAGCTCGAGAATCTCATCGAGCGGGCCGTCGTCCTGTCCCGTTCCCGCATGATCACCCGGGCCTCGCTGCCGCCGTTCCTGCTGGCCCGGGACGGCGTCGACGACGAGGCCCTGATCGGCGCGGAGGAGTCGCTCGACCTGCGCGACCGGACCCAGGCCTTCCAGAAGAAGATCATCCTGGCCGCGCTCAGGAAGACGAAGGGGGTCCAGAATAAGGCCGCCAAGCTGCTCGGGGTCAAGCCGACGACGCTGAACGAGATGATCAAGCGGCTGGGGATCGACACGTCAAGCTTCCCCGCCTAATTGAACTTTCCCGGCACCGCCTTGTCCGGATTGACCAGGATCCGGTCCGGCCGGACGGGCAGGACCAGGGTCGCCGACTCGGTCGCCTCGTCGACGATCAGGAGCTCCCGACGGATCTTCCCGGCGTGCCGCCACTCCACCCAGAGCGGGAAGACGAACAGGCCCTTGACCTGGGTCACCCGGACGTCGAGCCGGACGCCGCCCTCGTCGGTCGGGCTCATGGTCCAGGCCGTCTGGACGTCGGGCAGCTCCCAGGAGTAAAACCAGCCCCGGAAGAAGTTCCGGAGGTCCCGGCCCGAGGCCGCTTCCATGGCGGCGATGAACTCGCCGGTCCTCGGCGCGCGGTACTTGTGGGCCTCGAAGAACGACCGGAGCCCGGCCTCGAACGCCTCCCGGCCGACGAGGTCTTGGAGCATGAGCAAAGCCAGGGCGGCCTTGTTGTAGACGATGGACTGGTAGGCCGCGAAATCGAAGTGGCTCAGGCGCGAGCCCATGATGATCGGCCCGCGGACGGACTTCTTCTCGGTCCAGCGGGCGAACTTCTTCAGGATGGCGGCGAAAGCCCCGTCGCCGTGCTTGTGCCGGAGGTAAGAGACGGCGGCGAACTGGGCCAGGCCCTCGCTCAGCCACTGGTCCCGATAGGAGTCGAAGGACACGCCCTGGCCCCACCACTGATGGGCGATCTCGTGGGCCAGGAAATAGTCGTCCCAGCCCGACAGGTCGACGGGCGAGTCGGACGACCTCCGGACGCCGGAGTCGCCCAGCCAGGGGACCTCGTTGAGGACGACAAAGGAGGCCGGGCTGTGCCCGCCGAACTCCGGCCAGAGCCGGAGGACGATGTCCAGCTTGGCGTAGGGGAAGGGACCGAAGGCCCGGCCGTAGAAGTCGAGGATGGCGGCCGCCCGGTCGGCGAGGGCCGGCCGCGAATCCATGACCTCCGAGGAGACGTGGACGGCGACGGGGACCGGCCCCGGCCGGCGGCGGCGCTGGTCGAACTTGCCGACGATGAACGACATGTACTTCACCGGCGACGGGGAGGCGAAGGTGTAGACGGCATGGCCCGCCTTCTCGATCGCGGCGAGGTCGCTCAGGTCCTCGAGGCGGCCGCTGGCCACCATCTCGCCCGTCGCGACGCACGAGTACTCCGGGGGAACGCTGACGGTCAGCCGGGCTTCGAAGTAGTCCTCGCCGGAGGGCCCCGGGTACCAGTGCCCGGCGTGGGTATAGAAGTAGGTCTCGTAGCGGGGCTGGACGCGGATGTTCTCGTTGAGCCCGGTCTGGGCGATCACGTCCGTCGTCGGCGCCGCCGGCGCCATCCGGCCGCGGTAGTAGACGTCGATCGACGTCGGAACGCCGGTCGCCGGCGGGGACAGGAAATGGACATAGAGGATCTGGCGGGCCTTGTCCGACGTGTAGAAAAGCTCCAGGCCCTCCGCGTCGGCGATCTTGAGGATCTCGAGGTCGCGATTGAAGCGGAGCCGGATGTTCTCGAGGAGATTCACCTTGGGGACGATCGTGATGCGGGCTTTGGCCGACAGGTAGCGGGCCGACGGGGTGAAGCTCAGATCGAGCGCGTAGGAGGTGACGTCGAACTTCTCGGCGAACGAGACGAACATCCTCTTGAGCGGCGGGGCGGGCCCGGCCTCCGCCGGGGCGTAGAGGCAGATGGTCCGCTGCCGGCCCCGGTCGGTGAGGCTGACCTCGTCCTCGGAGAACGGATTGTAGATGTAAACGAGCTCGCCCGCCTTGCGGGCCTTGAACTCGAAGACCGTCTCGTCGGCCTGGGGCAGAAACGACAGGAGGGACCCGTCGATCGAGCTCTCGATCGTGTAGGACCGGGGATAGCATCGCGCGAACACGGCCGCGGCCCGGTTCCGCTCGGCGGCCGAAAGCGGGGCCCCCCCCTCGTCCGCCTCGATCACGATGGTCTCGAACCGGCCCGGGGAGCAGCGGATGAACAAGGACTCGACGTCGTCCTCGATCCGGTCCTTCTTATAAAGGAGCTCGAGCTGGTGCCGCTCGTTGGCGTCGCTGGGCGCGAAAACGACCTTGCCCCGGCCGACCACGACCAGGGCCGTCTCAACGGCCGGGAGATTGTCGTAGAAGACGGCCGCGTCGGTGAAGGTGAAGCGGATGTCGGCGTGGCTGACCTCGAGCCGGCGGGCCCGGACGGCCCGCTCGGCGGGGACGCGGACCTTGTAGAGCCGGGTCAGGGACCCGGTGACGTCCAGCCGGGCGACGGACCAGGCTTCGCCGCGGCCCTCGAGAGCGATCGTCCACGATTCGATGACGGCCGAGTGATCGTTCTCGAAACAGGCCTGCACGAAGATGCGGGGTTGGCCGCCCGCGGGGCGCCGGACGCCGGCCGTCCGCAGGACCACGCCGGTCATCGCCAGATCGTCGAAGACGAGGCCCAGCCGGGCCCGCTCGGCCGTCCGGAGCTCGGGGTTGAAAAGGTCGAGATAGGCGGCGAGGCTCCCGCCCTGCAGGAGGCCTTCCAGGCGGTCCACGAAGGCGGCCGGGGTCTCTTCCGGAGCGGATTGCCGACCGGCTTCGGGGGAAGCGGCGGGCGGCAGGACGATGAGAAAAAGGAGGAGGAGGAGCGCTTTTCTCACAGCTGCCCTCATTATAGCATCATTGCGGCTCGGCACCGTCCCGGGTAGTGCCGGTTTTGTGCCAGAACGGGCGTGCGGGCTCCTCGGGGGCCGGGCAGGAAATGAGCGGGCGACGCCCGGAACGTCAAGGAACTTTACGTCGGAAGGGCTATTTCTTGAGAGCGCGGCCCAGGATCTCCTCGACGTCCCGGACCTTGCCCGCGATGCGCCCCTGGGCCTGGGGCCGGTCGTCGATGGCGATGTGGGTCAGGACCCGACCGGTCTCGCCGCGCATGGCCTCGTGGCAGAGGCGGACGAGCCCGAGGACCTCGTCCCAGTCCCCTTCGACCAGGGTCCCCATGGCCGTCAGCTGGTAGGGCAGGCCGCTCCGGTCCACGAGGTCGAGGACCCGGGCGACCGGCCCGGCGAGCTCTTCGCCGCGTCCGACCGGCACGACGCTGAATTCGACGACCATCCCGCCCTCCTAATCCCTGTCGCGGTCCTTTTTCGGGCCGACCTTCCTCAGCCGCTCCTCCCAGGTGATGAAGCTGTGGTAGAAGACGGCGTCGCCCTCGTCGATGCCCCGGGTGATCTCGGTGATATGCGAGGTCGCGGCCCCGAACTCCTCGACGGCGTAGATGACGGCCTTGTCGGGCTTGGTGTTGGCGCCGCAGGTGTAGATGTCGAGGGCGGCATAGCCCATTTCGGGCCAGGTGTGCGTGGAGATGTGCGATTCGGAGATGACGACGACCCCGCTGACCCCGGCCGGCGGGAACTTGCTGAAGGAGATCGACCAGACGTGGGCCCCGGCGATCTCGGCGGCGCGAACGAGGATCTGCTGGACCTTCTCGACGCTGCCGATGATCTTCGGGTCGCAGCCCGAGGCCTCGACGATGTAGTGGTGGCCGATTGGGGAATGAGTGATCTTGACCATCGCGCTCTCCTTGACCCGGTGAAAAAGTCGATTATGGCACAACCCCGGATTCTGTCAAGAACGGCGGGCGTCAGACGGGGAGGCGCGGCTCTTCCTTGACCACGTTGAGGACGAGGTGGGTGACGGTCCGGTCGACGTGCGGGACGGCCTGAAGCCCCTTGATGAAGCCGTTGAGGTCCTCCCGGCCGGCGAAGCGCCCGAGGATGAACGCATCCCAGTCGCCGGTGACATCGTACACGGCGGCCACGCGGGGGTCCTGGGCGATCCTCTTCTGCGTCTCGATCAGCTTGCCCTTGGAGAAGCGGACGGCGATGACGGCCGCGAGCCCCACGCCGAAGTATTCCGGATCGACGACCGGAACGTAGCCTTTGACGGCCCCCGACGCCTCGAGCTTCTTGACGGTGTGGATGACCGCCGTGGCCGAGGTCCCGACCTCCTTGGCGATCTCCCGGAAGCTCTTCCGGGCATTGGCGTTGAGGACGCGGACGATCTTCCGGTCCAGCTCATCGATCATGGGCGACTCCTCCAATCATACGGCAATCTATCATAAATATAATCAATTGTAAATATTTTTAATATTTATATTGACATTTGTCTTTTATTTGGATTTATTATTGGACATTAATTTCTAGCGGCCGCCATCGGCCGGAGAGGAGAGAGCCATGCCCCGAGCCCCGCGCACCCCGGCCGTCAAGGCCTTCGGAACGAGGGACGCTAAGGACGTCCTCGACGTCGTCCGCGACCCCCGGAGCGACGTCCGATTCATCCGGTTCATCTTTCCCGACACCCTGGGGCGCCAGATGGACTTCTCCATCCCCGTCCCGGAGCTGGCCGCCGCGTTCGCCGAAGGCAAGGGCTTCGACGGCTCCTCGGTCGAAGGCTTCGTCCGGATCGAGGAGTCCGACCTGGTCATGAGGCCCGACCCCCAGACGTTCCGGATCCTGCCCTGGACCTATGAGGGCTTCGCCGGGGACATCACCTGGCGGGAGGCCGTCATGTTCGGGGACATCCTGACGCCCCGCGGCGCCGTCTTCGAAGGGGACAGCCGGGCCGCCCTCAAGCGCGTCCTGGCCGGGACCGCCTCCGAGCTGGGGATCAGCGATCTCAAGTGCGGGCCCGAGCTCGAGTTCTTCATCTTCCCGTCGAACGACTCGACGGCCCTCACCGACGCGGGCGGCTATTTCATCAGCGGACGCAACGGCGGGATCCGCAAAGAGGTCCAGATCCTCCTCCAGAGGATGGGCATCGCCACGGAATACGACCACCACGAGGCCGCCCACAGCCAGCACGAGATCGACCTCCGCTACGAGAGCGCCGTGGACATGGCCGACACGGCCATGATCTTCCGCTACATGGTCAAGAAGGTCTGCCGCATGCACGGCCTCTACGCCACGTTCATGCCCAAGCCGGTGAACGGCCAGAACGGCAGCGGCATGCACGTCCACCAGTCCCTCTGGCGCGACGGCAAGAACCTCTTCTTCGACAAGAACGGGCCGTACCATCTGTCCCTGCTCGCCCAGCGCTACATGGCCGGGCTGATGACCCACGCCCGGGAGATCTCGGCCGTCCTCAGCCAATGGGTCAACTCGTACAAGCGCCTCATCGAGGGCTACGAGGCCCCGGTCTACATCGCCTGGGGGCAGAAGAACCGGTCGGCCTACATCCGCGTCCCCGAGTACCAGCCGGGCAAGGAGAAGGCCACCCGCGTCGAGCTCCGGGCCGCCGACCCGGCCTGCAACATCTACCTCGCCTTCGCCGTCATGCTGGCCGCCGGGACCGAGGGCATCCGGAAGAAGCTCGAGCTCGGCGACCCGGTCGAGGAGAACATCTATCACATGAGCGGCGCGCGACAGAAGAAATTCGAGATCCGGGTCCTGCCGCGCAGCCTCGAGGAGGCCGTCCGGATCATGGAGAAGAGCGCCCTCGTCCGGGAGGCCCTGGGCGACCACATCTTCCGCTCGCTCGTCGCCAACAAGCTCAAGGAGGTCGAGGAGTACGGCCAGAACGTCTCCGGGGAGTTCGACAAGCAGGTCAGCGACTACGAGATCCGCCGCTACCTCCCCGTGCTGTGAGCGGGCCTTGCCATGCGAGGGCCCGATTACTATAATGCCCGCATGTGTCCGACGAAGAGCGATCTCGAGGCCCTGACCGCGAGCGCCCGGGGCCGGCGAGGGGCCCTCATCCAGGTCCTCCAGGACATCCAGGACCGCTTCCATTGGCTGCCGCCCGAGGCCCTCGAGCACGTCGCCGGGGCCCTGGGGATCCCGCTCGTCCAGGTCTACGGCGTGGCCACCTTTTACAGATCGTTCAGCCTGACGCCGCGGGGGCGCCATGTCTGCACCGTCTGCCTGGGCACGGCCTGCCACGTCCGCGGCGGCGGGGCCGTCCTCGACGAGTTCGAGCGCCGGCTCGGCGTCGCCGCCGGCGGGACGACGCCTGACGGCGCTTACACCCTCGAACGGGTCAACTGCCTGGGCGCCTGCGCCCTGGCTCCCCTGGCGGTCGTCGACGGCCGCTATCACGGCCAGATGACCCAGGCCAAGGTCGGGACCGTGCTGGCGGCGATCACGAAGGACGAGGCCGCGTGACGACGTACCGGGCCCACCTCCTCGTCTGCGCCGGGACGGGTTGCGTCTCCTGCGGCGCGTTCGAGGTCCGCCGGACCCTCGAGGAGGAGGTGCGGCGCCGCGGCCTCGACCGGGAGGTCCTCGTCGTGGCCACCGGCTGCAACGGATTCTGCGAGCGCGGGCCGATCCTCCTCGTCCAACCCGACGGCGTGTTCTATCAGCGGCTCGAGCCGGCCGACATTCCCCGCCTGGTCGAGGAGCACCTGGTCAAGGGCCGGCCCGTCCGGAGCCTCATGTATGTGCCGCCGCGGGAGCGGGAGCCCGTCCCGCTCATGAAGGACATCGAGTTCTTCAAGCATCAGCGCTTGATCGTGCTCAGCAACCGGGGCCGCATCGACCCGGAGCGGATCGACGATTACATCGCCACCGACGGCTACGCCGCCGCGGCCAAGGCCCTGGGCGAGATGACCCCGGAAGCGATCGTCGCCGAGGTCTCCGCGGCGGGCCTGCGCGGCCGCGGCGGGGCCGGGTTCCCGACCGGCCGCAAGTGGGACGCCGCCCGGAAGGCCGCCGGAGAGCCGCGCTACGTCGTCTGCAACGGCGACGAGGGCGATCCCGGCGCGTTCATGGACCGGTCCGTCCTCGAAGCCGATCCGCACGCGGTCATCGAGGGGATGATCATCGGGGCCCGGGCGATCGGCGCCGCCCGCGGGTTCCTCTACATCCGCCACGAGTACCCCCTGGCCATCGCCCGCGTCGGCCTCGCCCTGGACCAGGCCCGCCGCTACGGCCTCCTCGGCCGGAACATCCTGGGCACGGGCTTCGACTTCGATCTCGAGGTCGTCCGCGGCGCCGGCGCCTTCGTCTCCGGCGAGGAAACGGCGCTCCTGGCCTCGATCGAGGGCGGCCGGGCCTATCCCCGCCAGCGTCCGCCCTACCCGGCGGAACGGGGCCTCTGGGGGAAGCCGACGGTGATCAACAACGTCGAGACCTGGGCCAACGTCCCGCACATCGTCCGCCGCGGGGCGGACTGGTTCGCCGGTCTCGGGACGGCGACGAGCAAGGGCACCAAGATCTTCTCGCTCGTCGGCAAGATCGCCAACACGGGCCTGGTCGAAGTGCCGATGGGCATCACCCTGCGCGAGATCGTCTACGGCATCGGCGGCGGCGTCCCGGGCGGCCGCGATTTCAAAGCGGTCCAGATCGGCGGGCCGTCGGGCGGCTGCATCCCCAAGTCCATGCTCGATCTGGCCGTCGATTACGAGAGCCTGAAGGCGGCCGGGAGCATGATGGGCTCGGGCGGCATGATCGTCATGGACGAGGACACCTGCATGGTGGACATCGCCCTCTATTTCCTGCGCTTCGCCGAGGAGGAGTCCTGCGGCAAGTGCTCGCCCTGCCGGGTCGGCACGGGAGAGATGGCCCGGCTCCTGGCCAAGATCACGGCCGGCGAAGGCGCGGCCGGGGACCTGGCCCGGCTCGAGGACCTGGCCGCGACGGTCAAGCAGGGCTCTCTCTGCGGCCTCGGCCAGACCTCCCCCAATCCCATCCTGACGACGCTCCGCTATTTCCGCGACGAATACGAGGCCCACGTCTTCGACAAGCGCTGTCCGGCCCTAGTCTGCAAGGCCCTCATCGCCTTCGCCATCGATCCGGAGAAGTGCGTCGGTTGTCTCCTCTGCCGGAAGGCCTGCCCGACCGGGGCCATCTCCGGGGAGCTGAAGAAGGTCCACACGATCGACCAGGGGGCCTGCATCAAGTGCGGCATCTGCCAGAGCGTCTGCCCGGCCAAGGTCGGGGCGATCGGCAAGACCCCGGCGGTCGTCGGGTCGGCCGGGCCGCCGACGGCGTCGCCCGGGGACAACCGCCCGAAGCCGTCCGGAGAGGGACGATGAAGCTGACGATCGACGGCCGCGAGGTGGTTTGCCGGGACGGGGCGACCATCCTCGAAGCCGCCCGGGGCGCCGGCATCGCCGTCCCGTCCCTCTGCGACCACCCGGGCCTCGAGCCCTTCGCCGGCTGCCGGATCTGCCTGGTCGAGGTCGCCGGGCGCAGGGACTACGCGCCGGCCTGCGCGACCCCGGCCGAGGAGGGCCAGACCGTCAGGACGCGGACGCCGGAGATCGCCGCTCTGCGGAAGAAGATCCTCGAGCTCATCCTGGCCCAGCACCCCTACGCCTGCGTCGTCTGCCCGGAAAAGAAGACCTGCGACGATCTGAAGTCCACCATCCGCAAGACCGGCGAGGTCACGGGCTGCGTCCTCTGCCCGGAGAACGGCGGCTGCGAGCTCCAAAGGGTCGCCGGGGAGGTCGGGCTGGAGAAGGTCGACCTGCCCGCGGTCTACCGGAACTTCGAGGTCCGCAGGGAAGATCCCTTCTTCGACCGCGACTACAACCTGTGCATCCTCTGCGGCCGGTGCATCCGCGTCTGCGAGGAGCTGCGCGGGGCCGCCGTCCTGTCCTTCATCCACCGCGGCGGGCGCACGGAGGTCGGCACGGCCCTGGGCCGGCCGCTGCTCGAGACGGGCTGCCAGTTCTGCGGGGCCTGCGTCGACGTCTGCCCCACCGGGGCCCTGGTCGAGCGCGCGGTCCGGCCGAAGCCCGCGGCGGCCCGGGCGGCGGAGATCGTCTGCCCGTTCTGCGCCCAGGGCTGTCTCCTGTCGCTCGGGGTCCGGGACGACGCGGTCATCGACGCCACGCCGACCGGCGCGGCCCCCAACCGCGGACAGGCCTGCGTCAAGGGCCGGTTCCTCGTCCGCGGCGCGATCGGAGGAGAGGGCCGGATCCTCGAGCCCCGCGTCCGCGAGGACGGCGAGCTCGTGCCCGCGGCCTTCGACGCCGCGCTCGACCGGGCCGTCGCCGGCCTGCGGACCGCCGCCGAGGGACGCCGGGCGCTCCTCTTTCCGTCCCAAGTCCCGCTCGAGGACGCCTGGCTCTTCCTTGAATTCGGACGGCGGGTCCTCGAAGCGGAGACGGTGCCGGCGCCGGCGGCCGGGATGGATGAGGCCATCGAGGCGTTCGAGGCGAAGTACGGCCGGCCGTTCCCCGCGGAAAGGCGGCTTTCGGAGATCTCGACCTGCCGGTCCATCCTGGCCTGGGACGTCGATCTGCCGAGGGACCATCCGCTGGCCTGGCTCGAAGTCGTCCGGGCGGTCCGCGGCGGCGCGGGCGTCATCGCCGCCGGCAAGGCCCGGGGCGGGCCGGCCGGGACGACGGCCCTGACCTTGGACATCGGAGCGGGCGGCCCGGCCGCGGCCGCGGGCCTGGCCGCGGCCCTTCTTCGGACCGGCGCTTCGCCCGCGGCCGGGGTCGAAGGATTCGATGAGCTCCGCCGGGCGCTCGCGAAAAGCGGAAGGCCCGCGCCGGCGGCCGGACGGGCCCTCGAGGAGATCGCCCGGGCCCTCGCCGCCGGCCGGCCGGCGGCCCTGCTCTTCGACGCCGCGGCCGTCCGGGGCCCCGAGGGTCTCGAAACCCTGGCCTGGCTCCTCAACATCGCCCATCTCGCCGGCGCCAGGCTTTTCCCCCTCGCCCGGAGCGTGAACGAGCGCGGGATCCACGCGCTCGCCCGCGCCCTCGGCCGGCCCTCCTCCGGGGCGGACTTCGAACGCCTCTGGGCCCGCGTCCGAGCCCGCGAGCTCGAGGCGCTCTATCTCGCCGGGCCGGCCCCGGACCTCGGGGAGCTGAAGCCGCCGTTCGTCGTCTGCCAGGACACGCATTGGACCCGGAACGCCGAGCGGGCCGATGTCGTCCTGCCGGCCGCCGTTTTCGCCGAGGCCGGCGGGACCTGGGTGAACACCGAGGGACGCGTCCGGACCTATCAACCGGCCCTGCCGTGCCCCGGCGCCGTCCGGACGGACGCGGCGATCCTGACCGCCCTGGCCGAACGGATGGGCCATCCGGACTTCGGCCGGCCCGGCGGTCCCGGCGCGGTCCTGGCCGAGATCTGCCGACGCGTGCCCGCCCTCGGCGGCTACCGCCCCGGCGGAGGAACGGACGAGCCGTTCTTCCTGGCCGAGCCCGGCGGGGGGGGCTCCCGCTTCGTTCCTTTGGCGCCTCCGGCGCGCCGAAGGGGCCGCCGGCCGGCCGCGAAGGCCGACGCGGCCGGTCTTCCCGGGGACATCCTCCGCGGCTTCGACCTCGTCGCCCGGAGCCGCGGCTATGCCAGACTGAGGAGGGCCCGCTGATGCCCCGCGTCATCCGCCGCGAACGCCTGGTCCCCAACATCCACCTGCTCGAGGTCGAGGCCCCGGAGATCGCGCGGAAGTGCCGGCCGGGCCAATTCGTCATCGTCATGCCGGACGAGCGCGGCGAGAGGATCCCTCTGACGATCGCCGACTGGGACCGCGAGCGCGGCACGGTCGTTTCCGTGTTCATGGCCGTCGGGACGACGACCCGCAAGCTGGCCCTGCTCAAGGCCGGGGACCGCGTCCCCATCTTCGCCGGCCCCCTGGGCCTGGCTTCGGACACGGGCCGGGTGGGCACGGTCCTCTGCGCCGGCGGCTGCTTCGGCATCGCCGCCATCCACCCCCTGGCCCGGGCCTACAAGGCGGCCGGCAACCGGGTCATCGTCCTCGTCGACGTCAAGGCCGATTACCTCCTGTACTGGCGGGACAGGCTCGAGGCCGTCGCCGACGCGTTCGTCGTCTCCTCGCGCGACGGTCTCTACGGCGGGACGGACTATGTCCCGCGCTCCGTCCGGGACATCCTCGAGCGCGAGACGGTCGACCGCGTCGTGGCCGTCGGCTGCACCTATCTCATGTCGAGCATCGCCGAGGCGACGAGGCCCGCGGGGATCAAGACCCTGGTCAGCCTCAACCCCATCATGGTCGACGGCACGGGCATGTGCGGCGCCTGCCGGGTCACCGTGGACGGCCGGACGAAGTTCGCCTGCGTCGACGGGCCGGACTTCGACGGCCACCTCGTCGACTGGGCCGAGCTCTACGCCCGGCGCAAGTCCTACTTCGACGACGAGGTCCGGTCTCTCTGCGCCTGGGAGGAGGAGCGGTTCCCGTGAGCGAGCAAGAGGCCAAGGACAGGATCAGCCCCTCCCTCGCCGCCGCGGTCCTGGCCGAGTTCGAAAAGGACTGGCGGAAGGAGCTTCGCCGGGCCGTGCCGGTCAAGGAGCGCCTGAAGACCGGCCGCCGGCCGATGCCCCAGCGCGCGGCCGACGAGAGGAACAAGGATTTCTCCGAGGTCAACCAGGGCCTGTCCGCGGAGGAGGCCGTCGCGGAGGCCCGCCGCTGCCTCGACTGCGCCAAGCCGGGCTGCATCGCCGGCTGCCCGGTCCGCATCGACATCCCGACGTTCGTCAAGCTCGTCGAGAAGGGCGAGTTCGCCGCCGCCGCGGCCAAGGTCCGGGAGGCCAACAGCCTGCCGGCCGTCTGCGGCCGGGTCTGCCCGCAGGAGACGCAGTGCGAGGAGAAGTGCCATCTCCGCAAGGCGACGGGCGTCGCCGTGGGCATCGGCAACCTGGAGCGCTTCGTCTCCGACTACGAGCGCCGCGAAGGCGGAGCGGTCGTCCCGCCGCCCCCGGCCCCGACCGGCCGCCGGGTCGCCGTCGTCGGGGCCGGACCGTCCGGCCTGACCGTCGCCGGGGAGCTGGCCCGGCTGGGGCACAAGGTCACGATCTTCGAGGCCCTCCATGACGCGGGCGGGGTGCTCGTCTACGGGATCCCCGAGTTCCGGCTGCCGAAGGCCATCCTCGTCGCCGAGGTCGCCTACCTCGAGCGGCTGGGCGTCGAGTTCCGCCTGAACTTCATCGTCGGCAAGACCGCGACCATCGACGACCTCCGGACCGAGGGCTACGAGGCCTTCTTCATCGGCTCCGGCGCGGGCCTGCCCAACTTCATGAAGATCCCGGGCGAGAACCTCGTCGGCGTCTACTCGGCCAACGAGTACCTGACCCGCGTCAACCTGATGCGGGCCTACGATTTCCCCCGCTACGACACGCCGGTCTTCCCCGGCCGCCGGGCCGCGGTCATCGGGGGCGGCAACGTGGCCATGGATTCCGTCCGGACGGCCAAGCGGCTCGGGGCCGAACGGGCCCTCATCATCTACCGCCGCTCCAGGACGGAGATGCCGGCCCGGGTGGAGGAGGTCCATCACGCCGAGGAGGAGGGCGTCGAATTCCATTTCCTGACCGTGCCGACCCGCTACATCGGCGACGAGCACGGCCGGGTCAAGGCCATGGAGTGCCTGCGCATGGAGCTCGGCGAGCCGGACGCCTCGGGCCGCCGCCGCCCCGTGCCCGTGGCCGGCTCGGAGTTCACGGCCGAGGTCGATCTCGTCGTCGTGGCCATCGGCCAGAGCCCGAACCCGCTCATCCCCCAAACGACGCCCGGTCTCAGCGTCGGCAAATGGGGCACCATCGACGTCGACTGGGCGACCATGGCGACGTCGCTCCCGGGCGTCTATGCCGGCGGGGACATCGCCCGGGGCGGCGCGACCGTCATCCTGGCCATGGGCGACGCCCGGACCGCCGCCGCGACCATGGACCGGCGCCTCAGGGAAGGCCCCGACGGTCCGAGCACAAGATAGCCGCCTATAAAAGAGGAGCCCGGCCCATGAGGAAGACCCCTGCCGTCGCGCTGGCGCTCATCGCCGCCGCCTTCTTCACGGCCGCCGCGTGCTCCGGCGGACGGGCGAACGGACCGGCCGACCTCATCCTGACGAACGCCGCGGTCGTGACGATGGCGGCCCGTCAGCCCCGGGCCGAGGCCGTGGCCGTCGCGGACGGCCGGATCGTCTTCGTCGGGGGCAACCGCGCGGCCCTGGCGCGGCGGGGCGCTTTGACCCGGGTCATCGACCTCGGCGGCCGCATGGTCCTGCCGGCCTTCCGGGATTCCCACGTCCACCTGGTCATGGGCGGCGTCGAGCTGCTCGCCTGCAACGTCGCCGAGCTCGCGACCAAGGAAGCGGTGCTCGCCCGGATCAGGGACTACGCGGCGGCCCGCCCCGATCTCTCCTGGATCACGGGCGGCGGCTGGGCCCTGCCCCTTTTTCCTCAGGCGAATCCTCGCAAGGAGGACCTGGACGCCCTTGTCCCCGACCGGCCCGTGGTCCTGGATTCGGCCGACGGTCACAGCTGCTGGGCCAATTCGCGGGCCCTGGCCCTGGCCGGCATCACCCGGGACACGCCGGACCCCGTCGGCGGCCGCATCGAGCGCGACCCGGAGACGGGCGAACCGACGGGGACCCTGAGGGAGAGCGCGGCCGGCCTCGTCGAATCGCGCGTTCCCGCCCTCGGGCCGCTGGAATACATCGACGGCCTGAAAGCGGGATTGGCGATGGCCAACCGCTTCGGCATCGCCTCGATCATCGAGGCCCGGGCCGACGAGGACATCCTGGAGGCCTACGCGGCCCTCGACCGGGCCGGCGAGCTCAGCGTCAGGGTCCTGGCCTCACTCCAGGTGGACACGGAGCGCGGCATTTCCGAGGCCCACCGCCTTGCCGCCCTCCGCCGCCGCTACGCCGGGACGCGCCTCAGGGCGACCACGGCCAAGATCTTCGCCGACGGGGTCATCGAGCCGCACACGGCGGCCCTGCTCGAACCCTACGCCGACCGCCCGGGCGACCGCGGCGCGCCGCTCCTCGAGCCCGAGGCCTTCGACGCGCTGGCCCGGGCCCTCGACCGGGCGGGCTTCCAGATCCACGTCCACGCCATCGGCGACCGGGCCGTCCGCATGGCCCTCGACGCGCTCGAGGCCGCCGGCCGGGCCAACGGCTTCCGGGACATGCGCCACCACATCGCCCATCTCGAGCTCATCGATCCCGCCGACATCCCGCGTTTCCGGCGCCTCGGCGTCGCGGCCAACTTCCAGGCGCTGTGGGCCTACCCCGACACCTACATCACCGAGCTGACCCTGCCCCTCCTCGGCCCGGCCCGCTCGCGCTGGCTCTATCCGATCGGCAGCGTCGCCGCGACCGGGGCCGTCATCGCCGGAGGGAGCGATTGGTCCGTTTCTTCCATGAACCCGCTCGAAGCCATCCAGGTCGCCGTGACGCGGCGGGACCCCGGCGCCGGCCCGGGCCAGGCCTGGATCCCCGAAGAGAGAGCCGACCTCGCGACCATGCTCCGGGCCTACACGGTGAACGGGGCCTGGCTCTGCCGCGAAGAAAGGACCCGCGGCAGTCTCGAAGCCGGCCAGGCCGCCGACCTCATCGTCCTGGACCGCGACCTCTTCGCCATCCCCGCGTCCGAGATCGGCCGGGCCAAGGTCCTCCTGACGCTCCTCGACGGCCGAGAGGTCTTCCGCGACCCCGGTTTCTCCCGCTGACCGTCGGCCGCGCCCGGCCGCGCCCGGTGTTTACGGAATCCCGCGTCTATGCTATAAATGATTGACTCTGAACCCATGGATATCCGGCTCATACTCGTCCAGGCCTTCGCCATCTTCTTCGCCATCACCGTCCATGAGGCGGCCCACGCCTGGACGGCCAACAAGCTCGGCGACCCGACCGCGGCCGCCCTGGGCCGGGCCTCCCTCAATCCGCTCGTCCACATCGACCTCGTCGGGACGATCATCTTCCCGCTCCTCCTCATCCTCTTCAAGCAGCCCGTGTTCGGCTGGGCCAAGCCCGTGCCGTACAATCCCCATAACCTCCGCGACCCGCGCCGGGGCGGCCTGTGGATCTCCTTCGCCGGCCCGATCGCCAACATCACCACGGCGGCGGCGGCCGTGATCGTCTTCCGGGCCCTCAAGCTCGCCGGGGCCCGCATCCCGATATCTTCGCTCTGGAGCGAGCCCCTCGGCGGCCTGGTCGTCATCCTGATCTACACCGCCCTGATCAACATCTCGCTTGCCGTCTTCAACCTCATCCCCATCCCGCCGCTCGACGGCAGCGGCATCCTGGCCGGGCTCCTGAGCGAGCGGGGCGCGGCCAAGTACGAAAGGCTCCGGCCTTACGGGTTCCTCATCCTCATCGCCCTGATGTACACCAACGCCCTGACTTACGTGTTCTCCCCCGTCCGGAACCTCATCCTCCGGCTCTTCTCCTAGCATGCCCGAATCATCCGTCGAGATCCCGCCCGTCGAGAGCGCGTCCGCCCCGCCGCCGGCCCCGGCCGAGGCCGGCGACGGCTACCAGGTCCGCCTCGACGTCTTCGAGGGCCCTCTCGACCTCCTGCTCTTCCTCATCCGCAAGAAGAAGATCGACATCCACGACATCCCCATCGCGGCTATCACCCGGGACTACCTCGGCTATCTCGAGCGGAAGACGGAGATCAACCTCGACCGCGAGGCCGAGTTCGTGTTCGTCGCCGCGCTGCTCATCTACATCAAGTCGCAGATGCTCCTGCCGCGCGAGACCGATCTGGCCGAGCACGAGGACCCCCGCCGCGTCCTGATCGACCGCCTCATCGAGTACGAGAAGGTCAAGGCGGCCTGCTCCCTCCTCCGCGAGCGGGAGGACGTCCAGATCCTCCAATGGAAGCGGGACTTCATCCCGCCGCTCCACGGCGAGAGCGAGCTCGAGCCGGTCGAGCTCTCCCTCTTCGAGCTGGCCGAGTCCTTCTTCCGGGTCATGAAGCGCCGGGAGGCGGACGACACCCGCGTCATCCGCGGCCGCGACGTCTCGGTCGAGGTCAAGATGAAGGAGCTCACCGCCCTCCTCCACGAGAGATCGGTGATCGATTTCCTCGAATACTTCGAATCCAACGCCTCGCTCGAGGAGGCCCTGGTCTCCTTCTTCTGCGTCCTCGAGCTGGTCAAGTCCCGGGTGGCCGTGGCCGTCCAGGACGAGCTCTTCCAGACGATCCGCGTCTGGCTGCGCAAGGACGCGCACAGGACGGCCGCCCATGACTGACGACACCCTGAAGGCCCTCGTCGAATCCCTCATCTTCGTTTCCCAGGAGCCCGTGAGCCTGGAGCGGCTCCAGGCCGTCATCGAAGGCGTCCCCGCGGCCGAGATCCAGGCCGCCGTCGAGGAGCTCGTCGCCGGCCATGACGCCGGCGGCCGGGGCATCCACATCATCCGGGCCGGGGGCGGCTGGATCTTCGCGACCAAGCCGGCGCACGACCGCGAGGTCCGCCGGCTGCTCCAGATCGAGCGCAAGAACCGCCTGTCGTCGGCGGGCCTCGAGACTCTGGCCGCCATCGCCTACCGCCAGCCCGTGACCCAGTCCGAGGTCTCGGCCATCCGGGGCGTCGACTCGACGGGGGCGCTGAAGACCCTGCTCGAGAAGAAGCTCATCAAGATCGTCGGCCGGAAGAAGGCGCCGGGCAATCCGCTCGTCTATCGGACCTCGGAGGAGTTCCTGCTCTACCTCGGGCTGGACAGCCTCGACGGGCTGCCCTCGGAGGCCGAGATCGCCAAGATCCTGGAAGAGGAGAAGGCCCTCGAGGCCTAGCCCGAACCTGGATCATTCACGAATCGAGACGGTCCCCGTTTTTATGAATGATTCAGGCTAAGTGTCGGCGCCGCCTGGACTTAGAGTTGACAACCGGGCCGTTCTTCGATAGGATGAATCGTCCTTTCCCGGCCTCCCGCGGAGGGGCGTTCCAGCATTCTCAGTTCAGGAGCTTTGCGCCATGACCGAGCCGACCAAGCAGCCCGACCGCGACGACCGGATGTCCTCGGAGGACTACGAGCACCTGCTCGACCGCTACGAATACAGCACCAAAGAGATCACCATGGGGAAGCTCCTCAAGGGCCGGGTCATCAAGCTCACCCCGACCCACGTCCTCGTCGACGTCGGCTTCAAGACCGAGGGCCTCATCCCCAACGAGGAATTCGCCGACCCCCGGGCCCTCGAGGCGCTGAAGCCCGGGGACGAGGTCGAAACCATGCTCGAGAAGACCGACCTCAAGGACGGCTACCTGGTCCTGTCCAAGAAGCGGGCCGACGGCCTGCGGGCCCTGGAGACCCTGGACCAGGCCTGCGAGCACGGCCTCATCGTCACGGGCACCATCGTCGAGAGGACCAAGGGCGGCTTCAACGTCGACGTCGGCATCCCCGCCTTCCTGCCCGAATCCCACGTCGACATCCGGCCGGTCCGGGACGCGTCCTCGCTGATCGGGCAGACGCTGAGATTCCGGGTCCTCAAGTTCGACCGCAAGACCGAGAACGCCGTCCTGTCCCGCAAGCTGGTGCTCCAGGACGAGCGGGAGAAGAAGAAGAAGCGGGTCTTCGGCAGCCTGGTCAAGGGCCAGAAGGTCGGGGGCCGGGTCAAGTCCCTGACCAGCTTCGGCGCCTTCATCGACCTCGGCGGCATCGAGGGCCTCCTCCACGTCTCGGACATCTCCTGGGGCAAGGGCGTCCATCCCTCCGAGCACCTGACCGTCGGCCAGGAGGTCGAGGTCGTGGTCCTCGATTTCAACGAGCGGGACGAGAAGATCTCGCTCGGGCTCAAGCAGCTGACCCCCGACCCCTGGGCCGACATCGCCGAGAAGTACCAGGCCGGCCAGAAGGTCGCCGGCAAGGTCTCCAGCCTGACCGACTTCGGCGCCTTCGTCGAGCTCGAGAAGGGCGTCGAGGGCCTCGTCCATATCTCCGACCTGACCTGGTCGCGCAAGCTCGTCCACCCCAAGAAGGTCCTCTCCCCGGGCCAGGAGGTCGTCGTCACCATCCTCGACGTCAATCCGACGACCAAGCGCATCTCGCTCGGCCTCAAGCAGGCCTCCCCCCACCCGCTCGAGACGTTCCGCCAGCAGCACGGCATCGGCTCCCGGGTCAAGGGGACGGTCACCAGCCTGACCGATTTCGGCGCCTTCGTCGAGGTCGAGAAGGGCATCGAGGGCCTCGTCCACATCTCCGACATCAGCTGGGAGAAGGTCAAGCACCCGTCCGAGAAGCTCCAGGTCGGCCTGGAGGTCGAGACGATCGTCCTCAACATCGACGTCGATCGGCAGAAGGTCTCCCTGGGCATCAAGCAGCTCGAGGGCGACATCTGGGAGGACTTCTTCAGCCGCCAG
Organism: Candidatus Aminicenantota bacterium; assembly: GCA_034679465.1. Taxonomy (GTDB): domain Bacteria; phylum Acidobacteriota; class Aminicenantia; order Aminicenantales; family Saccharicenantaceae; genus RBG-16-66-30. The sequence continues at coordinate 7,442 of JAXDAV010000039.1, read as the reverse complement.
AAGGCCGGCGACGTCGTCAAGACCAAGATCGTCCGGCTGACGGATTTCGGCGCCTTCGTCGAGATCGTCCCGGGCATCGAAGGCGTCGTCTTCACGGCCGAGCTCGACGAGAAGAAGCTCGAGAAGCCGTCGGACGCCTTCGCCGTCGGCGACGAGCGCAACGCCAAGATCATCAAGATGAACCCCAAGGCCAAGAAGATCTCCCTGAGCTTCAAGCAGGCCGTCTACGACCTGGAGAAGCGGGACTTCCAGCGGTTCATGGAATCCCAGAACGACCGGATGACCTTCGGCGATATCATGAAAGACCAGCTCAAGGGCCTCAAGGCCCCCCGGAAGGGAACCAAAAAGGAGGAGCCCCATGATTAAAGCGGACCTGACCAACAAGATCTCCCAGGAGCTGAACATCCCCAAGCAGGAGGCCGAAGAAGGGGTGAACCTGTTCTTCGAGACCATCCGCGAGGCCATCCTCCGCGGGGAGGAGATCGAGATCCGCGGCTTCGGCAGCTTCCGCTTCCGGAAGCGGACGTCGCGGGCCGGGCGCAATCCCCGGACGGGCGAGCCGGTCAAGGTCCCGCCGAAGAAGGTCCTCTACTTCAAGCCGAGCAAGCTCCTCAAGGAGCTGATCAACAAGTAATGCGCTACATCTCCGCCCCCTGGAGAGCCGAGTACGTCCGCGGGTCGGCCTCCCTGAAACGCTGCGTCTTCTGTCAAGCGCTGAAGGGCGGCGACGACCGGGCGGCCGCCGTGCTCGCGCGGGGGCGGCGCAACTTCGTCCTGCTCAACCGTTTCCCCTACACGCCCGGCCACCTCCTGATCGCCCCCAACCGCCATCTGGCCGACTTCACCGAGGCCGGCCCCGAAGAGCGGGCCGAGCTGGCCGAGCTGCTCCGGACGGCCCTGCGGGTCCTGCGCCGGGCCTACGCGCCCCAGGGCTTCAACACGGGCATGAACCTGGGGGCGAGCGCCGGCGCCGGCGTCACCGGGCACTATCATCTCCATGTCGTCCCCCGCTGGACGGGGGATTCCAACTTCATGCCCCTCGTCGGGGCGACGCGGGTCTTCATCGAGGACCTGGACGCGACCTATCACAAGCTGCGGCCCCTGTTCGATCGCGAGCGGCGACGCCGCGGGCGCTCCGGCCCGGCCCCGCGCCGGACCGCGGCCCCATCAAGGTGAACCCATGCTGAAAACCATGCGCAAGAACGTCAAGTCCCTCAAGCCGGTCCTCTGGCTCGTCGTGGCCACGTTCGTCGTCACGATCTTCGCCATCTGGGGCGGCGGCGTCGGGGGCGGCAACGGCAGCGGGACCGGCGCGCTGGCGACGGTCGGCGGCGCCAAGATCTCGGCCGACGACTTCAGCCAGTCCCTCCGCCAGAGGCTCGACGCGCTGGGCCGGCAATTCGGCGGGGAGCTCAACGCCAACCTCATCCAACAGCTCGGCCTGCCTCAGCAGGCCCTGGAACAGCTCGTCCAACAGCGGCTCCTCCTCGCCATCGCCAAGGACATGGGCCTGCGGGCGACCGACGACGAGGTCCGGGACAAGATCGTGTCGTTCCCCGCGCTGCAGCAGGACGGCCGGTTCGTCGGGTTCGAGGCCTACCGGCGCATCCTCGAATACAATCACATCCCGCTCGGCCAGTTCGAGGCCGGGCTTCGGCAGGAGGTCCTCGTCGAAAAGGTCGTCCGGGTCCTGACGGCCGGCCTCTTCGTCACCGAGGACGAGGCCTGGCAGGCCTACCGGAAGCAGACCGATGCGGCCAAGATCGAGTATCTCGTCGCCGAGACGGCCAAGGTCGAGGACGCCGGGACGCCCTCGGAGGCGGAGCTCCGGGCCCATTTCGAGAAGAACGCCGCGAGCTACAGGGTCCCCGAGAAGCGCGTCGCCGATTACGTCGTCCTGCGGACGGCCGACCTCAAGAAGGAGGTCCGGGTCGAGGACGCCGAGGTGGCCCGGTATTACGCGGACAACGCGGCCCAGTTCCAGGAGCCCGAGCTGGTCCAGGCGAGCCGCATCTGGCTGCCCTTCACGGCCGACGACAAGGACGCCGTCCTGGCCCGGGCGCGCGAGATCCGGGCGCGGGCGGCCGGGGGCGAGGATTTCGCCGCCCTGGCCCGCGCCTTCTCCAAGGACGACAAGGCCTCCGCCGGCGGCGACTGGGGGCTCTACGACTGGAGGTCCCTCACGGCCGCGGAGACCGAGGCCGTCGGCAGGCTCGACCAGGCCGGCGTGTCCGAGGTCGTCGAGACCGAGGCCGGCGCGGCCGTGCTCAAGGTCACGGACAAGGCCCCGGCCGTCACCAAGCCCCTGGCCGAGGTGAGCGCCACGATCAAGGCCAGCCTCGAAGACGAGAAGGCCCGGGCCCTCGTCGCCGAGCGCCTGCAGAGGCTCGAGCGGCTGGCCCGCAGGGACAAGAGCCTCGACGTCGCCGCGCAGAAGGAGGGCCTCAAGCCCGCTTCGACCGGCGCGCTCAAGAGAGGCGACCCGCTGGGCGACTTCGACACCTCCGGCGTGGTCAGCGAGACGCTGTTCACCCTGAAGGAGAACGAGATCTCCTCCCCGATCTTCACCTATACGGGCGAGGCCCTGGTCCAGCTCAAGTCCATCGAACCCGAGCGCCCGGCCGCGTTCGAGGAGGTCCGCGAAGAGGTGGCCGGGGATATCCTGGACGGGCTCAAGAGCGCCCGGGCGCAGGCCCGGCTGCGCGAGGCCCGCGCCTCGCTCAAGGACGACTGGAGCGGCGAGGCGGCCCGGCTCCAGGTCGAGTACAAGTTCGTCGAGGCCCACAAGAGCGAGCAATACCTGAGCCTGGTCGGCGACCGGCCCGAGATCGACGCCCTCATCTTCTCCCTGCCCCTCAAGCAGACGAGCGAGCCGATGGCCGTCGACGAAGGCTACGCCCTCTTCCGCGTCCTCGAGAGGACCGAAGCGACGCGGGAGGAGTTCGAGAAGGTCAAGGCCGAGGAGCGGGAGAAGCTCCTCGGGGAGAAGAAGAACAAGTTCCTCACCTCGTACCTGAACAAGGCCCGCGACGAGATGATCGTCAAGATCAACGCCGCGGCCTTCCAGCGGATCACCCAGGAGGTCCTGTCGAGGCACGCCAGGACATCATCCTGAGTCTCACCGCCCGGGGCGGCGGCAGAAACAGCCGAAACGAGCGGAAGAAGGGGACCATGAAAGCCGACAAGCTCCACCAGGCGGCCGACCGGGCCGTCAATCAGGCGCTCCGGCTCCGGAAGGGCGAGAAGTTCCTTCTGGTCACCGACGCGCAGAAGCTCGAGATCGCCGAGGCCCTGGCGCTCTGCGCGAAGCGGGCCGGCGCCGAGACGACGACCTACCTGATGACCGAGACCCTGCGGCCCATCACGGAGCCCACGCGCCAGTTCAAGGAGCTCATCCGGGGGGCCGATGTCACAGCCTACCTTCTCGAGGGCCGCTTCCCCGAGAAGCCCTTTCGCGGCTTCATGGTCGCCGAAGGCAGCCGGCACGGCCGCATCTGCATGATGCCGGGCCTCACCCGGGACATGATGGAGCGGCTGGTGGCCATCGACTTTGCGGACATGGCCCGGTTCACGAAGAAGGTCATGCGGGCCATGAAGGACGCGGAGGACGTCGTCATCGAGAACGCGGCCGGGACGAAGATCGCCTTCAGCGTCAAAGGCCGGGCCTGGCGCGCCGACGTCGGCGACATCTCCAAGAAGGGCGCGCACGGCAACCTGCCGGCCGGCGAGTGCTTCACGGCCCCGGTCGAGGAGACGTTCAGCGGCAAGATCGCGATCGGCCTCATCGACGACAAGCTCGGCCGCGGCACGATGACCTTCGAGAACGGGGCGCTCGTCGGTCATACGGGCGCCGGCGTCGCCGAGGTCATCAAGACCGTGGGCGACGATCCGACCGCCCGGATCGTCGGCGAGTTCGGCATCGGCACGAACAAGGGCGCCCGGATCTCGCCCAACATGCTCGAGGCCGAGAAGGCCTTCGGCACGGTCCACTTCGCCATCGGCGACTCCTACGGCCTCGGCCGGAACAAGAGCAGGTTCCACTTCGACGCCCTGGTCGACAAGGTGACCATCACGGCCAAGGGCCGGACGATCGCCCAGGACGGCAGGTTCCTGATCTAAATCAATGAGAAATTCGGAAAATGGTATTGTGTCCCCATTTGACAGGGTCATCGACCGGACGGGGACCGAATCCCTGAAGTGGGCCTACCCCCGCCGGGTCCTCGGGGTCGGCGACGCTCTCCCGATGTGGGTGGCCGACATGGACTTCGAGTCGCCGCCGGCCGTCGTCGAGGCGCTGCGGCGCCGGGTCGACCACGGCGTCTTCGGCTATCCGCTCGTCCCGCCCGCGTTCTACGAGGCCGCGATCGGATGGCTCGAGCGCCGGCACGGTTGGCCGGTCCGGAAGGACTGGATGGCCATGACGCCGGGCATCGTCGCCGCGCTCAACTACTGCGTCCGGGCCTTCACCCGCCCGGGCGACCCGGTCATCATCCAGACGCCCGTCTATCACCCCTTCTACCACGCGATCGAGAGGAACGGGCGCCGGGTCGTCCGCAACCCGCTCCGCTTCGACGGCCGGCGCTACGCCATGGACCTCGAGGACCTCCGCACCAGGATCGACGCCCCCGGCCGGATGCTCATCCTTTGCAGTCCCCACAACCCGGTCGGGCGCGTCTGGACCCGGGAGGAGCTCGAGGCCCTGGGGCGGATCGCCGTCGAGCGCGATCTCCTGGTCGTCGCCGACGAGATCCACCACGACCTCGTCTACCGGGGCCATCGCCATCACGTCTTCGCCTCGCTCGCCCCGGAGCTGGCCCAGCAGACGATCACCTGCATGGCCCCGAGTAAAACCTTCAACGTCGCCGGCCTCGCCACGTCCGCCGTCGCCGCCGCCAATCCCGACCTCCTGGGGAAGCTCAAGGAGGAGGGCGAGCGCTCGGGCTTCGATCTCGGCAACGCCCTGGGCATCGTCGCCTTCGAGGCCGCCTACCGCCACGGCGAGGCCTGGCTCGAGGAGCTCCTCCCCTATCTCGAGGGAAATATCGATCTCCTCGAGACGTTCGTCGCCGAGCGCCTCCCCGGCGTCCGCTTCGTCCGTCCGGAGGGGACGTACTTGGCCCTCCTCGACTGCCGGGGGCTCGGCATCGAGCCGGTCGAGCTCAACAACCACTTCCTGAACCGCTGCCGGGTCTATTTCACCGACGGCCGGATCTTCGGGGAGGAGGCCGCCGGTTTCGTCCGCGTCAATTTCGGCTGTCCCCGGTCCGTCCTCCGCGAAGCCCTGGAGCGCGTCGAGCGGGCGCTCGGATCGAAGCGCCCGCCCGCCGGCCGTCCTTGACGGACCCCTTCACAACGTCATCAAGATCCGGCCGCCCCTCTGTTTCTCCGAGGCCGACGCTGATCTGTTCGTCGCGACCCTCGACACGGTCCTCGCCGAGGACCCGGTGGCACGTTCAATAATGTCCTGAAAGAAGACTCATTGATGCTCCAAACCGACCTGAAAAGACGCCTTGAGATCACCCGCAGAGGCCAGGTCTGCTGATGGCCGTAAGTTATATTGCGCCTGTTCTCACAAATGAGTACAATTGTACTCTAATTGGAGAACATTCATGATTGAAAGCCTTTATATATCCAAATCCCGCATAAGGCGGGAATTGCTCTCTCTATTTTTTACTAACCCGAGCAAGAGCTTTTATTTGAGGGAATTGAGCCGGTTGCTCAATTGCTCTGCCGGCAGTCTCCAGAGAGAACTGCTCAGGTTCAAGCGCGACGGCCTATTCCTATCCGAACGAAGGGGGAACCTCGTTTTCTATTCCCTTAATTCGGCGCACCCTCTTCACCAAGAGATGAAGGGGATCGTCACAAAAACGGTCGGAGTCGTCGGAAGTCTGGCAAAGTTATTTCGGTCAATGCCCCAGGTCCAAACGGCCTTTATCTACGGGTCATTTGCTTCCGATCGTGAGAATCCTGCCAGTGATATCGACGTCTTTGTCATTGGAGACATCGCTTGGGAAGAGCTGGCAAGGCCGCTCCGGACGATTCAGCAGAAACTCCTGCGCGATGTCCATCCGACCCTGTATTCGCACAAAGAGTATCTGGACAACAAGACTGCGGGCAGTGGCTTCATCAGCGACCTGCTGGCGCGTCCCAAGATCATGCTCATAGGGACAGAGGATGACCTCTGAGTCCGGGCTCGGCAGGCTTCTCGAAACCGGCGTGGTGCGGACGTGTCCGCCCGATCCCCGGGTGGCCGGTAATCTCCTGAATCGTGCGCTCCTCGACCTTAAGACAGCCGAAAGGAATCTCGCCGAAGACCCCGAATGTGCATTCACCTATTCCTATACGGCTATGATGCGCTCCGGCTTGGCCCACATGCTTTGTCGAGGCTTCAGGCCGGCTTCGTCAAATAAGCATCAGATCATCGTCTCGTACGTCTTGGTCGTTTTGAATGCGAAGAACCGGAAAGTTTTCGAGAGCTTCGATCTCCTTAGGAACAAGAGGAACCGGCTCATCTACGAACCTGATCTCCCCTGCTCTCAGAAAGAAGCCGAAACCGCCCTGGAAACGGCGAAAAGGTTCGTCTGTTTGATGTCGGAACTCATCGACGGGACCAGCGGACAACACAAGCTGAACTACCCCGAGAAGTCATAGAGCTAAGGAGGAAGCCGCCCATGACCATCAAGGCCAAGCTGACCACGTTCGACGCGACCATGATCGTCGTCAGCCTCATCATCGGCATCGGCATCTTCCGGACCCCGGCCCTGGTCGCCGCGGCGGCCAGGACCCCGGCGCTTTTCTACGCCGCCTGGGCCCTCGGCGGCCTGGTCAGCCTGATCGGCGCCCTGACCTTCGCCGAGATCGGCGGCCGCTTCGCCAAGCCGGGCAGCTACTACAAGGTCGTGGCCGAGAGCTACGGCTCCGGCCTGGCCTTCATGCTCAACTGGACCAACGTCGTCATCCTCAACGGGGCCGGCGCGGCCGGGGTGGCCCTGATCGGGGCCGAATACCTGACGCCCATCGTCTTCCCGGGGGGCGCGCCGACGTCCGCCCGGGTCCAGATGACGGCCGTCGTCCTCATCCTCGCGCTCCTGGTCATCAACTACCTCGGCATCAAGACCGGGGCCTGGGCCCAGAACGTCCTGAGCGTCCTCAAGGTGGTCCTGATCGGCGTCCTCGCGGCGGCGGCCTTCCTGACGAAGGCCGCGCCCGAAGGGCCGGCCGCCCTCCCTCTCGACCGGCCCTGGCTTTTCGCCCTCGGCGTCGCCTTCATCTACGTCTTCTACGCCTACGGCGGCTACCAGAACACCATCAACTTCGGGGCCGACGTCCACGACGCCCGCCGCAACGTCCCCCGGGCCATCTTCTTCGGCATCCTCGTCGTCCTGGCCTGCTATCTGACGATCAACGTCGCCTACGTCAAGACGCTCGGCGTCCCCGGCATC
>JAXDAV010000038.1:0-10635 GCA_034679465.1 Candidatus Aminicenantota bacterium | reverse complement strand
TGAAGCTCCGGGTCCTTGCGAGCCACGTGCTTCGGGCTTCGAAACGCGTCTTCGGCATCCCGGACTTCCGGCTCTATGCCTTGGCTGACGGAATCAGGCAGTTCCTTTACAGTCAGACCCGGGGGCTCAAGGGGTTCTTCGAACTTCAGGATCAACGGCCGATCCAGCCGAACCTCTTCAGCTCATAGAAAGAATGGGGGAAGTCCTGGCAAAGGTAAAATGGCTTGAATATCCCCATCAGGGATATTAACATTATGGGAGCCAAGTAAGGTATTTTCTAAGGGCTTCAAGAGGCCCGGAAGAGCATCAAAATGGAATTTACCTTTTAAAATGCGGAATGAGAAAGGCGTTAAACGCGAACGGACAAGATGCAAGCAAATGCATACCGAAGGCTCTGCTTTCACTGAGGGTTTCGAGGGAATTCCACGGGAAAGGCTTAAGTTCACCGATATTAAATGGGTTCTGCCCTACATGAGAGGGCTGTGGAAGTTGGCTATTATCGGTACGATCGGGATGATATCTAGTTCATTGCTAGCACTTCCAGGTCCGTATTTGATGAAAATCATCGTGGACAATGCGATAGGAGGGAAAGATCTAAGACTTCTCAACATCTTGATATTAGCCCTTTTTGGAATACATATCCTCCTCTTCTGTGTTTCTTGGCTTGTGACATTTTCTTTCAACAGATTTACTCTCGAGATTATGACTCGCATCAAGAAAGATCTATTTCATCGCATCCTGCGTTTCCCGATGTCTTTTTTCGCCACGAATCAAACCGGTTATATCATGTCACGCGTCGGAGAAGTCGACGGCTTAAATCTGTTTTTTTCTTCGACTTTAGTCAACGTAGTCACCTCGATAGCCAGATTCTTTTTTTGCCTTGTCCTCCTTTTCAGGCTGAACTTGCAACTCACTCTTTTTGCTTTGTTGTTCTTGCCCGTGTTGTTTATTATTACGAAATGGTTTTCTAAGGACATAAGATCGCTTTCGTGGCGATATTATGAAAAAAGCGCGACTCTCTCGCGCGGTATGCAGGATTCCCTGTCTGGAATAGAAATCGTTAAGACATTCGGAGCCGAAGCAAGGGAAGCCCGTAAGTTCCATGACAACTTAAGTGGATTGAAGGATATGAATATCCGCCGCACGATGCTAATGACTCTTTATTCCGAGAGCCTCTCTTTCGTCGGCGCAGGAGTGGGTTTCGTGGTTCTCTGGATTAGCGGGGCAAGCATCATCAACGGGAAATTCACTATGGGAAGTTACTTGGCTTTTTCAGCTTACCTCGCTCAATTAATCGGTCCGACGCAAATGATAGCTAATCTCGGATTGATGCTACAGCCGGCAAAAGTCGCACTACAGCGCGTACGAGAGCTTATGAAGATCGATGCAGAAGAGGAGCCTAAACGAGGTCGGATATTGTCATCGTTAAGAGGAAGAATTGAGTTCCGAAATATTACTTTCCAGTACGAAGAAGCCAAGCCGGTATTGGTGAACGCGAATTTAACGATCGGTCCAGGAGAAAAAGTATTGTTAGCCGGACCTAACGGATCGGGTAAGAGTACGATAGTCAAACTCATTATGGGCTTTTATTTTCCTCAAGAAGGAGAGATATTGCTTGATGGGCAATCCCTTCGAGAGATCTCTCCCATATCGCTTCGCGAACGGATTTCGGTAGTTTCGCAGAACTCTTTTCTTTTCTCGGATACGGTGCGTAATAACATCCTATATAGCGCCCCGAAGTCGTCCGAATCGGCGGTATTAGAAGCTATTCAGCTCTCTGGAGCCTGGGAGTTCGTTCGCGAGCTTCCCGAGGGATTGAATACAGAGATCGGCGAGCGGGGAATCCGATTATCAGGTGGAGAACGTCAGAAGTTATCTATTGCCCGTGCTATCCTTAGAAAAAGCGATTTAATAGTTTTTGACGAGGCAGCTACTCACCTGGACCGAGAATCTGTCATATCTTTGCGTAATATGTTAGATGACCGTTTTGTCAACCAAACCTGTTTGGTTATCTCACATCGGTCAATTGAAATCCCTAGAGTCAATCGTCAGTATTGGATTGATAGGGGACATATTGAAGAAAAGGGGGTACAATAGCTAACGTAACAGCGTCTTTCGGGATCTTTTTGGTTTTCCGGGTTCTTTCCTTAGACAACTCTGGGTGGTGATTCTCCGCCTACTCCCTGATCCGGAAGGCCTTTCCGGCCGCCGCCGTCAGGACGGCCGCCAGGGCGGCCAGCACGCCCACCGAAACGGCGATGTCGGCGAACCCTCCCTGGAAGAACGTCAGCCGGTGCAGGGCATCCATGGCCCAGTAGGCGGGCGATATCCGGGCCGCCGCGCGGACGGCCGGGGGCACGATCTCGATCGGCCACCAACAGCCGCCGAGGGCCGCGAAGACATTGGCCATGAGGACGGACAGGCCGACGATCAGGTCCTCCTTGCCGAGGAGCGAGCCGACCGAGAGGCTGAGCGCGGCCATGGCCAGGGCGAAGACGGCGATGACGAGAAGGACCAGCGGGATGTTGCCGAGGTCGAGCTTGAAGAAGATCCGGCCGACCACGAAGAGCATGAGCGCCTGCAGGAGGCCCATGAGCCAGCGCCCGAGGAGCTTGGCCCGGAAGAGCTCGCCCGTCGAGAGCGGGGAGAAGAGCATCCGCCCGAGGACCCCCTTCTTCCGGTCCTCCATGATGGAGATGCCGCCGTAGATCAGGACCATCATCATGATGAACTGGACGGTCGTGCCGGGGATGGAGTGGTCGAAGCCGCTGGGCACGACGGTGACGGTGTCCGCCGGGAACTCGCCCTTGACGGCGACGAGGTCGCGGAACTCCGGGTGGCCGTCCAGGAATTTGGCGAGGTCGCCCGCGCCGTAGAGGACGAGCTCGCCGATCGTCCGGGCGATGGCCTGGTAGAGCCGGGTCTCGACGCGCGCGGCCGCCTGCGACGACGCGCCCTCGCGTTTCTTGAAGGCCAGGGCCTGGTCGCGGCGGGCCTCGATCCGGGCCGAAAAATCGGCCGGGAGAACGAGGAGGCGGGTGTAGCGGTCCGGCTCCGCGTCGGTCACGGTGACGGCGATGCCCGGGGTCTCGATCTTGCCGATGAAATAGGCGCCCCAGCGCCCCTGGTCGAGGTTGACGACCGTGAGCTCGGCGACGTCCGGGGCGGCGCTCGATCGATAGAGGAATCCGAAGAGGACGATGAAGAGGATCGGGAAGGCCAGCGTCCAGACGAAGAAGACCTTGTCGCCGACCATGATCCGCAGGTCGTTGGCGGCCACGTGGAGGACGCGTCGGGTCCCTCTCACGGTCACACCGAGATCCTGCGGCGGAGCGCCGGGACGGCCAGGGCCAGGAGAACGAGGCCCGTCACGAGGAAGACGATCAGGCTGAGGGAGGGAAAGCGGCCCTCCCGGATGAGGGCCGCGCCGTCGATGAACCAGCGGTTGGGGGTCAGGACCCCGACCGCCTTGAAGGCCCGGGGCATCATCTCCGGGGCCATCATGGAGCCGCCGAACAGGCCGAAGACCAGGATGACGGGCGCGCCGACGGCGCCGGCCTGGTTGCGGTTGCGGACGAGGGCGTGAAAGAGGGCGAAGAAGGCCGCCGTCCAGAATGAGGCCGCGGCGCCCAGGACCAGGACATAGCCGAAGGGGCCCCAGGTCACGCGGAAGATCAGCGCGCCGAAAGCGACCATGACCAGGAGGACGGCCAGGCCCATGAACCAGCCGCCCGCGATCCGGGCGCCGATGAGCTCGAGCGGCCGGAGCGGCGTCGTCGTCATGCGCCGAAGCTTGCCGTCCTCGCGATCGCTCAGGAGATCGCGCATCAGGGTCTGGACGATGAACAGCAGGAACAGGATGGCCACGCCGGGAAGGACGGCCGCGAAGAGATCGGCCGCGGTGGTCCGGGGCCGGGCCCCGGCGGCCCGGGTCTCTTCGGCCTGCACGCGGAGCAGGACGGGATCCAAGTACTTCGCCGCGGCGGCGATCTTCTTCTGGGCCTTGCCGAATTCCGGGCCCAGGGTCTCCCAGGGGATACGCTCGATCGGGCCCTCGACCATGGCCCGGAGGCCTCGGACCTCGTCGGCGAAGGCCTGGACGACGCCGGACAGCATGACGGCGCAGGTGGCCATGAACTCCTCGACGATGTCGGGCAGGAATTGCTCGGCCGGGTTCTTGACGACGAGGAGCGTCACCGGTTTGGCGTCCAGGAGGTCGAGCGTGAAGCCCTCGGGGATGATCACCAGGGCCGAGGCTTTCCCCTTGCCCATGAGCCGGCGGCCTTCGTCTTCGTCCGTCACCGTCACCCGGAACATCGTCTTCAACCGGTCGACGTCGAAGGCGCCGACGATGAGCTTCGAGGCCAGGCCCTTGTCGTTATCGACCAGAAGGACGGCGATGGGCGGCAATTCGCTCCCCTCGGTCCGAGGGGCGAAGATACTGCCGATGAGGCCGGTCATCACGATGGGGATGATCATGAAGACGATGATCGCCCACGGCGCCTTGAGGTGTCGGCGCGCGTCGTTCAGGAGGATGAGGAGCAGGCGCCGCACGGCTCAGTCCCTCAGACTGCGGCCGGTCAGCTTCAGGAACACGGCCTCCAGCCCGGGCGTCTTGATCTTCAGGTCGGTCACGGCCAGCCGGCCGCGGAAGAGCCGGTCCATGACCCGCGGGATCTCCTCGGTCGCGCCCACCGCGAGCGAGGCCCGGTCGTCGGCCACCGACAGGATCTCGACGCCGGCGCCGGCCTCCCGCAGGGCCTCGGAGAACGCGGCCGCGGGGAACTCCCCCGTGATCTCGACGATGTCCCGCTCGCCGACGATGCGGACGAGCTCGTCGAGGGTCCCCTGGGCCAGGACGCGGCCGCGGTCCATGATGACGATGCGGGAGCAGGTCGTCTCCACTTCGGCCAGCTGATGGGTCGTGAAGATGACCGCCGTGCCGGCCGCGCCGACGCCGCGGATGATGTCGAGGATGCTGACCTTGGCCTGGACGTCGATGCCGACGGTGGGTTCGTCGAGGAGCAGAAGGTCGGGCTTGTGGAGGAGGCCGATGGCCGTGTTGAGGCGGCGCTTCATGCCGCCCGAGAAGTTCTTGACCGGCTCCCTGGCCCGGCCCGCGAGCTCCACGAGGTCGAGGAGCTCCGCGGCCCGGCGCTTCAGGTCGGCCCGCGGCACGTCATAAAGCCCGCCCCAGAAGAGCAGGTTGTCCCTGGCGTTGAGCTCGTCGTAAAAGGCCATGTCCTGGGGCACGATGCCGATTCGGTTCTTCAGGCTTCGGTCGGCGAAGAGGTTGCGGCCCTCGAAGCTGACCGTCCCGGTGAAATCGCGGACCGTCCCGGCCAGGATCGAGATGAGCGTCGTCTTGCCGGCGCCGTTCGGGCCGAGCAGACCCAGGACCTCGCCCTTCTCGAGGTCCAGGGAGAACCGGTCCAGGGCCGGGACGTCGCCGTAGGATTTCGTCAGGTTCCTGATTTCGAGCATGATCCTTTCTCTTTCCGGGGCGAATCTTACCATATCCTACGCCGGAACGGCCCGAAAGGTTGATGGGCCGGCCCCAGGAAATTCCGCAGTCCCCGCCGTCCGCCGACAAAATTTAAAGAGGACGTACCGATGAAGCCGTTGCGGTCGAGAGCCTGGCCCGCCGTCCTGGCCGCGGGGGTCTTCTCGGCTTTCTTCGCCGGGTGCCGGTCGGGCGGATTCAAGGCCCCGGAGACCGCTCCCCCGGCCGTGGCCCAACCCGCGCCCGCGCCGGCCAAAACGGCCCTGGCCCGGCTGGGCTACTCCGTCCAGGTGGGCGCCTTCGCCGTGTACGACAACGCCCGGGCCCTGGCCTGGGCCCTGACCGACGCGGGCCTGGACGCCTTCTATTTCCAGGCGGGGTCCGGCCTCTTCAGGGTCCGCTTCGGGAACTTCCCCTCTCGGGACGCCGCCCTCGACGAGGCCAAGAGCATGAAAGCGAAAGGGCTCATCGGCGACTATTTCATCGTCGGCCCCTCGGAGCACGTGGTGACCCGGCCGGGCGCCCCCGACCCCGCCGCCGGCCGGCCCGCCTTGACGACCGCGGATCTGCGCGAGAGGCTCGTGGCCACGGCCGAGAGCTTCATCGGGATCGACTACGCCTGGGGCGGCACGACGACCCGCTCGGGCTTCGACTGCAGCGGCTTGGTCCTGGCCGTCTACCGGCTGAACGGCTTGGCCATGCCCCGGTCCGTCCGGGACCAATACGGGGCGGGAACGGCGATCGACCGGGACCGGCTGAGGAAGGGGGACCTCGTCTTTTTCTCCGCTTCGCCGGGCGGAGCGCTCAGCCACGTCGGGATCTATATCGGCGACGGCGCCTTCATCCACGCCCCCGGGAGCGGCAAGAACGTCCGGCGGGAATCCCTCGACGGCTCGTATTTCAAGTCCCGCTTCTCCGGCGCCCGGGCCTACCTGTAGCGGCGCCCTCTCCCCGCTCCTCGACTCCTCCGGCCCGCGATTTGACCCGGTTTGACCGGGGCTTTCCCGGAATCGGGAGAAGAGCCATAATAGGCCCCTCATGAGCGTCCTGACCGTCCGTCACGCCGCCGAGAACAATCTCCGGGCGATCGACGTCGACATCCCCCACGGCCGGATGACCGTCGTCACCGGCGTTTCGGGCTCCGGGAAGTCCTCGCTCGTCTTCGACGTCATCTTCCGCGAAGCCCAGCGCCGCTACCTCGAGACGTTCTCGTCCCACGCCCGCCAGTTCATGGGCAAGTTGCGTCGCCCCGAGGTCGGTCCCATCAGCGGCCTCTCCCCCGCCGTCGCCGTCAGTCAGAGGGCCTCGTCGCCGGGACCCCGGTCCACGGTCGGGACGCTGACCGGGATCCACGACGACCTCCGGCTCCTCTTCGCCCGGCTGGGCGCGTCGCCCGACGGGCTTCGCCTTTCCCGGCGGATGTTCTCTTTCAACTCCCCCGAAGGCGCCTGCCCGGCCTGCCGCGGCCTGGGGGTCGAGGACCGCATCGACCCGGAGCTTCTCGTCGCCGACCCGGCCAGGACCCTGAGGCAGGGCGCCCTGAGCCTGACGACGCCGAACGGCTACATCATCTATTCCCAGGTGACCATGGAGGTCCTGGACGAGGTCTGCCGGGCCCACGGCTTTTCGGTCGACATCCCCTGGGGCGACCTGACCGACGCCCAGCGCGAGGTCGTCCTCGGCGGGAGCGACCGGGTCCTCATCCGCTACGGCAAGCATCCGCTCGAATCGCGGCTCCGCTGGAAGGGCATCGTCGCCAAGCCGAGGGAGGAGGGATTCTACAAGGGCATCCTGCCGGTCATGGAAACCACCCTGAAGGCCAAGCGGAACGCGAACATCCTCCGCTTCGCCCGGACGCTCCCCTGCCGCGCCTGCAGCGGGCGCCGCCTCCGGCCGGAATCCCTCCGGGTGACCGTCGCGGGCCGGTCGATCGCCGATCTCGGCGCGCTCGGCGTCCGCGGCCTGGCCGAGGAGGTCCGGCGCCTGGACTTCGAGCCGTCGCGCCGGGCGGCCGGCGAGGCCGTGCGGGCGTCGCTCCTCGAAAAAGCGGACTTGCTCGAGCGCCTCGGGCTCGCCCACCTTCGCCTCGATCGGGCCGCCGACACGCTCTCCGGCGGCGAGATCCAGCGCGTCCGCCTGGCCGCCCAGGCCCGGAACGGCCTGCGGGGCGTGCTCTATGTCCTCGACGAGCCGACGGCCGGCCTCCATCCGGCCGAAACGGCCCGCCTGCTCGACCTGCTCGGCGAGCTCCGCGACAACGGCAACACGGTCCTCGTCGTCGAGCACGACGAGGACGTCATGCGGGCGGCCGATCACATCATCGACCTCGGACCGGGGCCGGGCGAGGCGGGCGGCCGCGTCCTCTATCAGGGCCCGGCGGCCGGCCTGGCGGGCCTCGCGCCCGGCCTGAGCCCGACGCGGGACTTCCTGACCGGCGCTCGGTCGCCCGCGGTCCGCTCGCGAGGACGCGCCGGGACGGGCCGCATCCTCGTCCGGGGGGCCCGCAAGCACAACCTCAAGGACATCGACGTCGAGCTCCGCCTCGGCGCGCTGAACGTCGTGACCGGGGTCTCGGGGGCGGGCAAGTCCACGCTGGTCCACGACGTCCTGGCCGAACGGCTGAGGTCCGGGCGGACCGGGCCCGGACCGGACGCCGGCGCCCTGATCGTGGAGGGCACGGCCGGGCGCGTCGTCGAGGTCGACCAGTCCCCCATCGGCCGGACGCCGCGGTCCAACCCGGCGACCTACACCGGGATCTCCGACCGCGTCCGCGATCTCTTCGCGGCTCTGCCCGAGTCGCGGGCCAAGGGCTTCGGCAAGGGCCGTTTCTCGTTCAACGTCGCCAGCGGCCGGTGCGAGACCTGCCAGGGCGCCGGGCTCCTCCGCATCGGCATGCATTTCCTGGGCGACGTGGACGTCGTCTGCCCCGACTGCGAGGGCCGGCGCTTCAACGACGAGACCCTGGCCGTGCGGGACAGGGGCCGGACGATCTCCGACGTCCTGGAGATGAGCGTCGCCGAGGCGTCCGCGTTCTACGCCGGCTCGCCGCGGCTCGCGGCGGACCTCCGGGCCCTGGAGCGCCTCGGCCTCGGCTACCTCAAGCTCGGCCAGAGCTCGGCGACGCTCTCGGGCGGAGAGGCCCAGCGCGTCAAGCTCGCCTCCGAGATGCGCCGGGGCGCGGCCGGCGCCGTCCTCTACGTCCTCGACGAGCCGACGACGGGGCTCCATCGGGCCGACGTCGAGAGCCTCATCGCCGCGCTCCAGGAGCTCGTCGACCTCGGCCGGACCGTCGTCGCCATCGAGCATCATCCCGACGTCATCCGGGCCGCGGACCGGGTCATCGATCTCGGCCCCGGGAGCGGAGAGGACGGGGGGCGCGTCGTCGCCTGCGGCAGGCCCGGCGAGATCGCGGCCTGCGCCGCCTCGCTCACGGGCCGCGCCCTGCGGGGAGAGGGCGCGGCGGACGGCGCGCGCCAGGCCCCGCCCCGGGAGCGGCCCGCCGCGGACGGGCCCATCGTCCTCGAGGGCGTCACGACCCACAACCTCCAGTCGATCGACGTCCGCATCCCGTTCCGCAAGCTCACGGCCGTCTGCGGCCCGTCCGGAGGCGGCAAGTCCTCGCTCGTCTTCGATACGCTCTTCGCCGCCTCCCGCCAAAGGTACATCGAGAGCTTCTCGGCCTATGTCCGGGCCCTCATCGACAAGGGCGGACGGCCCGACTTCGCCGACGCCCGGGGCCTGACGCCGCCGATCGCCATCGCCCGGTCCGCGGCGACGCCCGGCCCCCGTTCGACCGTGGGAACGATGACCGAGATCCACGACTACTACCGCCTGCTCTATTCCCGGGCCGGCGACCCACCGCCGGAGCTCCGCGGGCGCCCGCTCACGGCCTCGATGTTCTCCTTCAATCACGAACAGGGCGCCTGCCCCGCCTGCCGGGGCCTCGGCACGGTGACCGTGACCGACCCGGAGCGGCTGATCACGGACCCGGCCAAGTCGCTCCTGGCCGGGGCGATGGACGGGACGAAGACCGGGCGATTCTACGGCGACCCCGGCGGCCAGTTCGTCGCCGCGCTCGAAGCGGCGGGCCGGGCCGCCGGGATGGACTTCTCCAAGCCCTATCGGGACCTCGGCGAGGCCGAACGGAAGATGGCCCTGCACGGCGCCCGCGACCTCATCTACGACATCGTCTGGTCCTACAGGCGCGGCAACAGGGCCGGGGATTTCAAATTCCGCGGGCCCTGGAAGGGCTTCGCCGCCCTGGTCGCCGAGGAGTACGCCCGCAAGCACGCCGACCGCCGCGGCGAAGCGATGCGCGTCCTGATGAAGGACGACCCCTGCCCCGCCTGCGGCGGGAAGCGGCTCAGGCCTTTATCTCTCGCCGTGACCTACCGCGGGCTCGATATCGCCGCTCTCTCGGCCCTCACCGTGGCCGAGAGCCTGGCTTTCTTCGAGGGGACCGGCGCGGAGATCTCCGAGGCCCGCGCCCGGGCCGTGACCGAGGCCGTCCGCGGGGAGATCGGCCGCCGTCTCGGCCTTGTCCGCGACGTCGGGCTGGGCTACCTCAGCCTCGATCGCGCCTCGGCCTCGCTCTCGGGCGGAGAGGCCCAGAGGCTCCGGCTGGCCGGGCTTCTCGGCGTCAAGCTCACCGGCGTCACCTTCGTTCTGGACGAGCCGACGCTCGGCCTCCATCCCCGCGACACCGCCAAGCTCGTCGACCTCATCCGCGGCCTGGCCGCGGAAGGCAACACCGTCGTCGCGGTCGAGCACGACCTCGACGTCGTCCGGGCGGCGGACCACGTCATCGACATCGGTCCGGGCGCGGGCCGGGACGGCGGCCGGATCGTCGCCGCAGGGCCGCCCGCCGCGATCGAGCGTGCCCCCGGGTCGGTGACCGGACCTTTTCTGGCCGGCCTCGCGCCCCGCCCCGGCCCTCTGCCCGCCGACCCGGGTCCGCCCCTCGAGATCGCCGGGGCCCGGGCGAACAACCTCCGGGCGATCGACCTCTCCATCCCCACGGGGGTCCTGACCGCGGTGACCGGCGTGTCCGGGAGCGGCAAGACGAGCCTCGTCTTCGACGTCATCCTGGCCTCACCGGGGGCCGGGCGCCCGGCCGGCTGTGACGCGATCCG
>JAXDAV010000037.1:0-29114 GCA_034679465.1 Candidatus Aminicenantota bacterium | reverse complement strand
GGGTTCAAGCTCATGTTCTAGTCTGTTTTTTGGCGCTGGCCCTGTGGCGGACGCTGGAACAATGGATGCAGGCCAAAGGGCTTGGCAGTTGCGCCCGTCAGCTGCTCAAGGAGCTGGACGAACTCCGATCCATGGACGTGATCCTGCCGACTCCGGAAGCCGGCGATCTCCGCCTACGCGTTGTCGCGCGCCCCGAGAAACCGTTGGCCTTTCTTCTTGCCCGTCTTGGGCTCGACCTGCCCAATCTCCCGAAATCAATCGAAAATGTAGTCCAGAAAAACGCCCACTTAGTGTCATAACTCATTGAAAATAAAGAAGCGCTTCAAAAAAACTGGCGAACTTGGGCTAAAAACACGGATTATAAGGCTTTTTAGACCCTTGAATATTAGGCTATCGTATTGAATCTATTCTTATTGCTGTGGTCCGACCCCATTGGAAAAGCCTTTCCGGGCGGTGGCAAATATGTTATAAGTCGTCTGTTCTGAGGTGATTTCCATGAAAAGAACCGCCGTCATCGTGACCTTTTTCCTGGTCCTCGCCGCTTCGGCCGCCCTCGCCCAGGGCCCCGGCGCCCTCATCCGGTGGAGCGACGAGCTCTACGCGGAGCGCGCCGACCTGGCCAAGGCCAAAGAGGCCCTGGCCAAGCTCGAAGAAGCCCTGGCCGCCGGCGAAGACGCCTACTCCGCCTACTGGCGCATGGCCCGGCTCGAATACTGGATCGGCGACCACACCGCGAACGGCGACGCCAAGAAGAAGATCTTCCTCGAGGGCGTCGAGCACGCCAAGAGAGCCGTCGAGCTCGATCCCGACCGGGCCGACGGGCATTTCTGGCTCGGCGTCTGCTACGGCGTCTACGGCGAGGCCAAGGGCGTCCTGAAGAGCCTGGCCCTGGTCAAGCCCATCAAAGCGGCCATGCGCCGCGTCCTCGAGATCGACCCCGCCTACGACCGCGGCGGAGCGGACCGCGTCCTCGGCCGCGTCTTCCACGAGGTCCCCCGGATCGCCGGGGGCAGCGAGAAAACGTCCCTCGAGCACCTGCTCAAGGCCGTCGAGTACGGCCCGCGCGTCGGCCTCAACCTGCTCTATCTCGCCGACACCTACATCTCCCTCGACCGGTTCGAAGACGCCCGCAAGACCCTGGAGACCGTCCTGACCATGGAACCCTACCCCGACCTCCTCCCCGAAACCGAGGAGGAGCGCGAGCAGGCCCGGGCCAGGCTCGAGAGAAAGCCCTTCAACAAGAAGTCATGAGCGGACGCGTCCCGAAGGTCCTCTACGAGACCGACGACTACATCGCCGTCAACAAGCCCGAGGGCGTCGTCTCGGTCGCCGAGGCCGGCCGGGGCGGACTCCCGGAGCTCATCGGGCCCCACTTTCCGGGCAAGCTCTATCCCGTCCACCGCCTCGACCGCGGCGCCTCCGGCGTCATCGTCTTCGCCAAGAGCGCCGCGGCCCACCGCCACCTCAACGGCGAGTTCGACCGCCGCGAGGTCCGCAAGACCTACCTCGCCGCCGTCGACGGCGTCCCCGAATCCAACCGCGGCCGAATCAACGCCCCCCTCCGCGAGTTCGGCTCCGGCCGCATGGGCGTCGACCCCAAGCGCGGCAAGCCCTCCTCGACCGAGTGGAAGGTCGCCGAGCGCCTCGAGGGCGCGACCCTGCTCCGCGTCAGCCCGACGACCGGCCGCCGCCATCAGATCCGCGTCCATCTCTATCACATCGGCCACCCCGTCCTCGGCGACCTCCGCTACGGCGACAAGGCCCGCCAGGAGCGCTTTCCCCGGCTCATGCTCCACGCCCTCTCGCTCGAGTTCGACCTCCCCTCCGGCGAGCGCGTCGCCGTCGAGGCCCCCCCGCCCACGTCGTTCGAGAAGGTCGTCGCCTCGCTGAGACGGCCCAAAAAAACGGGGGCTTCTCCCCATTCCGGCAATCCTCTCGCGGCGGCGAGGGATGTTGCCTCGACGATCCCCGTCCGTGGAGAGGGGACCCGCGCAGCGGGGGGAACCGGACGACTGGTTCCCGGGGGCCGGGGAGCTAGAGGCATATCCCGAGCAAAGCCGGAGAGAGGATTTTCCCGGAATCTGGAGAAGAGCCAAAAAACGAGGACCCCATGAGCGACCACGACCTCATCGTCATCGGCGGCGGCGAGGCCGGCATCTCGGCCGCCCTCCGCGCGACCCAGCTCGGCGCCCGGGTCTGCATGATCAACCGCGAGGCCGAGCTCGGCGGCGGCTGCGTCCGGACCGGGACGCTCCCCAGCAAGATCCTGAGCAACGCCGCCCACTTCCTGGAGAGCCTCAAGCAGGGCCAGCGCTACGGCGTTCCCGTCGTCCCCGGCGCCAGGGCCGACTACAAGACCATCCTCGACAGCCGCCACAAGACGACGATGTGCGAGCTCGGGGTCCTGGCGACGCTCATCCGCCGGAACTCCATCTCCACGATGACCGGGACCGCCTCGTTCAAGGGGGCGCGGGCGATCGAGGTCCGGCTCCCCGACGGCGCGACGACCGTCCTGGCCGCGCCCAAGACGATCATCGCCACGGGCTCGCGGCCCCTGGCCCTGCCCGGCCTCCCCTTCGACGGGAAGGTCGTCCTTTCGGCCGACGATCTCACGGCCATGGACGCGGTCCCCGGGCGCCTGCTCATCGTCGGGGCCGGCGTCATCGGCTGCGAGCTGGCCTTCATCTTCCGCTCCCTCGGCTCCGAGGTCGTCGTCGTCGAAAAGGCGGACCGGGCCCTGCTCGGCCAGGACCACGACGTGGCCGCGCTCATCACCCGCGAGCTCAAGAAGCGAGGCATCCGGCTCGTCCTCAGGGCCGGCCTCGAGCGCGTCGACCGGGACGCGCCGGACGGCCCGGCCCGGGCGGCGATCGAGGGCGGCGAGACGATCACGGCCGACCGGATCATCGTCGGCGTCGGCCGCCACCCGAACACCGAGGACCTCGGCCTCGCCTCGGCCGGCATCGCCCCGGGCCCGCGCGGCGAGCTCCAGGTCGACGACCGGATGCGGACCTCGGTCCCCGGCGTCTACGCCGCGGGCGACGTCCTGGCCCGGTTCATGCTCTCGTCCATGGCCGTCGTCGAGGCCCGCGTCGCCGCCGAGAGCGCCATGGGCCTCGACGTCCGGATGGACTACGCCTGCGCGCCCTGGGGCATCTACACGGACCCGGAGGTCGGCTCGGTCGGCGTGACCGAGGAATGGGCCAGGGCCGGCGGCGCGGAAATCGTCATCGGCGAGTGCGGCTACAACGATCTCGTCCGCTCCTGCCTCGACGCCAACATCACCGGCTTCTTCAAGCTCATCTTCGACGCGGCGACGCGCCGGCTCATCGGGGCCCACGTCGCCGGACAGGACGCCTCGGAGATCATCCATTTCGCCGCCCTGGCCGTCAAGGTGGGCGCCCGGGCCGAGGACCTCAGGAACATGGTCTACAACCACCCGACCGTCTCGGAGGGCTTCGGCAAGGCCGCCGGCGACGCCCTGAAAAAGCTCGACGAGCTCGCGAAGAGATAAAGGAACCCGCCATGAAGCGCACTGCCGCCCGCCCGTCCGCCCTCCTTTTCACTCTATTCGTTTCTTTGGCGGCCGTCGCCGCCTATCTCGCCCTTCCCCCCTCCGGCACGGTCCCGGGCGCGGGCGCGACGGAGCGGTTCGCCGCCGGCCGGCCCAAGCCCACGGCCGACGGGGCCAAGGCCTTCGCCCACGTCGCCTTCCTGGCCTCGAACGACCTCAAGGGCCGCAAGTCCGGCAGGCCCGAATACCGGCGCGCCGCGGAGTACGTGGCCGCCGAGATGAAGAGAGCCGGGCTCAAGCCGGGCGGCGACAACGGCTCCTGGTTCCAGGAGGTCCCGTTCAAGACCTGGTCGGACTTCGAACAGCCCGTCCGCCTCGAGATCCTCTCGCCCGAGCGCCGCGTCTATCACGCCGGCCGCGGCCGCGATTTCGGGCCCGTCGACGGCACGGGCTCGGGGAAGGTCCGCGGCGGGCTCGTCTTCGCCGGCTACGGCGTCGTCTCTGAGAAGGACGCCTGGAACGACTACGCCGCGATCGACCTCGAGGGCAGGATCGTCCTCCTCATGGCGGGCCTGCCCGAGTCGCTCGGCGGCGAGGCCAAGGGCGAATGGACGCTCGCGAAGAAGGTCAAGACGGCGGCCGGGAAGGGCGCCGTCGGCCTCATCGAGATGGACCTCGCGACGCCCGGGGCGCCGCGCCAGGCCGGGCCGCCCCAGGCCGGACCGCGTCAGCGCCAGCGCCCAGGGGTCCTCCGCGCCGGCGAGGCGCCCGACGGGTTCGTGGTCATGCGGGCCGGGCGCGATTTTCTCGATGACGCGTTCTACCTGGTCGGCCGGAGCTGGCGGGACCTCGTCAGCAAGACGTTGCGGCTGAAGCGATCGTTCGCGCTCGACCTCGGCGTCGATGTCGAAATGGAGGCCTATTACGTCGCGGGCGAGCGGAGCGCCCCGAACGTCATCGGCGTCCTGCCCGGGACCGACCCCAAGCTCAAGGGCGAGGCGCTCGTCATCGGCGGCCACCTCGATCACCTCGGCGTCGGCGTCGACGGCCGGATCTACCCCGGCGCGGACGACAACGCCTCCTCGGTCGCGGTCGTCCTCGAGACCGCCCGGGCCCTCACCGCGGCCGGCTTCAAGCCGGCCCGGACGATCGTCTTCTGCGCCTGGGCGGGCGAGGAGATCGGGCTCCACGGGTCCCGCCACTATGTCGAGCACCCGGTGGTCCCGCTGGACAAGACCGCGCTCTACCTGAACCTCGACATGGTCGGGACGGGCGACGGCGATCTCCTCATCGGCGGCCTGCCCGAGTTCGCCGAGCTCTTCGAGATCGTCAAGCGCGGCCTCGGCCCCGAGACGATCGCCAGGCTCAAGCCGAGGCCGAACTACCGCGGCTCGGACCACACCTCGTTCTGGGCGAAGAGCGTGCCGGCCATCAGCCTCCGCACCGGCGAGGTCCTGACCGAGGGGCTCGACGACGAGCACCCGGAATACCACCGGCCCGGCGACGGTCCGGGGATCATCGACGCGGAGCTCCTGCGCCTGGCCGGCCAGTATCACTGCGACGTCCTCGCGCACCTGGCCGTGACCCGCGAGAACCTGCTCGACCCGGTCCACCGGACGCTCTTCCTCCACCGCGACGCCACGGTCGTCGACATGCACTGCGACACGATCGGCCGGGCCCTGGCCGGCGAGGACCTGGCCAAGGACCTGCCGAAAGGCCATCTCGACATCCCCAAGCTCCGGCGCGGCGGCGTCGACCTCCAGGTCTTCGCCTGCTTCGCCCCGCCGCCGGCGAGCGAGATCGAGAAGTACCGGTCGGCGAACCGGGTCTTCGCCCAGATCCAGGCGGTCCACAAGCTGGTCGAGGAGAACCCCGGCGAGCTGGCCCTCGTGCTCACGCCCCAGGACGTGGCGACGGTCCGCAACGAGAAGACCGGCGTCCTCATCGGGATCGAGGGCGGCTACGCCATCGAGAACGATCTTACCCTGCTCCGCGAGTTCTACCGGGCCGGGGTGCGGCTGATGACCCTGACCCACTGGACGGCGACCGATTGGGCCGACGCCTCGGGCGACGAGAAGCCCGTCCACGGCGGGCTGACGGAGTTCGGCGAGTCGGTCATCGCCGAGATGAACAGGCTCGGCATGATCATCGACGTTTCGCACGTCGGCGACGAGACGTTCTGGGACGTCCTGCGGCTGTCGAAGGCGCCGGTCGTGGCCTCGCACTCGTGCTGCCGGGCCCTGGCGAACCATCATCGCAATCTCAGCGACGAGATGCTCAAGGCCCTGGCCGAGAAGAACGGGGTCGTCGGCATCAACTTCTGGCCGGGCTTCCTCCAGGACGGCTACGACGCCAGGCAGACGGCCGTGTTCGAGAAGACCGCCGCCGACCTCGGCCTGCCCGCCGACCGGGCCGCCCTGTTCGCGGGCGACCCCGCCGTCCGGGACAGGTTCTACGCCGAGTACGGGGCCCGCTGGGCCGGGATCAAGAAGACGCTCCCGCCCGTCGACGTCAGGACCGTCGTCGATCACATCGATCACGTCGTCAAGGTCACGGGCGACTGCGATCACGTCGGCCTGGGCTCGGACTACGACGGGCTGAGCGAGATCGCCGCGGGGCTCGACAACGCCGGCCTGCTCCCTGAGATCACGAAAGAGCTCGTCCGCCGCGGCTACAAGCCCGCCGACATCCGCAAGATCCTCGGCGGCAACTTCCTGCGTGTCTTCAATGGGGTCGGACCTCAGCAATAATCATATTTTTCAGTAACTTAAGCCCGTTTTTTGGCCTCTAAAAGGCTTATAACCGGTGTTTTTGGCCTCGAAAATGAAACGCTTTCACGGTCCCCTCGCCCGAGGATTGAGCCGGAGAAGGATTTTTGATATCTTGTGCGTCCATGATCAACGCATCGCCACTCGCGTTTGAGGCCGCCTGAGCGTTACCCGGCCAGACCCCCGATGGACCCCGTGACCCCCACCCCTAACCCCGCCGAGTTCGAAGCTCCGGTCATTCTCGACCGCTCGCGCCACCGCATCTCGCGGCGGGACATTGACCCCGACTGCCTGAAGGTCCTCTATCGCCTGAGCTCTCACGGCTTCACGGCCTACCTCGTCGGCGGCGCCGTCCGCGACCTCATGCTCGGCCGCAAGCCTGCGGATTTCGACGTGGGCACGAACGCCCACCCCAACCAGATCAAGAAGCTCTTCCGCAACGCCTTCCTCATCGGCCGCCGCTTCCGGCTGGCCCACGTCCGCTTCCAGGGGGGGAAGATCATCGAGGTCTCGACCTTCCGCCGCAAGCCGGACGAGGAGGAGCTCGCCGCCGAGCGCACGGAGCGCGAGGAGGAGGCCGCCCGGGCCGCCTCAGCCTCCCCCCGCGAGGACCAGCCGCCACCCTCGCCGGAGCTGCCTGACGCCCCCCTTCCCGAGTGCGCCCTCCCCGCCCCGCCCGGCCAGCGCCGCGGCCGCCCCCCGCTCAAGCCCATCGCCTACGGCACGCCGCGCGAGGACGCCTTCCGCCGCGATCTCACGATCAACGCGCTCTTCTACGACATCGCCACCTTTTCGGTCATCGACTATGTCGGCGGGCTGGCCGACCTCGAAGCCGGCCGCGTCCGCATCATCGGCGATCCGGACACGAGCTACACCGAGGACCCGGTCCGCATCTGGCGCGTCCTGCGTCACGCCTCCCGCCTCGGCTTCGCCATCGAGGAGACGACCGCCGCGGCCATCGGCCGCCACAGCCATCGCCTCGACATCTGCTCCGGCGCGCGCCTCTTCGAAGAGCTCAACAAGGACATGAAGTCCGGGAGCATCCGGCCGTTCTTCCAGGCCGCCCGCGCGCACGGCCTCCTGCCCCGCGTCCTCGGGAACGTCGGGGAGATCTACCAGGCCTCCGACAACGCCTTCGAGCGGCTGACCTTCCTCCTCGGCGCCCTGGACGCCTCCATCAGCTCCGGCGGCTCGCCCCCGGCCGAGGTGGCCTACGGCCTTCTGCTCTGGCCCTGGGCCGAGTCCCTCCTCGCCGCGATGCACGGCGACAAGCCCAAGGTCCTCTATGACGCCTTCCGGGGCGCCCGCGCGACCGCCACCGTCCCCAAGTCCCTTCTCCTCGAGACCGTTCATACCCTCGTCATTGTCGACCACATGCTCCAAGCCCTCGCCGACGGCAAGATGCGCTGGGCGCTCAAGGAAAAGCCCCATTATCCCGAGGCCTCGCGGATCGCCTCGCTCCTCGTCGAGGGCACGTTCGGCGCCTGCGACGACCCGTTCGCGGTCATCTACCGGAGTCGTTTCGGCGCCCCGCCCCGCTCCCGCCCGCACCGGCATCGCCGCCGCAAGAAGCCGGTCCCGCCCCCTCCGCCGCCGCCGGACTGAGTCCTCCGGCCTGAATTCCGTTCGGCCTTTTTCATTTTTGCCGGCAAAAACGCGGGTTTTAAGGCTTTTCAGGCCCTCAAAATGGGGTTATCCTGCTGATAACATTCGCATTGCTGAGGTCCGACCCCATTGTGTGATATAATCCCCGAAAAGGAGAGCGCATGGACAAAGTCCGCACCTTGACCCTCAACGGCTTCAGGCTCCCGCGCATCATGAGCTTCCTCGCCGGGGCGGGCATGGCCGCCGCGTCGGTCATGACCATCGACCACTTCTTCAAAGCCAACTACCCCAAGACGATCTTCGCCGGCTCGTTCTGCGACATCAGCGCCTTCTTCAACTGCGACAGCTCGGCCTTCTCGGAGATCTCCCAGGTCATGGGCATTCCGCTCGGCTTCTTCGGCCTGTTCATGGGCCTGCTCATCGTCCTCGGCGCGGTCTTCCCGTCCGAAGCCTTCGAGCGGACCAACAAGTCGCTCTCGCTCCTCAACGTCCTCGGCGTCCTGGCCCTCTTCCTCTATTCCGTCCTCAAGCTCGGCAGCCTCTGCCTCCTCTGCTCGGGCTTCTATCTCTTCTCGATCCTCAACTTCATCCTCTTCGCCGTCTACGGCATCGACCACGAGCGCCGGAGCCTCGTCAGCCGCTGGGTCCGGCCCTCGCCCAAGCTCGTCCTCGTCTTCGCCCTGGCCGCCGCGGCCGGCGCTTACGGCATGGTCCGATACCACGACGCCCGCAGGGCCGCGCAGACGGGCACGGCCGTCAACATCGTCAAGCAGTTCTACGAGCTGCCCAAAGTCGCCTCGCCCTCTTTCCTGTCGCCGTACTGGTCCGTCAAGTCGACCGAGAGGTTCGAGGACGCGCCCATCCAGGTCATTGAATACACGGACTTTCTGTGCTCCGACTGCCTCTACCTCAGCCGGCAGCTGGCCCGACTCAAACAGGAGTTCGCGGGTCAGATCAACGTCGCCATCCAGTTCTTCCCGCTCGACGGCACGTGCAACTCGGTCGTCCCCGAAAAGGCCAAGCTCCACCCCGGCGCCTGCGAGCTGACCTACATCGCCGCCGGCAACCCGGAGCGCTTCGTCGAGATCCACGACGAGATCTGGGCCACGTTCGCGGACCGACGCAAGCCCGAGTGGCGCGCCGCCCTGGCCAAGAAGTACGGCACTGAGAACGCGCCGAACGACCCCGCCTTGCGCGATCTCGTGAAAAAGATCATCGACACGGGCGCCGAGTACGAGAAGACCTCGGAGAAATTCTCGCACGGCATCCGCTCGACGCCGACCATGATCATCAACAACCGGATGATCATCGGGACCCTCCCCTACGAGCACCTGAAGGCCATCTTCCAGGCGCTCATCGAGGAGCACGCGGGCGGCCCCAAGAAGTTCATCGAGAACTGGGTCGCGCCGCCCCGCCCAAAAAAGAAATAAATCGGGTGACACACAACTCCATCCCCGATCTATTTCCCCCTGGTCCCTGACGGCGGGGCGGGAGGGGCGGAGGAGCGGGAGGGCCCGACAGTCCGAGGGGAGGGAGGACGCGATGTCGCTCTTCGGAACGCTGATTAAGCTCGCCCGAGCCCAAACCGCGACCGCGCTGGCCGGGCTCATCACGTTGGCGGGGCTGGCCACGCTGGCCGTCGCCGGATCGGTTCCCCCGGCAAGCGCCGGTCCGGCCCAAACAAAGACCCTCGACCTGAGCGCCCTTCACGCCGCCACGGAATACCGAACGGACGCGCCGCCGGGCCGCGGCTTTCTCGGAAGTGAGGCGCCGGCGCTCGTCCGCTCCCTGACCCGGCTCAACAAGGCCCTCGGGACGGACCTCCGGCCGGACGTCCGGCTGGCCCAGATCGCCGAGTGGATCTACGGCCAATTCGGCCCCGCGCCTCACTTCCCCGCGCAAAACGAGCTGGATCTCCTCACCAGCCGACTGGGCTTGCCCGAGCCGTTGCCTCACCTCCTGATGACCACGGCCCGCGACGCCCCCCGCCTGTACACCGTCGTGGCCGCCCGGCTGGCCCGGGTCTTCAAGCTGAACGAATACACCCACATCGGCGGCCTGGCCGAGCGGATCAGGGGAGGCGTGCTGGTGATCATCGTTCTCAGCCGCCGGCATCTCGCCATGTCCCCCGTCCCGGTGATGCTGCCCGGACCGGCGCCCCTGCCGCTCGAGGGGCGCCTGGCCGCGGGCTATGCCCGACCGAGGCTTGCCCATACTCTGCCGAGCGGCGAGACCCGCATCGAAGCGCTCGGCCCGGGGCCGGAATTCAGCGTCCGTGTCGATCTGGTGGAGACGGGCCGGCATCGGCTGGAGATCCTGGCCCGGAGACCGGAGGGCCCGAACGTCATCGCCAATTTCCCCGTTTACGTCGGCGTGCCGGTCGATGAAACCGTCGCGGCCGCGGCGCCGGCTCCAAAGCGCGCCGTGACGCCGGACGAGGCGCAACAGCGGCTTCTCGAGCTCATCAACGCGGACCGGTCCGGGGCCAGCCTCGACGTCCTGGCCTTCGATCCCGAGCTGGCCGCGGTCGCCCTCCGGCACAGCGAAGACATGCAGGCCAACGATTTCGTCGGCCACGTCTCGCCGACGACGGGCGGCTCCGAGGAGCGCTTGCTCGGGGCGGGGATCGCGACGGACCTGGCCACCGAGTGCGTGGGCAGGGGATATTCGCCGGCGGATATCCACAACGGCTTCATGAACAGCCCCGGGCATCGCGCCGCCATCCTCCTCCCGGGGGCGACCCACGCCGGCATCGGCGTCGCGGCCAAGAAGCAAGGCGATCGCACGACCTACCTCGTCACGGAGGTCTTCATCCGCCGCATCCCGCCGCTCGGGGTCGATGCGAAGGCCGTTTTCCGCGCCGAGCTCAACGGCCTCAGGGGATCGGCCGGGGCGACGGCGCTCGAAGAAGACGCCGAGCTCGCCCGAATCGCCGACGAGGCGGCCCGGGAGTTCCTGGATGACCACACGCTGTCCCAGGGCGACGTCCTGGAACGGCTGAACCGGCGTCTGAAGCAGGGACTGAAGCAGGCGGTCGAGGACGCCGGGTCCGTCACGGCCGTGATGAGCGTCGTCGGATCGCTCAAGGAAGGGGCCGAGCGGGCCGCCGCCGATCCGTCGGTCGCGACGTCCAAGCGCTTGGGAATCGGCATCGCCCAAGGCACCCGCCCGGGCCTCGTGCCAAACTCGATCGTCCTCGTCTTGATCGTCAGGTCCAATGGGGTCGGACCTCAGCAATAACCGTATTTATCAGCAACATAGGACCTCTTTTGGGGCCAAAAAAGCCTTATAACCCGTGTTTTTGCCCCAAAAAATGAAAATGCCTTTCGTATCCTCGCTGACCGGTTCTTCGTTTTTTGGCCCAAAAATCGCCGTTATAAGCCTTTTTAGGCCCATTTTTCTGGCCTATCTTATTGATAATGTCCGTGTTGCTGAGGTCCGACCCCATTAAGAACCAGTCGTATCAGAGCCAGATCGCAGCGGCTTCCGAGACTTCGGCGCGGTCGACGAGCGCGATCGCGTCACGGACGCACGCACTCCGGCAGATGCCGCAGCCGTAGCACTTCCGCGCGTCGATCACCGCTTTGTCCTTTTTCCTTCGCGGCGCGAACGCCTTGAACGAGCACACCTCGACGCACCGACCGCAGCCGCTGCACGCGTCGGCGTCGACCCGGGCCGCGTATTCGCCCCGGAAGAAGACGGGCGTCTTGCGGGTCACGGTCGTCTCGAGAGCCATGCAGGACGGCAGTGAGCAATTGCAGAGGCCAGCCAGGAACGGGGTGATGAACGTCCAGACGGTATGGCAGTTGCCCTCGCTCTCGCTCTCCCGGATGCGGGCCAGGGCCTCGGCCTTGGGCATCGATTCGAGCCCGCCCGCGTGCGGCCCGACGAGATAGGACGCGTCGATCTCGCGCAGGAGCTTGGCGATCCCGCCCCCGTCCGGCGCCATGCTCAGCCCGAAGCAGTACCGTTGCTCTTTCTTCCCGGACACATGCCGACAGATGCAGGCCAGACGCACGACCGACGTCGTCAGGGCCAGGATCCGCTCGACGTCCTCTATGGGCACGACCTGCCCGAAATGCTTGACCTTCTGCTTGGCCGTGATCTTTCTGCGCACGCCCTTCCACAGGAAGTCCGGCATCACGTCGAGCGCCGTCAGGGCCCGCCGGCCTTTCCTCAGGTGGTCCGGATCCTCGAAAAACCGGGTGATGAACTGACGCCGCCTCAGGTCGCTGAGCAGGTCCTCGGCGTAGTTGTTGGCGTTGAGGTACCACTTCTTCCCCTCGCCGTGTTTGTGGCAGAACTCGCACATGTCGAGTCCAATCCTGGCATACCCTATCCCGCCTGTCAATCCATTGGGGTCGGACCTCAGCAATCAGAATAAATTCAACATGTTAGCTGCAAAATATGGGGTCGAAAAGCCTTACAACCGGTGTTTTTGGCCACGAAAATGAAGATATCGCCGTTCGCTCCTGCCCTGTTTTTCATTTTCGGGCCGAAAAACAGCCGTTTTAAGCCGATTAAGGCCCATTTTTAGGGCCTATGTTATTGATAATGTTCCTGAAGCTGAGGTCCGACCCCATTAGAAAAAAATACTTGATAATATGTTTTTCATACAGTATAGTTTATTACACAATATAGAGAGACACACATCATAAGCATCATGCCCCCTAACGAATCCCGACCAACCCCTCCCCCACAAACCCCATATAAATCCCGATCAAACCCGGAGGCGACATGACAGAAGCCGACAACAGCGACAGCCTCGGCCATCGCGGCAATCGCGCCGGCGGCGACATCGGCAGCCTCGAAACGGAGATGAACCGCGGGTTCCTCCACATCCTCGTCCTGACCCTGCTCGAAAAGGACATGTACGGCTACTCCATGGTCCGGCACATGGAATCCCTGGGCTACAAGGTCGAGGAGAACACGCTCTATCCCCTTCTCCGCCGGCTCGAGAAGAACGGCTGGATCGCCTCGAAGTGGGACGTCACCGAGGACCGGCCGCGCAAGTTCTACGGGATCACCGCGGCGGGCCGCGCCCTCCGCGCCGGGCTTCTCGCCGTCTGGAGGAACCAGATCCGCGTCCTCGACGAGATCACCAAGGAGACCGCCCATGTCTGACAAGCTCGAAGCCTATCTCGAAGAGATCAGCCACTACCTCGCCGGCCGCGCCGAACGGGAAGAGATCCTGTCCGAGATCCGCAGTCACATCACGGAAAAGGCCGCCGAAGGCCCCGGCGAGTTCACCGACGCCGCGATCGGGCGGGCCATCGCCGCGTTCGGCCCGGCCCGCAAGGTGGCCGAGCGCTACCTCGACGAGGGACGGCCGATCATCGCCCCGGCTTACAAGCGCTATCTCGTCCGCTACACCTCGCTCCTCTTCGCCCTGCACGCCGCGCTGACCGCCCTCGCCGTCGTCCTGAAGAAGGAGCTCATCATCTTCCCCCTCCTCTACATCCCGCGCGTCAACGTCATCGACGCGCTCATGTACCTCCCGGCGGCCTTCCTCACCGACCTCGGCGCGGTCGCCCTCGTCCTCTACTTCATCACCCAGAGCGGCAAGGACGTCAAGCTCCCCTGGCCCCGTTTCGGGATCGACCTCGACGAGGTCAAGCCGCCGGCCAAGGGCTTCTGGCCGGGCCGGATCGCGACGGCGGTCGAGGCGGTCATCATGCTGGCCCTCACCGACTTCGCGCTCCACATCTTCGCCAAACACCGGACCATCTTCTTCATCAACCTGGACTGGGACAACCTGCGGCCGCTCTTCACGCCCGGCCCCGGACGCCGACTGTCGCTCATCGTCATCGCCCTGTTCGCCGTCTCAACCATGGCCCTGCTCGTCAAGCTGATCACCCGGTCGCGCTGGGTCGACGTCGTTTCGAACACCATCTCGCTCGTTCTCATCGGCCTGATCCTGACCCAGCCCTTCGACAACCTCTTCGTCGCCGAGATCGTCGAGAAGATCGAAAAGCACCCGCCCCAGGTCTGGACGGCGATGAAGAACACGATTCTCATCGCCATCCTCTTCGTCGCCTTGATGATCGCCATCGACCTGGTCAAGAACATCGTCGTCATCAGCCGCCGGAAGCTCGCGCATGCTCAACATACCAAATGAGTTCGCTCCACCCCGCCGCAGCTATTTATGGTATAATGAGCCTCGGAAGTACTTTTGTATGGTAAAGAACTCGTCCAAGCTCCAGGCTTTCGAGGCCGACCGGATCAGGGCCGAGAAGGTCGACGTCGAGCAGAATCTCCGCATCCTCGACGCCCTTTATGAAGAGGCCGTGATGCTTGGAGCGCTGCCACCCAAGGATCCTCTCGAAGGGATCGAGGTCAAGATCCGGATCGCCAAGGCGGTGAACCGTGTTCAAAGATCTGATTAGGAGGATCGCCGCGGAGCTCAAGGGCCGCGGAATCCCCTACATGATCATCGGCGGACAGGCGGTCCTTCACCATGGCGAGCCGCGGCTCACCAAAGATATCGATATCACCCTCGGCGCGGGTATCGAAAGGCTGCCCGAAATCAAGGACATCATCACGGTTCTTGGCTTTTCGGTCGATGCCGCCGCGGACGATGCGTTCGTCAAGGACACGATGGTGCTCCCCGCCGCCGACAAAAAGACCGGAATACGCGTCGATTTCGTTTTCTCGTTCTCGGCTTTCGAAAGAGAAGCCATAGAGCGGTCCGACGTCGTTGACTATGATGGAGTCCCGGTCCGGTTCGCCTCTCTCGAAGATCTCGTGATCCACAAGATGGTCGCCGGGAGGCCTCGGGATATCGAAGACGTCAGGTCGATCCTCCTGAAGAACCCCGGCTATGATAGGGATTTCATTCGAGGTTGGCTTTCCGATTTTGACAGGGCCATCGCTGGGGGCTCTGTCGCCGAATTCGATGAACTGGTGCATGAGATCGCCCGCGAAAGCGCCCGGCGGCCGGCCAAGCCCGGCGGAACAGCCAAAGAACTGAAACCGGCACGACGCCGAAGAAGCGGCTCCTGAAGCGCTGCCTCAGGCGCGACGATTCGTTGGGGACACGTACCGGAAGGACATGGCCCCCACTCCCCTCAGAGGGGGTCAAACCTGCACGTTTCAAGTTTTCCGGCACCGGTGACCGCCTCGCTCGCCCTTCTAATGCGGCCGTAAAAAGAAGGGACCGGGTCTTCGCAATTCAAAGCGGGGACATGTACCCGGTACGTGTCCCCGACTTTGTCCGGTCTCAGGGCAGGAACTGCGCCGCGTCCGAGGCGATCGACGAGTCGAGATAGAACGACAGCGCCCGGGCGATGGTGAAGACGACGAAGCCCATGACGACGACGGCCAGCGCCACGAGCGCGGCGGCCTTCGCGCTCGACACCTTCCTGGCCAGGCCCTGAGGGGCCAGCACGTCCCAGAGCGATTTCCCGACGAAGCCGATCATGATCATCAGGCCGATGAACAGCCGGTAGCTGTTGACCCGGCCGTTCGCCTCGTCCGCTTCGTCGAGGCTGAAGAAGGGCGAGACGAGCCACACGGCAAAGATCAGCACGAGCGCCGTCAGGCTCCAAGTCAGGGCCTGCTCCGGTTCGATCCTGATCCTCATCGCGCCGGATTATATCACAGGCCGCCGTACTTCTCGAGATTGTCGGCGTGCTGGCGCGCCTCGCGCCGGAGGATCTCGATGAAGCGGGGATCGCCCCTCAGCCTGTCGAAGAAATGGTCCCGCGTATTGTTGAGGAAGGGGAAGACGTAGAGATAGTCGTAGACGTCGCCGAAGCCCCGCTCGATGGCGGACTCGATCGTGGCCAGGGCCTCGTCGATCAGGCCGAGCATCGAGTAAACGCGCGACCGGTAATAGGTGCCCCTGGTCGGCTGGGCCGCGACCCGGGCCCCCTCCAGGGCGGTCAACGCGGCCTCCTTGTCTCCCCTCGCCGCCGCGGTCAGGGCCTTCACCTGCCCGATGTAGGGGTCTCCCGGCGCGAGGGTCTCGGCCACGACCAGTTCGATCTCCGCCGCGTCGGACCTG
The DNA here is from genome assembly GCA_034679465.1 of Candidatus Aminicenantota bacterium. Classification (GTDB taxonomy): domain Bacteria; phylum Acidobacteriota; class Aminicenantia; order Aminicenantales; family Saccharicenantaceae; genus RBG-16-66-30. The sequence goes on along the minus strand of JAXDAV010000037.1, from coordinate 13,222 downwards.
TTCATCAGGATGAGCACCCGGGCCCGGTGGCAGCGGGCCAGGAAATCGTCCGGTTCGAGTGCGATCACCTTGTCCAAGTCCGCCAGCGCCGACTCGTAGAGCCCCATCTGCTCGTAGGTATAGGCCCGGAGCATGAAGATGTCCGCCGTCTGCCCCCCGGCTTGGAGCACTCTGGTGAAATACTCCGTCGCCCTCTCGAGCAGTCCCATGCTCCGGAGGAACGCCCCTGCTTCGGTCAGGACATGGAGGCTCCAGGGATCGATCTCCATCGCCTTCTTGAAGTAAGCGTAGGCCGGGTCGTTGTCGCGATCGAAGAAACGGACCCAGGCGACGCCGACGTTGGTTTCGGCCCGCTCGGGAGCCATCTCGTAAGCCCGGAGGTAGTTCTCCGCCATCAGCCGCAGGGCCTCCGGGTCCCGGCCCTCGAAAACGAACCGGTGCTGGTAGGCGTCCCCCAGCCCGAGGAAGGCCAGGGCGCAACCCGGGTCGGCCTCGCAAGCCTGGCTGAAAAGGCCGATGATCGTCTCGAGGTCCCGGGGCGAGGCGCTGACGGAGTACTTCCGTTCGATCGCCCGGGCGGCCTCGCACAAGCGCGTGGCCTGGACCGTACAGGCCGAGAAGATCTCGGGCCCGGCCGAGGGCGGGACGCTGAAGGCCCTGCGGACGTCGGCGGCGACGCGGTCTTCCAGGATCGTGATATCGGCTTCGGTCCCGGGCAGTCGGCCTGTCTTGAGCGGCTCCAGGGCCCTGGCTCCGCGGACCTCGTATTCGAGGCGGATCCCGTCCCCCTCGCGAGAGAGAGTGCCGCAGAGAAACCAACCCGCCCCGGTTTCGGCCGAGAGGGCGGCCAGATCGTCGGGGGTGAGAGGCGTCCCCGGTTCCAGGCCGATCTTGCCCAAGGCGCGGGCCACGGCGTCGAAGCTGTACACCGTCAGGTGATCGGCGCTCCTCTGCAGGGCGCGGATGAGATGGTCCGGGAGGGACTCCCTCAGGTAGTCGAGGCCCCCGTCCCCCGTGCCGTTGATGAAGGGCAGGACGACAAGGGCGGGCCGGCTGCCGTGCGGGATGAAGCGGGGCGGCCCGTTGGTGACGGCGCGCCAGCCGAGGACCGCGATGGCCAGAACGGCCGTAAAGGCGGCCGTCACATACCAGCGGCGAGCGAAGGCCCGGGGGGACGGAAGCTGGAGGCGGGACGGGGCGCGGGCCGGCTTCGCGGCGTCGTGCTCGAGGACCTTCGCCTGCCTCCAGCCGTCGATCTCGTCCTTGTAGGCGAAGACACGGGCCGTCGGCGATCCGTCAAGCCGGTGGACGGGCAGGCCGAGCTGAGTCTCCCAGCGGCGGCAGGTGCGGACATCGCGGTCGAGATAGACGGCGATTTCCTTCCACGATTGGAGGACCTCGCGCATGTTCATGGCCCTAGCAGATGCGTATCTGCCGCCTCATGGCCATAAATTATTCATAAGAAAGGGGCTTTGTCAAGCTTGTCAAGCGCCCTTACCATGACGACAGCTTCTTTTTGAGTGTCCCGGGGAGGAGATCCGCAAGCGCCGGCCTGGATTCGACGAGCCGCTTCAGCCTGAATCCCGGCGGCAGGGACCCGGAGAGATCTTTGATCCGGTCCGCGACGATGACGATATCCAAGTCCAGACTGACGACGGGATCGACGTAAGCGTTGACGGCCAGCCCCCCGATCACGCAAAACGGGAACTCCCCGGCGCGCAGGGCGTCCAGAAAAACCTGGAGAACGTCCGTCTTTCCGTTGAGGACCCGCCGCGTGAATTCTTTTTTCGTCATGCCCAATTATTAGGGCTTTCGATGAAATCCGTCAAGCCTGTACTATTCATAAAACCGCCTGTTTTCTCAGTAAGAAAGAAAACCCAAGATCGGCGTTTTTACCCTTCGGGCAAGATGGCACCAATTAAGCCCGAGCCGCCATACCCCCCAAACAGCCCGGAAAAGGCCTCTGGGAGGCCCCAGGACGCGAAAAAGCCATAAAACCAGAGGGTGGGGGGCCGAGGCGGGGCCGGGAAGCCCGCCGGCGCCGCGAAAACGCCGAAAAGCGCTAACCGGGATTATTCACGGGCCGAGGCGGCCGCAGATGCGGAGATGAGCGCTTGAGCGAAGAAAAAACGACGGCGCGCGTCATAACCATAGGAAGAGACTTAGCGAATCCCGACGAGGTGCTCGGATGACAAGAATGAGTCAACATCGCTCACAGCCGCTTCTGGCGGCAACATCCCTTCTCGCTCTGGCCGCCCTTGTTCTCCAGGCCCAGGACATGCCCGGCCGCCCCGGCGCCTCGCTCGACGCCGCCAAGGCCCCCGCCGTCGCCGCGCGCCGGGCCAAGCTCATGGAGCTCCACAAGGACGGCGTCATCGTCATCCCGTCGCAAAGTCAATCGCGCGGCGGCTTGCGCGACAACCTCAACTTCCTCTACCTCACCGGTCTCAAAGAAGCCGATTCGGTCCTCGTCCTCGATCCGGGCGGCAGTCCGCGCGAGACGATCTTCCGGCGCGCCGCCGGCGGCCCCAGGGTCAAGGGCGCGACGGGCGGGGCGGGTGCGATGGCCGGCGCCGGCGCTATGACGGTAGCGGGCGGATCCGACGGTCAGAATGCCGCCGCTCCCGCCCACGCTTCCGCCCCCGACCAGGGCCTCGTCGAGAAGCCCAATGCGGAGCTCGCGGCGGCCCTCCGCGGCCTGGTCATGTCCGGGCGCGGCAAGCGCGTCCTCCTCCCCTTCTCCGACATGGATTTCCTGGTCCGCGCGTTCGGCGCCTCCGGGACCGGGCCGCTCCCCGCGCCTCTCGCCCAATCCGACGCGCTCCTCAACATCGACCCCACCCTCGCCGAGATGCGCCTGACCAAGGACGCCGACGAGATCGCGGCCCTGCGCGAGGCCATCGACCTCACGGCCGAGGCGCTCAACGAGGCCTATCGCGCCGCCCAGCCCGGCCTGCGCGAGGTCGACCTGGCGGCGATCCTCCGCTACGCCTTCAATAAGCGCGAGACGAGCGACTCGTTCCTCCAGGCCGCATCCGGCCCGAACGCGACCAACGTCCATTTCGGGGCGACGACGCGTCCGCTCGCCTCCGGCGATCTGGTCGTCTTCGACGTCGGGGCCTGGGTCCGGGGCTACACCTCCGACATCAGCCGGACGATCCCCGCGAACGGCCGCTTCACCAAGGAACAGAGGGAGATCTACTCGCTCGTCCTCGAGGCCGAGAAGGCCGGGTGCGGCAAGCTCGTCCCCGGCGTCACCTTCAAGGCCGTCCAGACCGAGGTCGAGGACATCCTCATGGCCGGGCTCGCGAAGCTGGGGCTCGTCACCGACGTCCGGAGCGCCTGGCAGAGGCGGCTTTACATCCAGCATGGGTTCGGCCACGGCATCGGCCTCGAAGTCCATGACGTCTGGGGCTGGCACAGCCCGCGCCTCGACAAGGTCGCGATGGCCCCGGGGATGGTCATGACCATGGAGCCCGGGCTGTATTTCCCCGAGGTCCGCTTCGACGCCTTCCTCGACGGGCTCAAGGGCCGGGTCCCGGACGCGGAGGTCGCGGCGTTCCGGGAGAAGGTCGGCCCGGTCTATAAAAAGTACGTCAATATCGGCGTCCGCATCGAGGACGACGTTCTGATCACGGACCGCGGGAACGAGATGCTGTCGGGCCGCTTCCTCAAGGAGATCGCCGAGATCGAGAAGCTGATGCGGGAGAAGAGCCGGTTCAACGATTAGGTCCAGGACCTGTTCTGTTTGCGCCGGGCGTAGAGCCAGAGCACGGCTCATTTTCATGGCCGAAAACGTGGGTTATAAGCCTTTTGGAGCCCGTTTTTCGGGGCTAACTTATTGATAATTATTTATGTTCCTGAGGTCCGACCCCATTGAAGGGGGCTTTGCGGCCGGGACAGCGTTCCCTCTCGCAGAGCCGGCAGGCCACAAACCCTTCCTCGGACGGGAACAGGATCCCGGAGATGGACTTGCGCGGGACCATGAGCAGGCTGTCGGTCAGGCGGACGCCGATGGTGCGCTCCGTATCGCCGAAAAGCGAGAAGAGCTTGGTCTGCTCCGTGATGGGCCAATCCTCGAGGGAGCCGGGGCTCATATTCGAGAGCGGGCCCAGGCCATGGCGCTTTTCCAGTCTGTCGGAAAGCCAGTCCGCGGCCTTCTCCAAGGCGATGTTCGCGATCTCCTCGAGGTAGTACTGCTTGAGGAGGTCGCCCTGGGAGGCCGCCGCCTGCTCGAGCCGGGGCCCGACCGTGATGATGTACGGGAAGACCTTGTTGATCTTTTCCAAGTTCTGCCGCAGGACCGCGCTCACGAACGTGACGCCCTCCACTTCGACCGACCTCTCCCCCTTCGCCCCGACAAAGGCGACCAGGGTGACGGCCCGCGGCCGGATGAGCCCCTCGGCGAACGCCACGAGCCCGTCCAGGCTCTCGAACCCGGCCCGCTCAGGGTCAAAACGGAGCCGGGCGGCGATCTCCCCCTTATCGAGGGTCACAGGGATCGGACCGGTCGTTTCCATGGACCCCATAATTACCCGGAACGGCCTTAGGAAGCAAGCATCCTAACCTGGATTCACGAGCCGTGCGGCCGGATCGGCTTGCCCGAAGATCACGGCTATTGACGGGCCATGCGGGGAGGTGCTATTTCTTGGGCAGCGATCGACGCCGCATCTTTCCCGTCGATCCCAAGAGAGGCAGATCATGGCATTCTCTAAAACGATCCTCGCGATCGACAGCGCCGCCGAAGCCGAGCGGATCGCCGCGTTCATCAAGGACCAGCTCCAATCGATGCATCGGAAGGGCCTTGTCATCGGCCTCAGCGGAGGCGTCGATTCGGCCCTGGCGGCGGCCCTCTCGGTCAAAGCCATCGGCCCGGACAAGGTCCTCGGCCTCATCCTCCCGGACAGGGAATCGAGCCCGCAGAGCGCCGAGTTCGCCTCGAAGCACGCCGCCCTCCTCGGGATCGAGACGATCACGATCGACATCACGCCCGTCCTCGAGGCCTTCGGGACCTACGGGAAGCGGGACGCGGTGGCCAAGTCGGTCTTCCCCGAGTTCGGCGCCGGCTACGGCCTGAAGATCACCCTCCCCTCCGACGTCCTGAACAGGGACGGCTACAATATCTTCAGCCTGACGATCGTCGACCCCCGAGGCGCCCAAAAGACGGCCCGCCTCTCGGGCGAACAGGCCCAGGGCATCATCGCGGCCACCTCGACCAAGCACCGGACCCGGATGATGACCCAGTACTACCACGCCGAGAAGCGCAACTACCTCGTCTGCGGGACCACGAACAAGAGCGAGGCGCTCCAGGGCCTGTTCGTCAAATATGGGGACGGCGGGGTCGATATCGAGCCGATCGCCCACCTCTTCAAGACCCAGGTCCGCCGGCTGGCGGCGCACCTGGGCGTCATCCCCGAGATCGTCGACCGGGCCCCCTGCCCGGACACCTACAGCGCCCCGGTCACGGACGAAGAGTGGTATTTCAGGATGCCGTTCGAGCGGCTCGACCTCTTGCTCTACGCCTGGGAGAACAAGGTCCCCGTCCCCGAGATCTGCGCCGCCATGGAGCTTGCCGAGGACCAGGTCAAGAGGGCCTTCCGGGACTTCGCGAGCAAGCACAGCGCGACCGAGCACCTCAGGCGGTTCCCGCCGTCCTTGGGTTGACCTCTCCCCCTTTCTTGGCTAAACTGATTGATATGTCAGTCAAAACGCATCGTTCGCTGGTCAGAGTGTCGCTTGTCCTTCCCTTTCTGATCCTCATCACGTGCCAAGGTGCCGAAATGAGCCCTGTCGAACCCGCCCCCCAGAAGACCGAAGTCCCCAAGGCGGTCTGGGATTCCGTGTCGCAACAAAAGATCTATTTCGGGCACATGTCCGTCGGCTTCAACATCCTCGACGGCGTCCGCGACCTCCAGGCGGAGCGGCGGGCGAAGCTCCACATCCTGGAAACGGCCGACCCCGCCGCTTTCGGGAAGCCGGTCTTCGCCCACTCGCCGATCGGCAAGAACGCCTATCCCCTCTCGAAGATCGATCACTTCCGGCAGATCCTCGAGAGCGGCGTCGGCGACAAGGCCGATATCGCCTTCTTCAAGCTCTGCTACGTCGACATCCACGGCGGGACCGACGTCGAGGCCCTCGCCCGCGCCTTCGACGACATGATGGAGGGCCTGCAGGCGAAGTTCCCGCGGCTCGCCGTCGTGGCCGTGACCTCGCCCCTGACCGCCGTTCCCGGGGGGATCAAGACGAGCCTCAAGAAACTCCTCGGCCGGGGCGAGCCCGACAAGACGGCCAACGCCAAGCGCGAAGCCTTCAACGTCCATCTGCGCGAGAAGTACGGTCGGCTCGTCTTCGATCTGGCCGCGCTCGAATCGACTCTGCCGAACGGAGAGCGGGTGACTTTCGAGACGGACGGCCGGATCTATTACGCGTTGGAGCCGTCCTACACGGACGACGGCGGGCATCTCAACGCCGCGGGGAGACGGATCGTCGCGGCCGGGCTGTTGCGCTTTCTGGCCGAGCTCGGCCCGCGGCCCTGAGAGCCGGTTCAGTTCCGGGAAAGGCTCTAAAATGATCTCTCCCACCGCTTTGATGCCGAACGTCGGAAGACAAAAAACGGCATCCCCCTGCCTGAACTTGCTGACGAATCAAACGGCCAGCCAACCTGAAGATCAGGCTTACAGGCCCCAAGCCAACGTTGCCGTGATGGCGGCACTGAAAAAGGAGCCAGCTTCAATTCTATGAGTCACCGCGCGGGGCGCGTGGCCTTCATTCGGTCGCAGAGGCGTCTTAGGCCTCCCCTTTCGGGAGTCAAACATAACAACGAGCAAGAGCCTACGGGGACGACGCCACGGAAGGAGTCGATAGACCATATCCGGGCCACGTTGTTTTGACTTTCCTCGTCGGGGCCATTATTATCGTTAGGCAGCCGGAAATCAACCTTTCTCTTGACAGGAAAACCGATTTGACTTCATCCCGAGGGTTCTTATAAAATTTTATTGTTCGAGCGCGGGCGAAGAAGAAAAGAAAAATTATCCATGAACATCCGCATTATTATCGTCATCTTGGGGCTCTTTTTATCTTCCTCATGCCGGGAAGCCAAGGTGGAGATCGTGAAGGACAGGTACGTGAAGCTCGACGCGGTATCCCTGGACCGATGGGACGCGCTTTCTCGGAAAAAGGTCTTTTTCGGGCATAAGTCCGTCGGGGCCAATATCATCGAAGGCCTCAAAGATGTTCTATCGCAACGGCCGCAGATCAGGCTCGATGTCCGAGAAACGGATAATCCCGCCGGTTTCACAGCGCCTGTTTTCGCCCATTCCGCGATCGGTAAGAACAATGAGCCGCTGACGAAACTCGCCCGATTCCGCGAGATCATGGAGAGCGGAGTCGGTCGGGAGTCCGATATCGCATTCTTTAAATTCTGTTTTGTCGACGTCAACCATGATACGAACCTCGAGGCCCTCTTTAGCAGTTACGTCGAGCTGGTCGAGGACCTAGCCGACCGGTTCCCTGACCTGAAGATCCTTACGGTGACAGTTCCCCTTCTTTCAAAACCCGTTGGGGTGATGACCCGCCTCAAGAAGCTCCTCGGAAGGCTCCCTTGGTACGAAGCGGACAATGTCCAGCGGAACCTGTTCAACGACATGCTTCGTGATCGCTTCAAGGGCTCTCTCTTCGACCTGGCGGCCATCGAATCTCGCATCGACGACTCGAAGAAGGCCGTCTTCAGAGAGAGCCAGAAGGAGTATGAGTTGCTCTACCGACCCTTCACGGATGACGGAGGCCACCTCAACCTGCTCGGCCGGCAGGTCGTCGCCATCGAACTGCTGACGCTGCTGGCGGGCATTGATGATCCAGCGACTTGAACTGGATCTGGATCGGTATTCCACCCCGGCGGCTTCGAAAAAGGCCACTCATTTCAGTTCCTTCTGGAGGAAGCCATGTCCTTCTCTAAAACTGACATCAGGATCGACGCCGCGGCCGAAGCCGAGCGCATCATCGGCGAGATGCGGAGGATCGTCGGCCAGGACCTCGGCAAACGCGGCGGGGTCATCGGCATCAGCGGCGGGATCGACTCGAGCGTCTGCCTGGCCTTGAGCGCCAAGGCCTTCGGGCCTGAGAAGGTCCTGGGTGTCACAATGCCCGAATCCGATTCCAATCCCATCAGTGCGGTCTTGGCTCGGAAGCTGGCCCGCCAGTACGGCGTCCCCTACGTCGTCGAAAACATGACCGCCGCCCTGGCCGGGTTCGGAGCCTACCGGCGTCGGGACGAAGCGATGAATAAGGTCTTCCCGGAGTATGACGCAACGTACAAGGCGAAGATCGTCCTCCCCTCCGCCCTGGGCGTGAAGGACCGGCTGAATGTCTTCCTGCTGACGATCATATCACCCGAGGGAGAGGAGAAAACCGAACGGATCCCCCTCAAGGAATTTCTCCAGATTGTCGCTGCCTCCAACTTCAAGCAGCGTAGCCGCATGTCGATGCTCTACTACCATGCCGACCGTCTCAACTATGCCGTGATCGGCACGGGCAACAAAAACGAGCACGAACAGGGCTTTTTCGTAAAATATGGGGATGGCGGCGCCGACATCAAGCCCATCGCCAACCTGTTCAAAACCCAGGTCTTCCAGCTTGCCGAGCATCTCGGCGTCCCGGAGGAGATCCGTGAGCGCACGCCAACAACAGACACTTACAGCGCCGAGTGCACCCAGGAGGAATTCTTTTTCCGGGTTCCCTTCGAGGTAGGCGACCTCATATGGTACGCCATGGAAAAAGGCGTATCCGCGGATGAGATCTCGAGAGAGTTGGGAATCAGCCAGGAACAGGTCCTCCATATTCAGAACGACATCAAGCGGAAGATCAGGGCCACAGAGTACTTGAGGTCGATGCCGAGGCATATCGGTGAATAGAGGACGCGACTTTCCAGGGGGCTTGGGGAAAAATGGGGCACACCAAATTCGTTCATAGCTTCCTCGAGGATTCGGCGGAAAGACACCCGGATAAGCTGGCCCTGTTCGCGACCGGGAAGTGGCACACCTACGGGGAATTGAACGCACGCACGAACCGGCTAGCCCATCTCCTCCGGGACAGGGGTCTGAGAAGGGGCGACCGCGTGGCCCTCTTGATCGAGAACTCCACCGAATATGTCATTTCCTATTACGCCGTGCTCAAGGCGGGCGGAACCACCGTGGCCATGAACACGGAGAATACCGCCGAGGACATCGCCTACATCTCCCGCGATTGCGGCGCCCGGTTCTTCATCGCCACAAGTCGGTTCGCGTCCGAGACACTAATGTCCGCGTTGGTGCCCCCCGCCGCGCCCCCGCCCGAACCCGGCGACACGCTCGAGGGCGTCTTCATCTGGAACAAACCCAAAGACGGAGTGACGGCCTGGCAAGGCCGTCCCATCGATGCCCTTCCGGACGCCTCCGAAGGCCGCTCGGAATTTAACCCCGGCGTCCGCGTCATCGACCTCGACGTCGCGTCCATCGTCTACACTTCGGGGAGTACCGGCAAGCCACGTGGCGTGGTTCTCTCGCACTTGAATATCGTCACGAACACCCGTTCAATCGTTGATTATCTCGAGCTGACGCCTGAAGACCGGATCTTGGTCGTCCTCCCCTTTTATTACATCTACGGCAAATCGCTCCTGAACACTCACTTTTTCGTCGGCGGTTCGGTCGTTGTGGACAACAGGTTCCTCTACCCGAACGTCGTCCTACAGACCATGCAGGAACAGGACGTGACAGGATTCGCGGGCGTTCCATCCACATACACCATCCTCCTCAATCGATCCAATCTTAAAGCCTTGAAGTTCCCCAGGCTTCGCTATGTCACCCAGGCCGGCGGAGCCATGGCCCCGTCCATTCAGAAGGAAGTCGCAGAGGCGTTCGCCCCGGCCCGCCTCTTCGTCATGTACGGAGCGACCGAAGCCGCGGCCCGGCTGTCCTACCTCGATCCGGTAGACCTCCCTCGGAAATGGGGATCGATTGGGAAAGCTATTGCCAACGTGGATCTCTTCGTCGCTGATGACCAGGGCCGTCCCCTCCCCCCTGAGTGCAAGGGCGAGATCGTCGCCCGCGGCTCCAACCTTATGTCCGGCTATTGGAGACATCCTGAAGAGACGGAAAACGTCTTCCGGCACGGGCTCTATTTCACGGGCGACCTCGGACGCATGGACGATGATGGCTTCCTATATGTCGTCGGTCGGACTAAGGATATAATTAAAATCGGGGGCAACAGGGTGAGCGCCAAGGAGATCGAGGAGGCCCTTCTCGAACATCCCGGGATTGTCGAGGCAGCGATAATAGGCGTCCCGGACGAGATCCTAGGAGAAGCGCCAAAAGCCATTATTGTGGTCAAGAAGGGCGCTTCGGAAAGGCTAACCTCGGAGCTGCCGGCTTTCCTGAAGAACCACCTGGCCGTTTACAAGATCCCAAAACTCTACGAGATCCGCGGTTCGTTGCCCAAGAACGAATCGGGCAAGATCCTCAAGCAGAAGCTCCGATAACCAATGAGTTCTTTCAGCTGGAACTTCAATTTTTTCTATAGCATTCCTTTTTGGATCGCTGCGATCCTGATCGCTCTGGTCAGCCGGGTTTTCAGTCGGTCGCCCGGCGGAAGACAGCTTTTCCTGGGCTTGAGCTCAGTTCTGATGCTGTTAGCCATTCCGGGTTTCAACCTAGCCATGCTAGGCTTGGTACTCGCACTTTCGGCGCTCACCTATGGGATCGGCATCGATCTCTCGAGAAGCGGCGCGGATTGCCCGGGCTTCCAAAGGAAACTCGTGGCCGGCTCGGGGATCGCGGCCGTGTTGGCGTTCCTGGCTTTCTACAAGTACCGACCGATCCAGAGCCTGTTCCTGCCCTTCTCAGGAACGGAAGGCTCGGTCGGCATAATCCGGATGATCGGCGTTTCCTATTTCTCCTTCCGGATGATCCATTTCCTCATTGAGGCCTACCGAAAGAAGATCCAATATCTCAATGCCTTAGCGTACATCGACTACATCATCTTCTTCCCCGCTTTCCTCAGCGGCCCCATCAACAGGTACAACCACTTCGCGTCTCAGATCAGTTCTCCGGTCAAGACCGGGCTGTCCCCGGACTTCCGGGCCGGCGGAGAACGGATCGTTCATGGCCTGTTCAAGAAGTTCGTCCTGGCACAGATCATGTATCCTCACATCCTGACAGCTCAACCCGAGGTCCTCGCCAAGATGGGACCTGTCGACACAATCGCCGGACTTTATGCCTATGCCCTCTATTTCTACTTCGACTTCGCCGGCTATTCGGACTTGGCGATAGGCTGTGCCCGCCTGGTCGGCATCGAGCTCCCCGAGAATTTCAACAATCCCTTCCTAAAGAGAAACATCCGGGAACTCTGGACGAATTGGCACATGTCGCTCACGAGTTGGCTCGTCGACTATATTTATTGGCCTATCGTGCGCAAGTTCCGGAGCCTCGATTATTTTCGCCGACACCCGGTCTTTCTATCCAACCTCGGCATGATCATCACGTTCATAGCCTGCGGCGTGTGGCACGGAGAAACGGCCCATTTCGTTCTTTGGGGGGCTTATCACGGGGTCGGCATAGCTGTTCTGACGATCTACCAGCGTGAAAAGAGGAAGGCGCGGTCGCCTTTCCTACAGACCTATTTCCAATCAATGGCCAGTAGGGTCTTGGGAGCCATTCTGTCCTTCAATTATTTCGCGCTCGGTCTAGCCCTGTTCGTCCTGGACATGTCGAACCTAAGGATCCTGTTGACGTCCATCCTATCCGGAGCCTGAGGCCTGGGTTGCCGCCACGGGTCTCTCCGGTCAGCTGGGATACGTTCGAGCTCACGCTCGTCATTTCGTGCGATGTGCCCGGTCACGAACGATCTTTGCCACCAATGCTCTCATGTGTCTATAGGAGCTTCTCACGGCATACCCCGCTCGAAAGAGAAGCGGGAGAAGCCGGCCGCCGCAGGCCGTGAATTGACCGATGTATCGGTCCGGCACGGGGTCCTTCCTTCCCGTTAGCCTCGACTTGAACAAGAAACCGCCAGGATTTCTGTTGGCATTGACCCCCCCGACGTCCAGAATCCGGTATCCATTTTCATGATAGAATTCGATCATCTTCCACCAAAGCAAGAATGACGCGCGTAATTTCAATCCTTTGTTGCCCGTGGCTGCGATCACGGGAAAACCTATCTTGCCGATAGTTTGCCAACCGAGAGTGGCGACGGGTTCGCCTTCATGTTCTGCAACAATCAGTCGAATCTTCAGTTCTTCAGGAAGATTTTGCTGAAGCACTAAGAGATGAGACGGCTCTGACCCGAAGTATTTCTTTCTCTCCTTCATTTCCTTGGTTAATTGTACGGCCGTCCCTAAGGCTTCCTGGCCTGTGCCCTCGATGATCCGAAAATTTTGTTTTTCTGCATTTCTTAGATCCCTCCGTATATTTTTATCAAAACGAGAGCGGATCTCCTCGAGCGGACTCGTTAAATCGACGAGGAAGGTCTGATCGGGATCCGCGCTAAAAACAAATTCCTCATGTTGGTAAACAGACCGGACCTTCTCTTTCAAATCATCGTCGATCACCTTAGGCAGGATCCGTAGCATCAATCCTCTGCGCTGAACATATTCTTGGCGTAAGGCTCTTATTACATAAGGCATATGCCGCAAATCTTGAGCCCCATCTCGCCTCTTCCATAAGGGGCCCCAGTGAACGTAGGCTATTCCTGAGGACAGCAGGGGGAAGTTCGTGATACGGACCTGGCTCATCGCGACCAACTCGTCCTGGCAAAAAAGGAGAAGGTGGCTGAGCTTGGAGACGCCTGCTTTCATCTGGCCGTAAGCCCAGGTTTGGTACAGGGACGCATCGTCGAACTGCCTCAGTAAGCAGTTCCATTTGGACTCCGTGATGGAGTCGATTTCGACACGATAAGCCATTCCTAAGTCCTGTGCCATGTGACCTCAATGTCTTGCTTAGGTGTGCGCAGTGATTTCTAGGTAAGATGAGAACTCATTCACCTCTAAACTACGATAATCGTTGGCGATTATCAATGGCCTTCAATCAAGCATCTGCAGATTGTGCTGCTATGAAAGCCGATCCAGGTGGGCCTGCGTCATGAACGTGGGGTAAGTCATGCGGCCCGGGCTTCCCAGTAGTCTTCCAGGCGGTTGGATTTCATCATACAGCGGAGGGAGATGATGGCGTTGGCGCCCCGGACGGACCACTCCATG
>JAXDAV010000036.1:0-12214 GCA_034679465.1 Candidatus Aminicenantota bacterium | reverse complement strand
CCGCTGAACTCGCCCGGGCCCTGGCCCTCGCGGCCGAGCGCCTTGACGAGGCTCCCGTCCGGCCCGAAGATCCGGATGCGGAGGCTCTTCGGATCGACGGTGTAGATGCGTCCCGATGCGTCCGCGTCGATCGCGTTCAAGAACGCGAACCAATGGTCCTCGCGGGACGTGTCGTTCCCGATGACCAGCTCCTCGACGAGATTCACGGTGCGGACCTTGCCGTTCGGACCCTTCACGGGCGTTTTGGGGTTGCGTACGATTCGGACCCCGTTTTCCACCGTGACGTCGGCCTGTTGGGCCGGCAGGGTCGTTTCCGCCGATAGCCAGGCCGCGCCGGCGAGGAGGAGAATGATCTTCTTCAGGGCCGAAGAGGGCATTTCTCTGGCACCCAGACGATATTTCAATGCTAGACCGCAGGGCCGGAGAAGTCAAGCGCTCGAGCGCTCGAGATTGCACTCGAGTTGACAAGCGTGCGGGAGTCGGCTATTATTTTTTAGAAAGTCGGAAAATCGGATAATCTTAATATCCGTCGCATCCAGGAAATATCATGAAAGAGTTGATCGGAGTGAGAAAAAAAGGGCAGATCACGCTTCCTTTATCCATGAGGAAGAAGCTCGGGATCACGGACGGAAGCATCGTCATGGCCAAGATCGTCGACGACACGATCGTGCTCGTTCCCCAGGAGACGATCGACCGCGACCAGGCCTGGTTCTGGAAGGAGAGATGGCAGAAGCTCGAGGCCGAGGCCGACAAGGACATCGCCGAAGGCCGGACCAAGACCTTTGACTCCGTCGAGGACCTTTTCCATGAGATCGAAGGGACCGCTCAAGCTGGTCTTGACCGACCGGTTCAAAAAAAGCGCCCTTGAGCTCGAGCCGGACATCCGGGCCAAGCTCGAGAAGCAGATCGGACTTCTGGTCTCGGATCTTCGTCATCCGTCGCTGAGGGTCAAGAAGATCAAGGGCACTGGGTCGGTCTTCGAGGCCCGGGTGGACCGGGACCATCGGCTCACCTTTGAATTCGGGGGGAGAGGCGAGATCATCCTCCGGGTCGTCGGCCCGCACGACCCGACCCTGAAGAGACCCTGAGCGGGCCAGCCCGGGGCGTTTTTTTCTAGGAGCCCTTTGTTTCCGCCAGGAGCTTTTCCGTCAGGCCGGCCGCCCTGGCGAAGGCGTCGGCGACGTACTCGTCGAGCTTCTTCAGGGCCTTGGCCTTGTCCTTGGCGTAGAGGGCCGCGAATTCCTTCTCGAACTTCGGCCGCCCCTCGATGAACGCTTCCTCCGCGGGGAAGAGCTCTTTCGCGAGCCTCGCCCTCATCGGTCCGTAGTTCGCTTCGGCCGCTCCCTCGAGCTCGAGGACCTTGGTGTTGAGGAGCGCCGCTTTCGCCGCCTTGATCTCGGCGTCCTCGAAGTGCTGTCTGGCGAAGAGCGCGTAGTCGTGGACGTTCCCGCCGAGCCCGGCCCCGGGCGGCAGGTTCTCGACCCCGTAGTAGAGGGGCAGGAAGACGGTCGTGTCCGGCTTGCCCAGGGCCAGCCAGATCGAGACGGCGAGGGGCGCCGGCCGCCCGGCGCCGAGAGAGACGACGAAGGCGTTGATGGTCGAAGCGGTGCAGATCGTCCGGAACTTCGTCCGGTTCGGGGTTCCCGTCCTGTAGCCGTCGGTGGCGTCGTATTCCGTGCCCTCGTAGTGGTCGCGGAGGACGGCCATCAGCGACTCGGCGGTCATCTTCTTGCCGGGCTTCACGGAGAACGGGTAGTCGCGCCCGAGCTCCCAGGCCCGGCCGGTGACGAGGCTCAGGCCCCGCCAGTGCCGGAGGGCGTTCCCGTCGGCGGCGGGCTCGCGGCTCGAAGGCCGGTCGAAGGCCTTCTTGAAATCGAAGGCCCCGTCCCTGGCCTCGTCGTACCAGCCGTTCTTCGCCGCGTATTCGACGAGGCCCCGGCTGGCCATGAAGCGGTCCGGGTCGCCCGGCCGGATCTCCCGGATCGTGAAGTGGTTGGGGATGACGGCCACCTCGTCGTCGGGCACGCGCTGGGCGCACCAATGACGGCCCCTCAGAACGGCCAGCATCCAGGCCTCGTCCTTGTCGGCGATCGAATAGGTCCGGCCGGAGGCGCGGTAGCCGTGCTTCTCGACGAGCTCGCCGGCGAGTCTGACGGCTTGGCGCGCCGAGGTCGCCTTCTCGGCCACGAGGCGCCGGAGCATCCAGCCGATGCCGCCGTCCGTGGTGTCCTCGGCCGAGACCCGCGAGGGACAGCTGTCGGAGGTGATGAGGACGCCGTGCTCGTTGATGAAGCTGTCGGCGAACTCCTGGGTCGTCGCCTCGATCCAGAGGAAGCCCGCCGTCCTGCCGTCGGTCTCGTGGAACGCGCCCCGGCCCAGATCGACCTTCTGGGGCGCGCCGTAGTCGCGGCCTTGGATCTTGCGCAGGTTGACGACGATCTCGCCCCGGTCGTCCTCGTTGTGGGCGACGAGGACCGAGCCGTCGGCGCTGGCGTTCCGGCCGACGAGGACCGTGAAGCACTCGGCGCCGTCCGGCCACGAGGAGGGCGCGGGGGAGCCCGCCGGGACGGTGAGGGCCAGGGCCAAAAGGACGAGAGAACAGAGGGCGTTTGTCATGGCCCCACTCTATACTCGGCGAGAGGCGTTTTCAAGCCGCTCCGCTCGGCTTCGCTCCGTGTTTCCCGGCTGAAAATAAAAAACCCCCCAGCCGCCACGGGGAGCCCGCGGCCGCTGAGGGGAACAGGAGGTCGAGTGTCCGGCCCTCAGCCCTTGATAACGACTCCGACCTCGGTCGTGGGCCTGGCGCCGGCCATGACCCGATCGACCGACAGGGCGTCGGCCACGACGCCGAAGCCGGCGAGCGACAGGAGGATCGCGATCGCCGCGATGCCGAGCTTGGTTCTGAGCTTCATGATGGTCTCCTCTTTCTTCAGTTTCTTGTTTGTTATTGACATCTCTATAGACGCCCGATCCGAGCAAAAGGTTTCAAAAGTCTACAAAAAAAGTAGGAATTCGCCTGGTTGACGCCTCCGTCGAAAGGGCCTATCATCTCTGAGGCCTCGCTGACGGATTCCCCGGAGATGGAGACAGCATGAACCTGAGGACCGCCTTCGAAGAGAAGCTGGCCCAATACCCCCTGCCCGCCCTCCGGGTCGGGGCCAAGACGGCCCCTCTCTCCATCGTCCAGGGGGGGATGGGGGTCGGCATCTCCTTGTCGAACCTCGCCGCCGCGGTCGCCGGGGAAGGCGGGATCGGGGTCATCGCCGCCAACGCCATCGGCATGATCGAGGACGACTACTACGCCGATCCCGTCGCCGCGAACGTCCGGGCCCTGCGCCGCGAGATCCGGCGGGCGCGCCGGGGAGCGGCCGGGCTCATCGGGGTCAACATCATGGTCGCGGTCGATTGCTTCCATCGTCTCCTCGACGCCGCCGTCGAGGAGAAGGCCGATATCCTCTTTCTCGGCGCCGGCCTGCCGATCAAAGGGATCCCGGTCCGGGCCATCCGGGACGCGGGCGTCCAGGTCGTGCCGATCGTCAGCTCGGCCCGGGCCGTCCGCCTCATCTTCAAGTCCTGGGAGAAGCACTACGACGACGTCCCCGACGGCGTCGTCGTCGAAGGCCCCCGGGCGGGCGGGCACCTCGGCTTCAAGCCGGACCAGATCGACGACCCCGGCTTCCAGCTCGAGCGCATCGTCCCGGAGGTGGTGGAGGCGCTCTCGGAATTCGAGGCGCGCCGGGGCCGCTCACTGCCGGTGATCGCCGCCGGCGGGATCTTCACCGGGGCGGACATCCACCGCCTCCTGAAGCTCGGGGCCCGCGGGGTCCAGCTCGGCACCCGCTTCGTGGCCACCCACGAGTGCGATGCCGACCTCCGCTTCAAACAGGCCTACGTGGCCTGCCGGGAGCAGGACATCGTCATCATCGAGAGCCCGGTCGGCCTGCCCGGCCGGGCGGTCCGCGGGCCCTTCCTCGAGGCCATCGCCCGCGGGGACAAGAAGCTCTTCCGCTGTCCGTCCCATTGCCTCGAGAGCTGCGCCGCCGGCAAAGCCCGCTACTGCATCTCCGAGGCCCTCGACCGCGCCCGGAAAGGGGATTTCGAGAACGGGTTCGTCTTCTGCGGGGCCAACGCCCATCGGGTCGAGGCCATCGTGCCGGTGAGACAGCTCGTCGCCGGGCTCAAGCAGGGCTACGCCCTGGCCGCGTTCGTCGCTTCCCTGAAAGCGGAGGCGGCCAGGAAGGCGGAAGCGCTGGCCGCCCTCAGGGACGAGTACGCGGCGACGCTGGCCGGCGTGCGCGGCAGGCTCGAAGCCGGCCTTCGCCAATTCGCGGAAGGGCCCGAGGCCCGCTACAGGGATGAAGCGGCCCGGATGCGCGAGAGGCTGACACAGCTCAAGTCCGAATACGGCCGCATCAGGGAGCGCCTCAGGGAGCTGGGTGCCGAGATCTCCGTCCTCCTCACTTCCAATCCGGCAGACGGCCGGGCGTGAAGGGCGCGCCGGCGGCGTCGAGGCGCTTCTCGATTTCCGGCACGTCCGCGGCCAGGATCCTCTTGATCTCCTCGTAGACCGGCCGGAACTCCTCCTCGGCGATGGCGCAGGCGTCGCGCTGGGTCTTGGTCGGGGCCGAGGTCGATTGGGCCTGCTCGCCGGCGATCCGCATGACGCGGGAGGCGATGCCGGGGAAGGTGTCCCGGTCGAGGCGGGAGAGGAGCCGGTCGCCCGTCAGCCGAAGCTGGAGGCCTTCGACCTTCTTTTCCAGGGCCCCGATGGCCTCGAGGATGTCCTGGTGCGGGACCGTGACGCTCTTGAGCGAGGCCTTGTAGTGTTGCGTCCGGGTCCCGAGCTCGCGCAGGGCGCTCGAAGCCGCGTTGACCGAGTGGCTGAGCCGGCGGACCTTCTTTTGGAAGGCGGCGAGCTCGGCCCGGTCGGCGGCCGGGAGCGAGACCGCGGCCAGGGCCTGGACCGTGAAGGGAAGGGGCCCGGCGAGCTCCCGGACCCGGCCGTCGGCGCTCAGGGCCAGGGAGACCCGGTAGGTCCCGGGGATGACGAACGTGCTCGGGGGCCCGGACGAGGCCGGCGACGCCTGGGCGGGAGTGGTCGGGGCGAGGGCCGGGTACCTGAGGTCCCAGGTCGCCCGGTTGAGCCCCTTGCGGGCCGGCTCGCGGAGGACGCGGACCACCTGGCCGTCCTCGTCGGCGATGGTGAAGAGGAGGACCGCCGGCTCCTGGTCCCGCTCCGCTTTGAGCTCATCATAGGTCGGATAGGGGACGGGCTTGCCGGCCTTGACCAGCGCGGCCTCGGCCTCCCTCCTTCGGTCGCGCAGGGACTTCGGGACGTCATTGAGGTGATAGGTGAAGACCGCGGCCACGGGCGGGTTGGGGGCGGTGAAGTAGCTCTCGCCCTGGAAGCCTTTTTCCTTCGAGCCGAGCCCGCCGAGCGGCTGTCTCTCGACGAACATCCAGGCGTCCTTGACCGGGAAGAGATGCCCCTCCTTCTCCAGCGCCGCGGGCGTCACGTCCCGGAGGGCCGAATAGTCGTCGAGGACGTAGAAGCCCCGGCCGAACGTGGCCAGGACGAGGTCCGACTCGCGCTTCTGGATGTCCAGGTCGCGGACGAGGATCGTCGGCAGGCCCGAGCCGAGCTTCTTCCAGTGCCGGCCGCCGTCGAGCGTCGCGAACAGGCCGAACTCGGTCCCGGCGAAGAGCAGGTCCTTGCGGACGTGGTCCTCGGCCAGGGCATAGACCGAGCCCCGCTCCGGGAGGTCCGAGGCGATCGAGGTCCAGGTCCGGCCGAGGTCCGCGCTCTTCAGGACGTAAGGCCTGAAGTCGCCCCGCTTGTGGTTGTTGAACGCGGCATAGACCGTGGCCCGGTCGTGGCGCGAGGCGATGATGTCGTTGACGTAGGTCAGGTCGGGGACGCCCGGGAACCTGTCGATCCTGCGCCAGCTCGCCCCGCCGTCCTCGGTCACCTGGATGAGGCCGTCGTCGGTCCCGGCGTAGAGGAGCCCCTCGGCGACCGGCGACTCGTCGAGGGCGACGATGTTGCCGTACTGGGAGGTCGAGGCGTTCTTGGCCACGGCGTCCATGGGCCAGACGCGGCCCATGACTTCGAGCGTGTTGCGGTCGAGGCGGCGGGTCAGGTCGTCGCTGATGACGGTCCAGGAGTCGCCCCGGTCGTCACTGCGGAAGACCTTGTTGGCCGCGAAGTAGAGACGGGTGTGCGAGTGCGGGCTGACGAACAGGGGCGAGTCCCAGTTCCAGCGGTAGGCCGCCTCGCCCTTGCGCGGCTGGGGCTGGATGGCCATGGACTCGCCGCTCCTCTTGTCGAAGCGGGCCAGGTTGCCGTGCTGGGACTGGGCGTAGATGATGTTCGGGTCCTCGGGATCGACGGCCGATTCGAAGCCGTCCCCGGTGTCGGTCGTGATCCAGTCGGCGTTGACGATGCCGTGGGCGCTCGTCGTCCGCGACGGGCCGCCCAGGCTGTAGTTGTCCTGGGTCCCGCCATAGACGTTGTAGAAGGGCGCGTCGTTGTCGACCGTGACCTTGTAGAACTGGGTCACCGGCAGGTTGGGCATGAACTTCCAGGTCCTGCCGCGGTCGAACGACTCATAGACGCCGCCGTCGTTGCCGTTGAGGTAGTAGTCGGTGTCGTCGGGGTCGATCCAGAGGGCGTGGGAGTCCCAGTGCTTGCTCTCGTCGCCGAGCGCCTTCCAGGTGGCGCCGCCGTCGTCCGTGACCTGGAGGAAGACGTCCATGGAATAGACGCGCTCGGGGTCCTTGGGATCGCAGACGAGCTCCTGATAGTAGTTGCCGCTCGATGTGTAGGGGCCGCGCCTCTGCCACGAGGCGCCGCCGTCCGTACTGCGGTAGAAGCCGCCCCGGTCCTCCTGGGCCTCGACGATGGCGTAGAGGAGGTTCGGGACGACGGGGGAGAGGGCCAGGCCGACGCGGCCGAGGTCGCCCGCGGGGAGGCCCTTGACGATCTTCGACCAGGTCTTGCCGGCGTCGGTCGACTTGTAGAGGGCCGAGCCGGGCCCACCGCTGATCTGGGTGAAGACGTGGCGGCGGCGCTGGTGGGCCGCGGCGTAGAGGACGTCGGGGTCGCGCGGATCGAGATGGACCTCGTTGATCCCCGTGTTCTCGTCGACCGTCAGGATCGCCGCCCAGGTTCGGCCGCCGTCGGCCGTCTTGTAAAGGCCGCGGTCGCCGCCGGGGCTCCAGAGCGGGCCGTAGGCCGCGACATAGACGACGTCCGAGTCGCGCGGGTCTATGGCGATCAGGCCGATGTGCTCAGAGGCCTTGAGGCCGACGTTCTTCCAGGACGCGCCGCCGTCCTCGGACTTGTAGACGCCGTCGCCGTAGGACACACTGCGCTGGTTGTTGTTCTCGCCCGTTCCGACCCAGACGACGTTGGGGTCGTTCGGGTCGAGGGTGACGCAGCCGATGGAATAGGAGCCCTGGGCGTCGAAGACCGGCGTGAAGGTCGTCCCGGCGTTGACCGTCTTCCAGACGCCGCCCGAGGACGAGGCGACGTAGAACTCGTGGCGCTTGCCCGGCCGGACGGCGAAGTCCGAGATGCGGCCCGAGGTCAGGGCCGGCCCGATCGACCGGAGCCGGAACGCGCCGAGGGAGAGCCCGGCGTAGGGGTCGGCCTCTTTGGCGGCCGGAGCCTTGGCTTTGGCCTGCGCGGCGAGGGGCGCGGGGGGCGTCGCCGCGGCCAGGGTGATGGCGGCGGCCAGCGCGGCGATGAGGGTGTTCCGGCGGCGGAGCGGGTTCGGCATGACGTCCTCCTGAGACGGGTCTGGGGGATGGCGGAAGCGGAATGATACCGCTGCCCGCGCGGAGGGTCAAGGCTCAGGAGCCCTGAGCCGGCGGTTCAATCCGGCGCGAGGGGATTGCGGACGCGGAGAGCGGGGAACCGGCTGAAGTCGCGGTCGATCGTCCACAACTCCTCAATGCCCTGCTCGAGGCAGATCGCCGCGATGCGCG
This sequence comes from Candidatus Aminicenantota bacterium, assembly GCA_034679465.1. Classification (GTDB taxonomy): domain Bacteria; phylum Acidobacteriota; class Aminicenantia; order Aminicenantales; family Saccharicenantaceae; genus RBG-16-66-30. The sequence goes on along the minus strand of JAXDAV010000036.1, from coordinate 4,225 downwards.
CGTCGTGGACCTTGGGGCCGGCGGCCTGCCCGCTTCGAACGAGGGCGCTGAGCCGCGGCCAGTGGCCGGCGCCTTCACCCAGCACGACCAGGCTGGGTGACTCGAGCCAGGCTTCGACCTGATCGACGGCGAGATCGAGCGGTGTCGGCGGCGCGTAGATCCGCGGGTGCGTCGCCACGGCCAGAAACTCGTGAACGCACGGCCCGGGGATGGCCCAGGGAGCTCGGCCTTCGGCGAGCGTCCGCACGCACTCGACGGCGGCGGCGTGCCAGGGCGAATCCTCGCGGTGGGCGTATACGAGGATGTTGCTGTCGACCGCGATCATCCGCCGCGCCCTTCGTAGCTGATGTCGAGGATCTGGTCCCAGGTCACGCCAGCGAGATGAGGCTGCAGTCCCTGGCCTCTGAAAGACGCTTTCCGGAGCTTGAAAGCGGCTTGGCCCCGGACGCGCCGTTCCTCCAGGGCTTTCCTCAAGCCTTCCTCGACAAGGGCCTTCAGCGTCGTTCCCTCCTGTCGGGCGGCCTTTTTGGCCTCATCGAGGAGGCTATCGGGAATATGTATGGTTGTTTTCATATGGCTAGCCATATCATTTCTCCGGGGGCTTGTCAACAAGGGCTTGTCCACATTCGGAGAGACGCTCGGGGACGCTCCGGATTCTCATGACATAGGGGTGGCGGATATGCTAGATTGGAAGCAGAGGGCGGCCGGGATCGTCGCCCGGGAGGCCGAACATGAAGAGAACCAGCTGCATGACAAGACGGGAGTTCTTCGCCGCGGGAGCTGGGTTTGCCGGGGCCGCCGCGCTGTCGGCCGGGGCCTTGGCCGGGACCCCGGGGGCCGCTTCGCGCGGCGCCGGGCGGATCGTGACCGCCGGTCCGGGCCAAGCCGCCGCCCGCGCCGGCAAGTCGCGCGTCGTCCTGGTCAGGACCGATTCCCGGGCCGACGGGGTGAAGAAATGCCTCGACCTCCTGAAGATCGATCCCTTCAGGGGCCAGAGCGTCCTCATCAAGCCCAACTTCAACACCTCGGATGAGACGCCGGGCTCGACCCACAACGACACCCTCGAGGCCCTGCTCGAAAGGGCCCGCGAGATGGGGGCGAAGAGCCTGTCCATCGGGGACCGCAGCGGCCCCGAGCCGACGGCGCAGGTCTTCGAGAAGAAGGGCATTCCGGCCTTGGCCGGTTCCTATGACGCCAAGCTCCTGAACTTCGACGAGCTCGGCGAAACGGGCTATGTCCGCGTGGATCCGCCGGCGTCCCACTGGAAGGACGGCTTCCTCGTCGCCCGTCCGGTGAGGACCGCGGGCTGTGTCGTCTCGACCTGCTGTCTCAAGACCCACCAGTTCGGCGGCGTCTTTTCGATGTCCCTGAAGAACTCCGTCGGCATCGTGCCGCGCAAGGGGCACAATTTCATGCGCCAGCTCCACGGCTCGCCCGACCAGAGACGGATGATCGCCGAGATCAACACCGCCTACACGCCGGCCCTCGTCGTCCTCGACGGGCTCGTCGCCTTCGTCGACCAGGGGCCGATGACGGGGCCGCGCAAGGACGCCGGGGTCTTCCTGGCCGGGACGGACCGCGTGGCCATCGACGCCGTCGGCGTGGCCATCCTCAAGGACCTGGGCTCGAACGACGCCATCATGAAGACGCCCGTTTTCGCCCAGGAGCAGATCTCCTGGGCCGCCCAGCTCGAGCTGGGGGCCTCCTCCGCGGCGGACATCGTCCTCGAGACGGGGGATGCCGCGAGCGAGGCCTACGCGGAGAGGATCCGGACGATCCTCGCCGCCGGCTGATCGCCGGAACGCCCGGCGCGACGGCGCGCCCGCCGGTGAGGCCGCCGCCTCATTCGGGGCCGATCGGCTCCTCGATGGACACCGCTTCGTGGCCCCCGAGGTGCCGGGCGCCCTCCTCCGTGACGACCAGGCAGTCCTCGATGCGGATGCCGAACTCGCCGTAGATGTAGATGCCCGGCTCGTTGCTGAAGGTCATGCCCGGCTCCATCTTGAGCGTGTTGCCCTTGACGAGATACGGGTATTCGTGGCCCTCCATGCCGATGCCGTGGCCGAGGCGGTGGGTGAAATACTTGTAGCCCGGACCGTAGCCCGCGTCCTCGACGACCTTGCGGGCCGCGGCGTCGACCGATTCGCAGGTCGCGCCGGGCCTGGCGGCCCTGAGCGCGGCGATCTGGGCCTTGCGGACGATGTCCCAGACGCGGCGCTGCTTGTCGGACGGCCGGCCGAAGATGACCGTCCGGGTGACGTCGGAGCGGTAGCCCTCGACGGAACAGCCGCCGTCGACCAGGACGGCGTCGCCCGGGGTGAGGGTCCGGGGGACCTGCGAGCCGTGCGGGAAGGCCGAGTTCGGGCCGAACTGCGGCCCTCCGCCGCCGGACGAGCCCAGCTTCTGCGTCGCCTGCGACATGGCCCCGGCCAGGTCGCGCACGGTCATGCCCTCGCGGAGCGTCTTGAAGCCCTCGCGGTAGGCCAGCTTGGTGATCCGGTTGGCCAGGTCCAGGAAGGCGATCTCCTTGGCCGTCTTGACGCCGCGACAGCCCTCGGTGACGGGCGCCCCGTCGACAACCTGGACGGCGGTGAGAGTCCGGCGCAGGCCGTGGACCTCGAAGGCGCGCAGGTCCGGGGCCGTGGCCAGCCTGCCGGCCGCGGCGCCGATGTCCCTGAGGACGCCGGCGATCGTCGCGTAGGGGTCCTCGTGCTCCTCCCAGGTCCTGACCTCCTGGCCCTTGGGCACGAGCTCCGCGGCGCGCTCGGCCTCGAAGGCCGGCGAGATCCAGACGGGCTCCGACTTGCGGCCGAGGACGACGCCGAAGACGCGCTCGCTCAGCCACCAGCCGACCTTGGTGAAGTAGAGGAGATTCGTTCCTCCGCCGATGAAGATGGCGTCGAAGCCGTGCTCGGCGAGGAGGCGCCGGGCTTTCTCCCGGCGCAGGGCGTAATCCTCGGGCGTGAGCGGCTGGACGCCGGCCGTGAGGCTCTTGAGCTCCTGGGGCGCGCCGGGCGCGGCCGGGTCCCCGGGCCCGGGCGGCGCCGCGGAGGGCCCGCCCGCGCCGGGGGTCACGAGCCCCAGCGCGGCCAGCGAGATCGTACCGGTCTTGATGAACGAACGGCGGGTTGGCGACATGAAGACACCTCCTCTGTCCTTGCGTCCGGCTTTCGGGGGAGCGGCTCACGTTCCGCAATTCGGAGCCGACGCGGGGAGCTCCTCATAATTCCGGATGACAGATCTGTATATCACAGGCCAGCCCTCTTCGTCATGCGATATTCCGAATCTGAGCGAAGATCACCTGTCCATTCGAAACGCCACATACCCTTTGTTTGGACTTCGGGCCAGGCCATAGACGGATCCGTCGGGGCCCGTCGTGATGAATTCCAGCGTCTGAAGGGGCGAACGATCAAGGGACACGTGAATTCGGGTCTGGAATCGGCCCTTCTCGTCAAAAACGAGGAGGCGATCCGCCAGGGCATAGAAGAAATCCCCCTTGCTTATTCCTACTCCCATACAATAGTTCTTGATTTTAGCGCCGCCTTCTATGCTGATCTTGTCGGGCCTATCGAGATTGTCTTCCTTGGCCTTTTGAACCAATGCATCGATCTCAGGAATCCCCGCCTTTCGCATGATTCCAAGCGAACGCTTGATTTCACGATCGTGTGACCCCCGACCATATGATCATCCCCGCGCTTGGGAGATACGGCCATTCCCCCGTCTCTTTACGACATCACCAATATCGTACCGAAAGAATAGCAACAGTCAAGCCTTATATGAGCCTTGTTGCCGATGCTTGTTTTTCTTGACTGCGACAAGGCTCTGCATCATTATTGTTCTGTCGAGGCGGGTTGTGTTCAAAGACACAGAAGAGAAGAGGGCTGTTCTCGCCAGATCTCCCCAGCAAATCCACGAGTTTGCGAATTTGCGTTGAGGGAGATCATCTATCGGGCAAATGAAGGGGGGAAGATGTGTAGAAAAAGGTGGCGTCTTTTCTTCGTACCGGTTCCCTTTCTAGTCTCTTGCTTTGTGAACGGCCTTTACGGCCAGAATAACATCTTTGACCGCATCGGGATCCTCACCGAACATGGACTGCACGGAGCGGTCCCGGAGGAAAATATCGACCTTTACAGCGGGAACCTGACGCTTCGATATCTGGACATCTCGCTTCCCGGCCCGAACGGGCTGAATCTCAATGTCTGGCGCGTTTATAACTCGAAGATGG
>JAXDAV010000035.1:0-11291 GCA_034679465.1 Candidatus Aminicenantota bacterium | reverse complement strand
TGGGGTCGGACCTCAGCTTCTGTAAAATTATCAATAAGATAAGCCCTAAAAACTGGCTTGAATTGGCTTAAAACACCTGTTTTTGGGCCAGAAAACGAAAAACCGATCGGGAAGAAACTACGACATTCTCATTTTTGTGGTCAAAAACAGGGGTTGTAAGGCTTTTCGACCCCTGATTTCGCAGCTATCATATTGAATCTGTTCTGATTGCTGAGGTCCGACCCCATTGGAAAGCGGTCGGGGTTCTTGACGCCCGTCCCGTCGTCCGACTAATATAAAGGAAAGGGAAAGGACGCCGGGCGATCGCAGAACCCGGGAACGGCACGTGAAGACATGAAGTATCGCACCTTGGGCCGGACGGGGCTCAAAGTTTCCGTCGTCGGCATCGGCGCCTGGCAGTTCGGCGGCGAGTGGGGGAAGGCCTTCACCCAAGCGGACGTCGACGCCATCCTCGACCGGGCCGCCGAAGCCGGCATCAACCTCATCGATACGGCCGAGTGCTACGGCGACCACCTGTCCGAGCGTCTGATCGGCGACTACCTGTCCCGCCACGAGCGCGACCGCTGGATCCTCGCGACCAAGTTCGGCCACGCCTACAAAGGCTTCCTGGACAGGGCCGACCGCTTCGGGCCGGAGGCGGTCAAGGCCCAGCTCATCGCTTCGCTCCGGGCCCTGCGCACCGACCGGATCGATCTCTACCAGTTCCACTCGGGCGGCGACAAAGACTTTCTCGACGACGGGCTGAGGGCCTTCCTGGACGAGGCCCGGCGCGCGGGCATGGTCCGCAACCTCGGCGTGTCCATCCGCGGCGCCGGCAGCGAGGTCCAGACGCGCGAGGCCTTCGGCCGCGGCTACGGGGTCCTCCAGGTCCGCTACAACCGTCTCGACACCCGGGCCGAGGCGGAGGTCTTCCCGACGGCCCGCCGCTACAACCTCGGCATCCTGGGCCGGGTCCCCCTTGCGAGCGGCCTGCTGGCCGGGAAGTACGAGTCCGGGGCCGCGTTCGGACCGGACGACCACCGGTCGACGATGGGGAAGGACGAGATCGCCCGCAGCGTCCGTCAGGCGGACAAGCTGGCCGATCAGGAGCTGCCCTTGGGCGTCTCCCGGGTCCGCTGGGCCCTGGCTTGGTGTCTCCGCGATCCGGTCGTGACGGCGGTCATCCCCGGGGCCAAGAGCCCCGAGCAGGTCAGCGAGAACGCCTCGGCCGCCGACCTGCTCTCCGAGAAGACGCCCTGACGACGGGACGGGACGCGGCGTCGTCGTCGCGGGGTGCTTGATTGCGCGTGGCGCGATGCGTTATTCGTTATGCGCGCCGCGCGCCGTTTGACGCGCAGCCTGGATCGGGTCACTTATCGACCGGCGCCGCGGGCGTCGGGCCGGCCTTGAGGACGCACTCATCCCTGAACCGGAGCGCGAGCTCGTCGACCTCCTTGGGCGTGAGCGCCTTCTTCTCCCGGGCGAGGTAGTCGTTGAAGATGCGATTGAAGCAGGGCTGGTGGCGGAACCGCTCCGTCCGTCCCTTCTCGTCCGGGACGGGCTCGTCGTAGAGACGGACGGAGATCAAGTCCTCGCGGTCCCGGGTGAGGTCGTAGACGAAGTTCGCCGAGGCGAAGCAGCTCTCGCTCGTCGACTCGAGGTCCTCGTGGGGATTGATCTCGAGCGTGACGCCGATCGCCAGGTCGAGGAGGCCGGTCGGCGTCAGGTCGCGGGCATAGAGAAATCGGTCGTTCTCGATGCGCTCGGAGTGGACGCCGCCGTTGCAGGCGTTGCCCTCGGTCCAGGACCGGATCAGGCCCAGCCAGCTACCGCTCTTCTGGAGGAGGACGATGTTGTCGACGTCGGCCTGATCGCCCTGGTTGAAGGTGATCGAGAGGACGTAGGTCTCGGCCCCGCCGTCGAGCGGCCCGGCGAACGCGGCGTAGGCGAAGAAGGGGATCCGGCCGGTCTCCACGTCCGGCTCGAAGTCCGCGACCCACCAGCCGGGCATGTCCTCCCACGGCCGGGACTCGGATCTCGTTTCGAAGGCGGCCAGGTCGATCTGTCCGGTCGTGGACCTGTACAGGGCGCCGACGGCGGCCGGGTGGACGGCCACGCCGCGGAAGGTGAACTGGCCCGGGATGTCGGCGGGCGGCTTCGACTTGCAGGCGGCCGCGCCGCCGATCAGGACCGGCCCCACGAGAGCCAGGACCACGGAGAGGAACAGGACCTGCCCGGGCCTCCGGGCATGACGATGTCTCATGGTTTCGGCCTCCTGCCCGTTTAGACGATTCCCGCTGGATGTTTCTTCTCCAATGGGGTCGGACCTCAGCTATACCAATATTATCAATAGTATACACCCAAAAAATGGTCCTGAAAAGGCTTATAACTGCTGTTTTTTGGGCCAAAAATGAAAAATAGGTCAGAAGAGAGGAGGAGGGCGGCACTTTTCATTTTCGTGGCTAAAAATGCGGGTTGTAAGGCTTTTCGATCCCTGATTTTGAAGCTATCGTATTGAATCTATTGTGATTGCTGAGGTCCGACCCCATTGGAAATTCATCCGTCCCGTGACGCGAACCTTTCAGGCAGACCTTGCGTAGAACAGAGGGACGAAGAACCGCTCGCACGACTTCAAACGGAGGCCGAATTGAGACCGACCCCGCCCCTGACCGTCCTCGCGACCATCCCCGTGATCTTCTTCGCTGTCGCCGTCGTCGTTGTCACGGCCGCGGCCGCCGCCGAGCCCGCGCTCCTCACGGCCGGGACGCCGGCCGTTTCCCCGTTCGTTTCCCCAGCCGATCAGGCCAAGCCCGAGGAGGCCGCCCCCGTCCTGACGAAAGCAGAAACGCCGCCGGTCATCGACGGCGTCCTCGATGATCCCGCCTGGGCCGCCGGCCTCAGGTTCGACGGCTTCAAGACCTTCAAGCCCGATTACGGCAAGGACGCCAGCCAGCGGACCGAGGCCTATCTCGCCTACGACGCCGAGAACTTCTATTTCGCTTTCCGCTGTTACGATTCCGAGCCGTCCCGCGTCAAGGGCGCGGTCTGCAAGCGCGACACCATCTTCCAGGATGACCTCGTCTTCATCAACCTCGACACCTTCAACGACCGGCAGAGCGCCTTCGTCTTCATGCTCAACCCCTGCGGCATCCAGGGCGACGGCATGCTGACGACGAGCGGCAACATCGAGCTGTCCTTCGACGCCGTCTGGTACAGCGCCGGGAAGGTCGATGACCTGGGCTGGACGGCCGAGGCGCGCATTCCCCTCAAGAGCCTCCGCTTTCCCGGCCGCGAGACCCTGACCATGCGAGTCCTTTTCCTGCGCTTCTTCACCCGGACGTCGGAGCAGGTTTGCTATCCCCCGTTCGATCCGAACGCCGGCTCCCTCCTGGGGCAGGCCCAGCCGTTCGAGCTCTCGGGGCTCGAGTACAAGCGCGTGGCCGAGCTCCTGCCCGCGTTCACCTTCGGGCGGACCCAGGAAGCGGCCGAGGCCGCGCAGGGCGGGCTCGCCCGGAACAGGGAGCTCGACATCGACGACCTCAGCCTGACCGGCAAGCTCGGGCTCGCCTCGGACCTGACCCTCGACGGGACCTACAACCCCGACTTCAGCCAGGTCGAGGCCGACGCCGGCCAGGTCGATTTCAATCGGCGCTACGCCCTCTACTACCAGGAGAAGAGGCCGTTCTTCCTCGAGGGCAGCGAGCTGTGGCAGCCCGGCGGGATGGTCGAGGAAGGGCCCCTCTCGTCGATCGTCTACACCCGCAACATCGTCGACCCGGTGTTCGGGTTCAAGCTGAGCGGCAAGGTGACGCCGCGCGACACGGTGGCCGCGATCTACGCCCAGGACAATCTGCCGGGTGACGAGGTCGATGCCCATCCCGATTTCATGATCGGCCGCTTCAAGCACGCCCTCCGGGACGACGCCTACGTCGGCGGCTATTATGCGGGGCGCGAGGCGGGCGGGTCCTATAACCGGGTGGCCGGGTTCGACGGCCGGTTCCGGCTGGGCCAGACGCAGACGGCCTCCTTCCATCTCCTGGGCGCCCTGACCAAGGCGCCGGGCGCGGAATCGACCGAGACCGGCCACGCCCTGGGCCTGCAGTACAGCTTCTCCAACCGGAGGTGGGTCGTCGACCTCGGCTACCAGGACATCTCCGAGGACTTCCGGCTCGACACGGGCTTCGTCTACAGGACCGGACTGCGCCGCATCTCGGCCTTCGGGATGCACAGCATCTATCCCCAGTCGAAGTTCTTCCAGAAGATCGAGTCCTTTTATTGGAGCTATCACCTGTACGATACGTTCTCCGATATGTGGGAGACGGTCAACCTTGTGACTCTGCGAGTCAGGTTGCCCCGCAACACCATGATCCGCCTCGATACGCTCCTGGCCAACGAGGTCTACGAGGGCCGGCGGTTCGACATCAGCGGCTTCGGCCTGCAGGCCCAGAGCCAGATCGCCAAGCAGCTCTATGTCCAGCTCTTCGCCCGGCGCACCGGGAGCGTCTTCTACGACCCGGACGACCCTTATCAAGGCTACGGAACGAGGGCCATGGCCTCGCTCGTCTTCGAGCCCCTCACCCAGCTCAATTTCTCGCTGTCGACGACCTACATCGATTTCTTCCGCAAGGCCGACCGCGAGAAGATCTACCACTACCTCATCCTGCGGAGCCGCAACACCTTCCAGCTCAACAAGTACCTGTTCGTGCGAGGCATCGTCGAGTACAACGATTTCTACAAGCGGATGACCCTCGACGGCCTCGTCTCGTTCACCTACATCCCCGGCACGGTCGTGCATCTCGGCTACGGCTCGGCCCTGGAGCGGACCGAGTGGGACGAGGGGCTGCCCGGCTTCGTCCCGGGTGACCGCTTCCGCCAGATGAAGCGCGGCTTCTTCTTCAAGGTCAGCTACCTCTTCAGGTTTTAAGCCAATGGGGTCGGACCTCAGCTTCTGTAAAATTATCAATAAGATAAGCCCTAAAAACCAGCTTGAATTGGCTTAAAACAGTTGTTTTTGGGCCAGAAAACGGAAAACCGATCGGGAAGAAACAACGACATTCTCATTTTTGTGGTCAAAAACATGGGTTGTAAGGCTTTTCGACCTCTGATTTCGCAGCTATCATATTGAATCTATTGTGATTGCTGAGGTCCGACCCCATTGCAAGTTGACTTTGTCCGGCCCCGCCTTGATAATCCGCCCTTAGGGATGGCGTTTCTGGATTCGGGAGGTGCGGCCATGAAAAGAAAAGAGTTCCTGAAGATGACGGCGGGTCTGGCCGGCGGCGTCGCCGGACTGCCCTTGATGCGTCGGCTCGCCGCGGCGGGCTCGGCTTCGGTCGATCCCCCGCTTCCGCCCGCTTCGGCCGGGGCCCCGGCGGGCCCCGTCCGTCTCTCGGATTTCGCCTCCCGAACGGCCGCGATCGCCGCCGCCGACGGCGACGAGGCCTTTCGCAGCTACATTCGCGGCCAGTTCATCCTGGACCCCGACTGGATCTTCCTCAACTTCGGCGGACTGGGCTCCTGCCCTCTGCCCGTGATCAACGCCATCGCCGAGTTTACCAGGGCCGAGGAGAGCGCCCCGAGCGCGGGGCACGACGAGAAGCCCTGGCAGGAGGTCAAGACGAAGCTGGCCCGGGCCATCGGCCGGGCCTGCCGCGCGGAGAACCTCGGCCTCATCGGCGGCGCGACCGAAGGGGTCAACGTCATCATCAACGGCCTGCCGCTCGGGAAGGGCGACGAGGTCATCACCTCGACGCACGAGCACGTCGCGGTCCATTCGGCCCTGCTCAGCCGCATGCAGCGCGACGGCATCCGGATCCGCCTGTTCGAGCCCGATATCGCCCGTGCCCGCGGCAACGTCGACCGGATCGACCGCCTCATCACGCCGCGGACGCGGCTCATCGTCTTCAGCCACGTCACCTGCACGACCGGCCAGCTCTTCCCGGCGAAGGAGATCGCGGACCTGGCCCGCGCCAAGAAGATCTGGTTCGCCCTCGACGGCGCGCAGGCGCCGGTGTGCGCCCCCTTCGACATCGTCGACTGCGGCGTCGATTTCTACACCTGCAGCACCCACAAGTGGATGATGGGCCCCAAGCGCACGGGCTTCATCTACGTCCGGCAGGGGCTGGTCGACGTCCTCCGGCCCCTGACGGTCGGCGGCGGGTCGTCGACGCGCTATGACGTCGCCAAGGGCGAGCTCGTGCTCAAGCAGACGGCCGAGCGCTTCGAGTCGGGGACGCAGAACGACGCCCTGTTCTACGCGCTCGGCACGGCCCTCGACCTCGTCGAGACGATCGGCGTCGACCGCATCCAGCGCTGGTGCAAGCCGCTGGCCGAGCGCTTCTATCGCGGGCTCGGCGAGATCCCGGGCGTCGAGCGGCTCTCGCCCGAGGAGGAGGCCTACCGGACGCTCATGATCGGCTTCCGCATGAAGACCCACACCCACACCGAGATCATGGAGCGCCTGGCCGAGGACAGGATCAGGGCCAGGTCCGTCACCGAGGGGGGACTCGACTCGATCCGCGTCTCGTTCTACCTGAACAACCGTGACGAGGACGTCACGGCGATCCTCGACTCGCTGAAGAAGCTCGCCGCGTAGCCCGGGCGGCTTATGATTCGGTGCCGACAATTCGGCGACACACAACTCAATATACATAATTCGAATACCGGGCAATTCAGTGAATCGAGTTCTGTGTCACCGTATTACAACCGTATGACAGGGGCGGTTTAGGGTAAAATAGGCGGAGTGAAAAAGACGCCGCCCACCCCGACGAGCGCCCGTTCGGGCGCGAATGCCCGCGCCCGCTTCGAGGCCTGGCTGGCCGCCCGCGCCCGGAACGTGCCGCGCGTCTCCTACCCGCCGGAGCTGCCGATCGTGGCCCGGGCCGGGGAGATCGTCGCCGCCCTTCGGTCGCCGCGCCGCCGCGTCGTCATCATCTCGGGCGAGACGGGCTGCGGCAAGAGCACCCAGATCCCGAAGATGTGCCTCGAAGCGGGCCGGGGCGTCGCCGGCCGCGTCGGCGTCACCCAGCCGCGCCGCCTGGCCGCCATGACCATCGCCGCCCGCATCGCCGAGGAGCTGGGCGAGCCGGTCGGGCGCGCCGTCGGCTACAAGATCCGCTTCCAGGACCGGACCTCGCGCGACGGCTACATCAAGGTCATGACCGACGGCATCCTGCTCGCCGAGACCCAGGGCGACCGCGGCCTCCACGAATACGACACGATCATCATCGACGAGGCCCACGAGCGCTCGCTCAATATCGACTTCCTCCTCGGCATCATGCGCCGGCTCCTCGACGAGCGGCCCGACCTCAAGCTCGTCATCACCTCGGCGACGCTTGACACGGACAAGTTCTCCCGGGCCTTCAAGAACGCCCCGGTCATCGAGATCAGCGGACGCCTGTACCCGGTCGAGGTCGAATACCGCGCGCCCGGCCGGGAGGAGGCCGAGGACAAGGACTACGTCGATCAGGCCGTCGAGGCCGTCGAATACCTGCGGCGCGAGAAGCCGCCGGGCGACGTCCTCGTCTTCATGCCGACCGAGCAGGACATCCTCGAGACCTGCCGTCTGCTCCAGGGCCGGAAGTGGCCGGCGGTCAGGGTGCTGCCGCTCTTCTCCCGCCTGCCCGCGGGCGAGCAGCGGCTCGTCTACACCGTGACCCTCCCCAAGATCGTCGTGGCCACGAACGTCGCCGAAACGTCGCTGACCATCCCCGGCGTCCGCTACGTCGTCGACACCGGCGTCGCCCGGATCGCCCGTTACCAGCCGGGAACGCGCATCAACAGCCTGCCCATCTCGCCCATCTCGCGGGCCTCGGCCGACCAGCGCAAGGGGCGGTGCGGCCGGGTCAAGGAGGGCCTGTGCGTGCGGCTCTACAGCCAGGTCGATTACGAGTCGCGCGACGAGTTCACCTCGCCCGAGATCCTGCGGTCGGACCTGGCCGAGGTCATCCTGCGCATGACCGACCTGGGCCTGGGCGATCCCCTTCAGTTCCCGTTCATCGACCGGCCCACCTCCAAGGCCGTCCACGACGGCTACGACACCCTGGTCGAGCTCGGCGCCGTCAAAAAGGGGACACAATACCATTTTCCGAATTCCCGCTGGGAGCTGACGGAGAAGGGGAGGGCGATGGCCCGGATGCAGGTCGACCCGCGGCTGTCGCGCATGCTCATCGAAGCCCGGGAGGAGCGGTGCCTTCCCGAGGTGGCCGTGCTGGCCGCGGCCCTCAGCGTCCGCGACCCGCGCGAGCGCCCGCCGGACAAGGCCCAGCAGGCCGACGCCGTGCATGCCGCGTTCAAGCATCCCGACTCGGACTTCCTCGTCCTGCTCAACATCTGGAACCGCTATCACGGCGATTTCGAGAAGCTCGGCTCGCTCGTCCAGAAGCGGCGCTTTTGCCACGAGAACTTCCTGTCGTTCCCGCGGATGCGGGAGTGGGCCTATCTCCACGCGGAGATCGAGAGCGCGCTCCGGGAACTGGAGCTGGAGCCGCGGGCGGGGTGGGAGCGGGGGATGGAGCGGGGGAGGGGGATGGGGAGGGGGCGAGGGCGCGGCCAGGGCCGCGACGACGGGCCGGGCGGCGCTTCGAATTCGGAAAATGGTATTGTGTCCCCGATTTTGCACGCCGACATATCGCCGGCGCTCTACGGGGCGATTCACCGCTCGATCCTCAGCGGCTACCTCTCGAACATCGCCGCCCACAAGGACAAGAACGTCTACGCGGCGGCCAAGAACCGCGAGGTCACGCTCTGGCCCGGCTCGGTCCTTTTCGGCCGAGGCGCGGGCTGGATCGTCTCGACCGAGGTCGTCCGGACCTCGCGCCTCTTCGCCCGGACGGCCGCGCGCATCGACCCCGCCTGGCTCGAGCGCCTGGGCGGCCCGCTCTGCAGGCGCTCCTACTCGGAGGCCGCGTGGGACCGGGCGCGCGGCGAGGTCACGGCCAAGGAGCGGGTGACGCTCTTCGGTCTCGAGATCGTCCGCGAGCGCCGCGTGTCCTATGGGCGCGTCAACCCGGCCGAGGCCCATGAGATCTTCGTCCTGAGCGGCCTCGTCGAGGGCGAGATCGACGACCCGCCGCCCTTCCTCAGCCACAATCTCGCCCTCCAGCGCAGGGTCGAGGCCCTGGAGGAGAAGCTGCGGCGGCGCGATATCCTCGTCGCCGAGGGCCGGATCGCCAAGCTCTACTCGGAGAAGCTCCCCGGCATCCACGACGTCCGCGCGCTGAGGAAGCTCCTCGGTGACGTCCGCGACCGGGGCGGCGACGATTCCTTCCTCCGCCTCACGGAGGACGACCTGCTCAACTACCGGCCGGACGAAGCCGCCGCGGCCGGCTTCCCCGACAGCGTCGAGATCGCCGGCCGGCCGTTCCGCGCCGTCTACAAGTTCGCGCCCGGGGAGGACGAGGACGGGGTCACGCTGACCGTCCCGCCCGAGCTCCTGAGCGCCATCCCGGCGGAGCGGCTCGAGTGGGGCGTCGCCGGCCAATACCGGGACAAGATCGCCGCGCTGATCAAGGGCCTGCCCAAGCGCTACCGCAAGCTCCTCGTGCCGGTCGGGGAAAAGGCCGAAACGATCGCCCGGGAGATGCCCCGGGCCCCCGAAGAGGTCCCGCTCTTCAGGGCCGTCGCCGATTTCGTCAGGCGGCGGTTCGGCCTCGATATCCCGGCGCGCGAGTGGGCCCTGGCCGACGTCCCGAAGCACCTGCGCATGCGCGTCGCCGTCGTCGACCCGTCGACGGGGCGGGTCATCGACGCCGGCCGCGACGTCGAGCTCCTGCGGAAGAAGATCGGCGCCGCCGACCGGGCCCCCTCCAAGATCGAATCGCCGGCCTGGCAGGAAGCCCGGCGGGAATGGGAGAGGACGGGCCTGACCGATTGGACGTTCGGCGATCTCCCGGAGAAGGTCCCGGTCGGGACGTCGCTCACGGCCTATCCCGCCCTCGAAATCGGGGACACAATACCATTTTCCGAATTTCCCCGCGACCAATCCAAGCCCGATAACCTGCCTCGGGAGGCCGAAGAGGTCATTCGAGGAGAGCCCGGGGCTATCGCCATCCGTTTATTCCCCACGCGCGCCGAAGCCGAAGCGGCGCACAAGAAAGGTGTCCGTTGGCTCCTGACGCGCAAGTTCGGGAAGGACCTGGCTTTCGTCCGCCGCTATCACAAGATCCCGGCCGATTTCGAGAGGGCGTCGCTTGCCTTCGGAGGCCGGGAGGCGCTCGAGCGGGGCATCGAAGAGGCCCTGGCCCGCGATGTCTTCGAGCGCGACATCCGCACGGAGGCGGCGTTCAAGGCCTACGAAGCCGAGGTCGGCCGGACGCTCTTCGAGCGGGGCCACGCCCTGACCCAGGCGGTCGTAAAGATCGTCGAGCTCCAGGCGAAGCTCCGGGCCGAGCTCGCCGCCGTCAGCGGCGGGGGCAGCGGGGGAGGGGCGACGGCCGGCGCCGGCAGGGCGGGAGGCTCGGCCGGGAGCGGGCGCGGCGGCGCCAGGACGACGCTCGGCCTCTACGAGCTCAGCAAGCTCAAGGAGAAGGTCAGGCCCGAGTATCTCGAGGCCGTCGCCGCCGACCTCGACCGGCTCGTCCCGAAGGACTTCCCGGCGGTCTATCCGGTCGCCCGACTGGCCCGCATCCCCCGCTACCTCGAAGGACTCCTGATCCGGCTCGAGCGGGCCCGGATCGCCCCCGACAAGGACAAGGCCAAGGCCGCCCAGATCGAGCGCTACGCGTTCGAGCTGGTCCGCCTCGAACGCGAATCGGGGACACAATACCAATTTCCGAATTCCCGTCCGGATCGGGTAGCGCCGCCATCCGCGATAAAACGGGGACATGGTATTGTGTCCCCGATTTCCGCCGAGAAGCGCGCTGCCGTCGAAGAGCTCCGCTGGATGCTCGAGGAGCTCAAATTGGCCCTCTTTGCCCCCGAGATCAAGACCGCCTTCCCTATTTCCGCCGTCAGGCTGGCCCGCAAGATCGCCGAGATCGACGCCATGTCTTGATTGGGCTCAACGCCGGGGCGTTTTTTTTCATTTTCATGGCCAAAAATGCCAGTTATAAGCGAAAAACTGACCATATTATAGACTTATATTGCTGAAAATAATAAAATTGCTGAGGTCCGATAATCATTAGAAGGCGGCCGCCAGGGAATGGGCGCGTGGTAAACTCGCATCATCAAAGGAGGTGTCACATGCGCTACTACGTCGGAATGGATCTTCATTCGAACAACACCTATGTCGCCGTCATGGATCAGGATGGTCGGAGGGTCTGGAAGGGCAGGACACAGAACTTCCTCCAGGTGATCCTGGACCTGCTTGAGCG
>JAXDAV010000034.1:0-6371 GCA_034679465.1 Candidatus Aminicenantota bacterium | reverse complement strand
GTGGACCTCGAATTCGGTGATCGTCTTGAGCTGTCCGTCCTCGTAGAGAGCGAAATCCTCCCTGCGCAAGTCCGTCACGGGCCGGCCGTCCGGCCCGAGGACCCGGACGGGAATCAGCTTGACCACGCCGGCGATGTCATAGCGGAGAGCGCGTTCTTGAGCCGGCCGGACCTGGGCGCCCGAGCCGGCAAGCACGAAGACGGTGGCCGTGACTCCCAATATCCCCAACGAGTTGATCGCCGTTCGGTTTCTCAAACAGCCTCTCGGGAACCGTTCCACCCGCCCTTCCAGCCCCTTCTTTCTATTATATTATTCGGCTATTCGAAGCCTGATGTCAAGGGACCGTGGAGCAGTTGTCAGAGCAGTTGTCAGAGCAGTTGTCAGAACTTTTCACTCTCGAACACCTATGGTATAGTCAAGCCGGGATCTGCGGAAAGACGGAAGGGGGAATATGAACCCGAACAAGAGCCTCCGCGTCGGTTCCTTTTTCGTTCTGGCCTTCGCCCCGCTCGTCCTCCGGGCCGAGAGCCCCGACTTTGCGGACCTCTATCGATCGGGTCGCGTGCGGCTCGTCGAGGAGATCAGGGTAGCGAACGCGCAGCTTCCCAAAGGCTTTGTTTTCGAAAACCCACGAGGGCTCGCCGTTGATGGGGAGGGGAATGTCTATGTGTCCGATTACGGGGCGTGCGACATCAAGGTCTTCGGCCCGGACGGCAAATTCATCCGTGCATTTGGCCAAAACGGGCAAGGACCCGGTGACCTGGGCTCGCCGGAATCCATCGAAGCGGCCGCCGGACGGATACGAGTTCAAGAAGTCGGGAACCAGCGCCTTTCTATTCTGGAGCTCAATGGACAATATGTCGCATCCGTGCCGTTCGCGCCCGACAGCGGCTTCGGCCGCTTCCTCGGCTTCCGATCGCTCCCTGACGGCCGCTTGGTTATGCTTCTGGAGCGGGGACTTCCCTCCGGTTTCAGAGGCCGCCTTCCGGAAGAACAGGACCAAACGGTCCTGGTCTATTCCGGGGACTTGAAAGCGACACGGGCCATCTACGAAAAGAAGTTCCGGTCGAGCTGTTGGGGCAGGAACCCGGATAACAACGCCATGCACCGGATCGTGTTCCCCTACCACCCGAGGGTCTTGTTCGCCGTCTCGCCCTTCGGAATGATCGCGGTCGGCTACAACGCCAAGTACGAAATCGAGCTTCACGACCCCGACAAAGGCCTCCTGAGGACCTTGAAACATGCCTACGAGCCGATTCCCCTCGAAAGTCTCGATAAGAAAGCCCACTTCGACCAGTTCAAGATGGCGGTCTACATCGAGAACATGCGGAAGGTGCTGCCCCGGCCTCCCGATTACATCCTCAAGCTCACGGAATTCCCTGAATTCCTGCCTCCGTATGGGGGGCTCGATTTCGATTCGGCAGGAAACCTCCTGGTTAACGTTTATACGAAGAATCGCGCAACGAGCGTCTATGACGTCTTTTCTACGGAGGGCACTTACATCAATCGGATCACGATCGAAGGCCCTCCCCTCACGTGGCTCCATCGTTTTTTCGGCAACGGCCTCTGGCAGATCGAGCGGGACGCGGAGGAATCGGCCTCTCTCGTGAGGTACCGGCTGGTCGCGGAGCACGGGATCGAGCGTGGCCCCGCCGCTGAAGTCACCGGGGCTTAAGAACGCTCTCTTCGGGCCTGGAACCAACCGTTCCCCTCACAAAAGGAGGATAGCCCGGCCCTAATCCAGACACCCGCTGCCTTCGATCGCCCAAACGTCCTCGACGATCCCGTCCCGAACGGCGAAGAGGCGCCTGTGCAGGTTGCAGGTGGTACAGCCGTGCGACGGGAACAGCCTGACCCTGTCCCCGACCTCGAGCGGGCGGCCGCCGACCCGGACGGACGCGTGTTCCTCCGACTCGAAGCGTGAGATCACGTCCTCCGGCCGGTCCGCCAGGACGGGAGGGCCGAGATCGGCCCCGACCCCCTTCACCCCGACGTCGAGGACGGCGTGATCCGAACCGTTGCTTGAGATCACGGTCGTGATGACGCTCAGGGCGATGGCGAATTCGGGCCGCCTTTTCGCGTAGTAATGGTCCATCAGGGCATAGGAGCCGGCTTGGACCTCGTCGACGCCGTCCATAAGACCCGTCATATCATAGGACCCCGTTCCGCCGCCGCTGAGGACCCGGACCGGCAGGCCGGACGCTTCGATGAGCCTCCTCGTGTCCACGGCCTTCTGCATCGAGGCGAGGACCTGCCGGCGCCTGTCCTCCGGGTCAAGAACGGTGATGCAGTGGCCCTCGTAGGCTTGGATGCCGAGGAAATCGACGCCCGCGGCGGCCGCCGCGGCGCGGGCGATCTGAAGCGCCCGCTCGCCGGGCGGGACGCCGCAGCGGGCCAACCCGACATCCACCTCGACCAAGACGCCGACCGTGGCGCCTGTCCCGGCCAGCGCGGCGGAGAGCTGCCGCACCTGGGATTCGTCGTCCACGGCGACGCTGAGACGGCATTGCCGGGCCAGATCGGCGACCCGCTCGACCTTGCCCTGTCCGACGATCTCGTTGGCGATGAGGATGTCCCGGATACCCCCCGCCGCCAGGACCTCGGCCTCCGAAACCTTGGCACAGGTGATGCCGACGGCGCTGCCGTGATCGAGCTGACGCCTCGCGATCGTGACGCACTTGTGCGATTTGAAGTGCGGGCGAAGCTTGGCGTGGCGGAGGGCGAAGAAATCGGACATCAGGCGGAGGTTGCGCTCCAGGAGCGCCGTCTCGACGATCAGAGCCGGGGTCGGGATGAGCGACTCCGACTCCCCGACCAAGTCTGTCCTGCGGCCGGCCACGGGACGTTCTTGCTTTTCCATGAACGCGTTTCCGGGGCCGATTATAGAGGAAATCCGCACGAAAATAAAAAAGTGGATGCCCCTGATGGATCTTCTCCGCTGACTTACCCTACGCGCTAGCCTGGATTATTCGCGAGCCGAGGCGGCTGCAGATGCGGCCGGATCGGCATGCCCGAAGGTTAAAACGCCGGTCTTGGGTTTTCTTGTCTTATGAGAAAACCGGCGTTTTTATGAATAGTCCAGGCTAGAAGATCCGGAAAGACAAACTCGGCCTGTCCTCTCGGCCGGCGTCGGCTTGACATTCAACCCCGAAGGTGATTACAGTAATTACGTGAAACCCGTCGAGCTGAAAATCGCCAGGATCGGAAATTCGAAGGGGGTTCGCCTGCCCGCGGGCGTTCTGCGGCGCTATCGGATCGGAGGAACGGTTATTATGGAAGAAAAGGCTGAAGGCATCATCCTTCGGCCTTCGGGCCGCTATGTGGAGAAGCTCTCCTGGCCGGAGACCGCGGCGGAGATGGCCGCGTCCGGCGAAAGCTGGGACGAATGGGATATCGCCTCGGGAGAGGAGCTTGAGGACCTCCCCTGGGCCGGTAAGCGTCCGAAGCGCGTAGCCGAAAAGCCGGCGGCTTGCAGAATCAGGCGGCGGTCCCATCCGATGGTCAAACGATACGAACTTCGATGGGCGAGCCTGGATCCGGCCCGCGGCGCCGAGATGTCGAAATCGCGACCGGTCGTGATCGTCAGCTTGGACGAATTGAACGAGCAGCTTCGGACCGTGACCGTTTGCCCCCTGACGACGCAAATCCATCGCGCCTGGAGATCGCGCCTTCAGGTCGAATGCGGCGGCCTTCCGGCCGAGATCGCGGTCGACCAGATCCGCACCATCAGCCGGACCCGGCTCGGAAAGAAGATCGGGGCCCTTTCCGAAGACGAGGCCGCCGCGTTGCGCCGCCTGATCACGGATATGTACGGGGAATAAGTCGGCCGGTCCCTCGCCGGGGACGTTTTCAGGTCAAACCAAAATCAACTATATTGAACTTTATTCGGACCTTCGCCCGCATCGTCAAGAAGGTCCGGGCCCTGAGGGAGGTCTATATATGCCGGATCAAGCACCTCAAGGACGCTTATTCCTGATTCTCCCGGGCGCTGTTCCGAGCCGTCCGACGTCACAATGATTTCCTCATCCGCGGCCTGTTCGGCAACCTCATCAAGGCCGTATTGTCAGCGGGCGTGCAAAATCCCCCTTTGTGGGCGTTGAAAAATCCCCCCCCCTGAACGGGGGTAATACGTATGAGCATCAATAACGTACACTTCCTCTCTCCGGGCCCGGCCCCCGGAAGAATGCGTTATCCGGTCCTTCGAGTGCTTCCCCTTAGGCGCACCGACCTTGGCTTCGACCTCGGCCCTCATCATCTCCGTCATCACCCACTTGAGCATGGCCAAGAATGGGTCAGGCTCCGTGATGAACTGCAATAGCGCCTTTTTGAAGAGTGCCTTATAATGTTGTTGGGCTATCGTAGTAAAACTTCTCCTCTCCTTCGGATTGCCGTTCGAAGAGGCTACAATGAAGCACGCCCTCATGCGGCAAAAGCACTAGGACAAAGTACCCGCGGGCTCATGGGTACTTTTAGCCGGCTGAAGTAGTTCAACAACGAATCGATGCCGGGGGAAGGCGGACGGTTATCCCTTCTCGAACTTCGTGACAGGCTCGATGAAGAGACGGGAAGGTTGCCGATCGCGTGATAAGATTATTCATAACGTAAGGATTTCGTAGGGTTTGTCCGGACAATGCTTAGTGATTGCCAACTCACGATGAGTAAGGCTATCCCGAATGTCAGGCCGCCCGCGGCAATGAAGACCCACCAGCCGATCGGCGTCCGATAAGCGAAGCTTCGAAGCCAGCGGTTCATGACATAATAGGCAGCGGGCCAAGCCAGGATATTGGCGACTAGTGCCAGACGCGAAAAGTCGAAAGCCAGCATCCTCACAATCCCCGCGGTCGATGCCCCCAGAATCTTACGAATGCCGATCTCTTTGGTTCTTGCCCGGGCGGATAGCGCCGCCAGACCGAGGAGGCCGAGTATTGCGATCAATATTGATGCAGCGGTGACGCCCGTAAAAATCCGCCCGAGCCTGAAATCCGTCTCGTAGTAGGTGTCTAATTCATCATCGAGGAACACGTACTCGAATTCCTGATGAAGGGCAAAATCTTGCCAGATCTTCCTTAACCCGGTGCTGGCCTCGAAAATCCGACCTGGGCGGATCCGTACGTACAGAAACGCAAATGCCGGCTTATAAACACAGAGAACCAGAGGCTCGATCTTGCTATAGAGCGAATTGAAGTTGAAGTTCTTCACGACGCCCACAATTACACCCCTATCTACGATCTTGAATGGCTTCCCTATCGCCTCCTGAGGGGAGGGCCATCCGAGCTCTTTGACGGCCGACTCGTTGAGAATATAGGCCTGCCCGGAGTCCGACCGGTACTCGCGTGAAAAATCTCGTCCAGCCTCGAGCTTAAGTCCAAGGGTCTTGAGAAACCCCTGGTCGATAGATATCCAGGCGATCATCGGATGCTGGCTCGAGTCCATTCCTTCACGCCAGTAGTTCTGGCGGAAGACGCCTGAGCCCGGCTTAAACGAAGTAGCTGCGACGCTGACGACCTCCGGGAGACCTGATATCTCATGCTCCATGGCATCGATCCTTGTCAAGGCGGATTCGTCCCTAACGGGAATCACGAGGACATTAGTCTTGTCGAAACCAAGGTTCATTGTCCTGACGAAGCGCATTTGCCGAGTGATGACAAATGTCCCGGTGAGAAAAGTTATTGAAACTGCGAATTGGAGAATAACAAGTCCATTCCTGACGGCCGTAGCCCTGTGTTTTCCCTGGAGCACCCCTTTGAGGACTTGCACGGGGGGCACCGCAGAAAGAAATACGGCTGGATAGGCGCCCGCAAGGAGCCCTGTGCAAATCCCTAGCCCGAATCCTGCGGCGAGGAGATTTGGATAATGAAGAACATTCGAAGAAAAGGACTTTCCGGTAAGATCTGCGAAAACCGGCAAAAGCAGTTGGACTAAACAACTACCGCCTTGAAGGCGGTAGGTTTGGAGGTGTGTCGATTACAAATCGACTGTCGTCCACCATGGGCTCCCCCTCCTGTTCCGCAATATACTTCTTGACCATCTCGTCGGTCAGCGTCCCCGTCGTCACCGCCAGATAGCCCCGGGCCCAAAAATGCTTCCCCCAAAACTTCTTCCGCAGATGCGGATACTCCTGAAGGAGTACCCGAGATGATATCCCCTTCAGCCACTGGACAATCGTGCTCACGTCCACATGGGGCCGATACCCAACCAATACGTGAATGTGATCGCATGCCACCTGGCCTGACAAGATCGTTAGCTCATGCTCCATCGCAATCTGCCGGATCAGGTCGCGCACACGAAGCGCCACGTCCCCTGTTAGCACCTTCTTCCGGTATTTCGGTATCCACACCAGATGCACTTTCAGGTCATGCTTCGTGTGCGCT
>JAXDAV010000033.1:0-120937 GCA_034679465.1 Candidatus Aminicenantota bacterium | reverse complement strand
TGCCCCGGCGCCAGCCAGTCGTCTAGGCTCGGCGGCATCAATAACAACTGATCCGGTTCATAGGGACGGAATCGATTCGCTTCTGCCATATCTCATCTTATAAGCAACTCCGCTCCAGGACGCAAGCCCCGGGTTGTCCGTGGGGTTTTCCGACAGGCTCCTAGCCTGGACTATTCATAAAAACGCCGGTTTTCTCAGTAAGAAAAGAAAACCCAAGACCGGCGTTTTTACCCTTCGAGCCGCCGGGTCCTTGAATTCTCAAGGGGTCCAGGGCTGGGCCGAGCAGAAAAAATCCGCTTGACGCCGCCTCTGATTATATGTTATTTATAATTAACGTGAAATCGTTTTTAGGTTAATTACACATGCCTTTAATTAGGTCAGTCCTGCCCGATCTCAATCCCTGGTGGAAAGGTCCTTTTAGGGCCGACTATAAGGCCCGGGACGTCTACAGTCAGATCAAGAAATTCCTGCCCCTTCGCCAGATCATCGCCCTCAACGGGCTCAGGCGAGTCGGCAAGACGACGCTCCTTTACAAGGCGGCGACGGACGCCATCGCCGATGGCTTGGATCCGAAGCGCGTCGTCTATTTTTCGTTCGATGAATTCAAGGGCGTCGAGATCCGCGACGTTCTGCAAGCCGCCGAAGAGCTGCTTGAACACGATCTCTACGGGGACCGGGCGCTCGTCTTGTTGGATGAGGTCCAGAAACTGCAGGATTGGGAGAACCAAGCCAAAGCCCTTTATGATCTCCATCCTCGCCTCAAAATCATGATCTCCGGGTCTGAATCGCTCTTCATCAAGCGCAAGTCGCGGGCCACCCTGGCCGGCCGGATCTATGAATTCCGCGTCGAGCCGTTGACCTTCAGTGAATACCTTGATTTCCGAGGGGAGCGCCTGACCCCCGTGGGCCTTTATCCGAAGGAACTGAAGCGCCTCTACGTCGAATTCACGCGAACCCAGGGATTCCCGGAGCTCGTGGGGATCCTGGATCGAGAGATCATCAGGAAATACATCAAAGACAGCATCGTCGACAAGGTCCTTTATCGGGATATCCCGCAGCTCTTCCCGATCAAGCAAATGGCCGTCCTCGAGGGCCTTCTGGACCTCCTCATGGACGAGCCAGGTCAGTTGATCAACATGGCCTCTCTGGGGAAGGACCTCGGCATCACGCGCCAGACCCTGTCGCTCTATCTCAGATATCTTGAAGAATCCTATCTCGTCAGGAAGCTCTACAATTATTCGAAGAACCGGAGAAAGGCCGAGCGGAAGCTCAAGAAAGTCTATCCGGCCTGCCCGTCGCCCGACCTGTTCTTCAAAGAGGATGACCGGTCGAGATCGAGAGCCTTCGAATGCTCCGTCGTGAACCAGTTGAAGGCCGAGTTCTTCTGGCGCGACCCTTATAAGAACGAAGTGGACGTCATCCGGGATGGGACCTCGCCACTGCCCATCGAGATCAAGTACGGGAAGATCGAGATGGGCGGCCTCCTGGCCTTCATGAAGAAGTTCAGGGCCAGCGAAGGCGTGATCATCTCTCGCGACAAGGCCTTTGTCCATGAGGAGAACGGCCGGAGGATCAGGGTCGTCCCGGCCCACGAGTTCTTCTCCATCCCAGAACGCCAATCCGATCCTGGGAGTGAACGGTGAGCTCTACGGGCTGACGGACGAGGAGATCCGGATCGTGGACGAGCCGACCGGCCCTATTTCGTTTCCTGGATCTTGATGTTCCTGAAGAATATCGGGGCGCCGGCGTGCTTGCCCTGGAAGCCGATCCGGCCCCTGGTGGCCAGCACGGCCTTGGGACGGCTCAGCCAGCGCGGGATCTCGCTGCCGTCGGGGTTGGTCGTGGCCGAGGTCCACAGGCTCATGTCCATGTCCGTGACCGTCTCGCCGTTGAGGACGACGGTGATCCGCTTCCCGGCGCAGGTGATGGTGAAGCGGTTCCACTCCCCGGGCATCTTGACCGCGCTCTTTGTCGGGGCCAGGTGCCCGAAGATGGCGCCGCAATGCCAGGTGGCCGGCGACTTGGCCCACTCTTCGGCGAAATCGTCGGCGATCTGGATCTCAACCGAGTTCGGGATCCAGTTGGCCATGTCCGAGCAATAGACGATGACGCCGCTGTTCGTTCCCGGCGCCGTCATGAACTCGAGGTCGAGGACGAAGCTCTCGTAGTCCCGCTTGGTCCAAACGGCCTGATCCTCTGAGGCCGTGAGGATCCCGTCGGCGATCGTCCAGATCCCGTCCGGGAATTCGGCGTTGGAGAGGTCCGCGGCGAAGAGATCGGTCCATTGCGGCTCCCGGGGCGCCTGGGACTGGGGCGCGGGTCCCTCGGCCTTCCTGCAGGCCGGGGAAGCTCCGAAGGCCAGAAGACATAAGATGACAACAAGGGATTTCGTGCGCATTGTCCGGACTCCTTTCCTATGGCGACGTTCCCCCACTTTATAATCCAGGTTCCATGGCGTCCCCTTACTTTATCAGAAAACCGGGACGGGGACACGCGAGAAGAGCGGGAAGGCTTGCCAGGGCGGCGCCGCTGGACTATCCTCTGGCCTGGGCTATTCACGAGCCGAGGAGGTCAGACCATGAGCCGAAGCGTCCGTCGAGCCATCCCCGCCCTGATCGCGCCGATCGTCCTGGCCCTCGTCCTGCCGTCCTGCGCGCCCAAGCCGGCGACGACCGTGCCGGCGGCGAAGCGCCCTCTCGTCCTCGGCCTGCACGCCATCACCGAAACCGATGCCGACGCCCGGACCCTCATCGGCGAGGTCCCCGCCCTGGCCAGGCGCGGCGTCAACCTCCTCGTCTGCGAAGTCGATTACTGGTACGATTTCGCCTCCCATCCGGAGCTCAGAATGGACCATCCGGTCAAAAAGGAGACGGTCAAGGCCCTCCTCGCCGCCTGCCGCTCCCACGGCATCCGCCTCGTGCCCCAGTTCCAGACCCTCGGCCACCAGTCCTGGGCCGAGAAGACCTTCCCGCTCCTGGTCAAGTACCCCCACCTCGACGAGACCCCCGGCAAGTATGCCGGCAACAAGGGCACCGATCCCTGGGGCACCGAGTTCTACTGCCGGAGCTGGTGCCCGCTTCACCCCGAGCTGCCGCCCCTCATCAACGATCTCTACGACGAGCTCATCGACGTCTTCGAGGCCGACGCGGTCCACGTCGGCATGGACGAGGTCTTCATCATCGCCGACGCCGACTGTCCCCGCTGTGCCGGGAAGCCCACCGGCGAGCTTTTCGCCCGGGCGGTCAACGACGCCTACGACCACATCGTCCGGAAGCGCGGCAAGGAGATGATGATGTGGGCCGACCGGCTCCTCGACGGCCGGGCCACCGGCTACGGCCTGTGGGAGGCGTCCATGAACGGGACCGACGCGGCCCTCGACCTGATCCCCAAGGACATCATCATGTGCGACTGGCACTACGAGCCGAAGTATCCGCTCCAGCCGACGCCCAAGTCCGTCTTCCCCTCGCCGCGCATCTTCGTCGACAAGGGCTTCCGGGTCCTGCCGACGAGCTTCCGGAACATCGAGGCCGTGAATCGGTTCATCGACCAGTCACTGGCCGTGCCCTCGGACAAGGTCCTCGGCCACCTCTGCACGCTCTGGCGCCCCTTGAGGCCCGGCACGGCGGCCCGGCTGTCCCAGCTCAAGGCGGCGTCAAAAAAGATCCGGAAGGCGTCCTCGGGAAGCTGACGCTCCGCTTCCCGCGCCCCCGGGCCCAACCACCCGAGTGATCCGGCGCAGGGCCTCAGTCCCAGACGTGGGAGTATTTCGCCCCGTTGCCGGTATTGAACAGGACCACGGACTCGCCGTCGCGGACCCAGCCGTTCTTCCTGAGGCGGACGAGCGCGGCCAGCGTGGCGCCGCCCTCGGGGGCGGGCCAGATCCCCGTCGTCCGGCCCAGGAGACGGGTCGCTTCGACGATCTCGGAGTCCGGCACGGCCACGGCCGTCCCGCGGCTTTCCCGGAGCGCCCGGAGGATGAGGAAGTCGCCCACGGCCGCCGGGACGCGCATCCCGTCGGCGATGGTCTTGGCGCCCCGCCAGGGCTCGGCGAATTCCTGGCCTTCTTCGAACGCCCGGACCATGGGCGCGCACCCCGTCGATTGGACCGTGACCATCCGCGGCCTCTCCGGCCCGATCCAACCGAGCTTCTCCATCTCGTCGAAGGCCTTCCACATGCCCACGAGCCCGGTGCCGCCGCCGGTCGGGTAGATGACGACGTCGGGGAGGCGCCAGCCCATCTGTTCGGCGACCTCGTAGCCCATGGTCTTCTTGCCCTCGATGCGGTAGGGCTCCTTCAGGGTCGAGACGTCGAAGCGGCCGTGCTTCTCGACCCCCTCGCGGGCGGCCCGGCCGCAGTCGGTGATCAGGCCGTTGATGAGCGTGACCTTGGCCCCGAGGACCCGGCATTCGTTGATGAAGGGCCTGGGGACGTCGGCCGGCATGAAGACATGGGCCTCGAGCCCGGCCACGGCCGCGTAGGCGCTCATGGCGCAGCCGGCGTTGCCGGCCGTCGGGATCGAAACGGCCTTGACCCCGAGCTCGAAGGCCCGCGACACCGCCGCGGAGAGCCCCCGGGCCTTGAACGAGCCGGTCGGGTTCAAGCCCTCGTCCTTGACGTAGACGGGACCGTGCCCGATCTCGCGCTCGAGCCGTGCGGCCCGCGCGAGCGGCGTGTCGCCTTCGCCCAGGCAGAGCTTGAAGTGGTCGTCGCGGACGGGCAGGAGCTCCCGGTAGCGCCACATCGTCGGCTCGCGCCCGGCCAGGTCCTCGCGCCTGACCGCGGCCCGGGCCGCGTCGAGGTCATAGCGGGCCAGGAGCGGCTTGCCGCACTCGGGGCAGAGGTTCCAGAGCCGGTCGGCCTCGAGGCGACGGCCGCAGAGCCCGCATTCGAGATGGCTCAGGAAGCTCCGCCTGTCCAACCCCGCCTCACTCCCGGTACAGCGATTCGATGACGTCCGCGTATTTCTGCTCGACGATGTTCCGTCGGACCTTGAGGGTGGGCGTGATCTCGCCCAGGTCGAGGTCGAACTCGCGGTCGAGAACGGCGATCCGCTTGACCCTCTCGTACGAGGCCAAGCCCGGCGTCATCCGGTTGACCTCGTCGAGAAGGAAGGCGGCGGCCTCGGGCCTCGCGGCGAGCCCGGCCCGGTCCTCGAAGGCGATGCCCCGCCCCCGGGCCCAGGGCTCGAGCTTCTCGTAATCCGGGACGATCAGGGCCGAGATGAACTTGCGGCTGCTGCCCACGACCACCGCGCTGGAGATGAACGGACTGGCCTGGATGAGGCTCTCGATGGGCTGGGGGGCGACGTTCTTCCCGCCCGAGGTGACGATGATGTCCTTCTTGCGGTCGGTGATGAGGAGAAAGCCGTCCTCGTCGAACCGGCCGATGTCGCCGGTGTGGAGCCAGCCGTCCTTCAGGACCTCGCGCGTCTCGGCCTCGGCCTTGTAGTAGCCCATCATGACGTTGGGGCCGCGGGCCAGGATCTCGCCGTCCTCGGCGATGCGGAGATCGACCCCGGGGATGGTTACGCCCGCCGTCCCGAAGCGGACCCGGCCGGGCCTGCTGCCCGTGAGGACAGGCGAGGTCTCCGTCAGCCCGTATCCGGGCATGACCTTGAGGCCCATGGCGTGGAAGAACTCCATGATGTCCCTCGAGAGGGGCGCCCCGCCGCAGATGAAGTAGCGGATCCGCCCTCCCGTCCGGGCGGTGATCTTGGAGAAGACGAGCTTCCGGGCGATCGCGCGCTTGAAGGCCAGGTGGCCCGGGACGCGCAGGCCGGCGATCTCGCGGGCCGTGTGCTTCTTTCCCGTGGCCAGGGCCCAGACGAAGACGGCCCGCTTGAGCCGCGAGCCGGCCATGACCTGGTCCATCACCCGGGCGTAGATCTTCTCGAACAGCCGGGGCACGCTGACGACGATGGTCGGCCGGACCTCGACCATGTTCGAGGCCACCGCCTCGACGCTCTCGGCATAGGCCATGGACGCCCCGACGTGGAAGAGGAGGAACGTGGCCGTCCGCTCGAGCACGTGGGACAGGGGCAGGAAGGACAGGCCGGTGTCGGAATCGCGGAAATCGATGAACTCGGTCAGGGCCCGGACATTGGAGACGAAATTGACGTGGCTGAGCATGACGCCCTTGGGGACGCCGGTCGTCCCGGACGTATAGATGATGGAGGCCAGGTCGCCGGGCTTGACCGCCTCGACCGACCTCTCGAAGCGCCCGGGCTCTTCGCCCTGGATGCGCCGGCCCAGCTCGGCGACGTCGGACAGGAGGTGGGTCCCGGCCGGGGGGTCGCCCTCGATGACGATGACGCGCTCGAGGGCCGGGAGCGCCTCCCGGACCGCCTCGACCTTGCGCCACATCTCGAGGTCGGAGCAGACGACGACCTTGGCGCCCGCGTCTTCGAGGATATAGCGCACCTGGTCGGGCAGGAGCGAAGTGTAGACGGGCACGGTGACCGCGCCGGCGCAGAGGGCGGCGAAATCGGTCATGACCCACTCCGGCCGGTTCTCGGACAGGATGGCCAGCCGGTCGCCGGGCCCCAGGCCGAAGGCCTGGAAGCCGAGCGAGAGGCGCCGGACGGTCGTCTCGACCTCGTCGGTGGAGATCTCCGTCCAGGTGCGGTCCTTCTTGACGATCATCCGGTCGGGCTTCTTGGCGGCCCGGCAGGAATGGAGAAAGAGGCGGCTGAGGGTGTCGACGGATTCACTGTTCATCGCGGCGTCCTTTGCGAGGCGACATTATACACCTTTTCCTCGGCGAAAAGAGGAGGAGCTAACGCTCCAAGATCATCTTGATGAGCTCGGCCGCCTTTTCGGCGAAGGCGGGGTGGGCGGCGGCCATCCGGGCCAGCTCGAGGGCCCGATCGAAGGACCCCGCGTTGTGGAAGCCCGCGGCCCCGTTGTATTGGCAGGTGGCCTTGGTCGCCCGGATCGAGAGGATCTGGGCCCGCTTCTTGACGACCAGCCGGGCCTTCCGGTCCGCGGACATCTCCGAGGCCTCGATCTCTTCGATCTTCTTCTCCAGGCCCTCTTCCCGGTCCTCGTGGGACCAGGCCGCCCCGGCGAAATAGGTCCCCGAATTCAGCCAGTCCTTGCGGTCGGCGTAGAGGCGCCCCAGATAGTAGGCCGCGTCGCTTTCGGAGGGGCGAAGGTCCAAGGCGTGGCGGAGGTCCTTCTCGGCGTCGTCGAGCCGGCCCTGCCGGTAGGCGATGATCCCGGAGAGGACATGGACGTCGACGACGTCGACGAGGAAGAGCTTGGCCTGTTCGATCGAGGCCCGCGCCTCCTCGAGCCGCCCGAGCTTGTCGAGGTTCCAGGCCCTCCAGTAGCGGGTCTCGCCCATCAGGTAGGTGCCGAGCTCGAGGAGACGGCCGAAGACGGCCAGGGCCTCCTTGTGGCGCTCGAGGCCGCCCAGGCAGATGCCCTTGCCGAGCAGGGCGTCCCGGTAGGTCGGGAGGAGGGCCAGGGCCTTCTCGTTCCATTCGAGGCACGCCTCCGCCTCCTCCATCTGGAACGCGACCTTGGCCAGGGAAACGAGGACCGACAGCGACTCGGGGATCCTGCCGTGGGCGGCCAGGTAGCGCTTCTCCGCCGTCAGGAGATTTCCGCCCATCAGGGCGGCCTCGCCGCGATAGTACTCGACCTCGGAGAATCCCGGATCGGCCGCGAGCAGGGCCTCGAGCGGCTCGAGGTCGAAAGCGGGGGAGACGGCCGCCTGGAACGAGACCAGGCGCGAACCGGGGTGGAGGCCGCGGATGGCCTTGGCCTCGAGCTTGTCCCGGAACTTGAAGCTGAAGTCGGCGCGCAGGGCCAGGAGGAGGGCGGCGGCCAGGTCGTCCGTCCCGGCCTCGCCCTCGAGCTTGGCCGCGATCGCCGGCACCCGGTCGCTCACCCAATCGAGGTGGGCGTCGAGCGTCCGCGTCGCGGTCCCTTCAGTCCCGGGGCTGCCTTTGATCCTATTGGGGAGACCCTCGACGAGCTCGAGCCAGGAGGCGTAGCGGGATAGGACGGGCCTGGCCGCGGCCTGGTGCGTTGGGTCGATGAGGGGGCCCGGACTGAGGATGCCGAGGGACTTCCTCCTCAGCTCGAGCGCGATCGAGGCGCGGACGTATTTCTCGGCCGCGCCGGGGTGCCGAGCCCCGGCCCCGAGGGCCTCGCCGTAGACCCGCCTGGCCTCGCGCAGGGCCGCGTAGTGGCCCGCGGCGAAAAGCGAGTCGGCCTCGGCGAGCCGGGCCGTCCAGTCGACCGGCGGCGGCGTTGTCGCGGCCGGCCCCCGCCCGGCCGGCGCGCAGGCCGTGAGCAGAATTGCGAGCAGAGCCGCGGCGCCGGCCCTCTTGGCCGGCGTCCCCGGTCCGCGTCTTGACAGAGCCATCTCCGGATCCTGAGATCCCATTCTAGCCCCAATCGGGCTTTCGCGAAAGCCCTTCCGAATCAGCTTTTGCCGGTCGACCCAAGTATTATATAAGACGCGCTTATGATAGAGTACGTCCCTGTCCTGTCCCAGAAAGGAGCCCGATCATGAAGAAGTCCCTTTCCGCCACCCCCGTCATTCTGGCCGTATTGGCCGTCCTGGCCGGAGTCGCCCTGGCCCAAGCTCCCGGGAAGGCCGATGGAGTCGGCACCTGGGTCGGGGTCGCCACCGTCGGCGACACCGGCCAGGCCTTCGATATCACCGTCGTGATCGGCAGGGTCGAGGCCGGCTACACGGCCAAGATCGGCGACGCCAGCGGCATGATCCCGGAGACCGAGATGAGGGAGGTCGCCCTCAAGGACAACAAGCTGACCGGCCAGTTCGACCTGCCCGAGACGATGGGGGCCATGCCGATCGCGATCGAGCTCACCCTCGACCACGAAACCCTTAAAGGCGTCTGGTTCGGCTCCGACGGGAGCTCGGGCGGGATCGAGCTGGTCCTGAAGAAACAGATCCTCCGGCCCGGGCCCTGAGCGCCGTGACCGGGGCTTGGATTGCCTCCCCGACCGTGATATAAATCCCCCGAGGGATGTTGTGAGCGGCAGCGTCTACGACGAGATCAAGGAGCGCGGCTTCGTCGCCCAGGTGTCCGACGAGGACGCCGTGCGCCGGATGCTCGCCTCCGAGAGGGTGATGTTCTACGTCGGCTTCGACAGCACGGCCACCAGCCTCCACGCCGGGAGCCTCGTTCCGATCATGGCCATGGTCCACCTCCGCCGGGCCGGCCACCGGGCCATCGCCGTCGTCGGCAGCGGGACGACCATGGTCGGCGACCCGAGCGGCAAGAGCGAGATGCGCCAGATGCTCGACGAGGCCACCATCCGGGCCCAGGGCCAGGCCATCCTCATCCAGCTCGCGCGCTATCTTCATTTCGACGGGACGAACGCCATCGCGGTGGACAACGCCGATTGGCTCCTGCCGCTCCGCTACATCGCCTTTCTCCGGGACATCGGGCGGCACTTCAGCGTCAACAGGATGCTGGCGGCCGAGGCGTACAGGCTTCGACTGGAGAAAGGCCTGTCCTTCATCGAGTTCAACTACCAGCTCCTGCAGGCCTACGATTATCTGACGCTTTACCGGGACCACCACTGCACGCTGCAGATGGGCGGGGACGACCAGTGGGGCAACATCCTGGCCGGGATCGACCTTGTTCGCCGGGTCGAGGGTGCGACGGTCCAAGCCCTGACCTTTCCCCTCTTGACCACGGCCTCCGGGGCCAAGATGGGCAAGACCGCCCAGGGCGCCGTCTGGCTCGACCCGGCCCAGTTCAGCCCCTACGACTTCTACCAGTATTGGATCAACTGCGATGACCGGGACGCGGGCCGGTTCCTCCGCATCTTCACTCTTCTGCCCCTCGACGAGATCCGCCGGCTCGAGGCGCTCAAGGACAGCGGCATCAATGAAGCCAAGCGCGCCCTGGCTTTCGAAGCCACCAAGATCACTCACGGCGAGCTCGAGGCGGAAAAGGCCCGCCAGGCCGCCACCGCCGCGTTCGGGGACTCCGGGGGCGCCGCGGCGGCCGGCGATGCCGGCGCCCTCCCGACGACGGCCGTGCCCCGGTCGCGCCTTGAAGCGGGCATCCCCCCGGCCGGCCTGTTCACCGAGGTCGGCTTGACCTCCTCCCGCAAAGAGGCCAAGAGGATGATCGAGCAGGGGGGGCTCTACGTCAACGAGGCGCGCGTCGATTCGGTCGAGCGGCTCATCACCCTCGGGGACCTGGCCCCCGACGGGGGCCTGCTCCTCAAGGCCGGCAAAAAGAAGGTCCATCGCGTCGTCCTGGCCGGCTGAGCGCCGCCTGCCGCCCCGTCCGGGGCTGTTTGCGCCGGTCCCCGATTGCGAAAGGAGAGACGAATGAAGAACGTCCTGATCCTCGTCCTGGCCTGCGCCCTGGCCTTTTCCGGGTGCGCCAGGAAGACCGAAGATGTCGCCCTCCCGGCGGGCTCTCCCGCCTATACCCTGGCCAAGAACCTGGCCGAGACCCTGCCGGCCCTCGATCCCGGCCGGACGACCATCCTCGTCGAGACGAAGGATTTCCGCGTCACGGCCGCCGACATCATCCAGGCCGCCCGGGACAACCTGGGCACGGGGGCCGACCGGCTCAAGACCTACGACGCGGACCAGCTCAAGGCCACCCTCGACAAGGCCGCCAAGACCCAGGCCGAGCGCCGGCTCCTCCTGGCCGCCGCGACCGAAGCCAAGACGGTCCTCCCGCCTGAAGACCTCGAGCGGGCCATGCAGTCCGAATACGCCCAGGCCGGGGGCGAAGAGGCCTTCGCCGCGGCCCTGAAGGGGGCCGAGGTTTCGATCGACCACGTCAGGAAGAGCATTTCGGAGACGCTCCTCATCAACAGGCTCCTGTCCGGCATCGCCGAGAAGGCCGCCGTGATGACCGAGGACGATCTGCGCCAGGCCCACGCGCTGGAATCGACCGCGGGCACGATCGCCTCCGTGAGGCACATCCTCCTCAGGACCCAGGACGTGACCGCCGCCGAGAAGGACGCCGCCAAGACCAAGATCGAGGACCTCCTGGCCCGGGCCCGGGCCGGCGCGGACTTCGCCGAGCTGGCCAAGGAGCATTCCGAGGACCTGGGGTCCAAGGACGGGGGCGGCCTCGTCAACTGCCGCCGCGGCCAGATGGTCCAGCCCTTTGACGAGGCGGCCTTCTCCGTTCCCGTCGGCCAGCTGAGCGGGATCGTCGAGACGGAATTCGGCTACCATATCCTCCAGGTCCTCGACCGGCAGAACGAGACCCGTCCCTTCGAGGAGGCCCGGGCCGAGCTCGAGTCGAGGCTCAAGCAGGGCCGGCGGGGAAAGGCGGTCCAGGACTACGTCGAAAACCTGAAGAAGCAGGCGAAATTCAAGCTGATCGGGCTCTGAGCCCGAGGGCCCGCGATGAGAGAGGGCCCTTTTCATCACCTTCCGCGAGGGCGGCGGAGGCCCCGCCGATTCCCCCCTTTCGGGGATTGCCGGGGAAGCCTCCCGGCCGGACAATGGACAAGGACGCGCAGGCCGCGTCCGGAATTCCGTCCTTCCGAGGAGGAACGATGAAGAGACTGATGACGGTCCTGATGATCGCGGTCTTGGCCGGGCTCTTGGCCCTGCCCCGGCCGGCGGCGGCGGCCGGCGTCCAGTTCGGGATCAAGGCCGGCGGCAACATGGCCAAGCCGACCGGCGCCCAAGCCCAAGACCCCCTGGCCACGCTGAAGAACAAGGTCGGCTTCAACGGCGGCGTCTTCCTGGCCTTCAGCTTCGGCCGCGTCGTGAGCGTCCAGTGGGAAGCCCTGTACACGATGAAGGGCGCCACCTACGTGGCCCTCGACGACACGTTCACCGACAAGCTCTATGCCGATTACATCGAAGTCCCCCTGCTCCTCAAGCTGAAGGTTCCCCTGCCGCTCATCCAGCCCTTCGTTTTCGGCGGGCCGACGGTCGGATTCAAGCTCTCGGAAAAGATGGAGTCGAACGGTCAGGAAGTCCCGTTCGGCGAGAACCTCCTGAAGAACAACGACTACGGCGCCGTCTTCGGCGGCGGCCTGAACCTCGGCCGCCATCTCCAGGTCGACGTCCGTTACAGCCTGGGACTGCAGAAGGTCCTCTCCGCCTTCGAGGGCGAGGTCCAGCCGGACTTCAAGAACGGCGTCTGGTCGGCCAGTCTCGGCATCGCCTTCTGACCTGGACTATTCATAAAAACGCCGGTTTTCTCGCGTCTGGGGGCCGCCTTGAGCCGTGAATGATCCCGGCTCGAGAGAGATCTCAGCGGACGTAGAGATAGATGTGGTGCTTCTCCCCGTCCTCGCCCTCGAGGGTTTCGGTCTGCACTTCCTTCGCCTCCCAGCCCGGGATGGCGTAGTTGTGGCAGACGACCCGGCTCTTCGGCCGGAGCTGGGCCTCCAGGAGGGGCCTCATCAGGGCGTTCGATTCGGGCAGGAGATAGAGGCTGACCACGGTCGCCTCGGAGATGTCGGCCTTGGTGGCGTCCATGGCGATGAACTTGACCTGGCCCTCGACGCCCGCGGCCCGGGCGTTGCGCTCCGATTGCTCGATCATGGCCGGGTCGATGTCGATCCCGACGCTGCGCGTCCCGTAGCGCCGGGCGGCCGTGATGACGATGCGGCCGTCGCCGCAGCCGATGTCGTAGAGGACGTCCTTGCTCGAGAGCGCGGCCAGCTCGAGCATGCGGTCGACGACCGGCTGGGGCGTCGGGACCCACGGCGCGAGGTCGACGGCGTCGGAGCGGCCGTGCGAGCCGAGGAAGAGATCGATCACCGTCCCCTCGTCGACGCGGAACGAGTAGGGACTGCCCGGATCGAGCGAATAGACGGCTTCTTTCTGGCCCGTCTGGAACTCGATCATGAGGGCGCCGGCCGTCTGGAAGCGGTCGATGACGTCGGGGGCGATGTCCCGGTCCTCCGCCGCCTCGGGCTTTCCGACCGGGTAGATCCGGTAGGCGACGGGACGGTCGGTGACGTTGCGGACCGTGATCTCCCTGAGCCGCAGGGACTCGGCCGTGGGGGCCGCGACGGCCGGAGGCTCCGGCCGGCGGCGGGTGCAGGAGGGGGCGGCGAGAGCCAGGAGGGCCAGGGCGGGGATCAACGCGGCGGCGGCCGCACGGGTTCGTCTCATGGCCTGCTCATTATACCAGAACCGGACCCGGCCGCAAGGAACCGGAAGGCGCGACCGGAAGGCCCGCGGCCTTGAAAAAACCGGGCCAACGACGCATAATAGAAGTGCTAGGATATTCGGTTGCGACGGGCCTCGGGCCTCGGGACTCGGTCCGGCGACGGCGCCGGGCGGGCCCGCCAGCAGGAGGAATTGATGCATCATCGGCTCTCATCGAAGCTCGCGGCCGGCGCCGCGATCCTTATCCTCACCGCCGGACTGGCCGCCGGCCAGGCCGGACGGGGCACGGCCCGCATGGCCGGCGTGGTCCTGGACGCGGCGGACAAGCCCGTGGCCGGGGCCAAGCTCACGATCGTTTTTGCCCAGTCCGGCGGCACGTCCTTCGAGGCCGTGACCGACAAGAAGGGCGAATGGGTCGTCATGGGCGTCGGGACCGGCAACTGGGACGTCACGGTCGAGGCCAAGGGCTGGCTGCCCGTCACCCAGCGCCTCTACACGTCCCAGCTCAGCAAGAACCCCAAGTACACCATCAAGCTGGAGAGGAAATCCGAGGGGACCGGCGTCGTCATGGACGAAGCCACGTTCCGAACGCTCGAGGAAGGCAACGCCTTCTTCCTGGAGGGCAAGTACGACACGGCCCTCCTGATGTACGAGGACTTCCTGGCCAAGAACCCCGGCGCCTACCAGGTCCTCCTGAACATCGGGGACTGCTACCGCGAGAAGGGCGACTATGACAAGGCCATCGAGAGCTACAACAAGCTCCTCAAGGCGGCCGCCGCCGACTCGGCCATGGGCACGAACATGGGGGCCAAAGGACTGGCCGCGATCGGCCTGTGCTACCTGAAGCAGAACAAGCTCGTCGAGGCCCAGGATTATTTCAAGCAGTCGATCGAGATGGCCCCGCAGGACGAGGTCCTGCCCTTCAACGTCGCCGAGATCTACTTCTCGAACTCGCAGATCGACGATGCCATCAAGTATTTCGAGATGGCCATCCAGATCAAGCCCGACTGGCCCGACCCGTACCTCCGGGTGGCCTACGCCTACCTGAACAAGGGCGACACCGCCGAGGCCGCCGAGCACCTCGAGAAGTTCATCAAGCTCGAGCCGGAGACCGAGCGGACGGCCCAGGCCCAAAATATTCTCGCCGCGATCAGGAAGTAAGCCGCGCGGCTCCGACCGCCGAGCGGAGGGACCGGCCCTGCGAACGCTTCTCGTCCTTGTTTCCTGTCTGGGCCTTTTCCTGGTCTACCTCGCCGTCGAGAGGGCCCGCCTCGACCGGGCGCTGAGGCGCGTGCCGCGCCGCGTCGCCGTCACCGGGACCCGGGGCAAGTCCGGCGTCACCCGCCTGATCGCGGCCGGACTGCGGCAATCCGGCCTTCGCGTCGTGGCCAAGACGACCGGCTCGAGGCCGGTCCTGATCCTTCCGGACGGCTCGGAACGGGAGATCGCCCGGCCCGGGCCGGCCTCCGTCCGCGAGCAGGTCCGGCTTGTCGCGCTGGCCGCGGCGGCCGGGGCGGACGCCCTCGTCGCCGAGATGATGAGCATCGGCGCCGAGTGCCTGGCCGCCGAGTCCCGGGGCATCCTCCGGCCGGGGACCCTGGCCCTGACCAACGTCCGGCTCGATCACCTGGACGAGATGGGAAGGGACAAGGCCGCGATCGCCCGGACCCTCGCCGCGGCCGTCCCCGAACGGGCCGAGCTCTTCATCCCGGAAGAGGAAGTCCATCCGGCGTTCGAGGAGGCGGCCGCGAGGCGGGGATCGAAAGTCGTCAGGGTCGCCCGGCCCTCTCCGGCGACCGGGGCCGATCGGGTCCGGGACCTGCCCTGGGGCGAGTTCGAGCCGAACCGGCGCCTGGCCCGGGCCGTTCTCGAAAGCCTGGGGGTCGACGGCCGGGCGATCGAGCAGGGCTTCGCGGCCGCCGCCGCCGACCCCGGCAGCCTGCGGGTCTGGCGCGCCGCATTCGGCGAGCCGCCCCGCGAGGCCGTCTGCGTCAGCCTGTTCGCCGCCAACGAGCCGGAATCATCGGCCGCCGGGCTCTTCGAGGTCAAGAGAGC
Organism: Candidatus Aminicenantota bacterium; assembly: GCA_034679465.1. Taxonomy (GTDB): domain Bacteria; phylum Acidobacteriota; class Aminicenantia; order Aminicenantales; family Saccharicenantaceae; genus RBG-16-66-30. The sequence goes on along the minus strand of JAXDAV010000033.1, from coordinate 105,789 downwards.
CGTCCCGTTCTCAGGCCGGCCGGTCATCGGGATCCTGAGCCTGCGTCAGGACCGCGGCGACCGGACGCTTCAATGGGTCCGGGCCGCCCGGGACGGCTTCTTCCGCGATTTCTCGTCGGTCGTTCTCGTCGGCCCTCCGGCGGCGGCGGCCCGGCGGAAGATCCTGCGGCACGCCGGGCCCCGCCATCCCGCCTTTTCCGTCGTCGATTGGCGCTCGCCGGAGGGCCTGATGGACCGGGTGACCGCGTCGGCGTCCGGCCGGCCGGTCGTCGTCGGATTCGGCAATTTCGTCGGTCCCGGGGACGAGCTCGTGCGCTATTGGGATAGAATGGGGACCCGGGCATGATCATCGAAACGCTCCTCATCGGGCTCGTCCTGGCCCTTCTCTGGACCGAGATCACCGACATCTCTCCCGGCGGTCTCATCGTCCCGGGCTATCTGGCCCTTTACCTCGGCCGGCCGGCGCGGGTCGCGGCCACCCTGGCCGCTGCGCTGCTGGCCCTGGCCGTCTACCGGGCCCTGGCCCGCCGCCTCATCCTCTTCGGGCGGCGCCGGTTCGCGCTGATGGTCCTCGTCGGCGCCGTCCTGGCCCAGGCCTGGCTCCTTCTGCTGCCGGGGCTCTTCGACGCCCCGGCCGGCCTCCACGTCATCGGCTGGATCATCCCCGGCATCCTGGCTTCGAGCCTGGCCCGGCAGAAGGCCGCGCCGACGCTCGCCTCGCTGGCCGCGGTCTCGACGCTGACCTTCGCCGCGGCCAGGCTGGCGGCGGTCCTGTGAAAAGGCCGGTCCGGGGGCGCGCCTTCGCGGCGGTCTATGCGGCCGCCGCGCTGAGCGTCCTTTACCTGGGGCTCCTCGCAATCCTGCCGTCCGCATCCGCGGACGCCCGGGCCGAGATGGTCGAGGCTTCGCGCCTCATGGCCCGGGCCTCCGCCGCGTTGAAGGCCTGCCGCGAGGCCCGGGGCCTTCCGATCGATCTTTCCGTCGATCCCAACGGGACCGGGCTCGTGGGGGTCGAGCGGTCCGAGATCACCACCTCGGCCGGCCGGCTCGAAGCGAAGAGGACGACGACCAATCCCGCCTTCGCCGCCCTGGCCGTCGCCCTTCTCCGCGAGGCCGGGGTCCGGCGCGGAGACGTCGTCGCCGTCGGGGCCTCGAGCTCGTTCCCGGCGCTCATCGTCGCGACATACGCCGCGGCGAAGTCCATGGGCGTCACGCCGCTCGTCATCTCCTCGCTCGGCGCCTCCGAATGGGGGGCCAACGCGCCCGGGTTCTTCTGGCTCGACATGGAAGCGTGCCTGAGGGAGGCGGGGCTCGTCGAGGCCGATCCGATCGCCCGGACGATCGGCGGGGAGGGGGACGTCGGCCGGGACATGGCCGCGGCGGGCCGGGCCCTGCTCGTCGCGCGGATCCGGGTGGGGGAGGCCCCCTTCCTCGAAGAGTCCGGCCTCGAGGGCAACGTCGCCCGGCGGATGTCGCTTTACCGTGAACAGGCCGGCGCCCGGCCCCTCAAGGCCTTCGTCAACATCGGCGGCAGCTGGGCGAACATGGGCACGGACTCCGCGGTCCTGTCGGTCGAGCCGGGGCTGGCCCGCCGCGTGCCCCTGCCGTCGCCGGATCGCCGCGGCGTCATCCAGGCCATGGCCGCGGACGGCGTTCCGGTCATCCACTTCCTGAACGTCCATGGCCTCTGCGACCGCTACGGCCTGCCCTGGGACCCCCGGCCTCTTCCGGCGCCGGGCGAAGGCCCGTTCCCCGGCCGCGCCGGGGCCGGCCCGCGGCCGCACGCCGCGCTCACCGCGGTTTACGTCCTCCTTGTGCTGACGCTTCTTTTCACCGTCCCTCGCAAGCTCTGACTCGATCCGATCCGCGCTCCTCCGACAAGCGTTCTTCCTGTCAGGCAGAGCCCGGAGCGAGGCGGTTCCCGGGCCGAGCCGGAGCCCGGGAAGGATAGTCCAGGCTATTCGTAGTGGAGCTTTGAGGGCTCGACCGATCGGGGGTCCTTGAGGAACGCCCCCGTCCCCTTTTCGACGACCTCGGCATAGCGCGGGACGCCGGAGACGACGACCGCCCGGTCCGGATAGTCGCCCGACCAGATCTCGAGGATCTGGAGCACGGTCGACAGGTGGCGTCCGACGCGGACGTCGATGGGCCAGCCCTTCTCGTCGATCTTCTCGAACAGGAGGCCGCGCCGGCCGGCCCGGACGACGAACTCGTCCCGGCCCGTGAGCAGCAGCCGGCGGTCCGTCCGGCCGCGCGTCGCGTCGAGGAAGGGCTCCGGCGCTTCGAGCAGGAGGGAGATGGCGCCGGTGGCGTCGCCGATCTCGCGGTGGGAGAGTCCGCGCAGGGCCTTGGGCGAGTTCTCCACGCCGATGGCGAAGCCCTCCAGGCTGCTGATGAACATGGACGCCGCGGCGGCCAGGTCGGCGCCCTTCTCGTGAGCGACGATGGTGCTGATGACCGGATACTGGAGCTCGGCCTCGTGGAAGTCGATGGCGACGTCGACCTCTTCCCGGCGGATGAGCTCAGTGATGGCGTGGCCGGTCCGCTCGGTCAGGGTCCCGTTCGGCCGGCCGGGGAAGGCCCGGTTGAGATTGCGGATGTCGACGTAGGCCAGCTCCTGGCGCGACGGATAGTGGATATAGACCTCGGGATCGGGCCACTGGTCGAGCGGGTTCGACCAGCGGTCGCCCATGCGGAACGTCTGGCCGCCCCAGGCCGTCGGGATGGTGAAGTCCGGCGGATAGGCCCCGCCGACCCGGGTCGCGGTCGACGCGCTCCGGTTGGCCGAAAGGATGACGATGAGCCGGCCCTGCGCGATCGCGGCGTTCTCGGCGAAGATCCAGGAGGCCAGGCGCCCGGCCGGCTCCTCGGGGTGCGTGCCGCCGAGAAGGAGGACGGTCCCGCCGGGCTCCTGTCCCTCGAGGATGTAGACGTTGGCGTCGTTGACGGTGCCCTTGATCGGCGCGAAGTAATCCCCGAGCCTGACGACGCGCGTGAGGCCCGGGCCCGGGACGACCGGCTCGCGCAGGTGCCGGCTCCGGTAGAAGCTCAGCCCGGCGCAGACCGCCAGGGCTCCGCCCAGCGCCGCGATGACGATCTTTCGGGTCATTTGAGCCTCAGCAGCCGCAGGAGGAAGGGGATGAGGACGATGATGATGAGGGCCTCCTCCTGCCAGGTCCTCCTCTTGAGGAAGCTCCGGACGAGCAGGGCGGCGATGGCCGCCGTCATGAGGTAGTAGAGGACCGTCACGAGCGCGTTCATCTCAAAACACCGTCAGGAAGGCGAGCTTCTTGCTGAAGACGACCATGAGCGTGCCGGCGACGGCGATGAGGACCGCCGGCCCGAGGCAATGTCTGAGGAACCTGCCGTAGGGCTCCGTCAGGCCCACGGTCGATGTGGTCAGCCGTCCGATGATGGCCGTCGGGGGGATGGCGTCGCCGAGCGGCCAGATGACGCTCATCCCGGCCAGGGCGACGACCGGATCGAGCCCGATGGTGTTGAAGTAGAGGACGAGCGGGACGCCGAGGACGGGCGCCGCGCCCCACATCAGCACGGCCTCCGAGACCGGCAGGGTGACGGCGAGCGTCAGGAAGACGACCGTGATGGGCAGGGTGACCGTGGTGATGGCGATGAGCCCGCGGACGCCGGTCAGGGCCATGATCTCGACCAGGACCCCGGCGCAGGTCAGCGTCCCGATGAGGGGCAGGAGCTGGTGGATGGTGTCCGTCGAGGTCCGGAGGAGGGGGATCTTGACCGGCGAGAGGAGCCGGGCCGCCGCGGCCGCCGCCGCGAACATCAGCGGCAGGCCCAGGACCGGCATGTCGAACGGGAAGACGCGGCCGGCGACGACGAGGAGGAAGAAGACGGCGAACGGCGTCGCGACGCGGGCCCAGCTCATCTTCGGCGGGGCCTCGGGGAGTTCGGCCAGCGCCTTGGCCAGATCGACCGGCCTGGCCCCGGCCCCGAGGATGAAGATCGTCATCAGGGCCAGCAGGACGCAGGGGACGAGGAGCGGCAGGAAGAACCCGACGTAGGGCATGTTGACGCCGGCCGCCGTCAGCATGGCCCAGAGATTGACCGGCGGCGCGGCCGCGCTCAGCCCGGCGATGAGGAAGATGATGGCGGCGATCCTGGGCCGGGGGATGTCCATGGTGCCCAGGACCGTGGCCGCCGGGCCGCCCATGATGAGGACGGTGACGCTGCCCGCGCCGGTCAGCGCCCCGGGCACGAGCAGGAGCAGGGCCAGCAGGACGAACAGCGGCGCCTTGCGCCGGTGGAAGCGGCGGAGAATGGCCCGGACGACGAACGCGGCCGCCCCCGACTCCTTGAGCAGGTTCATGAACAGCGTCGCGGTGACGAAGATGAGGACGATGTCGAAATAGGTGAAGGCCCCTTCGACGACGGCCCGGGCCGGCAGGCCGTCCCCCGCCGCCAGCGCGCCCGCCAGGGCGGCGGCGAAGAGCGAGAGCTCCGTCGAGATCCTGAACAGCTTGGCGGCGACGAAGGCCGCGACCATCACGGCCAGGACCACGGTCGCGGCGGTCGTCGCGCTCATGGGCTCAGCGGGCCGTGATCGTGATCCGGGCGATGCAGGTGAAGGTCTCGGTCGAGGTCAGGTCGCGGCAGATGCCCCGCTCGAGGAGCAGGACGCCCCGGGCGTAATCATCCCAGCGGTACTTGTCGGCGTCGATCGTCTTGCCGGTGATGGAGGCCAGCTCCGGCACGCCCTTCTCGACCGGCGGCAGGCCGAGGTACTCGAGGACGACGTTGACGCGGCGGACGTCCTTGATGGCCATGTATTTCCCGCCGTTCATCATGGCCACGGCGATCGGCGGCCCGGGGTCCCGGAAGACGAAGGTCGTGGTCGGGCTTCCGGCGACGAGGCCTTCCCGCATGTCGTAGACATAGGCCTTGGCCTTGACCGGGAAGAGTTCGTCCTTGACGGCCCGGTAGGACAGCATCTCGAGCTTGGTCTGACTGACGTAATAGAGGCCGAGCCCGAGGAGCGCGGCCACGATGAGGGCGCGGATGATCGTCTGCATGTCGTTGCGGACGATGATGACGATGATCCAGAGGATCGAGAGACCGAACAGGACGAGCAGGACCGTCTTGACCGTTTCGGTGGCGACCATGGCCGGACCTCCTTCGGGCCCGAGCCCGCGCCCGGCCCGGCGGCATTGTAGCACAGACGCCCCCCCGGAGGCATCCCCCGTCCCCCTATTTCGCGAACAGCTTCTCCAGGGCGGGGATGAGGTCCATCGTCTTCTCGAACTCGATCAGCGGGACATTCCCGGCCGCGGCGATGGTCGTGAAGCGGCCGTCGGAGTTGCCTTCCTTGAGGACGAGGAGGATGTCCGAGCCCGGCGCCACGGCGTCGATCGACTGCTCGTCGGTCGTGTCGCCGGCCGCAGCCCCCTGGGAGCGGCGCTTCAGGCCCTCGATGTGGGCGCCGATGATCTTGATCCCCGACTTGCGGGCCTCGGCCATGAGGGCCGAGACCCGGGCGATCTCGTCTTCGATCTCGATGCCAGCCGCGCCCATGCCCTTGAGGCTGGCCCCCATGGTGATGATGAGCGACCTGTAGGGCGCGCCGGCCTTGGCCTTGGCCTGAAGGGCCTCGGGGGTGGCCAGCGGGTCGATGTCGTAGTCCATCTTCAGCCTCTGCAGGACGACCTTGATCGTCGTGGGCCCGATGCTCTGCCCGCAGGACGTGACCAGGACGGGCAGCTCGGCCCTGGCCTCCGGGGCCTGGCTCACGAGAGTCGCGGGGGCGAGGGCCCCGAGGAGGGCGACGGCGGCGAGGGCCGCGGCGGATCTATGGATTCTGGACATGGCGGACTCCTTTCTTAGGCGCCCGGGGGCGCGAGAAGCCATGTTAAGGCAAAGTCCCGGCGCGGTCAAATCTGTGGTATCATGGGGCGTCTTCGGACGAGATCGGGAGCGTCATGGAGGGTGCCATGCCCAGGGATCGTCGCCGCCGCACGCCGGCCGCCGCCGCGGCCCTTGTCCTCGCGCTGTGGTCCTGCCAGGGCTCGCCGGGCCGGATGGAACCGGTCACGACCGACGAGATCGCGGCCCATATCCGCTATCTCTCGAGCGACCAGCTGGAGGGCCGGGCCGTCGGGACGAACGGCATCGAGCTGGCCGCCCGGTACCACGAGGACTATTTCCGGACGATGGGCCTCGACCCCGCCTTCCCCTCGGGCTACCGGCAGACCTTCCCCCTCAGGGGATCGACGCCGGACCCGCGAGCCGTGCTCGAGTTCGCCGCGCCGGAGGGGACGATCGCCCCCGTTCTCTGGGAGGATTTCGTCGTCCGGACGGAGCGCGAGGACGCGCCGGTCGAGGCCTCGGGCGAGGTCGTCTACGGCGGCTTCCTCATCCAGGCCCCCGAGCGGGACTGGGACGATATCAAGGGGCTCGACCTCGCCGGCAAGGTCCTGCTGGTCGAGATCAACGAGCCGGGAAACCGGCCGGGCGGCGTCTTCGACGGCGAGGACATGACCTATTACGGCCGCTGGACCTACAAGTTCGAGAAGGCCGCCGCCCTCGGCGCGGCCGGCGTCCTCATCATCCACGACGCCAAGGGCGCCGCCTACGGCTGGGACGTCCTGCCGGCCTCGTGGAAGAGCGAGGCCTTCTTCCTGCCCGACCGCGAGCGGCGGCTCCTCTTCGAGGGCTGGATCTCGGGCCCGACGGCCGACAGGCTCGTGGCCGCGGTCAAGCTCGACCGGAAGGCCCTCCGGGCGAAGGCCGAGACCCCCGATTTCGCGCCCGTCCCGCTCGGCCTGACGGCGACGGTCCGCCAGCGGCGGACGTTCCGGACCGTCCAGGGCGTCAACGTGGCCGGCGTCGTCCGGGCCCGGCATCCCGCCGCGACGGGGCGGACGATCGTCCTCTCGGCCCACTACGACCACTTCGGGCGTGACGCGTCGCTCGAAGGCGACCAGATCTACAACGGCGCCGTCGACAATTGCGCGGCCTCCGCGGCCATGCTCGCGCTGGCGGGCCACGCCGCCCAGCGGCCGGAGAGGCTCAAGGACGACCTCTGCTTCGTCGCCGTGACGGCCGAAGAGCAGAACCTCCTCGGCTCGGACTTCTTCGCCCGGCACATGCCGTTCGAGGCGGCCAAGGTCATCGCCAACATCAACTTCGAGATGACCAACGTCTGGGGCGAGACGGAGGACGTTTTTGCCATCGGGGCCCGTCTGTCCGACCTCGACGGCGTCTGCCGCCGGGCCGCCGAAGAGCTCGGCCTCCGCTACATCCCCGAGCGCAACGGCGAGCTCGGGTTCGCGTTCCGGTCCGACCAGATGAGCTTCATCCGGGCCGGGGTCCCGGGGGTCTGGCTCAGCCAGGGCCTCGTATCCAAGGGCCCGGACAAGGACCTCGTCCGGCGGAAGTTCGAGGACTACCGGGCCACGAAATACCACAAGGTCGGCGACGAGATCCAGCCCGACTGGGACCTCCGCGGCGCTCTGCAGATCGTCGACTGGACCCGGGGGATCATCGCCATCCTCCAGGAGCGGGAGGCTCTGCCGGGGTTCGCGCCGGGGACCGCGTTCTCGCGGGCGGATTGAAGCGGACCGAGGGTTGGCTTTTTCCCCGCGGTGTGCTAAGATTTTCGGGCATGGAAGCTAAACCCGCCCTTCGCATCTCCCACTTTTCGGATTACCTCAAACCCCATCAGGTCGTCTTTGACCTCAAGAGCAAGGACAAGGTCGAGGCCATCGAAGAGCTCCTCGACGTGCTGGCCAAGCAGAAGGTCATCGACAACAAGAAGCTCATCCTGACCCGCGTCATCGACCGCGAGAACCTGGTCTCGACGGCCATCGGCTTCGGCGTCGCCCTGCCGCACGCCCGCGTCGACGCCGGGGGCGAGATCGCCGTCGCGGTCGGCCGGTCGGAGAAGGGCATCGACTTCGACGCCCACGACGGCCAGAAGGTCCACCTGATCATCCTGGTCGTCTGGAACCCGACCCTGCCCGGGCTCTTCAACCACCTCTTCGCCGGCCTGGCCCGCTTTCTCATCCGGCCCGAGAACCGCGGCCGGATCCTGGCGGCCAAGGACAAGACCGAGCTCTACGACAGCCTGGCCGGGATCGAGTTCCGGTTCGTCCACGAGGAGAAGATCGTCAGCCGGGCCCGCCTGCTCAAGAAGCTCCAGGAGATCGAGCTCAGGAAGAAGAGAGCGACCAAGGAGCAGCAGAAGGAGTTCCAGAAGCAGGCGGCCATGATCCGCGAGGAGCTCGACCGCGACCTGCTGACCCGCTTCGACCGGCTGATGGAGCGCTACGGCTTCGCCGTCGCCGAGGCCGTCGAAGGGGTCTGCCAGGGCTGCAACATCAATATCTCGACGCAGATGTACTCGGCCATGGAGGATTCCAACGACATCTACGTCTGCGAGAACTGCGGCAAGTATCTGGTCTCGGCCAAGAAGAAAAAGAAGTAGCCGGGCCTAATCCATTCCCTCTGACGCCAGGTTCTGAGGGGTCAAGAGTTTATACACGGGGTAGGTCTGCCCGCCGCGGCCCCACTGGCTGACGATGTCGCGGTCGAAGAAGTTCCAGACGAGGAGGCCGTCGTCCGACTCCGGCTCGAGGAGATAGGCGGCCAGGCGGCCGAGCGGTTGGGCCGTCCGGACGAAGAGCGTTCCGGCCGGGAATTCCCGCTTGTCCACGGCGTATTCGCCCTTGACCGTGTTGGTCCGGTGCCCCTGGTAGAGGCGCTCGGCGCCCTTGATCTCCTTGATGCGGAAGGCCTCCGTCTCGAGGGTCACGGCGGAGGTCAGGCGCTCGACGGCCAGTCCGTGCTGGCGGAGCTTGTCGGGGATGTCCGCGCCGGCGACGGGGATGAGGTAGGCGTAGGGGAGGCGGACCGAGCGCCTGTCGACGAAGTCGGCGTAATAGGGCATGGCGTAGGTCTTCGAGCGGTCGGTCGGCCTCAGGCGCGGGAAGGGACCGGGCGCCGCGCCCTCGGCGGGCGGAGGCGGGGCTTCCATCTCGTAGCCGAGGACCGAGATCTTGCCGGGCAGAGGCTGGACGTCGATGTCGAGGCCGAAGGTGTCGGTCTCGGCCGGGGTGAGCCCGCTCCGGACCGCCCGGGCGTCGGCCTCGGCGGCGAGCTTCTGGATCTCGGCGGCGTTGGCGGCGACGTGATCGAGGAGGGCCTTGAGGAAGTGGTAGTTGCCGGCGACGCGCGTCCGGAAGTCGGCGTAATTGTAGTTCTCGATGAGGACGGAGAGCCGGCCCCGCAGGCCGACGTAGTTGGTCAGGTAGCGCGGCTGGTGGCCGAAGGTCCGCCAGCCTTTTTCCATGTCCTTGAAATCCATGGGGTCGCCGTAGGGGACGGAGAGCGTGCCGTACTTTTTCTCGAGCGCGGCGTCGGCGGCCGGCAGCAATCGGTCGCGGGCGTACTTGAGGACGGCCGCGTCGCCGTTCGGGCAGAGCGGCCAAGAGTAGGTCACGGGCTCCTGGTGGTAGGAGCCGTCGGTCGTGTGGCAGTCGATCAGGAGCAGGGGGTCCCAGCGCAGGAGGACGTTGCGGACGAGGCCCCGCATCTCCGGGCTCTCGAGCTTCATGGCGTCGCGGTTGAGGTCGAGGTTCTGGCCGTTGTGGCGGACGCCCGAGCCCTTCTCGGGGCCGACCTGGCCCATGCGGTTCCGGGGGTCCATCTTGTCGTTGCCGTCGGCGTTGAAGATCGGCGCGATGAGGAGGACGAGCCTGTCGAGGTAGGGAGGCTTGGGGTCAAGGACGATGTCGCGGGCCAGCATCAGGGCCGATTCCTTGCCTTCGACCTCGCCGGCGTGGATGTTGGCCTGGATGTAGACGACGGCGCGGCCGTCGCGGCGCAGGGCCAAGGGGTCCCGGGGCACGGGCTGGCCGATGACGAGGAGCGGGATGGCCCGGCCCTCGGTCGACGTGGCGATCGTCTCGACCCGGACGAGGGGCGAGAGCTTCTGGAGGTCGCGGATGAACGCGAGGACCTCGGGGTAGGTCGAGGTCGCGTCGTAATTCGTTGATTCGGCAGTCGTTACAGGGCCGGAGGCGGGAGCGGCCGGGGGCGGCGGCACGGGCGGGATCGGCGGCGGCTTGATCGGCGCGCGCTGGGGCGGGGGGGCCTGGGCCGCGCCCGGCGGCGGGGCCTGCTCGGCGGCGGGGACGGCGGCGAGGAGCGGGACAGCGACGAGGACGGCGAAGGCGGTCAGTGCTCGGGATTTCTTCATGGGAACCTCCGTTGTTTTGACGCCGGATGCGTCCGTTTATTCCAAAAAAAGGGGACACAATACCATTTTCCGAATTTCCGAATGTGCCGGCCGGGCTGAGGGAAACGCATCTGGGATCCAGGGTCTGTCGATCGAAGAGGATCACGGGCCCAACCGGGACTTTTAGGCCGGCGAAATTCGGAAAATGGTATTGTGTCCCCGATTTGGATACGATAGGGATATGGCGACATTCGGCGTCGGTCCCGACAAGGAGCAGGCCCTGGCGGAGCGGATGGAGCGACTCGGCATCCGCGAAGAGGACATCCTCGAGAAGTTCGTCCGGTCGGGCGGTCCCGGCGGCCAGAACGTCAACAAGGTCGCGACCTGCGTCTACCTCAAGCACCTTCCCACCGGCGTCGAGGTCAAGTGCCGGCAGGAACGGTCCCAGGCCCTCAATCGCTACCTGGCCCGGCGCATCCTGGCCGACAAGATCGAGGCGGCCGTCCTGGGCAAGGAGAGCGAGGAGGAGCGGCGGATCGCCAAGATCCGCCGTCAGAAGAGGAAGCGGTCGAAAAGGGCCAAAGAGAAGATGCTGGCCGACAAGCGCCGCGTCTCCGAGAAGAAGAAGGGCCGCGCCTTCAGGCCCGGTGTCTCGGACGACTGATCCCTTTCCCTCCCGAAAAGGAAAAGCCCGTCCCGGCTTGCGCCGGGACGGGCTTTCTGTGCTTCTGCGTGGTGCTCTGCTGCTTAGAACTCGAACCTGGCCCCGAAGCGGATGATGCGGGGGTTCAGGATCTCGTTGCGGAGGGCAGTGTAGTTGTAGGGAACGCTATTGTACTGCTGGAACTCGTTGGCCGCTCCGGCCCTTTGGAAGTAGATGCTGCCGTATTGCTCGTCGTAGGAGCGGATAACCATGTTGGAATTGAGCAGGTTGAAGACGTCGGCCATGAGATACATGCGGCCCGCCCCGATGTTGATCCTCTTCTCGAGCCGGAGGGAGACGTTGTAGAAGGTGGGCAGGGCCTCGGTGGTGAGGGGCTGGGTGTAGATGGTGTTGCTCCAGCTTTGGGCGCGGTTGGGGGCGTTGTTATCGTACAGGTAGAAGTAGTGGGGGACGCGCCAGCCTTCCCGGGCGTTGATGGTCCCGGAGATGTTGAAGCCGTAGGGCAGTTGGTAGAGGCCGCTGAGCTTGGCCATCCAGCGGGTGTACATGAGGACGCTCGTCTTGCCGCTGGCCGCGCCGCCCCAGTCTCCGTAGGCCTTGCCGTCTTGAGCCCACTGGTTGGTCGGGTTGCCATACACGTCGCCCCAATAGGCTCTCTGGGCCTGCAGTGTGACCGAGGCGTTCATCATCCACTTGTGTGACAGCCTCTTGTTCAGGATGAAGTCGATGCCCTTGTAGGTGTACCAGTCGTCGGTCGTCTTGTACAGGGTGTAGCGAGAGCTGGTGGTGGGGTAGCCAGCGCTGGGGAGCCAATAGGGGCGCCCGGCCGCGTCACCCGAGCTGTACGTGGAGCCGTAGCGAGGATCGCCAGGCAGAAAGCCGCTGGGGTTGGTGACCGGGTCGTAGGCGTTGAACGTCCAGTTGTAGCCCTGCTCGACACTACCGGTGAAGGTGCCGCCGATATGGAAGGTCGAGGGGATGGTGCCGGCTTGGACCAACCAGCCGTTGGCCCAAATCGTCTCTTCATCGACGATGATGTCCGTCGGTGTCACGCCGGGGCCCCACATGTTGGGGTAATCTTCCGCGTGCTCGGCCGCGTAGTACCTGTAGCCGGCCATGACGTTGTCGAATTTCCGGTAGGTCGCGTTGATCGAGGCCGAGAAATCGGCCCCGAGTTCCCTCTCGAGGGTGAGCATGATCTCGCGGGTCCGGGCCGAGTTCTGGGCTCCGCGGTTCAAGAAGTAGGAGGTGACGCCCCTCTGGTAGTCCACGTTGACCGGATTATTCCAGTCGAAGCCCGAGACGTTGCCGGAGAAATAGGCGTCCTGGTTGTCATAGGCCGTATTGGGCACGCTATTGAACAGCATAGTCTCGGCTATATCGGTCAGAGTGCCGTCGGAATTGAAGACCTGGTAAGGGACGTACCGGGCGGGAGTGCCGGGCACATATCCCTCGGCGGGCGCCGCAGCAAAGCGATTGGAGTAATGCCAGTACATCTCGTCCAGGTCCATTTTCTGGTTGCTGTTGTCGTCCCGCCACCAGTAGTACATGTAGCCGCCGGTGTTGGTGGGGGTGGCGGTGTACCAGCCGACGCCCATGACGTCGCCGTACTGGGACAGGGCCAGCTTGGCCACGGTCTTGCCGTCGCCGGCGATGTCCCAGGTCAAGCCGAGGCGTGGCGAGAAGACGTTCCACTGGTAGGGCCGGTCCTCGCCGTTGACGACCTGGGCGATGCCCTTGACCGCGTTGACCGAAACGTCGGGCAGGATGGCGTCGAGCGTGCTGGTCGTGGCCGAGGCGAAGACGGCGTCCCAGGCCGGGGTGCCGCCGAGGATGGCGTCGTTGGTGTAGGCGCCCTGGCCCGACCACTGCTTGTCGAACCTCAGGCCGAGGTTGAAGGTGAAATTGCCCTTGACGATGGTGTCCTGGAAGAAGACCGCGTACTGGTCGGCGGTCGAAGCGCTGCCGGTCCGGCGGGGGATGTAGGCCCGCTGCCATCCGGCCATCTCGGCCACGGTCCGGGTTCCGTTGCCGTCGACGTCCAGGTTCTCGCCGAGGTAGTTCCGGTACAGGCGGAAGCCCTGGATGAAGCCGGTGCCGTCCGGCTCCGTGGCCTGGACCTTGTGCGAGAGCTCGGCGCCGAACTTGAACTCGTGGCTCATCCCGAAGAGCGTGTCATTGAAGTACGAGCCCTGGATCTGGTAGTTGCTCCGCGGCCGGGACACGCCGTAGGAGTCCCAGCTGGCGTTCATGCCGGTCGTGTAGGGGACGAACTTGCCCAGCGTTTGGTCACGGACGGAGGGGTACTGGATGCGCTCGTCGGGGATGGGCCGCCAGCCGAACCCGGCGTCGGTGAAGGCGTACTTCAGGGACACGAAGAAGTTGTTGCCGAAGACGTGCTCGTCCTGCAATTTGATGACCGGACTGCCCCAGTGGTACTTGCCCGTCTGGTGGTCGCCTTCGGGCTTCTCGACGCCGGCGTTGCGGCCGAACAGCTCCTTGGCGCCCGAGGTGACCAGGGCCTCGAAGCGGTTGTTAGGCAGGATCTGGGCGTTGAGCTTGAGGTTGTAGTTGTTCAGCAGGGCCTGGTTCTTGGCCGCCGGGTTGACGGCGCCGATGGCCGTGCGGTTGGGAAGGGTCCAGGTGAAGATGTCCTGGACGCCGTAGGCGCCCCACCACCACAGCTTGTCCTTGATGATCGGGCCGCCGGCGTTGAAGCCGTAGTCCTTGATCTGCTGGATCTTGTTGGTGTCGAGGACGCCGATGGCGATCAGATCGTCGGTGATGTTGGTGGACTGGAAGAAGGTGTCGGTCAGATAGAAGCGGCCGGCCAGGCTCATCCGGTTGCCGCCGCGGCGGGTGACCATGTTCAGGGCCACGCCGCCCGTCTGGACGGTGACGTCGGCCGCGCCGCCGACCGTGACGTTCAGCTCTTCGAACATGTCGAAGTCGTAGTACAGGGCCGAGCCGCCGAGGGCCGCCGGGTCGGTGATGTCGACGCCGTCGACCGACCAGATGTTGTTGGCGCCCTGGTTGCCCGACACGCGCGCGCCGCTCGTGTCGCCGCGGGAGATGAAGCCCGACTGCTGACCGGACTCGTTGCCGCCGACGTTCTCACGGTCTATGACGATGGACGGGGCCTGCTGCATGACGACCCAGGGGTCGCGGGCGGACGGCAGAGACTGAAGGGTCTCTTTGTCGAGGTTCTGGCCGACGGTCGTCTTCTTGAGCTCGATGATCGGCGAGACGGCCACGACCGTGACCTGTTCCTCAAGGGTGCCGACCTCCAGCATCAGATCGATCCCGACGTTGGAGCCGACCTGAACGATGACCCCGGTCTTGGTCGCCCTCTTGAAGCCCGTGAGCTCGGCCGTGAGCTCGTATTCACTGCCGGGGGACAGGGACACGAACCGAAAGATCCCCGCCTCGCCCGTGACCGCGGACATGGGCGCGATCTGAGGCCCCCTCAGGGTGACGCTCACGCCCGGGAGGACGTTGCCCTCCGTGTCGGTGACCTTGCCGTAGATGTTTCCCGTTCTGACCTGGGCTGTCAGCGTGACGGCCAACAGCAACACGGCCAGAACGATGAGGTGTTTCCTCAATGATACCTCCTGTTTGACTTGCTTCCATAACCCTGGAGCGGCCGTCCGCTCCCTCCCCTTTCCGATGCCTCCTCCAGACTCCCTGGTCATTATCACCTCCAGTCGTTCTTGGGAGTACAGTTTTTCCTTCTTCGTTTTTTAAGATGGTAGCAATTCACGTGCCAAATGGCCGGGATTATTGGATTGATATATATTATTGAATAATAATAGTTTATGATATTCAGGAGAGGCGACAGGCGGAACTGATATACAAAATATTGAATAAAATCCAAATAAATGGATAGGGGGAGGGCTATTTCTTGATCTCTGCGATGAGCTTCTTGACCGTTTCCTGATCGGGATCGAGGGACAGCGAGGCGTTGAGGGCCTCGAGGGCCTCGGTCTTACGGCCGAGCCGGAAATAGCACCTTCCCAGGGCGTTCAGGACGGTCGTATCGCTGTTGTAGATCCTGTTGGCCAGCTGCAGCTCGGTCAGGGCCTCTTCGTCTTTGCCCTGGCCGGCCAGGGCGTGTCCCCGAAGGACATGATAGGAGAACTGCCTCTGGCCGTCCTCCCTCAGCTTCTCGGCGATCTCGAGGGTCCGGCCGAAGGCGCCGGTGGCGTTGAGGAAGTTTCCGTACATGAGGACGCCCTCATGATAGTCGGGATTGAGCTGGAAGGCCTGCTCATAGAGGGCGGACGCGGCCTCCCTCCGCCCCGTCTTCTCAGCCTGCTGGGCCAGCATGTAGCGGTACAGGAACTGGTTGGCCAGGGAGAAGCCCTTGGCGTTGGCGATGGGGTGACCGACGGCGGCGCTGGGCGAGATGACGAAGGTCTCCTTTTTCTTCGCGGCGGCGATCAGGCCGTCCGGGCCGACGATCTCGACGGCGATCTCGTAATAGTCCGGATCGAGGTCGGCCGCCGGGATCGTCCGCGGAAAGCTCATGATCCTGGCGTAGGGAGAGCCGTCGAGCCTGACGGTATAGGTCTTCCGGACCGGGGCGGCCGGCCTCAGTCCCTGCACGGTGATCGTCGCCGAGCCGCCGCGGTGGAGATCCTCCGAGACGTTGACGATGTTGAAAAGCACGGCCAGGGTGTCCGTCCGGGCGAAAGTCATCCGGGGGTCGGTGACCAGCTTCTGGTCCTGGACCTTGAACGGGATGTGGACGTCGCGCGGATAGGTCTCGAACCTGTAGCCGAGGAAGGGGCCGTCGATGGCGACCGCCCGGTCGTCGGCCGGCACATCGATATCCTTCTCCAGGACGCTGAACTGCTTGCCGACGGTGTTGGTCAGGAGGACGTTCAGCTTGAACTTCCCCTCGAGGATGGGGAAGGAATCCTCCACGGCCAGGCCGCTGGCGCGGACCTTGTCCCAGTCGCTCTGCGGGAAATAGAGCGGAAACTCCCGGCCGTACTGGAAGACGATGGCCTCCCCCTGCCGCAGGCTGACATCGACCCGGAAGTTGCAGTAGAACTGGTCCCTGGGGACGTAGGCATCGACGTTGATCTCGGTCGGGACGATGGAGAAATGGAGGAAGCGCAGACCCGTGGCCGGATCCCGGATCAGGGCGGTCGCGGCGTAGCTCTCGACGAAGTTGGTCAGGTACTCCGTCGAGACGACGCCCAGGTAGTTGAGGAAGTGGGAGGCGTAAGACGGGTTGACGTCCGCTTTGGGGGACTCGATGATGGTCGCCAGGAGAATGGCGTTTCGGGGCGAGGGCGAGAGGTCGAGGCCGTACTCGCCCGGGATGCGGGTGATGGCGTACTCGGCCAGGGTCGGCGCGAGGTCGTAGATCTTCTCGTAGAGAGCCTGGTAGTCGAAGGGGTCCCCGATCTCCTTCTGCTGTTGCAGGAGGCGCGCCGGCCCGTCCGAGACCGGATCGTAGAGCCTGTACTCGCCGACGCCGCCCCTCTGGTAGAACAGCAGGATGAATTGCGGGGGCATGTCCCTGCGGGCGTCGCCGTAATAGCTCCAGGCCTGGCAGGGCACGAGCCCGAGGGTGGCCTCGTAGCGCTCGATGCCCTGGGGCGGGCCGAGGATCATGTAGTAGCGCCCCATGTCGGTCCGCCAGCCCTCCCGCGAGGTCGTCCGCCCGAAGAACTCGTTGACGTACTGGAAGCGCTTGGCCAGCTCTTCCTGGTATTCGTTCTCGGGGGTCCCCGGCGTCGGGTCCCTCTGCTTCCAGAAGGTCCGGATGAAGGCGTCGCGGTCCCGGTCGTTCCTGAGCTGGAGGAAGACATCCTTCTCGACCGGCTGGATGTGGTAGGCGACGAGATGGAGCCAGTCCTGGTAAGGCCGGGCCAGGTCCTTTTCGGCGACCTTCTGGGCCGCGGCGAGGCCCGCGACGGCCAGAAGGGCGAGCGCCAGTCGGACCGGGGTTCTCATCGCCTCCGGGCCCCTATTTCTTCCTGAGGTAGTCGAGGAAGCTCGTGACCTGGGCGGCCCGCGGGGAATCGGCGTCGATCTTCAGGTAGCTCTCGAACGCGGCCACGGCCTCGGCGTTCTTCTGGAGGTTGAGATAGGCCAGGCCGAGCTGGTACAGGGCGTCCGTGAAATCCCTCTGCTTCTCCACGGCCTTCTGGTAGAACTTGAGGGCCTCCTCGAACTTGGAGTTGTTGTAATAGTTCGTGCCCAGGTTGTAGAGCACGGCCGGGTCCTCGATCTTCTCAAACTCGATCTTGCCGTACCATTCCATGGCCTTGTCGCTCTGGCCGCGGTTGGCGTAGCAGTTGCCGACGGCGATGACGGCCTCGGCCCGGTCCGGGTCCTTCTCCAAGACCTTCATGTAGCTCGCCTCGGCCAGGTCGTAGTTCTCCTGGGCGAAGTGGCTGTTGCCGATGTTCATGTAGACGGGATAGGCGTCCGGGTTCTTGGCGACGATCTCCTCGTAAACGGCCAGCGCCCCGGCGAAATCGCCCCGGTCGAAGAGCTCGTTGCCCTTGCCGACCAGGTCCCGGATGCTGTCCGTGAGCACGAGCCCCTCGACCTTCGCCAGCTTGACCGTGACGTCGGGGTTCTTTCGGCTCTCGGAGACCTCGACCGAGATCTTCTTCGGCCCGTAGCCGATCTTCTCGAAATCGAGATCCCAGCCGCCGCTCCGGATCCAGACGGCCGTCCACTTGCCGTTCTTGTCGGTCTGGACCGTCAGCCCGCCGCCGGCCCGGGGGCTGAACAGCCTGACGCTGACGCCCTCGAGGGGCGCGCCGGCCTCGTCGGTGACAAGTCCGCCCAAGCGCCCCTTGCCCTTGTAGTCCTGGGCTGGAAGGAGGAGCGTGAGGGCCATGATGACGCTGCAGACGAGAGCGATCTTCTTCATTCCGACCTCCTGAGCGAGGGCTTATCTTATCATCTTCAGGATGATTTTCCAAGGGCGGGCCGGGCCTGCCGAAGCCCGCCCGGGCTACTCGGCGATATAGCCGAGGCGGTGGCTGACCGAGACACCGCCGGCCCGGACCTTGACCGTGATGCGCCGGAAGCGGCCGTCGGTCCGGTACCCGTCCGGGGTATAATAGAGGAGATAGTAATTCTCGGCCGCGGCCACGGCGGATTTCATCGCCACCTCGAGGTTCGCGGTCGAGGCCATGTAGCCTCCGGTCGCCCGGCTCATCTCCCGGAAGGGCGCGAAGATGTCCTCCGACTGCTCCTCCATGGTCACTCCCGGGACTTTCGGCGCCGGCCGGGTCAGGAACAGGAAGTGGACGGCCGCCCCCGAGTCCGAGTAGGCCCGCCGGACGGCTTCGACGTCGAGGGACGTTTCCCGCCGGAAGAACTCGAACAAACCCGTGACGGTCTGGACGATGTCGGGGCGCTCGTTGTACACGGATTGGTAGGCCGTCAGGATCATCGGGTCGAGCTTGGGGATGAACTCCCTCTGGTAGAAGAGGAAGATCTCCTTGCGGCCGGACTGGCCGCGCAGGCTCTCGGCTAGGGCCGTGACCTGGGCCTGGTCCACCTGCCGGATCGACTCCAGCCGGCCGAGCAGGGTCGTGTAGGCCTGGAGCTGTTCCTCGACCGAGATGTTGACGTCGAAGATCGAGCCGCCCCCGAACAGGTCCCCGGCCATCGGTGACTGGGTGTTCGTGGCCGTCAGTCCGACCGCCCCGGTCATGGTCAGGGCCAAGGCCTTCAGGTCGTCCACAACCTCCCGGTATTCCGTGCCCCCGGCCAGGATGTCGCGCCGCAGGAGGCCCAGGATCTGCTCGAACACCCGGGCCCGGCCCGCGTCGCTGAAGGCCTCGCTCTTCATCCGGTAGGTCCTCATCGGCGTGACCAGGGTCAGGTTGTCGCCGGGCAGGAGGACCTCGTCAACGAAAAGGCTCAGCGCCTGCCGGACGCGGGAATCGTACTCGGTCATCTCGAAGAAGAGGTAGAAATGCCGGCTGGTGTCGGGCGAGAAGGCCGCCGGCTCCTGCCGCTCGATGATCCGCTTCTTGACGAGATAGAAGGCCTCGATCTTCTGCGGGCGGCCGTCCTCGAAGAGCTCGAAGTCGCCGATGTTCAGGTGGTCGACGAACGTCCCGGCCTGAAAGACGCGCACGGGGACCTCGATGTTGACGGCCCCGGTCTCGTGCTGAAGGACTTGGGCCCGGAGCCCCGAGGCGGCGACGGCGACCGCCCCCAGGACGACGACGAGCCGCCGGATCGTCTTGTTCATGGCCACCTCTCCTCTTTTATTATATCACGACCGGCGGCCGGTCCCGGCGCATTCCGAGGCCGCGCCCCGCAGGACCTCGAGACCGTGGGGGAGGGCCGGCAGGATGGCGGCCAGGCTCTCGCGGGCGGCCTTTTCGCTCCCGGGTAGGTTGACGATGAGCGTCGCGCCGTGGATGCCGGCGGCCGCCCGGCTGAGCATGGCCGTGGGCGTCTTCTCCGCCCCGGCCCGGCGCATCGCCTCGGGCAGACCGGGTGTCTCGCGCTCGATGACGCTCCTCGTCGCTTCGGGCGTCCGGTCGCGCGGGCCGAAGCCCGTGCCCCCCGTCGTCAAGACCAGGTCGAGCCCTTCGTCCGACCAGGCCAGGAGCGCCGCCCGGATCTCGTCCGGCTCGTCGGGGACGATCTTCGTCCGGACGACCTCGCCGCCGGCGGCCTCGATCATCTCGCGGAGGGCCGGCCCGCTCCGGTCCGGGCGCTCGCCCCGCGCCCCCTTGTCGCTCACGGTGAGAAGGCCGACCTTCATCGTCATCCTCCGATCCTGAACATCTCGCTCGAGAGGCCTTCGATCGCGCCCCGCTCCCAGGCCGCCTTGGCCTCGTAGGCCGACCGGAAGGCGGCCTCCAGCCCGGCCGCCGCGGCCCGGCCGCCCCGCAGGATCCGGCGCAGGTCGACGCCGCCCCGGTCGAAGAGACAGATCCTCAGCCGGCCGTCCGGGCCGAGGCGGAGCCGGCCGCAGCCGGGACAGAAGGGCTCGGACACGGGCGTGATGAAGCCGAGCCGAGTCCCGTCGCCGAGGCTGTACATGGCCGCGACCCCGTCCCCGCCCGCGCGCGGCTCGAGCGGCCCGAAGTCCGCCGCGATCCGGTCCCGGATCTCCGCGCCTTTGACGAACAGGGCCGGCCGCCAGGCCCCCAGCTCCTTGCACTCGGGCGTCAGCCCGCTCGTCGGCATGAGCTCGATGAAGCGCAGCTCGACGCCTTCGCGCCGGGCGAAGCGCACGAAATCGGCGATCTCGTCGTCGTTGACGCCGCGGATGACGACCGTGTTGACCTTGACCGGGGCCAGGCCGGCCTCCCGGGCCGCGGCCAGCCCGGCGAAGATGCGGTCGAGGCCCGTCCGTCGCGTGATCGCCTCGAAGCGGCCCGGCCGGAGCGTGTCCAGGCTGACGGTGACCCGCCGAAGCCCGGCCTCCTCGAGCGGGGCCGCGGCCTCGGCCAGGCGCAGGCCGTTCGTCGTCAGAGCCAGGTCGTCCGGACCAAGCGCGGCCAGGAGCCGGACGAGCTCGACGACCCCCCGCCGGGCGAGGGGCTCGCCGCCGGTCAGCCGGAAGCGCCGGACCCCGGCGGACAGGGCCGCGCGGGCGACGGCGGCGATCTCCTCGTAGCTCAGCACCTCGGCCATCGGGACGAGCGGCACGCCCGCTTCGGGCATGCAATAGACGCAGCGCAGGTCGCAGCGGTCCGTGACCGAGATGCGGAGGACCTTAGCGCCTGGCAATCCTGTCTCCGGGGCGGACCGGGCCGCCTTCGAGGACCTCGCAGAAGACGCCGCGGGCGGGCATGATGCAATCGCCGCTGAGATGGAAGACGGCGCACTTGGCGTGGCAGTCCTTGCCGATCTGGGTGACCCGCAATCGGACCGTGGCCCCGACCGCGAGCTCGTCGCCGAGGGCCAGGGCCGCGAGATCGAGGCCGCGCGTCGTCAGGTTCTCGGCGAAGGCGCCGGGGCCGAGCGCGACGGCCGGGGCGTCGTCCAGGCGCTCCCTCTGGGCGTCGATGTCCTCGATGGCCAGAAGGGAAACCTGGCGGCGGCCGAAATCGACGTGCGCGTCGCCCTCGATGCCCCGACCGGCCCGGAGCTCGACCGAGGCGACCGGGCGCTTGATCTGCCCTTTCCTGACGCTCGTGTTGACGGAGACGATCGTCCCCGCCCCGCCGGCGGCCCGGGTCATGCCCGTCTCCGGTAGACCCCGCTCCGGCCGCCGCTCTTGTAGTCGAGTCGGAGGCGGACGACCTCGGCCCCTCGCTCGACGGCCTTGACCATGTCGTAGATCGTCAGAGCGGCGACCGCGGCGCCGGTCAGGGCTTCCATCTCCGCCCCGGTCTTGGCCTCGGCCGAGACGCGGCAGCGGACGCGCACGCCCTTCTCCTCGAGGTCGAGGTCGACGGCGACGTTCTCGAGCGGGATCGGGTGGGCCAGGGGGATGAGCTCGTGCGCCCTCTTGGCCGCCTGGATGCCGGCCAGCCGGGCCGTTCCCAGGACGTCGCCCTTGGCCAGGCCGTTCGAGCGGACGAGACCGATCGTCTCCCGGCCGAGCTTAACGAAGGCCGAGGCGGCCGCCTCGCGCCGGGTCACGGGCTTCGCCCCGACATCCACCATCCGGGCCTTTCCCCGGCCGTCGACGTGGCTGAGCTTGGCCATGGTCACCGTCCGTCCATGAAGATGATCTCGACCTCCCGGCCCGCTTCGAGCCCGGCGGCGTCGGCCGGGACCGCGATGAGGACGCGGCCGTGGACCATGGATCGGAGGACGCCGCTCCTCTGGTCCCCGTAGGGCGCGACCTTGAGACAGGGGCCGTCGGACGTGAGGACGCCGCGCAGGAACTGGGCCCGCCCGGGCTTGAGCGCGATCTCCCCGTCGAGCAGGGCCTTCGCCGACGGGGGGCCGGCCGCGGCGCGGCCGAGGAGGCGGTCGACGGCCGGCCGCACGAACAGCCAGAACGTCACCATGGCGCTCGTCGGGTTGCCCGGCAGGCCGAAGACGAGCTGGCGGCCGCGCAGGCCGAAGAACACCGGCTTTCCCGGTTTGATGCGGACCTGCCAGAAGACCGGTTTGACGCCCCAGACCTCGAGCTGGGCCCTGACCAGATCGTAATCGCCGACCGAAACGCCGCCCGAGAGGACGAGGACATCCGCGTCCTCGGCCCGGGCCAGCTTGGCGGCGAGCGAGGCGCCGCGGTCGCGGGCGATGCCGAGGTAGCTCGCGGCCGCGCCGGCCTGGACGGCCAAGGCCGTGAGGGCCGGCCCGTTGGAATTGCGGATCTGGCCGGCCCGCTTCCGTTCGCCCGGTTCGATGATCTCGTCGCCCGTGGCGATGACGGACAGCCTGGGCCGGCGCGTCACCGGGACGCGGGCCAGGCCGACCGCGGCCAGCATGCCGGTCTCGGCCGGGCCGATGAGCGTCCCGCGGGCGAGGGCGATCTCGCCCTTCCGGATGTCCTCGCCGGCCAGGCCGATGTTCTCGCCCGGCCCGGCCACGCGCCGGACCCTGACGCGGCCGCCGGCCGCCTCGGTGTCCTCGACCATGACCACGGCGTCCGCCCCGGAGGGCAGGGGCGCGCCGGTCATGATGCGGACCGCCTGGCCCGGCCCCACGGCCGTTCGCGCCGGCCGGCCGGCGGGCAGGTCGGCGATGACCGCGAGCTCGACCGGGCCCGCGCCGCCGGGACCGGAGCAGGGGCGGGTGTCCGTGGCCCTCACGGCGTAGCCGTCCATGGTCGCCTTGGTGAACGGCGGGATGCTCTCGCGGGCGGCGATATCGCGGGCCAGGGTCCGGCCCAGGGCCTGAGAGAGCCTGACGGTCTCGGAGGGCAGGGGTCTCGCTGCGTCGAGGACCCGGGCGCGCGCGTCTGTGTGATCGATCATGAGGGCTGTCGGACCTCCGCCGGCCGTTCGCCGACGACCCGGACGGAACCGGGCTCAGATGTTAGCAGAACCTCCCGGGAAAGGGAAATGCGGCCGCAGCCGCGCGTTCGGCCCGTTTTCCGTCCGAGAGATAGAGGATGTCGTCGGCCAGCCGGGACGCTTGGGCCAGATCATGGGTGGAGAAGATGACCGTGGTGCCCCAGGTCCGCCCGGCTTCGCCCAGGACCGCCTCCGTGCGCAGGCCGAGGGCCGCGTCGAGATTCGCGGTCGGCTCGTCGAGGAGCAGGGCCCGGGGCCGCAGGGCCAGGGCCCGGGCCAGGGCCACGCGCTGGGTCTGTCCCGCGCTCAGGCCGGAAACGGGCTTCCCGCCCCAGCCGTCGAGCTCGACGAGGGCCAGGGCCTCGGCCACCCGCGGGCGCGCCTCGGCGTCCGGGAGCTTCCGGACCTTGAGGCCGAAGGCCACGTTGTCCGCGATCGTGCCCTTGAAGAGGTAGGGATGATGGGCGAGCAGGACGGCGTCGCGGCGGGCGTGGGCGCCGCCGTCGTCCGCGGCCCAGGCGTCGCGGCCGAAGAGGTCGATCCGTCCGCGCAAGGGCCGGACGAGAAAGGCCAGGAGCAGGAGCAGGGTCGTCTTGCCGGCGCCGTTCGGGCCGACGACGGCCAGGGTCTTGCCCTCGGGGACGTCGAGCGAGCCGATCTCGAGGGCGAAGGGCGACGGGGGGGCCGGGTAGGCGTATCCGACGTCCCGGAGCCTGTAGGCGAGGCGGCCCATCTCAGGAGTCTCCGCCGCGGCCGCGAAGGCCCGACTGGACGAGGAGATTGATGCCCAGCGTGATCACCAGCAGAAGGAGGCCGAGGACGACCCCGTCGCGGAATTCGCCCTTGGCCGTCTCGAGGGCGATCGAGGTCGTGATGTTCCGGGTGGCGTTGCGGATGTTGCCGCCGAGCATCATGGCGATCCCGACCTCGGAGACGGCCCGGGCGAATCCGGCCAGGACGGCGACGAGGAGGGGGAAGCGGGCCTCGCGCAGGACGATCCAGCCGGCCTGGCGGCCGGACGCCCCGAGCGTCAGGGCGGTCTGCCGGGCCCGGCGGTCGACCTGGCGCAGGGCCGTGTAAGAGAAGCCCATGACCAGCGGCAGGATGAGGAAGGTCTGGCCGACGGTCATGGCCGTCTGGGTGTAGAGGAGGCCGAGCCCGCCGAGGGGGCCGCTGCGGCTGAGGAGCGAGTAGAACAGGAGGCCGATGACGACCGTCGGCGCGGCCATCCAGGTCTGGGTGACGGCGAGGACGACCTTCTTGCCCCGAAACTCCCGTGAGGAGAGATAGAGGGCCGCGGGCACGGCCAGGGCGCTGGCGATGACGGCGGCGAGGCCGCTCGTCTTGAGCGAGACCCAGACCGCCAGGCCGAGATCGCGGAGGATCATTTGAGGAGGTCCACGCCGGGGGAGGCCGCGAGCGGCTCGAAAAGGGGACGGCCCGCCTGGCCTTTGAATTCGCCGATGAGCTTCTGGCCGCGCGGCGAGGTCAGGAAGGTGATGAAGGCCATGGCCTCGCCATAGCGGGCCGAGGGCACGCGGGCGGGATCGACGGCGATCACGGCGTAGATGTTCTCGAGCTCGGGGCTGTGGCCGGTCAGGGGCTCGAGCCCGGTCAGGCCGCGCAGGCCGTAGAAGGTCGCGGTGTCGGTCAGCGTGTAGGCGCGGCGCTCGGCGGCGACCCGGAGCGTCTCGGCCATGCCCTGGCCGGTCTCGAGATAGCCGGCCTCGGGCCGCCCCCCGGCCAGGGCCCAGAGCTCGAGCTCGCGGGCGTGCGTCCCGGAATTGTCGCCGCGGCTGACGAAGCGCGCGCCGCTCGATCGGATGCGCCCCAAGGCCGCGGCGGCCGAGGGAGCGCCCGCGACCCGGGCGGGGTCGCCGGGAGGGCCGACGATGACGAAATAGTTCCGGGCGACGACCCGGCGGTTGACGCCGTAGCCCTGGCGGAGGAACTCCTCCTCGAGGCGGCGGGCGTGGACGATGACGACGTCGGCGTTGCCGTCACGGGCCTGCTTCAAGGCCGCGCCCGTGCCGACGGCGATCCACCGGAGGGCGATGCCGGCGTCCTTGGCGAACGCGTCGGCCAGGACGTCGAGGAGGCCGGTCGCGTCGACGCTCGTCGTCGTGGCCAGCATGAGGGTCCGCTCGGCCGCGGGCAGGTCGGCAGGCGACGCGGGGGACGCGCGCTCGTTGGGCGTGGGGAACAGGAAGGCGGGTGAGAGCGCCACGGCCAGGGCCGCGATCGAAAAAAACCGATGGGCCGACCGGAGCCAGCGCGGCACGGTGTCTCCTCTTTGATTCGGTTCGGGGCATCGTCTTTGATAGCACAACGGGGAAGGCCTGTAAAGGCGCGTAAAGGCGGCCGGGGACGTCAGGGGAGCCCTCCCGCGGGCGCCGTCCGGGTCATCCGGCGTAGAAGGCGTCGACGACCGCCCGCCACTCCTCTTCGGTCCGGACCTTGACCAGGGCGTTGCGCAGGTCGGTCCGGCGGGGGTGCATCTTGGCGTATTGGAGGCTGAAGTGACGCAGGATCTTGAGTCCGCGCGCCGGGCCGTAGGCTTCGCACACGAGGCCGAAGTGACGGGTGATGACGGCGCGCTGTTCGTCGAGCCCGGGCCGGCGGGGCGGGCGGCCGGCGGCGAGGTCGCGGGCCTGGGCGAAGAACCAGGGATTGCCGATGGCGCCGCGGGCGGCCAGGACGCCGTCGAGGCCCGTCTCGGCCAGCAGGCGCAGGGCCTCGGCCGGGCTGTCGACGTCGCCCGAGCCGAGGATCGTCCGGTCGGGGAAGGTCCGTTTGACCTCGGCCAGGAAGCCCCAGTCGGCCGGGCCGCTGTACTTCTGCTCGACGCTCCGGGCGTGGACGGCGAGGGCGGCGGCCCCGGCGTCGAAGGCGCCCCGGGCGATCGTCCAGAAGCCGTCGCGGTCGGCGTCGGCCCGGCGGAACGAGCTCCTCAGCTTGAGGGTCACCGGGCGGGCCGGCACGGCCTCGATGACGGCCCGGACGGTCGCCAGAGCGCGCCCGGGATCGTTCATGAGCGCCCCGCCGCGCCTGTGCGCGACCACCTTCCGGACGGGACAGGCGAAGTTGAGGTCGATGACGTCGAAGCCCAGCCGGTCGAGGGAGCGGGCGGCCTCGGCCATGGTCTCCGGCTCGATGCCCATGATCTGCCCGGCCACGGGATGGTCGGCCGGGTCGAGGCGGATCAGGCGCTTGTTCCTCCTGCCGTCGAGCATGACCAGGCGGTCGAGCATGGCCTCGGTCGAGCAGTACGGGGCTCCGAGGGAGCGGCAGAGGAGGCGGTAGGGGAGGTCGCTGTATCCGGCCAGGCCGGCCAGGACGACAGGGAAATCGACCGAGACGGCGCCGATCCGCAACGGCCTCACCGGGCCTCGGCCAGCCCGACCTCGATCGCGACCTTGAATCTCTTGGTGCCCAGCGACGGCCGGGACAGCGAGTCGAAGGCGTTGAGGAACTCCTGGGCCCAGGTCTCGCCGCTGCCGCTGAGGTCGCTCTTCTCCGCCGGCGGGGTCTCCCGGATGGCCTTGGCGCCCCGGATCTTCCGGGCCGCGCCGCCCCATTCGAAGGTGACCCGGAGGAGGTCGCCGGGGCGGGCGCCGAGGCCGCCGGGGACGAGGTCGGGCGAAGCGAGGGGGATCCTGAGCTCGTAGCTCGCCCGGCCGTCCTGCTCCAGGGCCCCGAATCCCGGAGGCTCGCTGTCGCGCAGGCGCCGCAGGGGACCGAAGGTGCTGCCGGTGGGGCCGATCGCGAAGGTCAGGAGAAGATCGTGCTCGGGGAGGTCCCGGAGCTTCGCTTTCTCCTCCGCGGTCAGATCAACGCCCTGGCTTTCGTGCCAGCGGATGTAGGTCTCGGCCGGAACGGGTCTTTTGAGGAACAGGACCCCCCGCGCGGACTTGGACCGCCCGACGCGGGCCAGGACGGAGAGCCCGCTCGATTCGAGGGACGCCCGGGTCTCAGGCCGATCGACGATCATGAGGATGTACAGATCGCGCCCGTCGTTCAGAAACGCGAAGGCGGCGCCCGACTTGGCATCGCGGACGAGGTTCGGGGAGGGCCAATCGGCGCTCCGCCCGTCGATCACGATCGCCCCCGGGGCCGCGAGGACCTGGGCCGCGGCCGACTGGCCGTGAAGGGGGAGGAGGAACGATCCCCCGAAAGCGGCCGTCAGGGCCAGGCGAGTGAAGAGCGTGGTCGGAGTCATGGCGCTCGCCTCGATTCTACCACACGTCCGGGCTTTTTTGACCCCCCGGCGCAGCGCCGGTCCGCGGCGGCCGGTCGCGCCGGTTGCGCGCTTGCGGCGGGCGGGGAAATCGGCTAAGATGCGCCTCTCCGGAGGGACGATATGACAAGAAGCTCGAGGATCGCGATTCCCGTCCTCCTGGCGCTCGTCGCGGCGATCGTGATCGCGGCGACGGCCGGCGGCGGCGCCGGCGCAAGCCAGGATCCCGTTTCGTCGCGGGCCTACGCCGGCCACGAGAACGACGCCGACATGAAAGGGCTCATCCGGCAGTATCCGGGGGCGGCCGGATCGCGACTGGACGACTGCCAGACCTGCCATCGGGGCGGGATCAAGGGCACGGACACCGAGCGGGAATACAGCCCCTGCGGCTACTGCCATCTCCTCGTCTTTCCGAACGAGCGATACAAGACCGGGGTCCCGAAGGACTACGAGGCGACGCTCAACGGCTACGGGCTCGACTATAAGCGGGCCGGCCGCGCCTTCGAGGCCTTCGCCGCGATCGACGGGCGGGACTCGGACGGCGACGGGCACCTCAACGGCGCCGAGATCGCCGACCTCCGCAATCCCGGAGACCCGGCCAGCCGGCCCGGTCTTCCTCAGGCGGCGACGGTCAGCATCGGCTGGGACGAGATCCGCGGCCTTCCGGGGCACAAACAGCTCATGCTCATGAACACGACCAAGGAGCCCAGCGACGATTACGTCGTCTTCAAGGGCGTGCGGGTCATCGACCTGCTCTCCGCGGTCAAGGTCTATCTGACCGGGGTCACGGGCATCACCGTGTTCGCCCCGGACGGCTACAGCGTCGACTATTCCCTGGCCGACATCCAGGCGCCCTTCCCGGCGGGGTATTACTACGAGGAGCCGCGCTCTTTCGCGGGCGAGCGGGCCTTCGTCAAGTATCCGCCGGAGCTGCCCGCGGGGGTCCGGGACGCCCGGGCGATCCCCGGCGAGCCGTGGCTGCTGCTGGCCTACGAACGGAACGGCCGGCCGCTCGACCCGTCGGCCTACGAGAGCGGCACGGGCCGGCTTTCGGGCGAGGGCCCGTACCGGCTGGTCAAGCCCCAGCGCGACCTCTCGGGCGACCCGAAGAGGCCGGGGCGGCCCGACCGGGGCCAGAGGGCCAAGGCGTTCGGCGACGGCTGGGATTACGTCCCGACGATGGACCACAACGCCGGGGCCTGCATCCGCGGGGCCTGCGTCATCCGGATCAATCCCATGCCCCAGGGCTTCGAGGAGTACGACTGGAAGAACGGCTGGCCGCTCATCGGCGACAGGAAGGTCGTGATCTTCGGCTACGGCATCCGCTGAGAAGGGAAAGACGGGGTCAAACCTTAATTCCTATAATTCTTAAAAAGAAGGGACCGGGTCTTCGCATCGCGCCATAGGCTGCGCGTGAAATGCGAAGACCCGGTCCCTTCTGATTATTATAAGAATTAAGGTTTGACCCCGTCTTATCTTATGAAGCCAACCGGATGAGCGTCCGTAATAGGACGTTGGCGCCTTTCTCCAAATCGTCCCAATCGACCCGCTCTCCCGGCGCGTGGCTGACGCCGTCGGGCGAGGGGATGAAGATCATGCCGGAATCGCAGGCCCCGGCCAGGATCTGGGCGTCGTGGCCGGCGCCGCTCGTCATCCGCATCGACCGATAGCCCAGGGCCCCGCACTCCTCTTCGATGAGGCCGACGAGCCGCGGCGCGACCGTGACCGGCGCGGTCTTGTCGATCAGCTTCGAGATGAACGTCAGGCCGCGCGTCGCCGCGATGTCCTCGGCCAGGGTGAAGACGTCCTTCTCGATCGTCGCCAACGACTCCGCCGAAGCGCTGCGGAACTCGAGCGTGAAATCGACCCGGCCCGGGATGACGCTGAACGAGCCGGGATGGAGGGCCGCCTTGCCCACGGTCAGCACGCTGCCGTAGTGCCGGGTCGCCACGAGTTGGGTGGCCCGGAGGGCGAGATCGGCCAACCCGAGGAAGGCGTCGTGCCGGAGCTCGAGCGGCGTCGTCCCGGCGTGGCCGGACTCGCCGATGTAGGCGCATTGGCGGTAGTGCTTGCCGGCGATCCTCTCGACGACGCCGATCGGCACGCCCTCGTCCTCGAGCACGGGCCCCTGCTCGATGTGGAACTCGACATAGGCGTCGAGCGCGGGGCGGTCCCGGCGGGCGCCGAGGACGCCGTCGGCCGTGAACCCGGCCATCTTCAGGACGTCGCTGAAGAGCACCCCGAACGACGTCCGGCCGCCGCGGACCTCGTTCTCGTCGAGGAGCCCCATGAGCGCGCGGCTGCCCAGGAAGTCCCCGACGAGGTTGCCCTCCTCGTCGGTGAAGGAGGCGATCTCGACGGCCTTGGCCAGCGGCACCTTCTCTTCGAGGATGCGGCGCGCCGCCTCGAGCGCCGCCAGCACGCCGGCCGCGCCGTCGAACATGCCGCCGTTCGGGACCGTGTCGATGTGCGAGCCGGCCATGACCGTCTTCCCGGCGCACTCGAGCCGGCCGAACTGGTTGCCCGCGCCGTCCTGGCGATAGCAGAGGCCAGCCTCCTCGATCTTGGCCCGGAGCCAGAGCCGGGCCTCGAGGTCGGCGGCGCTGAACGAGGGTCGGCTGACCCCGCCGCGCTCGTCCCGGCCGATGCGGCTGAGCTCTTCGAGGTCGCGCTTCAGGCGCTCGATATTGACGCGGATGTCCATGTCTTCCCCCTCACTCCCCTCGGTGACACAAATCCCTGTCCCCGATCTCGAACCGGCGTCACGGCTGAACGGCCTCACGAAAGGGGATGGGTCATCATGTCCCCAACAGGGCCAGCATGTCCAGGACCGCCCGCTCGACGCCGACGACGGCCGCCCGGGCGACGATGGAAAAGCCGATGCTGAGCTCGGCCATCTCGGGGATGGCGACGATGGGACCGACGTTCCGGTAGTCGAGGCCGTGCCCGCCGTGGACCTCGAGCCCGACCTCGCGCCCGTATTCGGCCGCCTTCCGGACCGCCTCGAGCGCCTTCTCCCGGGCCGGGCCCTCCTTGAGGTCGGCGTACCTGCCGGTGTTGATCTCGATGAGGTCGACGCCGATCTCCCGGGCCGCCTTGATCTCCTCGAGGTTCGTGTCGATGAAGATGCTCGTCCGGATGCCCGCCTTGGCCAGCGCCCTGACGTGGGGGCCCAGGGCCCGCCGGTTCGCGGCCACCTTCAATCCGCCTTCGGTCGTCAGCTCCTCGGGCCGCTCGGGCACGAGCGAGACGACGTCGGGACGGATCTCGAGGGCGACCTTCTTCATCTCCTCCGTCGCGGCCATCTCCACGTTGAGCTTGGTCTTGACGGCCTCCCGCAGGAGCCGCAGGTCCCGCTCCTTGATGTGCCGCCGGTCGGCGCGGATGTGGCAGACGATGCCGTGGGCGCCGGCCTGCTCCGCCAGCAGGGCCACGAGCACGGGCTCTGGCTCGGAGGCCCGGCGGGCCTCCCTCAGCGTCGCGAAGTGGTCGATGTTGACGGCCAGTCTCATCTCATCTCTCCCCGATGCGCCTGCGGACGGCCTCGGCGACCAGCGTCGCGCAGGAGTCGACCGTAGCCCGGTCGCGGGCCTCGACCATGATCCGGGCCAGCGGCTCGGTCCCGGAATAGCGGAGGTCGACGCGGCCTTCGCGGCCGACGTGGCGCCGGACGATCTCGACCGCGGCCATGACGTCCCTGAGCTCGGCGAAGTCCGGCTTCCGCCGGACCCGGACGTTGAGGAGCGTCTGCGGGTACTCGACCAGGCCCTCGACGAGCGAGGCCAGCGTCCCGCCGCGCTCGACCAGGGCCTCGAGCATCTTCAGCGAGGTCAGGAGGCCGTCCCCGGTCGGCAGGTCATCGAGGAAGATCGTATGGCCCGACTGCTCCCCGCCGAGGTTCGCGCCCCGCGCCACCATCTCCTCGTGGACGTACTTGTCGCCGACCTTGGTCCGGACGAGGCCGAGGCCGCGCTCCTCGAGCGCCCGTTCG
The DNA here is from genome assembly GCA_034679465.1 of Candidatus Aminicenantota bacterium. Classification (GTDB taxonomy): domain Bacteria; phylum Acidobacteriota; class Aminicenantia; order Aminicenantales; family Saccharicenantaceae; genus RBG-16-66-30. The sequence continues at coordinate 74,775 of JAXDAV010000033.1, read as the reverse complement.
AGCCCCATGTTGCTCATCGTCGTGGCCACGACGTGGTTGGTCCGCAGACGGCCCGTCTCCTTCATGTGCAGGGCCTGGACGAAGAGCGTGTGGTCGCCGTTGAGCAGGCGCCCGCCGGCGTCGACCCAGAGGGCCCGGTCGGCGTCCCCGTCGTAGGCGACGCCGATCGCCGCCCCCGTCGCCCGGACGCGCGCGGCCAGTCCCTCCGGATGGAGCGAGCCGCAGCCGGCGTTGATGTTGCGGCCGTCCGGGGCGTCGTTGACGGCCTCGACGGCGAAGCCGAGCATCCTCAGGATCGCCGGCGCGAGGGCCGAGCCGGCCCCGTTGGCGCAGTCGACGACGACCTTGAGGCCCCGGGCCGCGGCCCCCATCCGGACGCGCCCGGCGAGGTAGTCCGCGTAGAGGCCGGCCAGCGTCCCGTCGAGCTCGACTTCGGCCTCGCGGCCGGGCAGACGGCCCCGGCCGTCGAGGACGGCCGCTTCGATCTCGAGCTCCCACTCGTCCGGGATCTTGACGCCGAGCGGCGAGAAGACCTTGATGCCGTTGTCGGCGAACGGATTGTGCGAGGCGGAGATGACCGCCCCGGCCGAGAAGCCGCGCGTCTTCGTCAGGTAGGAGACGGCCGAGGTCGGGACGACGCCCGCGGAGACGGCCTCGCCGCCCGCGGCGCGCACGCCGCGCGCCAGCGCCCGCTCCATCCACGGGCCCGACTCCCGCGTGTCGCGGCCGATGAGGAGCCTCGTCCCCAGCCCCTTCGATTCGAGGAGGCCGACCAGGGCCTGCCCGAGCCGCGAGATGGTGGGCGGGTCCAGCGGGAACTGCCCGGCGGCCGCCCGGACGCCGTCCGTTCCGAAGAGCTTCTTCTTCACGCCCCGTCCTTCTTCTTGACCGGCGCCTTGGGGGCCGGCCGGTCCGCCTCTTCGATGTGGACCGTGACCCTGGCGCTCGTCTGCGGCGCGACGAACCGGAGCTCTGGCCGGGGCAGGATGATGTCGACGTCGAAGACGGTCGACTCGGTCAGACCCGAGACGTCGACCGGCGCCGTCGTCGCCGCTTCCGCGGCCCGGGCCCGGCTCTCTGGGCCCTGGACGCCGATCGTCGAGGGCTCGATCTCGGTCCGGGCGACCCGGAACCCCTGGGCCGGCCGCCCGCGCAGAGTCGGGTGGACCTCGAGGGTCGCCGTGCCCGTCTTCTCCAGCCGGATCGTCACCTTGGAGGGGGAGATCTTGACGACCTCGGCCCCCGGCGGCACGGCGATCATCGCCCGGTGCAGAGGATACTCCTGCTGGGGAACGGAGGCCCGTTCGAGGTCGACGACGGCCACGAGCGCAGAGGGCCCGATCTGGCTGAGGATGCGGTTGGGCGCCCGCAGGGTGACGTCGATCCGGGCCGCCGGCCGCTCGACGATCTCCAGGCCCGCCGGGACGTTGCGCGTCTCGAGTGGGATGGCCAGGGACTTCTCGGAGGACATCTTTTCGGACGGGACGATGAGCAGCCAGAGGACGAGGGCCAGGCCGAGCGAGACGAGCTTCAGCTTCCAATCGCGGGCGAACCAGCGGGCCAGCGCGGGCTTCATCGGTCCCTCAAGTAGCCGAGGAGGCGCCGTTCCATGGCGTCCTTGTCGTGGAACCGCTCGAGCTGGCCCTTGATGGCCAGCGAGACCGTCCCCGTCTCCTCGGAGATGACGATGACGGCCGCGTCCGTCTCCTCCGAGAGCCCGATCGCGGCGAGATGGCGGGTCCGCGTCTGGAACGGGCTCCGCAGGCGGTGCGCGGCCGGCAGGGGCAGGAGGCAGGCGGCGGCGACGATCTTGTCGCCCTTGATGATGACCGCCCCGTCGTGGAGGGGCGAGTGGGGAAAGAAGATCGAGACCAGCAGGTTCTTGGACAGGATGGCGTCGATCTCGGCCCCCCGGCCGGCGTAGGTCGAGAGGGAGATCTCCTTCTCGATGGCGATGAGCGCCCCGATCTTCTTCTGCGACAGGAAGTCGATGGCCAGGATGAGGTCGTCGATTTTCTCCTGGAAGGAGCGCAGGGTGAAGGGCCGGCGGAAGGTCCGCGAGCCGATCTCGGTCAGGAACCTCCGGATCTCGGCCTGGAAAAGGACGATGATGGCGATGATCAGGTAGTTGACGAAGGACCGGATGATGCGGTTCGATACGGACAGCCGGCCCCACACCGTCAGGAGGTAGAGGACGCCGATCAGGGCCAGGCCGATCGCGGCCTGATAGGCCTTGGTGTCCCGGATGAGCAGGATGAGGGTGTAGATCATGAAGGCGATGAGCAGGATATCGAGGACGTCGAGGATCGTGATCTCGCGGAGGAAGGTCCAGGCCTCGGCGATCATGGCCGGCCCCCTCCGTCCCCGGCGTCGACGCCGGCCCCTCCGGTCCCGCCGGCGAGGATCGCCTCGGTCGTGCGGACGGCCCGGGCGACCGGCCCGACGTCATGGACCCGCAGGATGTGGGCGCCGCGCTCGACCGACAGGACCGCCGCCGCGATCGTCCCCTCGAGCCGCTCGGCCGGGGGCCGGTCGAGGATGGCGCCCAGGAACGCCTTCCGGGAGAAGCCGAGCAGGAGCGGGCGTCCGAGCGAGTGGAACGCGTCCTGGCGGCGCAGGAGCTCGAGGTTGTGCTCGAAGGCCTTGCCGAAGCCGATGCCGGGATCGACGATGACCCGGTCCCGGGCGATGCCCGCGGCCTCGGCGGCGCGGACCCGCTCGGCCAGGAAGCCGCCGACCTCGCCCATGAGGTCGTCGTAGCAGGGGGCGTTCTGCATGGTCGCCGGGCTGCCCTTCATGTGCATCAGGACGACGGCGGCCCCGGACCGGGCCACGACGCCCGGCATGGCCGGGTCGAAGCGGAGGGCGCTCGTGTCGTTGACGATGTCGGCCCCGGCGTCGAGGGCGGCCCGGGCCACGTCGGACTTGGTCGTATCGACGGAGATGAAGACCGCGGTCTTCGTCCTCAGCGCCCGGATGACCGGAATGACCCGGGCGAGCTCCTCGTCCTCGGGGACCGGCTCGGCGCCGGGCCGCGTGCTCTCGCCGCCGATGTCGACGATGTCCGCGCCCTCGAAAGCCAGCTCCAGGCCCCGGTCGACGGCCCTGGCGGCGTCGAAGTACGTCCCGCCGTCGGAGAACGAATCGGGGGTGACGTTGACGACGCCCATGAGCCAGGTGCGCGGGCCGAGGGCGAAACGCTGCCCCCTGATCACCAGGGTGCGCGCTTCTCTGTTCATGGTCTTCGACCGGTCCTGTCTCAGCTCTTCGCGGCGGCCTCGGGGGTCTCGCCGCTCCCGGCGGCGGGGGGGGGCGTCGGGCCGTTCAGGACGGCGCCGATCTCTTCGGAGCTCAGCGATTCCTTTTCGAGGAGCATCTCGGCGATCTTGACCACCTTGTCCCGGTTGGCCCCGAGGAGCTCCTGGGTCCGGTTCAGACTGCGCATGACGATCTTCTTGACCTCGTCGTCGATGCGCTCGGAGGTCTTCTCGCTGAAATTCTTGTTCACGGCCAGGTCGCGGCCGAGGAAGATGAGGTCGTCGCGCTCGCCGAAGGTCAGCGGCCCGAGGTCCGACATGCCCCACTGGCAGACCATCTTGCGGGCGATCTCGGTTGCCTTCTCGAAGTCGTTGGCTGAACCGGTCGTCGTCTTGTTGAGGAACATGTTCTCGGCCACCCGGCCGGCCATGAGCACGGAGAGCTGGGCCTCGAGGTATTCCTTGGTATAGGTGTAACGGTCGTCGAGGGGCAGCTGCTGAGTCAGTCCCAGGGCCAGGCCTCTCGGGATGATCGTGACCTTGTGGATGGGGTCGGCCTCGGGGATGAGGGCGGCCGTGAGGGCGTGGCCGGCTTCGTGGTAGGCCGTGTTCTTCTTCTCCTCCTCGCTGATGATCATGCTCTTGCGCTCGACGCCCATGAGGACCTTGTCCTTGGCCGATTCGAGGTCCTTCATCGTGACCGTCTCCTGGCCCTGGCGCGCCCCGAGCAGGGCGGCCTCGTTGACCAGGTTGGCCAGGTCGGCCCCGCTGAAGCCGGGGGTCGAGCGGGCCAGGACCTTGAGGTCGGTGCCCTCGGCCAGGGGGACCTTGCGGACGTGGACCTTGAGGATGTCTTCGCGGCCCTTGGCGTCGGGCATGTTGACGATGATGCGGCGGTCGAAGCGGCCGGGCCGCAGGAGGGCGCTGTCGAGGATGTCGGGCCGGTTGGTCGCGGCGATGAGGATGATGCCCTCGTTCGAGTCGAAGCCGTCCATCTCGACGAGGAGCTGATTGAGCGTCTGCTCGCGCTCGTCGTGGCCGCCGCCCAGGCCGGCGCCGCGCTGGCGGCCGACGGCGTCGATCTCGTCGATGAAGATGAGGCAGGGGGCGTGCTTCTTGCCCTGGTCGAAGAGGTCGCGGACGCGCGAGGCGCCGACGCCGACGAACATCTCGACGAAGTCGGAGCCGCTGATGGAGAAGAAGGGCACGTCGGCCTCGCCGGCCACGGCCCGGGCCAGGAGGGTCTTGCCCGTGCCGGGGGCGCCGACGAGGAGGACGCCCTTGGGGATGCGGCCGCCGAGGCGCGTGAACTTGCGCGGCTCCTTGAGGAACTCGATGATCTCGCCGAGCTCGTACTCGGCCTCCTCGACGCCGGCGACGTCCTTGAAGGTCACCTTCTTCTGCTGGGCGGAGAAGAGCTTGGCCCGGCTCTTGCCGAAGGCCATGGCCTTGTTCCCGCCGGACTGCATCTGGCGCATGAAAAAGACCCAGAAGAGGACGAGCAGGAGGAGGGGGAACCAGCTCATCAGGATGGCGAAGATCGGGCTCCGGGCGGTGTCCTTGACGACGATGTTGACCTTGTTCTGGCGCAGGATCCCGATGAGGTCGTCGTAGCCGGAGGGGAGGACCGTCTTGAAGGTCTGGCCGTCCGTGAACTTGCCGCGGAGCTGGCTGTCCTGGATGGTGACCTCCTCGACCTTGCCCTGCTCGGCCTCGGCCATGAACTGGGAGAAGGTGATCTCCTTCTTGGCCATGGACGGGGATTGGAGCAGGCTCCAGGCGAGGATGATGATGATCCCCGCGGATATCCAGAAGAGGAGGCTTTTCATCGGCTTGTTGGCAGGCTTAGACATAATTCTCCGTCCTTTTTGAAGTGATATTTTATCACGATTGGCCCCGTTATGGTAGGGGGCGGGAACGGGGGCGGGAACGGAGTGTGATAGCCGACGGGCGATCCCGGCCGTCAGCTCCCGAGCCGGCGGATGCGGGGATCGGTGAAGAGGTCGTGCTCGTCCGTGCTCGTCGACGAGAATTCCGAGACGACGGCCCCCCGGTCGCCGGCCTGGAACCAGTGGAGCGAGTCCGGCGGGAGGGTGTACTGGTCGCCCGGCTTGAGCACGATCTCGCGCCAGACCGTCAGGAACCGTTTGTACCGGAGCGGCACGCGGGCCCTCGGCCGGGGCGTGCGCTCGCCGGCGACGTAGAGGTAGATCTCGCCGTAACGGCAGCGGAAGGTCTCCTTCTTGCCGAGGTTCCGGCCGTCGACGCGCGGGTGCCTGTGCTCCGGGCAGGTCTGCCGCGGCAGGAGGACGAGCTCCTTGGCGCAGTAGCGGTCGTTGTTCTCGTAGACGATCACCTCGACCCCCAGGCGCTTGATGTCCCCGAGGCCGAGGTCGGCGATCTCCATGGCGTCGATCTCGGCCGGGGTGACGGCGACGCGGGCCCGGCGCAGCAGCGCCGCGGCGGCGGCCCGGGTTCGGGCGATCTCCCGAGGCTTCATGGTCCCCTCCGAGAAGAAAAATCAGTCCGCGACGTAACCCAGGCGGTGGACGACCTTGTAACCCTCCCCCTTGACCCGGACCTCGATCTTCTGAAAGCGCCCGTCGGCCCGGTAGGACGCCGGCCGGTAATAGATGAGGTAGTAGTTGCCCGACGCTTCGGCCGCCTGGCGCAGGGCGAAGCTCGGGTTCGTCGTTCTCTCGACCAGGCCTCCCGACGCCGTGGCGATCTGACTGAACGAGGCGTAGACGTCGGACGAGAGCTCTGCGAGCTTAGAACCGGCGACAGACCGGCTCTGGAGCATGGGCCGAGCGGCGAATTCGGGCGTCTTGGTGATGTAAAGACAATGGACGGTGATCTGGGCGTCCGAAAAAAGGCGCGTGATCGCCTCAACGTCGAAGCTCACCCCCTTGAACAGCTCCGCCTGCCGGTCATCGTCGAAGGCGTGGTCCGGCAGAACGTCCTTCTGGTAGATCAAAAAGACGTGCTTTTCCCCCTCGCTGGACTTCAGAGCTTCGGCGAAGCCCGTGACCCGGGCCTCGGTGATCTCGGTCAGATTCCGTATCTGCATGGCCAGATCGAAGAGCAGTCCCTCCTTGACGTCGGCGAGCTCGGCCGGGAAGTCCTCGTCCTCCAGGCTGAAGAAATCCCTCATCAGCTTGCGATAGGCCGAGCTCCCGGCCAGGATATCGGTCTTGAGGATGGCCTTGAGCCGGTTGGCGGCCTCCTGCCGCGGGACACGCGCCAGATGCTCGGACCGGAACCGATAGGTCTTGACGGGCGTAACCACGAAGAGCGAGTCTTCGAGGCCCAGGACTTCGCCGAAAAAATAGTCCAAGGCGTCGCCGATCTTGGGCATATATTCCTTGAGGTCCATGAACAGGACATAGCTCCGGGCGCTTCGGGGCCGGGGTGGCGTGGCCCCGGGCGCGCGTTCCTCCCGGACGACCTGTTTGTCCTTGATGACGTAGACGGCCTCGACCGGCTGGCTGACGCCGTCCTCGAAGACCTCGAAGTCCGCGAGGGTCAACCCCTCCACGAAGGCATCCTTCTTCAGGACGCGGACGGGGACCTCGATATTGACGACGATGGACTCGTGCCGCTGCTGAGGCGGAACGGCGTCCTGGCGGGCCGCGGGCGGGACCGCCGCTGCCAACGCGGCCGCGATGAGGGGGAATGGCAGGAACCGGACCCTGAAGGGCATCGCCCCTCCTTTCCGATTGACGCGGGCTAGCTCTTGGCCGTCAGCTTGACCTCGCCTTTGGATGTCTCGGTCATCGGGATGGTCACCCCCGCGGCGGCGACGTCGATGGACAACTCCGAGGTCGTTTCCGACGTCATCTTGACGAAAAGGCCTTCCTTGACCGCGAAGTGCCAAATGGTTTTGCCCTTGCTGGTCCCCGCGAAGATCAGGTCCATGCCCATCTGGCTCCCGGTGCCGTTGAGGCTCCCGGTGACCTCGGTGGCGACCCGGGCGCACTCCATCCCGTCGATCGTCTCGAAGCCCTCGAGCGTGTTGGCGTTCCGGAGGTCGATGCGGATCGAAAGGGAGTCCGTTTTTTCCTCGGTCCATTCGGTCGACGGCCAGGTGTCTCCGACCTTGACCGGCTTGCCCGGCAGGTCGGGAAAGAACACCTTGAAGCCGGAGAAGAGATTGCGGGTCTCGTCGCCGACGCTGTAGACGAGGGCTTCGGCGCCGGAAACGTCCACTTCCGCCCCGAGAGGTGAGAGGACCATGTCGAACGACTTTCCTTTGACCGAATCCGTGTTGGGCGACATGTCGCCCTGGGCGCTGCTCATCAGCGTCACGGAGAGATCGTCGACCGTCACGCCGACGAGGAAGTTCTTGTCCTTGGGCCCTTTGGCCTTGAAGGTGAAGGTGCTCGCGCCGCCGGCCTGGGTGTCTATGGCCTGGCCCTGGACCTCCATGATCTGGGCTTCCTCGGACTTGCCCTGGTAGGTCAGGGTCCGGCCGGCCGGCATCTTGTACTCGAGGACGACGGTCTTGTCCGCCTGAGCCTTGGGAGCGGACGGCGCCGCCAGGACGGTCCCGGCGGCCAGGATAACAGCGAGAGCGACAGCCTTGGTTCTCATGATCAAACCTCCTGGGCGATATATTTCTGATTTTACCACGAACGGAGGTTTTATGCTCCTCCCCTCGAGCCCTTTCGGGTCGTCCTGCAAGCCGGCTTGTCGGACAGGGGCCGGGTGGGATGGATGGTCCCACTTGCCGCCATGTCAGGCTCGGTCGATCAGCGCTTCTTGCCGGACGCCGCCTGGACCTTATGGACGAAGTCCCAGACCTCGGGGGCGATCATGTTGTATTCCTTCGGGACGGCCCCGGCCCTGTAGGCCTCGGCGATCCGGGACTTGAGATCGGGGTGACCCCCGTAGGCCTCGTCGAGGAGAGCCGCCCAGCGCCGGCCCAGGTCCTGGGCCTTCTCGCTCGCCGGATCGAGGCCGAGGTTGTCCTTGACCTCCGCGATGAGCGCCGCCCAACGGTCCTGATAGGCGGTCATCATCCCGGGGGTGTAGTCCTTCCCGAGCTCCTGGAATCTCTGGAGCTCTTCCTCCGAGAAGAACTTCTCGTGCCAGCCTTTCTTGACGTCTTCGCCCATTTGAATGACCTCCATGATCTTGATGAGCTTTTGTCTGTGGATGCGGACCTGATCTTTTGGCCGGTCACCAGCGGCCGCGGCGGACGAGGTCGGCGAGGGTCCGGCGCTTCTTGGGCCCGGCGGCGTCGGCCGCATAGCCGAGCGGCGTGAAGGCCGAGGGGATGATTTGGAGGGGAAGGCCCAGGACCTCCCGGGCTGCGGCGGGGTCGAAGGCGGCGATCCAGCACGTCCCCAGGCCCTCTTCGGCCGCGGCCAGGACGATGTGGCTCATGACGATCGTCGCGTCGACCTCGGCGGCGTTCCAGCCGTCGGCCTTGCGGACCCAGGCCTCGGAGGGGACGGCGCAGACGCACAGGACGAGCGGGGCCTGGACGAACCAGTCGCGGCCGTAGACGCGCCGCAGGTCATTCTTCCTCTCCTCGGTTTCGATGACGATGACCCGGAAGGCCTGACGGTTGGCCGCCGTGGGCGCGATGCGTGCCGCCTCGAGGACGCGGGCGAGCTTGTCGGCCTCGACCGGATCGGGCTTATAGGCGCGGGCGCTGTAGCGGGCCTTGGCCAACTCCTGGAAGCTCATTTTCACCTCCGTTTTCCCATCCCGTCCCCATCCCGCGCGAGGGCCCGACACCAATCTCGGCATTCCAATTCGGAAATTGGTATTGTGTCCCCTATTTACCACAGCGGCCGCCGCGCGGTCAATCAAGGCATGCCGAAGAGCCGCAAAGCTGTTCTTGACACACCCAAGCTGCAGCGCCCATAATGATCTCAGCCTGGAGGATGGGACATGATGAGAAAGGCTTTTTGGCCGGCACTCGGGTTGCTTTCGCTCTTAGCTCTCAGCGCCTCGGCGCAGCGGATCGAGACGATCGACGGCGTCCGCGTCGTCCACAACAAAAAGGGCGGCGAATGGGGGGACAACCCCAAGCTGGCGATCGAGCTGGTCCGGGTGATCGGCGATGTCGATGCGGACGACGAGAACCTGGCCTTCAACTCGCCGCTCGATATGGCCGTGGACGGTTCTGGCAGCGTCTTCATCCTCGACAGCGGCAACCAGCGCGTCCAGGTGTTCGGCCGGGACGGCCGCTTCCTGCGCACGATCGGCCGGAAGGGACAAGGGCCGGGGGAGTTCGAGTACCCGCGCTCGATCGACGTCGACGGCCAAGGCCGCCTCTATGTCTTGGATGATCGCCAAAAACGGCTGCAAATATTCGCGCCGGACGGGGAGATTCTCAAATCCATCGGGACGACGCTCGGCCCGAGCGCGGGCTCACGGCCCTCGATGATCGGGATCGACCGGTTCCGCCTGCTCGGGTCTCGGGGGTTCGTCGTTCGCACCTCTGGGGGCCACGGCCTTCCGGGCGCCCCGAAAGAGGAGACCGTCCCCAGACTCGTCAAGTTCCTGGGTCCGGACTTCAAAGTCCTCATGGAATTCGGGGAGCCGGTCGATTACGGCGATGCCATCACGAACTTGGCCGGGAACTCCTGTGCTCTCGCGGTCGATGAGGGCCACATCTACGTGTGCTTGATCAATCAGAACCGGAGCGAGAAGTATTCCCCCGAGGGCCGGCTCCTTTGGCGGGCGGACCGCGAGCTGGATTTCCCCACCCAGCTGATCCAGAAGGGAGAGCAGAAAATAACGCCCAACAGCACGAGATTCATCGCTCCCAAGTTCAATCGCGTAGCGGTCGGCATCGCCGCGGACGACCAAGGCCGGGCCTGGGTGGTGACCTACGATAGACAGATCAAGAAGGAGGAGATCGTCGCCACGATCACCTCGGGCTCCCCCTCGGGTGAGACGCGAAGGACGGAAGGAGATACGGACCTCCGGAAGACGGACATGTACAGGCTCGAGATGTTCGCGTCGGACGGCGTCCTGCTCGGCGCGATCCCGCTCACGCATTTCGTGGACCTGATCCATATCCATAAGGACCGCCTCTTTCTTCTCGATCGGGACCGCGGCGTGCAATTCTACGAATACAGGATCATCGAGAAATAGCGCTACCAGGCCAAACACGGTCCTTTTCGCGACTTCCGCCAGCCTGGACTATTCATAAAAACACCGGTTTTCTCATAAGACAAGAAAACCCAAGACCGGCGTTTTCACCCTTCGGGCAAGCCGATTCGGCCGCATCTGCTTCGTTGCAAAGGGTTTTTGACGCCTCGCATCTGCAGCCGCCTCGGCTCGTGAATAATCCAGGCCAGGCCGGCGATGTCTTGGAAGGTCGTGAAAGGGAGTGAAAGGGAGTTGAAAGGGCCCACCCGTTCTGCTATAATCCGCCAGTCTTTGAAGCCCGGAAACGGGCTCAGGGAATCTCCCCGGTGGGGCTGTAGCTCAGTTGGGAGAGCGCTTGAATGGCATTCAAGAGGTCGCCAGTTCGATCCTGGTCAGCTCCACCACCGAAATAACCCCGCCCATCGGAGTGGGTCACAGCGACGGCCTTCCGGAGCGTCGATCGGCCCGCCGGAACCGTTTGCCCCGCTGAGGAACCGAAAATCCCGTTCTCGTGGTCCTTGTCAACCTGGGCTCTTGGAGAACAAGAGAAGACCGATACGGCGACAAGCCAGAAAAATGCGGACCGTACGATTCTCGAGATGATGTCCATTCCCGGACCCAGGACCAATCCAGGCTAGGGAGGCGGGGCCGCGGGAGGGACGGTCGGCGCCGGGGCCGGGCCCCGGAACAGCCGGACGGTCTCCGGGCTGAACAGGACGATCATGGAGTAGACGCCGAGGGCCGTCCCGAAAGGCACATTCGGCAGGCTGATGAAGGAGACGACCAGCATCAGGATCCTGGCCCATTCCTTATGCTTGAGGAGGCCCACCCCTCCGACGATCTGAGGCAGGGCGATCAGGCCGATGAACGAGCTGGCGACGATGCCGATCAACCGCAGGACGCCGGGGCTGATGTCGTCGACGTTGGGGATCTCGGCCACGCCGAAGAAGACGAGCAGGGCCAGGAAGGCCAGGCCCAGGAAGCAGGCGCCGAAGACGACCCACAGGATCCCGATGACCTTGATGTGATCTCTCAACTCAGATCTCCTGCCCGTACCGTCCCGCCGAGCCCAGGACCTCGCGGTTCTTCCGCTTGTACATCTCGACGAGGGCCGTCCGGGCCGGGCCGAGATACTTGCGCGGGTCGAACTCGCCCGGCTGTTCGGCGAAGATCCGGCGGATCGTGGCCGTCATGACCATCCGGCCGTCGGTGTCGATGTTGATCTTGCAGACGGCCGAGCGGGCGGCCTGCCGGAGCTGGTCTTCGGGAACGCCGATGGCGTCCTTCATCTTGCCGCCGTACGCGTTGATCGCGGCCACCGCGTCCTGGACGACCGACGACGAGCCGTGCAGGACGATGGGGAAGCCGGGGACCTTCCTCTCGACCTCGGCCAGGATGTCGAACCTGAGCGGCGGCGGGACGAGGATGCCGCGCTCGTCGCGGGTGCATTGCTCGGGCTTGAACTTGTAGGCGCCGTGGGAGGTGCCGATGGAGATGGCCAGCGAATCGACATTGGTCCGCCTGACGAAGTCGACGACCTGCTCGGGCTGGGTGTAGGACGACTCCTCGGCCCGGACCTCGTCCTCGATCCCGGCCAGCCGGCCGAGCTCGCCCTCGACCGAGACGCCGAGCGGGTGGGCGAAATCGACGACCTGCCGGGTCAGCGCGATGTTCTCCTCGTAGGGGAGGTGCGAGCCGTCGATCATGACCGACGAGAAGCCGTTGTCGATGCAGGACTTGGCCAGCTCGAAGGTGTCGCCGTGATCGAGGTGGAGGGCGATCGGGACGGCCTGGTCCGCGCCCTTGGCCTTCTCCATCTCCCGGGCCATGCGCACCGCCCCCTCGGCCATGTAGCGGAGGAGGGTCTGGTTGGCGTACTTGCGGGCGCCGCTCGAGATCTGGAGGATGACCGGCGAGCGCGTCTCGACGCAGGCCGTGATGATGGCCTGCAGCTGCTCCATGTTGTTGAAGTTGTAGGCCGGCACCGCGTACTGCCCGGCGAAGGCGCGCCGGAACATATCGTTGGTGTTGGCGAGGCCGATGTTCTTATAGGACACGGGCATGATCGAACCTCCTGGGAGATCGCTGGGACTGTCTTCATCATAACCCAAGGCCCGGCGCTTTTCAAAGCGCTTTGCGACCTCCGCAGGCCGTCATCGCGAGGTCCGGCGGCCGGCGCCCCGGCTCGCCGCCTTGTCTTTTGCCGGGGCCTTTGGTATAAACCGGGAAGACCCGTGACCCCCAACCTTCACAGCAGGAAAAGAGGGATGATCCGATGAGCCAGCGCCTGACCCTGTTCGCCGTCTGCCTTCTCGCGGTCGCCGCCGCCGCCGCGGCCCAGGACCGGATCGAGGTCCGCAAGGACGGGGCCTCGACGACCCTCGCGGCCGGCGGCCGCCCCCTGGCGGCGCTCGTCCCGTTCGCCGAAAAGGATTTCGTGGCCGAGGACGTCGTCCGCGAGGTTCTTCACGGCCTCTTCGAATGGACCCGGACCTTTCGCTACGACGGGCCGGACCACGTCCGTCCGGCCCGGCTGACCATGGAGGTCGAGGCGCTCTACGCGTCGCGCTACAGCCTCATCCCGGCCGTGATGTACGACGGCAACGCCTGGGGCACGGGCCTCGAGCCCAAGGGCTTCGTCAAGGACGGAAAGCCCTGGACCTTCGCCTATCATCGCGTCTCGATCCCCGGCGCGACCTATTCGGAGTCGGAGGCCTGGTCGGTCGGCCTGTTCAGCGCCCCCGGCCAGGTCCTCGGAGGGTTTTCCTGCTCGCTCGAGCCGGGTCCGGACAAGACCGTCCACCGGCTGATCTGGCCGGAGGAGGAGACGCCCCTGGTCTATGCCTACCGCGACGCTTACCAGGAGGCCTACCGGGAGGACCTGCGCGTGTCCCGCGGCCAGACGATCGCGCTCAAGGCCTGGATCGTCGTCGGCGCCGTCACGGCGCCCCGCCACGGCTGGCACGCGCTCGTCGACGCCGCCTGGGCGCTCAACGCCCGGCCGGCGAAGCCGCTCTTCGAGCCCGAGGTGCTCTGGGAGATGGGCGCCCAGTTCGCCGCCGACAGCCTCTGGGCGGAAGAGAAGGGCTTCAAGGGCTTCTCGATCGGCCTGCGCTGGGACCCTCAGGAGCAGGGCTGGGTCCAGCGGCAAGCCTGGAAGTACGAGATCGGCTGGGCCGGCCAGAACATCTCGCTGGCCAACTCGATGCTGCAGGATTACCTCCTGGCCAACGAGCGCCGCTCGCTCGACAAGGGCATCGCCTGTCTCGACGCCTGGCTCAAGAACGCGCGGCTCCGGAACGGCCTCTTCCGCACGCATTACGATTACATCATCGGGCTCGAAGACCCCAGGGCCGAGGTCCAGGACGCCTGCAATCTCGGTCACGCCGCCCAGGGCTATTTCGAGGCCTTCGATCTCGCGGCCCGGTGCGGACTGACGAAGCCCGAGTACCGGGCCGCGGCGCTCGGCGTCTGCGATTTCGCCCTGAAGGTCCTGCGGCCCGACGGCCGCATCGGCAAGACCTGGACGAACGAGGGCCGGGTCGTCGACCCCGACGGCACGATCGGTGCCTTTCTCATCCCGCCCCTCGTCACGGCCTACCGCGCGACCCACAAGGCCGCCTATCTCGAAGCCGCCGAAAAGGCCTATGCCTTCTACATCGACGAGTTCGTCCGCAACGGCTTCACGACGGCCGGGGCCCTCGACACCCATTGCATCGACAAGGAATCGGCGACGCCGCTCCTCAAGGCGGCCCTCGAGCTCTACGACGTCACGGGCCAGCCCCGGTATCTCAAGTGGGCCGAGGACGTCTCCTATTACCTGGCGACCTGGCAGTGGCACTACAGCGTGCCCTACGCCGAGGGGACGGTCCTGCGTGAGATGGGCTACGACACCTACGGCGGCACGGCCGTGTCGACCCAGCACCACCACCAGGACCCTTACGCCCTGATCATCGTCAACGACTGGGTCAAGCTGGCCCGCCTCACCCGCAAGCCGGCCTGGCGCGAGCGGGCCGTCGCGGCCTGGGCCAACGGCACCATGGGCATCTCGGGCGGCGATCTCATGGTCATGGGCAAGAAGCGTCCCTACGGCAGCCAGGACGAGGGGTTCCTCCACACGCGCTGGATGCATCCCTTCGCCGTCAGCCAGTGGCTCGTCGCCTGGCCGACCGCCTTCCGCCTCGAAACGCTCCGCCAGAACCCCCATTGGGCCCTCTTCGACAAGGACTGAATCAGGAGTCGAGGACCTTCCGGATGAGCCGGGAGAGCTCCCGGGCCGTGAAGGGCTTCATGATGAAGGCCCGGATCCCGTCTTGGCCGACGGTGTTGCCGTTGACCTTCTCGCTGAAGCCGGTATTGAGGATGATCGGGATGTCCGGCCGGATCCCGACCAGCTTCCGGGCCAGCTCGAGCCCCGACAGGCGGGCCATGGTCTGGTCGGTGATCACGAGATCGAACCCCGCCGGGTCCGTGGCGAACGTCGCCGCGGCCTCGTCCCCGGAGCTTCGGGCCGTGACCTTGTACCCGAGCTTTTCCAGCATCCGGGCCAGGCTCTCGAGCTGGGCCGCGTCGTCGTCGACCAGGAGGACCCTCTCGCTGCCGGCTTCGGCGGCTTCGGCGTCGGCCCCGGCCTGGGTCTTTCCGGCGGCGTCCGCCAGGAGGGGCAGGAAGACGCTGAAGGAGCTGCCCTGGCCGGGCTCGCTGTAGGCCGTGATCGCACCGCCATAGCTCTTGACGATGCCGTGGACGACCGAGAGGCCGAGTCCACTGCCCTCGCCCGGACTCCGGGTCGTGAAGAACGGCTCGAAAACCCGGTCCAGGACCTCGGGCGGCATGCCGCAACCCGAATCCGAGACGATCAGGCGGACATGGGGACCCGGGCTGAGCCCCGCATGCCGGGAGGCCATGGCCGCATCGACATAGATCGCATCGAGCCGGACCTCCAGCCGACCCGGCTTGTCCTTCATGGCCAGGGAAGCGTTCTGGCAGAGGTTCGATATGATCTGGTGGATCTGAGCGGGGTGGGCCAGGACCACGGCGTCCTTGGCGCCGATCGCTTCGATCACCTCGACCTTCTCGGGTAGCATGGCCCGGAACACCTTCAGGGCCTCCCTGACCACGGGCGCGATGGGGAGCGCGTTCTTCTCCCATTCCTGCTGGCGGCTGAAGGCGATGATCTGCTTGACCAGCTCCTTGCCCCGCTCGGCCGCCTTCAGGACGAGGGGCAGCGATTGCCGGGTCGGGCAGCTCTCTTCGGCCTCGAGGAGGGCCAGCTCGGCGTTGATGGTGATGGCCCCGAGCATGTTGTTGAAATCGTGGGCGATGCCTCCGGCCAGGGTCCCCAGGGCCTCCATTTTCTGGGACTGGCGCACCTGTTCCTGAAGGATGGTTTCCTGGGTGATGTCCCGCTCGGTGATCAGGATCCCCGCGGGATCCTTGACGGGGGTGGCGACGACCTCGACCCTGACCGCCCGCTCCCCCGGCCTTTCGAGGCTGATCTGGCCGCTCCAGGCTTGGCCGCGCTCGAGCGCGGCGCGCATTCCGACGGACGCGGGATCGCCGCCGATGACCTCGAAATAGTTCCGCCCCACGGCGTCGCCCTTGCCGATGCGGTTGAGCGCCTCGAAGGCCGCGTTGACGTAGGCGATCCGGCCGCCGGCGTCGGCCATGACGACCGCTTCCGTGGCCAATTCGACCGCCGCCCCCAGCCGCAGGCGCTCCTGGTCCGCCAGGGCCCGGCGCAGGGACTCGGTGCGCTTGCGGTCCTCCTCGGCCTTGCGGCGCTGGGTGATGTCCGTGAAAACGACCGCGAACTGGCGAGGGGCCGGGCGGTAGGCGTGGATCTCGAACCAGCGGTTGAGCGGCTCCGGATAGCGGCGCTCGAACCGGAGCGGCTCGCCGGTCAGGGCCACCCGGCCGTAGACCTCGATCCAATCGGGCTCGATGCCCTTCAGGACCTCCGTCACGTTCCGGCCCACGACCTGCGACCTCTGCAATCCCGTCAGCCGCTCGAAAGCCGGGTTGATGTCGAGGAAGCGGTAGTCGACCGGCCGGTCCGCCTCGTCCGTGACGATCTCGTGGAGGGCGAAGCCCTCGGTCATGTTGTTGAACAGGGCCCGATAGCGCTCCTCTTCGATCCTCAAGGCCTCCTCGGCCTTCCGGCGCGCGCTGATGTCCTCGATGATGCTGGCGAAGTAGCGCCCGCTCAGGGGAAAGGTGACGACGTGCATATAACGGTCGACGGCCTTGGCGTAGGTCTCGAAGTCGGCCGGGGTCCCGGTGGCGACGACGCGGGCGAAGGTGGGCAGGTACTCCGCGTACGTCGCCGGGAAGAGCTCGCTGACGCGCCGGCCGGCGATCTTGTCCCGGGGCACGCCGGTATGGCGCGAATAGGCCTCGTTGACCTCGACGATGCGCCAGTCGATGGCCCGTCCTTCCTCGTTCTCGATGATCTCGTAGAGCGCGAACCCCTCGGTCAGGGATTCGAACAGGCTCCGGTATCTCGCTTCGCTGTCGCGCAGGGACTGGGCCAGGCGTTGCTCGTTCAGCCGGGCCCGTTCGCGCTCGGCGCTCTCGATGACCTGCCACGCGCCCTCCCGCCGGACGAGGGCGAAGCGATGGTTGCGGACGACGTCGAGGACCTCGTTGGCCCCGCACTTGTCGAGCGAATACGTGCACAGGGCCAGCATCCGGGCCTGCCCGATCACTTTATCGACGGCGGCCTCGTAGTCGGTGAAAGCCGCCCAATCCTCTTTTTCGAGCCAGAAGGTGTTGCCGCTGAGCCGGAGGCCTTCGAAGCCGCGGGCCCGGGCGCCGCGGAGCTTTTCGGCCCAGGCGTCGAGGACCCTCGTCGCGTCGAACCGCCCGCCGGCGAGATACCAGTCGCCGTGGGCCAGGATCTCGATCTGCCCGCGGCGGAGGCTCTCAGCGAACCCGGGCACGGCCCCGGCCAGGGCCCGTTCGGCGGCCGCCTTGTCCACGGGCTCGGACGTGACCCACATGCAGAATTCGTTCGCCTGGAGGCCGGCGGCGAAATAGGGGACGAGGATGTCGAGAAGGTCCGCCGGCGTCCTGTAGAACTGGCAGAAATGCGTGCCCCACGGGATCTCGCCGAGGATTTCGATCCCGGACCGCCTGAGTTCCACGCTCATGATAGACCCTCTCCTTTGTCCCGGCTCTCCACAATAAGGGAGCCGCCCGGGTTCGTCAAGCGGGTTCTGCGGGGCCCTTGCGGCGCGAGTGGAAATCTCCCGGCCCGGCGGGTAGAATGAGATGTCAGTCCGGCCGCAAGGAGAGACCCGAAGATGCCGAGAAGAGCGATCCCCGCCGTCCTGCTCGCCGCGCTCGCCCTGGCCGCCGCCTGCCGCAAGCCGCCTGCCGTCGCCTGGAGCGAATCGACGCGGGCGATCCTGATCGAGCGCGTCGGCCCGGATGGCGCGGAAGGGCCCGTCTATTGCCGGCGCGACCGGATCTGCGGCTCCGACGTCCTGCCGGGCTTCTATCGGGCCCGGGATTATCGTCCGGCCTGGATCGACGACGCCCTCAGGCTCGGTGACGCGCGCGGCCTCATCGCCGCCCTGCGTCTCGTCACGGAGGACGGCCTCGACCCGGCGAACTACCACCTGGCCGCCCTCGAGTCCCTGATCGCCGAGATCGACACGGCCCGGGCCGAGGACCCGCGGAGCGTGCCGCCGGGGTCCCTCGCCGATCTGGAGATGCTTCTGACCGACGGCTTCCTCCTCTGCGGCTCGCACCTCGTCCGCGGCCAGGTCGACCCGGAGACGATCCAGTCCGTGTGGCAGGTCAAGGGCCGCGTCGAGGACCTCGCGGCCGCGCTGGAGAAGGGACTGGCGGCCCGGGACGTGCCCGCCGCGATCGATTCCCTGCGGCCCGGCCACGCCGTTTACCGCGGCCTCCGCCGGGCCTACCGCGAACACGGCGCCGTCGTCGCGGCGGGCGGCTGGCCGGGGTTCCCCCCCGGCCCGAAGCTCGCCAAGGGCGACCGCGGCGAGCGGGTGACGGCCCTGCGGCGGACGCTCGCGGCCATGGGCGACTTCTCCGAGACCGGGACGCCGGAGGAGCCCGAGCTCTTCGACGACGCTCTCGCCGGTGCGCTCAAGGCCTTCCAGCGCCGCCATGGCCTCGACCCCGACGGCGCCGTCGGCGCCGAAACGGCCGCGGCCCTGAACGTGACCGCCGCCGAGAGGCTGCGGCAGATCCGGGCCAACCTCGAGCGCTGGCGCTGGATCACCCAGGACCTCGGCGAAAAATACGTCCTCGTCAACGCCGCCGATTACAGGGTGAGCGTGTACGAAGGGGGGCAGGCCGTCATGTCCATGCAGGCCATCGTCGGCCGGGCCTACCGGCAGACGCCGGATTTCAGCGGCCGGATGTCCTATATCACCCTGAATCCCCCCTGGAATGTGCCGCCGAGGCTGGCCCGGGAGGACATCCTGCCCCACGTCAAGAAGGACCCGGCCTACCTCCGGAAGAAGGGCATCCGGGTCTTGGAGAATTGGACGGCCGGGGCCCAGGAGATCGATCCCGGGGACATCGACTGGGATCAGGTCAGGCCGGAAAGCCTGTCCTATAAGTTCCGTCAGGACCCGGGGCCGCAGAATTCGCTCGGCCGCCTCATGTTCATGTTCCCGAACAAGTTCGACGTCTACATGCACGATACGCCCGATCGCGGGCTCTTCACCCGGGCGGCCCGGAACCTCAGCTCGGGCTGTATCCGGATCGAGCGGCCCCTCGACCTGGCCGTCTATATGCTCCGCGACGACCCGTCCTGGTCGAGAGAGAAGCTTGAGGCGGCCATCGCCACCGGGAGGACGCAGAGCATTCCCCTGCGCAGGGATCCTCCGAGCGTTCACGTCCTCTACTGGACGGCGTGGCTGGGGGGCGACGGGCGGATCCAATTCCGGCAGGACGTCTATCTCAGGGACGCGGCCCTCGACCGGGCCCTCGCGGAAAGAGCCTCGGCTCTCGAGGAGTAGGCGGGCCTTACCAGGTTCGGACGCGCCCGACGTCGACGTGGACGAAGTCCGATCCGGGGTAGATCCCGACCCCGCCCCCGCGCAACTCGACCGCCGTCTTATAGAGGGTCCTGAGCTTGACGCCGGGGACGCGGATGTCGATCGCCTTGCCGACGAGGTGGAGGCTGTTCGAGGCGACGCCGCCGCCGGTCTTCCTGAGCAGGGCGTTGGTGTGGGGCGAGCGGTAGCCGGAGATGACGTGGAAGGGGGCCTCGGCCGGGAGCGTCCGGGCCAGGGTATTGAGCAGGTCGAGGAGGTCGACGTCGATCGGCTTGGTCTCCCCGGTCCGGTGATCCCTGAGGATGTGATCGACCTTCTTCAGCGATTCGGGGATGAAACACCCCTGCCGGCAGTATTCGACGGCTGCGGATTCCCCCGTGTGCGTGTTGTAGAACGAGAGGCCGCGGTCGGGGGGCAGGGGCCCGGCGGGCGGCTGGGGAGACGCGAGCGCGCTGAGGCGGGTGAGGAAGGGCAGAGCGAGGGCGGCAGCGCCCAGGCCGAGGAACCGCCTCCGGCCGGGGTCGTCGGGCCTATCTGATACGACGGCTATCTCTCTCATCTATGCTTTAGTCGCCGCTCCCATTATACCAGACGGCCCTTTCTGGCCCAAATCCCCCCTGGAAACCCGCCTTTACCGCGGCTGGATTTCGTTGGCCGGGTTTTGGACCTCGAAGATGCAGCCGAGGGAAAGGTCATCCCGCCTGGGGAAGGCCTCGGCCGTGGGGCTGAAGGGGCGGCAGCCGAAGTATTTCCCGAGCAGGTGGACGACGCCGTAGATGGCCCCTTGGCCGCCGCCGCCGACAACATAGAGGCTTCCGGCGGAGGTCGCGACGGCGAAGCCGTCGGGACGAAGCGAGGGGAGCGAGGACGACAGGACGGGGGGAAGGGCCTGGGCGGGAAATCCGATGGCCGCGACGGAGGGCCCGCCGGGCTCGGCCGCCGTCCGGACGGGGAGGTCGACGCCGCTCATCCTGAGGATCGACGTCCGCAGGATCTCGGCCGCCCGGCTTTCCGTCTCCCCGGCGCCCTCGGGCAGGACGATCACGGCCGCGGGCCGGCCGTGGTCGACGAAGACGAACGAGCGCCCGCAGGGGCCGGACTCGACCGGCCGCCGACCGGACCGGGAGACGGACGCCGGCGCGCAGGCCCCTGCGCCGAGCAGAGCGAAGGCGGCGAGGATGGAGAGGCAGGCGGCCGCGGGCCCGAGGGCCGGTCGTCGGATGGAGCCCCGGGCATCAGGCCTCATTTGACGAGCGCGATCTCCTTCTGCGGCCGGCCCAGCCACTCGGCCCCGTTCTCGGTGACGACGACCATCTCCTCGATGGTGACGACGCCCCGGCCGGGAACGGTCAGGCGCGGCTCGATGGTGAAGACCATGCCTTCCTCGAGCGGGCGGAAGGGCTTCTGGGCGTATTTTTCCCAGGCCGGCCCGAGCAGGGCCGTGCCGTCGTGGGCGAAACGGCCGACCTGATGGCCGAGGGCGTGCGGGAACTCGTCGTAGCCGGCCCCGGTGACGATCGACCGGGCGACCGCGTCGATCGCCCGGCCCTCGATCCCGGGCCGGATCGCTTCCTTCGACTCCTCGACCGCCCGGAGGATCGTCCGGAACCCTTTCTGGACGTCCTCGGGAGCGCCCGTTTCGCCCGGCCCGAGGACGTAGAACGTCCGCTGCATGTCCGAGCAGTAGCCCTCGACCTTGACGCCGAAGTCCATGTTGAGGATGTGGCCGGGCTCGACGGTCCGGCCGGTCGGCGAATAGTGGGCCTGGGCCGTGTCCGGGCCGGTGAAGACGGCCGGGCAGGTCGCGCGTCCCCAGGCGGTGGGGAGCTTGCGGCGCTCGGCCTCGGCCAGGATGAACGCGGCGATCTCGCTCTCGGTCCGGCCCGGGGCGATGAACCGGCCGACGAGGTCGAAGATCTCCTCGGTCGCCCGGACCGCGGCCTTCATCCAGCCGATCTCGGCGGCGGACTTCCGCTCGCGCAGGGCCGAGACGATCCTCTCGGCCGACCCGAGGCGGTCGGCCATCCCGATCTCGCCGAGGAGCTCGTGGAGGGTCAGGTACATGCCGTGGGTCAGGCCGTCGCAGATCTCGCTCCCCTGGGAGTAGTTGACGGCGATCGTCCGCGGATCGAGCTCCCGGAGGCAGGCGAGGAGGGGCTCCTTGATGCCGGTGACGTAGCCGACGACCTGGTCGTAGGCGCCCGTCTCCTCCATCCCTTTCCGGTCGTAGAGCCCGACGATGGCCCGGGTCCGGCCGTCGGCCGCGACGACGAAGGCCGAGTGCCAGGTGACGGGCCCCGGGGCGAGGAAGACCAGGGTCGGGTCGCCGCAGATCTCGCTCTCGCGGGTGAAGGTGATCCAGCCATCGACGCCGAACTCCTTCAGGAGCCCGACGGCCTGTTCGACTTTTTCCCTGATGAGGGTCATGAGGCTCCTCCGGCGGTCAGGTGGCGAAGCGCTTGAGCTTCTTGAGGAAGATCGCGACCAGGACGGCGGCCGCGATCATGAGCGCGGCGAGGAAGAGGAAGAACTCGTGGTGGGCGAGGCGGCTGTAGGATTTCCCGAGCATCCCGCTGCCGTAGCTCCCGGCGGCGGTGGCCGCGAACCAGCCGCCCATCATCAGCCCGGCGATCCGGGGCGGCGCGACCTTGGAGACGAACGACTGGCCCATCGGGGAGATGAGGATCTCGGCCAGGGTGACGATGAAGTACGTCCCGATGAGCCAGGCCGGAGACATGATGTTCTGGTCGCGGTCCCCGCCGGCGAGCGAGGCGAAGACCATGACGACCATGGCCAGGCTCATGATGAGCATGCCGAGGAGGATCTTGACCGGGGTCGAGGGCTCCCGGCCGGCGCGGTTGAGGCGGCCGAAGAGGGTGAGGAGGAGCGGGGTCAGGGCCAGGATGAAGAAGGGCTCGAAGAACTGGTAGGTCTCGGGCCGGAGCCAGCTCAGGACGACCGTCGACCGCTCGGCGAAGAGGGTCAGGCCGAACGAGTTCTGATAGAACGCGACCCAGAAGAAGATGACGATGAGGAAGAGGATGACCAGGGTGGCGATGCGCTGGCGCTCCTCGCGCCTGTCGATGGCCGGGCCGGCGGCGGCGGTCGCGGGCGCCGCTTCCCCGGCGGCCTTCGGTGCGGCCGGCGCCCCGCCCGTCCCCTGCTTGCCGTCGAACGGCCGGAGGTGGCGCTCGCCCGCCTGGAAGATGATCAGGGCGAAGACCATGCCCGCGGCCGCGACCCAGAACGAGAGGTTGTAGCTCCCGAACACGGCGCTGTTGAGCGTGGCCACGAGCGGGGCGATCATGGCCCCCAGGTTGACGCCCATGTAGAAGATGTTGTAGCCGGCGTCCTTGAGCTCGGTCCGGCCGACGTAGAGATTGCCGACCAGGACGGCCATGTTGACCTTGAAGATGCCCGTCCCGACACCGATGAGCAGGAGCCCGAGGTAGAACGCGGCCACCCGGTCCGGACCGGACACGGCCAGCCCGACATAGCCGAGGGCCATCAGGAGGGCGCCGGCCCGGACGGTCCGGATCTGGCCGATGACCTTGTCCCCGAGCCAGCCGCCGAGGAGCGGCATGAAGTAGCACAGGGCCAGGAAGAGCCCGTAGTGATCGCCTTTGCGGGCGTCGGGCCAGCCCAGGACCTTGTCCATGTAGAGGACGAGGATGGCCATGAGCGTGTAGAAGCCGACGCGCTCCCACATCTCGGTGAAGAAGATGAAAGCCAGGGCGCGGGGGTGCTTCTTCAGCATGGGGCCGCCTTTCGCGCGTATGCTAACCAAAACATCAGAAGGGGTCAAACCTTAAATCTTATAATTTTTAGCGAACCCCGGCCGCTTCGCGGACGGCGTCGGCGAAGATCTCCAGGCCCTTGCCGGCCAGGTCCCGCGTTATGACGAGGGGAGGCAGGAAACGGGCCACGTTGTCATAGTGGCCGCCGACCTCGATGAGAAGGCCGCGCTTATGACAGGCGGAGCGGACCTTCTTGGCCAGGCCCGGGGCCGGCTCCCTGGTCGCCTTGTCCTTGACGAACTCGACCCCCATCATCAAGCCCGATCCCCTGGCTTCGCCGACGACGGGGGAGTCCTTCTCGAGGTCCTTCAAGAGGCCGAGCATCCAGGCGCCCAATTCGGCCGAGTGGGCGGCCAGGCCTTCCCGGACCATGAAATCGATGGCCGCGGCGCTGGCGGCATAGGCGGCGACGTTGCCCCGGAACGTGCCGATGTGCTTGCCCGGCGGCAAGGTGTCAAGCTCCTCGCGATAGGCGATCCCGGACAGGGGCAGGCCGATCCCGCCCAGGGCCTTGCTCATGGTCATGATGTCGGGGACGGTCTCCGAATGCTGAAAGGCGAACATGGTCCCGGTCCGGCAGAACCCGGCCTGGATCTCGTCGACGATGAGGACGACGCCGTGCCGGCGGCACGACGCGGCCAGGCGCGGCAGGTATTCGACGGGCGGGACGATCGTGCCTCCTTCGCCCTGGACGGCCTCGACGATGAGGGCGGCCGGATGTCCCAATCCCGAATGAGGGTCCTCGAGAACGTGCTCGACGAAGGCCGCGCATTCGAGGCCGCAGGCCCCGGCCGTCTTCCCGAAGGCGCAACGGTAGCAATAGGCGTAAGGGACAAAATGGACCTCGCCCAGAAGGGGCAGGAGCTCCTGCCGGAAGCCGCGGCCGCTCGTCAGCGACAGCGCCCCGGCGGTCATGCCGTGGTAAGAGCCCTCGAAGGCGATCATCCCCGGCCGCTTGGCGTTGAACTTGGCCAGCTTCATGGCCGACTCGACGGCGTCCGAGCCCGTCGGTCCGCCGAAGAGCAGGCGCGGCAATTCGGGGGGAAGGACGCCTCTCAGCCTCTCGACCAGGGCTTGGCGCGGCGGGCTCGGGATGTCGAGCGTATGGGTCAGCTCGTCGATCTGGGCCTTGGCGGCGGCCACCACCTCCGGATTGGCGTGGCCGACGCTCATGACCCCGGCCCCGGCGAAGAAATCGATGTAGACGTTCCCGTCGACGTCCTCGACCGTCGCGCCCCGCCCGCGGCGGAGCGCCATGGGCAGGCCGCGGGGATAGGAGACGGCGCCCCCTTCGTGGTCCCGTTGGAAGCGGAGGAGCTTCTCCGACTCGGGACCCGGGGGTTCGACGCCGATCAGCGGCGCTTGCGGAAAGGACAGAGAGCGGAGGTCCATGATCCCACCTAACGGGAGGCTTTGAGCCGGTCCCAGACCTTGACGTAGAGCGCGTTGGCGGCGCCGATGTCGGCGATCATCTCGCTTCTGGCCCGGAGCTCCGGGGCCAGGAAGATGCCCGGGTTGTCGCGGATCTCGGCCGGCAGGAGCGGGTAGGAATCCTTGTTCGGGCAGAGGTAATAGACGAAGGCCGTGTTCTCGGCCGCGACGGCGGGGTCCAGGAGGAAATCGATGAAGGCGTGGGCCAGGGCGACCCGGCGGGCGTCGGCCGGGATGACCAGATCGTCGCAGGAGATGACGGTGCCTTCTTCGGGGACGAAGAAGCGGACGTCCGGGTTCTCCCGGCGCACCTGGAAGACGTCGCCGCTCCAGGCGTGGACGAGCAGGAACTCGCCCGAGGCCAGGCCGATCTTGTACTGCTCGTTGTCGAACTTGGCCAGGTTCCTCTTCCACTCGAGGAGGAGCGTCTCGGCCTCGGCGAGCTCCGCCTGGCTCGTCGAGTTGATGGAGTGACCGAGGGCCTTGAGGGCCGCCCCGATCGTCTCGCGCATGTCGTTGAACATGGTCATGCGGCCGCGGAGGTCGGCGCGGCCGAACATCCGCCACGACGGGACGACGTCCCTGACCCGGCCCGCGAGGTAGGCGATGCCGGTGTTGGTGATCATGTAGGGCACGGAGTGGTCCATGGCCTTGTCGATGGCCAGGTCGAGATAGTCGGGATCGACGTGAACGAGGTTGGGGAGCTGCGCGTGATCGAGGGTCCGGAGCAGGCCCTGGGCGTGCATGAGGCTGACCATGTAGCTCGACGGGGTCAGGAGGTCATAGCCCGTCGCGCCGGCCCGGAGCTTGGCGTACATGGCCTCGTTCGACTCGAAGGTGTCCAGGACGACGCGACAGCCCCGCTCGCGCTCGAAGCGGCGGACGAGCTCGGGCTTGACGTAGTCGGACCAGGTGTAGACGCTGAGGGCGGGCTTCGCCCGGCCGCAGGCGGACGAGGCGAGGATCGCCGCGGCGGCCAGCGCGACGAATCCGGCGAACCCGGCTGATCTCTTCATCGGAGTTACCGAAGGCCCGTTATAATCCAGTTTGGCCGCCATTTCAACGAATCAGTGACACGAATCGGCGGTCACCGAATTGGCGGATCGGCGCGGCGGGTGGTCAGCCGCCGGCTCAGGAGGACGGCGGTCAGGGTGACCGCGAGCAGGAGCGTCGAGAGGGCGTTGATCATCGGCGGGGCGCCGTGCTTGATCATGCTGTAGATGCGGAGCGGCAGGGTGGTCGAGCCGGGCCCGGCGACGAAGAAGGTGATGACGAAGTCGTCCACCGAGAGGGTGAAGGCGAGCAGGGCCCCGGCCACGATCCCCGGCCTGAGCAGGGGAACGAGGACCTTGCGCGCGCTCTGCCAGGGGCCGGCCCCGAGGTCCCGGGCGGCCTCGATCACCGAGAAATCGAAGTCCTGGAGCCGGCCGAGCACGGTCATGGCCACGTAGCTCACGCAGAAGGTGACGTGGGCCAGGAAGACCGTGAACAGGCCGAGCGGGACGCCGGCCGCGACGAAGGCCATGAGCAGGCTGATGCCCATGAGGATCTCGGGGACGACGAGCGGCTGGTAGATCAGCGTGTAGTGGACGCGCTGGAGCCGGCTCGCGCCCCAGCGGTGGAGGGCGTAGGCCGCGATCGTGCCCAGGACGACCGAGACCGCCGTGACCGAGACGGCGATGACGAGCGTGTTCTTCACGGCCTGCCAGATCTCGGGCGACTCGAGGAGCCGGGCGTACCACGTGAGCGAGAACCCCTCCCAGCGGCCGGAGTAGCGGGCCGGGTTGAAGGAGTTGACGACCAGGATGACGATCGGCAGATAGAGAAAGGCCAGGACCAGGACCGTGACGACGATCGGGACGCGGCTCCGCCTCACGGCGCCTCCCCCATGACGATGTCGGACCTCTTGCCCTTGCGCTGGAGGACCAGCACGGCAACGAGCGGGGCCAGCACGGCCAGGACCAGGACGGCCGAGAGGGCGCTCGCGTGGGGCAGGTCGCGGTCGGAGAAGACGCGCTGGGCGATCTTGTTGCCGAGCATCTCCCCGGACGGGCCGCCGACGAGGTCGGGGATGATGTACGACCCCAGGGCGGGGATGAAGACGACGAGGACCGCGGTCACGAGGCCCCGCCGGATGCCGGGCAGGAAGACTTGGCGGAAGGACTGGAACGGCCGCGCGCCGAGGTCGCGGGCCGCCTCGACGAGCCGGAAGTCGAACTTCTCGGCGGCCGCGTAGATGGGGAGGATGGTGAAGGGCAGGAAGGTGTAGACCATGACCAGGACGACCGCGGCCGGATTGTAGAGCAGGGTGGCGTCGGGCCCGACCAGGCCGAGCGCGTCGAGGGCCTTCTTGAGCGGGCCCTCCGGGTGAAGGAGCGACCGCCAGGCGAAGACGCGGACGAGGAAGCTCGTCCAGAAGGGGATGATGACCAGGAGCAGGAGCCGGTTTCGCCAGCGCTCCGGGGCCCGGGCGATGGTGTAGCCGGCGGGCAGGGCCAGCAGGAGGCAGATCGCGGTCGTCAGCAGGCTCATCCAGAGCGTCCGCCAGGCGATCGCCAGATAGCTCGGCATGGCCAGGGCGCGGACCGTGTCCAGGGTCCAGCCCGCGCCGATGCCGCCGTAGGGGTTCGACGGCCGGAAGGCGATGACGAAGACGAGGACCGTCGGGACGACGACGAAGAGGCCCAGCCAGGCGAGCGTCGGCAGGCTCGCCAGCCACTCGGGGTCAAACCTATACCTTTTTAATTTCTTAACGACCGATGGCGTTGTCATGATCGAGCTCCGAAAAATTAAAAAAGTATAGGTTTGACCCCTTCTTAGAGCATGAAGCCGTCGTCGGCGTGCCACC
The DNA here is from genome assembly GCA_034679465.1 of Candidatus Aminicenantota bacterium. Classification (GTDB taxonomy): domain Bacteria; phylum Acidobacteriota; class Aminicenantia; order Aminicenantales; family Saccharicenantaceae; genus RBG-16-66-30. The sequence goes on along the minus strand of JAXDAV010000033.1, from coordinate 47,297 downwards.
AGACCCAGCAGGGGTCCTTCCAGCGGAGGGGCCTCTCGTCGAGGAAGTAGCGGTCGTGCTGCCGCAGGACCTGGATCCGGCAACCGCCCGCGCGGACCCAGTACTTCGTGTTCGAGCCGAGATAGATGACGTCCTCGACGACGGCCGGGAGCGAATTGCGCCGCGCGCTCTCCTCGGGCCGGTCGTGGGAGATGTGGATCTTCTCCGGCCGGATGCTGAGGACGATCGGCTTGCCGGGCTCCAGGGCCTTGTCGTTGAAGCCGACGATCTCCGGCAGGCCGGCGACGGCGATGCGGCAGTAGTCGCGGTCGAGGCAGTCGCGGACCCGGCCCTCGAGAAAGTTGGTGTCGCCGATGAAGGCGGCGACGAAGCTCGTCCGGGGCGACTCGTAGATCTCGGCGGGGGCGCCGACCTGCTCGACCCGGCCGCCGTTCAGGACCGCGATCCGGTCGCTCAGGCTCATGGCCTCGGCCTGATCGTGGGTGACATAGAGGAAGGTGATGCCGACCTGGTCGTGGATGAGATCGAGCTCGATGAGCATCTTCTGCCGCAGCTTGAGGTCGAGCGCGGCCAGGGGCTCGTCGAGGAGCAGGACGTCGGGCTTGTTGACGAGGGCCCGGGCCACGGCGACGCGCTGCTTCTGGCCGCCCGAGAGCCGGTCCGGCTTCTGGTCGGCCTCGCCGGTCATGCGGATGAGCTCGAGCATGCGGTCGACCTCAGACCGGATCTCCGCCCTGGGGCGCTTGGCGACGGCCAGGCCGAATCCGATGTTGTCGCGGACGGACAGGTGCGGGAAGAGGGCGTAGCTCTGGAAGATCGTGTTGACCCTGCGCCTGTTCGGCGGTAGGCCCGTGATGTCCCGACCGTCGAGCAGGACGCGGCCGGCGTCCGGCTCCTCGAAGCCGGCGGCGACGCGCAGCAGGGTCGTCTTGCCGCAGCCGCTCGGGCCGAGGAGCGAGAAGAACTCGCCCTTCCTGATGCCGAGGGAGACGTCCGCGACGGCCCGGATCGGGCCGAAGCTCTTGGAAACGCCGCGGAACTCGAGGAATTCGCTGCTCAATGCCGCTTCATTATGGGTAAAACGGGGCGGGAATTCAATATGACAAGAAGAAGGGACCGGGTCTTCGCAAGGTCTCCTCTCCAGACCGGGGTACCGAAACGGGACATGTCCCGCCGGTCTTGCGAAGACCCGGTCCCTTCTGATCGAACTGGGCGGATGACTCTTGGTTTGACAGGCCATCCGGCGGCGGATAGAGTAGAGCCTTCGGCGTCCTGAAAGGTGAGCGCTTGACGAACGAAGCGAACAGACCCGCGGCGTCCCCGGACTCCAACGGCCTCGTGCGCAAGCTCGGCCTCTTTCCCCTCACCAACATCGTCATCGCCAACATGATCGGGGCCGGCATCTTCACGACCTCCGGCCTGCTGATGGGGGACCTCCACAACCCCGTCGTCATGCTCGCGCTCTGGCTCGTCGGGGGCCTCGTCGCCCTCTGCGGCGCCCTGAGCTACGGCGAGCTGGGGGCCGCGATCCCCCACGCCGGCGGCGAATACGCCTTCCTCTCGCGCCTCTACCACCCCGTCCTCGGCTTCCTCTCCGGTTGGGTCTCGTTCTTCGTCGGCTTCTCCGCGCCCATCGCCGCTTCGGCCATCGGCTTCTCCGAGTATCTGACCCGGGCCTTCCCCGGGCTGCTCCACCCCGGCCTCGTCCCCGGCGCCGCCGAGGCCGTGATCATGAAGAAGCTCTATGCCGTCCTGATCATCGCCGCCTTCACCTTCCTCCATACCCGCGGCCTCGAGGCCGGCGCCCGCGTCCAGAACGCCCTGACCGGGCTGAAGATCCTGCTCATCGTCGGCCTCGTCGCCGCCGGCTTCGCCGTCGGCAAGGGGAGCTTCGCCCACATCACCGCCGCGGTCCCCTTCCATTTCGACTTCTCCGGATTCAAGACGATGGGCCTGTCGCTGATGTGGATCATGTTCGCCTACAGCGGCTGGAACGCCTCGGCCTACGTCGGCTCCGAGGTCCGCGACCCGTCGCGCAATCTGCCCCGCTCGCTTCTCCTCGGGACGGCCGTGGTCATGCTCCTCTACGCCGCCCTCAACCTCTTTTACATCTACGCCATCCGGCCCGCCGAGATGGAAGGCGTCATCTCCGTCGCCGGACTGGCCGCCGGGAACCTCTTCGGCAAGTCGGCCGAGACCGTCCTTTCGCTCATGATCTCGTTCGCCCTCTTCTCCTCCCTCAGCGCCTATCTCATCCTCGGGCCCCGCGTCTACTATTCGATGGCCCGGGACGGCATCTTCTTCAAGTCCATCGCCCACGTCGACCCGAAGCGCAGTGTCCCGACGCGGTCGATCCTCCTCCAGGGCGGGATCGCCGTCGCCATGGTCTTTCTCGGGACCTTCGAGCAGCTCCTGACCTACATGGGCTTTTCCCTGGGGATCTTTCCCCTGCTGGCCGTGCTCGGCGTCTTCAAGCTCAGGCGGACCGGCCGGAGCGCCGTGAAGCTGCCGGGCTACCCGGTGGCCTCCGCGTTCTACATCCTCGTCGGCGCGACCATCCTCGTCCTGGCCTTCCTCCAGCGCCCGGCCGAGTCGCTTATCGCCATCGCCACGGCCCTGGCCGGCATCCCGATCTATCTCTTTTTTAGAAGTAGGGTCAAACCTATACCTTTTTAGTTTCCTCCGGTTTCTTATCGAAGGAAGCCGACCCGAAATTAAAAAGGTATAGGTTTGACCCCGTCTTATTTATCCCGGTCGAAGTGGGGCATGTCCCAGGGGATCTCGAGGGAGAGCTCGACGAAGCCGGCATAGACGCCGTCCTGATACCAGGGCGCCTGATAAATGAGCTTCTTCCGGCCGTTCTTCCGGATCGTGTAAGCGTTCGTCCTCTGCTCCCGCATCATTCCCTCAAGCTTCGACCGGCTCGGTTCGGGATGGCAATCGAGGACGTTCGCGCCGATGAGCTTGGCGCCGCCGTCGGCCGCGAAGACCTCGCGCGACTTCGCGTTCATCTCGATGATCCGGCCCTCGGCGTCGCAGACCGTGACCGCGCCGGGGAATTCCCTGTCCCACTCGATGTCGCTCATGACGCTCCTTTGTCGCCTACCCGGCGTTCGCCGCCGCGCCCTCCCTCTATACCATAGCGACTTCGGCCCTGGCAATCTGGTAGAATGCCCGAAGCGAAGCCGAGAGGAACCCGAAATGACCGATGCGACCGAATTCTCGGGATTCGGCAAGACCGCGGGGGCGTCCATCGCCTCCCTTTTCATCTTCGTGTTGTGGGCCGCGATCATCGCCGGCGGGCTCGCCTGCGCCAAGAGAGCCGGCCAGCCCCCGCCCGTTTCGCGCGGCTATGCGATCCCGCTCATCGACCTGGCCGGGCAGTCGGACCGTCAGGTCGTCGTCGACCGCGAGCCTGGTCAGTACCTGGGCCACCCGACGACGGTCCTCCTCGAAGACGGACGGACCATGATCGCCGTCTATCCCAAGGGCCACGGCCGCGGCGCGATCGTCATGAAGCGAAGCGCGGACGGCGGCCTGAACTGGAACGGGCGCCTGCCCGTCCCGGAAAATTGGGCCACGTCGCTCGAGACGCCGACCATCCACCGGGTCGTCGGTCCGGACGGCGCGAAGCGCCTCATCGTCTGGTCGGGGCTCTACCCGGCGCGCCTGGCGGTCTCGGAGGACGACGGGGCGACGTGGACGCCCCTTGAGCCGGCCGGGGACTGGGGCGGGATCGTCGTCATGTCGGCCCTGGTCGAGCTCAAGCCCTTCGGCCGCGGCCGCTACATGGCCATGTTCCACGACGACGGGCGCTTCTTCACGAGGGAGCCGCGCCGGCAAGACCCGGTCGTCTTCACCCTCTATTCGACCTTCTCGGAGGACGGCGGCCTGACCTGGTCTTTTCCGAAGACCCTATACAAATCAAGCCAGATACACCTCTGCGAACCGGGCCTGATCCGTTCGCCGGACGGCAAGACCCTCGCGGCGCTCCTGCGCGAGAACAGTCGCAGGCGCAACTCCTTCGCCATCTTCTCGAAGGACGAGGGCGAGACCTGGAGCGTGCCGCGCGAGCTTCCTGGTGCGCTCACGGGAGACCGCCACACCGGGAAATACGCCCCGGACGGACGGCTCCTCGTTTCCTTCCGTGACATGACCCACGAGAGCCCGACGCGCGGCGATTGGGTGGCCTGGGTCGGGACGTTCGACGACATCGTCGAGGGCCGCGAGGGGCAGTATCGCGTCCGGCTCATGGACAACACGAAGGACGCCGACTGCGCCTATCCCGGCGTCGAGGTCCTGCCGGACGGCACGTTCGTCGCGACGACCTACGGGCACTGGACGGCGGGGGAGGAGCCGTATATCGCGGCGGTCCGCCTCAAGCTCGACGAGCTCGACCGTCTCGCCCGCCGATGAAGAGGGGACATGTACCCTTGGTACGTGTCCCCTTAGCCCGTGTCCCCGGTTTAGCCGACAGGCGAAGCGGGTCGCGTCTCCCGTTCCAGCGAATCAAGGCGAATCAACGTTGCGTCCCCGGCCTCTTTGCCGCGGCGGGAAAGAGGTCCGCGTCGACGATCCGATACTTGCCGATGCTGACCAGGCCGTCCGCCTCCTGCTCCGGGATGACGAAGAACCCGTCGTCGGTCATGAGCGTCCATCTGGCAACCCGGCGATGGTTCCGATCGCCGGCAGGGTAGCGGAGGATGATGCTGTCGGCGTAGCGGCCATCCGCGTCGAACACGTCGACCCGATTGTCGTCCCCGTTAGGCTTCATGGCCGAGGTGAATACCCACAGCTTCCCTGCCGTCGCCTGGATCCTGTCGATGTCCCAAACATAGGGGTCGGCGGGGAGCTCCACGCCCTTCAATTCGGGATCGGCATCCTCCGTTTTCGCCGGCTTCGACCTGACCCGGTCATAAGCCCTGGAGATGAGGCGCTTCGCGGCGCCGGAGCCAAGATCGAGCTCGGTCACCCGATACTCGGCCGTATGGTTGATGTAGAGCGTCGTCCCCTGGATCGCGGCGTCGATAGGATCCAGGCGAAAGGCGCGTCGCGTTTTGATCACCATGCGGACCGGGAATTCGTAGATCTTCTTCCAGGTCCCGAAATCGGGCGAGATCTCGTAGACGACGTTGGGGATGCTGAAAACGCCGGTGCTCTCGAACGCGGCCGAGCGGAAGACCTCGTCCCGGATGCCGTAGATCTTCCCCTCGGCCGTCCCGAGGAACCAGAGGCCATGGGAGTTCTCGCGGACGCGCGCCTCTCGCAAGTAGCGGCCGCTTTCGAGGTTGAAGTCCATGATCTTGGGCGGGATCCAGGCCAGCACACGGACCCGGTCCTCCATGACGATGAAGTCCGCGATGTGTTGGCACTCCCCGGGCCCCTGGCCAGTCTTGAGGAGCTTGCGGATGAGCTTGCCGTCCGGGCCGAAGCTGTAGATGCGGTCACCCTCGGCGAAATCGACGAAATACAGGGACCCGTCCGGCCCGAGCTTGAAGAAACGGGGGGACCTGAAGACGGCCTTTTCGCCGTCGTCCCTGATGCGCAGGACCTCCTCGAGCTGAACGACGCGCCCGGCCTTCTTTGAAAGGGCGCGGCCGGGGTTGTCGACGCGCGTTTGGCCCAGGCCGGCCGCAGAGGCGCCCATCAAGGAGGCCAGAATGATGACGAGGACGGCGATTCTCCGTTTCCCGAACATGAAGCACATCCGGTTCCACTTAAAGTGTACCCCGGGCGGGGCCGCATTTCCATAGGGGGCCGGTCAGGGACACGATCCAAGATGCGGGCCGGCCGTTTTCATCGTCCAGGCCGGGCGAGCCAGTCGACGACCGTAAGCCCCGGGATCCGGCGGAACTCGCGGAGGTTATGGGACACCAGCGCGGCGCCGAGACTGAGGGCGTGAGCGCCGATCAGGGTGTCGAGGGGACCGATCGGCGTCCCGGCCTTTTCGAGGGCGGTCCGGACCGCTCCGGTGACCGCTGCGGCCGGTTCGTCGAAATCGGCGACTTCGAGAGGCAGCAGGAATTCGTCGAGGGCCTGCCCGTTGGCCTCCCTTTTCGAGTTTTTCGCGACCCCATAGCGAAGCTCGGCCAGAGTGACCGCCGAGAGGCCCGCCTCGCCGGGGGCGAGGGCGGTGAGCCGGCTCAGGATCGACGCGGGCTTCCGCTTGATCAAGGCGATGCACGTATCGGTATCGAGCATGAAGCGCATCAGAGAGCCTCGCGCTTCTGTCCTTCGGGCTGGGCGCGGTCGGACATGAAGTCGGCGGAGAACTTGTCCAGGCTTTCGACGAGCGATTCCCAGACGCCCTTGGCGGGCAGGAGGACGACGGCGTTCCCCGACTTCTTCACGTAGACGAAGTCCCCGTCGAAGCGGAACTCCTTGGGCAGGCGGACCGCCTGGCTTTGTCCGTTGCGGAAGAGGCGGGCGACTTTCATGGACGTGATCCTAAAATATATACTATACATATATACTTTGTTGCCGGCTCTGTCAAGGATGTTCATCGCTTATTAACCTGGACTATTCATAAAAACGCCGCGTTTCTCATAAGACAAGAAAACCCAAGACCGGCGTTTTTACCCTTCGGGCAAGCCGATCCAGCCGCATCTGCTTCGTTGCAAAGGGTTTTTGACGCCTCGCATCTGCAGCCGCCTCGGCTTGTGCATAATCCAGGTTAAGACGCCGAGCGGCTTGGGGGATTCTCATAATGACGCGGTCAGTGCCCATCGCAGGCCGGCAGACGGACGACCCCGCCTCCTGACGGGATGGGCCCGGGACAGGCCGGTGGGCGAATGGCTCCGCGTCGGGATCGAAGATGCGATACGTCCGCGACGTTCGGGGCCTTTTCTGGTGTATACTGCGAGAGATCGGAATTCCGCCGAAAGGGAGGACCCATGAAAAGAGCCGTTGCCATCGCCGCCCTCTTGGCCGTCGGCTTCATCCCGACAGGCTGTAAAGGCAAGGAGGAGCCCGCAGAGGCCCCCGCCTATCCGGTCAAGATTGAGACCGTCGAAGGGGTCAGGACCGTGGTCAACCCCGCGTTCCCTAAAGAAGGGGTCATCCGCATGGCCCTCGTCGAAGAGATGGCTATCGGCGGAGAAGGGGGAGGCGCCGAGTCGGTCCTCAACCGGCCCCAGTATCTCGACGTCGACGCCGAAGGCAACATCTATATCCTGGATTGGGGCGACTGTGATTTCAAGGTCTTCGCCCCGGATGGGCGCCTCCTCAGGACATTCGGCAAAAAGGGCCAGGGGCCGGGGGACTTCGATATCCCGGCTTATTTCAAGTTGGCCGCCGACGGCCGCGTTTTCCTCCTCTCGGGCCGCCAAAACCAGGTGATCATTCTCGAGAACACCGGGAAGTACCTTTCGAGCTTCCGGCTGGAGGGGTTCTGCAAGGCTTTGGAAGTCGACCGCCAGAATAGGATCTACTACAGCCAGTGGCTGCAGGGTCAGCCGGGTAGCGACGAGGAGTTCGCGCCGATACAGACCCAGATAGTTCTGTTCAGGGCGGACGAGACGGGCAAAGAAAAGGTCCGTCTTGGGGAGTTCCCGGACATGATTTCCATGCGGAAGGTCCAGAATATCGGCGGAACGATGAGTGTTGTGACCCGGCTCGATCCGGACTCCTATCTGACCTCTTGGATCGTCGGTCTCGACGACAGGGTCTATATCGGCTACAACAAGGATTATAGCCTCGATGTCCATGACCCGGACTGGAATCTTCTCTTCCGGTTCGGGCGGGAATTCGCGCCGGTCCGCCATCCCCGGTACAAGCCCGGCGAGGCCCATCCGGAGTTCTACCCGGCTTTCTCGGACTGGCGCAAGTTCTTCGACGAGAAGGGTAACCTGTGGCTGGAGCAGTACGTCGAGGAGGGCGTCAAGGAACACGCCTTTGACGTCTTTTCGCCCGAGGGGATTTACCTCAAGCAGGTCCGGGTGCCGGAGTCCCTCTACCTTGTCCGGGGCGACAAGGCTTACAGCATCATCCGCCAGGAAGACGAGTTCCTCGTCGTCAAGCGCTTCAAGCTGGTGCCGGAATAGAAATCGGGGACACAATACCAATTTCCGATTTTATTTCGATTTTGTTTCGGTCACGCCGGCGGGCCTGCACTGGGATTAATTCGGAAAATGGTATTGTGTCCCCGATTTAGCGTGTGTCCCCGATTTAGCGGAGGATGAGCAGGCGGCCCTGGCCGGGCTCGACGCGGATCGGGTCCCCGGGCTTGAATTCCGCGGCGTCCTGGAACTTGTCGATGGCCGGGGCGACGAGCGTCGCCTTCTCCGGGTCGAGGCCGAGCGCTTTCCAATCGATCGCCAGCCGGACATCGACCGGCCCCTTGGCCCAGGACGCGAGGGCGACGAGCGCCGTCGGACCATCTCTCCGGCCCGCCGGGACCGGACCGCTCGACGGCCCGACCGCCCGGCTTCCGGGTGAATCCCGGGCGTCCTTCCGGACGAAGCTCGTCGCCAGGATGTCCTTGTTGCCGGTCCGGACCGGGTTCGCCTCGACCCACCAGCCGATCATCTCGCTCTCCGTGATCCCGAACTCGTCCCAGACCTTCCACAGGGGCCGCGGATCCCCCGCCCACGGAAGCCTGGCCGTCATGCCGAAGACCAGACCGCGCCAGGGATTGCCGCCGTCCTGGAGCATCTCCCCCATCAGTCCGAACGGGACGCCCGACAGCTCGACGAGCCAGTAGTCCGGGCCGCTCCCGTTGTAGTCGAAGTATTCGCCGAACCAGAGCCGGTTGAGGAAGGGGAAGTGCTCGAGATAGAGGTTGGCGCTCGAGGCGAAGCCGTCCCTCACGTTGTACTGGTTGGCGCTGTGGAGGTCGATGAGCGCCCCGGGCCGGTTCCGGTCGAGGACCTTGCGGACGCGCTTCATGGTCGTCCGGTCGAAGGCGACGTCGTCGAGGTAGAGGCCGTCGATCCCGACGTTTCTGGCCACCCAGTCGAGCCCCTCGATGTAATAGTTGTGCCAGCGCGAGACACCGCTGTTGATGACCGCGGCGTCCTTGAGGCCGGGCACGAACCAGGCGGCGATGTAGTCGCTCCCGAGGTGTTCCTGGAGCCAGGAATAGCCGCCGCCCGGGCCCGGCGAGAAGATCTCGCGCCCGAGGCTGCGCAGGGCGAAGAGCTCCGGGGCCCGATTGGAGAGCTCGCGGATGGTGTTGTAGATCTTGACCTTGAAGCCGCGCCGGTGGGCGTCGTCGACATAGGCCTTCATTTCCGGGACGCGCAGGAAGGGGTAATTGATGTAGGGGTTGACGGCGTTGGCGTGGTGGACGTTGACGACGTTGGCCCCCGTCGCCGCGACCTCGTCGAGCGGCTCGAAGGCATGGTAGTAGCGCTCGCGGAAGTGGGCCGGCGGGTCGATCGGCTTGAACGGCGTGATGAGGAGGGTGAAGTTGAAGTGGAGCGTCTCGCCGGCCTTGATCGAGCGCGGGCCCGAGCTCGCGGTCATGAGAACGGCGCCCGCCGCCGGCCTGACCGTGACCCGGCCTTTCCCCTCGTTCCACCAGGACGGCGGCATGGCGAGGGGCTTCGAGAGGTAGAAGTTCGTGTTGAGCGGCCGCGAGTAGTTCTCGGCCCGCAGAGCGACCTGCAGCCCGGCATTGACGGCCCCGATCCAGAGCGCGTCCTGGTTCTTTGTTTGGTCCCAGGCCCAGTCGAATGTCGCCGGGCGGAGCCCGCCCTTGTGACCGAGGCCCATCATGTATTTCGCCGCTCCTGCGCTCCAGGGAACCTCGAGCCGGATGTCCGAGACGGACGTGTCGGCGCGGGCCGTGACCGCGACCCTGCAATCGACGAAGCCGTCGAATTCCATGCGGGCCTCGACCCGCATCAGGAAGTCGCCGTTGCAGCTGTCGGCCTCCCAGGAGACGGTCCCCTCGCCTCGGGGGGTCAGCCGCGGTCCGGTGAGGCTCGGCGTCCAGGGGTGCTCGGCGCCGTCCGCGCCGGTGATGCGCAGGCGGATCGGGGCGGCGGTCACGGCGACGGGTTTCGCCTGGAGACGGGTCATCTCGGGCGCGAAGGAGCTCTCGATGCGCGCCGGAAGACCGTCGCGGCCGATGGCCAGCGACCGTCCGAGGCAGCGGACGGTGAAGCGGTCGACCGTGAGGGCCGTATAGGGCGGCACAAGGCCCGAGTCCTGGGCCAGGGTCGAGTCGAGCCAGCGCAGGCGGGTCAGGCGGTAGGGATCGCGGTCGCCGGCGTCCTCGAGGACCTCCTCGGTGACGGCCAGCTCGACGGCCAGGATGGTCTCGGGCAAGCCGGACGGGGCGACCGTGACCGCGCCCTTGAACGGGCCGGCCGGGACCGAGCGCGGCACCCGGACGCCGCACCAGAGGGCCTGGACCTTGCCTCTTTCGACGGGGACCGCTCTGACGAGGGGGGAGCCGTCCCAATCGATGCCGCCCGTGTTGAAGCAGGTCAGGTCCGCCGCGGGGATGGCGGCCGCGACCAGCCTGAGATCGGAGAACCTGACCTCGAGGTCGGAGATGGGCTCGCGGGCCGCCCAGACGCCGATCTGGAAGGTGAAGTACTCGCCGCGCGCGGCCCGCCCCCGGATGACGCCGGACGGCCCGGCGGAAGCCCAGTGCTGCGGCAGGAAATCCGTCATGCGGATCGACAGCGCCCGGTCCTCGGGGAAGAGGAGATAAGGGGCGCCGGGGTGCGCCGCGAGAAGGGCCCTGGTTTCGGCGGCCGTCGCGGCGATCTCCATCGGCGTGAAGGCGCTGAACTCGTCGGCCGATTGGATCTCGACGACCTCGGCCCGGGGGACGTCGGCCATGGGGACCTGGCCCGCCGCGATGACGTCGGGCAGGAGGACGGCCTTGGCCGCGGCCAGCCAGCCCGGGTCTTCCGTCGCTTCGGGCGGATCGTACGCGACGTTGGGATAGTTCTTCCGGCCCTCGGATCGATAGGGCATGAAATAGACGTAATAGTCGCCGGGAACGGTCTTCGGCTCGAAAAGGAGAAATCCGATCTCCCGGGTGACGGCGAGCGGCAGGACGTTCAGGACGCGCTCGCCCGTCGAGGCGTCCACGACGATGACGTTATTCTTCGCCGGATTGAGATCGCGGCGGCGCCACGGGATGCGGACCTGGACGACGGCCGGCTTCGCGGTCGCGGCGGCCTGGGCCTCGAACCGGACGACGACCCGGTGGTTCCCCAATCCCGATTCCGGGTCCCAGGCCCCGATGCCGCGCTTCGGCTCCTGTGACAAAGCCCCGCTCGCCAAAAAAACAGCGCAGGCCGGAAGGAGCAGGCCGAGCGAGATGACGACGGCCGGCCGGGACCGGGCGCTCAGGGCGATATCTTTGGACACGGGGACCTCCTTCAAATCAGGGACACAATACCATTTTCCGATTTATCAGGAAAAGCCCCTATCAACCCCACGAAGCCGAGCCGGCGAACGAATCCGGGACCGACAATCAAAACATTGAAAAATATTTCTTCTTGACAAGATAGAGATTGGCATTTTATGTTAAAGTTAGGGGACTGCTGGTGGCTGAATTTAACAAGATCGCCTCAATCCATAGTCAGGCGAATGCGTTTTTCGAATCACTAAACGCCCAACTAGGTCAAAAGGCGCCTTTGTGCTTGCCATTCTCAACGGGGTATCAAAATTATATCTATGATACGGGAACCAATAAAATATTCTGTTGCGATGATAAAGAATTTGAGCTGGTAACTGACATTGTTAAGCTAGGCGTTCTTCAGGCCAAGGATAGATTCCTATCTGGCCATCCAGACTTGGAATCAATGACAGCCTTTCTTTCTATAAAGAGAACCGTCGAACAGGAGAACACGCATGAAGCCCGAGGTCAAGTGAGGAGGCCATATGTTTCGAGAATCTGGGCCTAGTCGGCTCAATGCCGTCAATCGATCGCTATCAAGCCCGCTTTTTGTGCTCCTCATATTTTTGCTGGCCATGGGGAGTGCCCATGCTCGAGATAAAATCGAGATCCGCATCTGGCTTTTTCAGGTGACCCATATGGAGGAAGAGCAGCCGCGGAAAGAGCCCGAAGTCCTGTCTATCTCGCTCGATCCAGAGTTTGCCGCAATAAGAGATTATATTAAAAGACCGCCTGGCGAGCTCAAAAACGCCATCGTCGATAACCTGATGGAGATCAGGAACCTGCGGAAAGTCGAAGAACTGTTTCTGTTCGAAAGAACTTGGGACGGAAGTTCCCCTATGATAAGTGATTCTATGATCGGTAGCCAGCTCGCCTTCCTCGTGAATATCTATCCGATGAAGCTTGCGCTTCCGCAATTCTGGTTTCGCTTGACGATTTCCAAGACCAAGGACGGAATACTCCGGACCGCGAAGGACGAGAGAGCAGCTCGCCGCAACGCCTATCAGGCGACGCGAGACGAAGACAAGATGGAGGGCCTCGCTGATAGAGAAGTCCACGTCATCATGGGAGAGCCGGTCATAACCGGATTCGCCAGCCAAACAGCGCATTATTATATGATCGTCCTGGTAGAGGAAGAAAAGAAACAGTCCGCGCCGGATCTGTTGACGGAGGTCAACGTCGGGCAAGCGTCCTTTATCCAGCAGGCCCCTCGCAGCACGCGCGAAGTTCGGCCGTTCTACCCCGAAACGCTGAGAGAGCGTGGCGTTAAGGGTGAAGTGGGTCTTCGCTTGACGATCGATGCCAAAGGGGCCGTGCGGCGAGTCGAAATAAGAGAATCCTTGTATCCCTACCTCGATTATTGTGCGATGTCGGCCTTTAAGCAATGGCTGTTCGAGCCTGTAGCCAAGAAGGGCAAGGCAACTGGCGCCACATTTGATTACAGCTTTAGGTTTGACCCAATGCTCCACTATGTGGACGGGCCCGATAGAGAGGAAATTCGTGCGGCCAGCGAACAAAGCCATGATATCGCTCTTCAAGAGATCCTTGAAGGCTGCAGGGACTACAGTCGGAAGCTCGCTGAGCAAGCGCTCTATTTCATATGCGAAGAGGCTATTACAATAGTCCATCATCAGCTCAAACCGCTGCAGATACTCCGGGAATTGATTTTCAGGCAAGGAGAAGTGATCTGGGAGGACCCAGTCACCGGAGGGCGCGTTGTTTATAAGGGCTCAGTGCAAATCATGGATCCTTCGCAATCGGAAAGAAAGAGGTATGTCTGTGATTATCAGTTCGTCAGAAAGAACGGAGAGATAGAAGAACAGCGGCTCCTGCTCAAAGAAGATGGTCGTTCGATAAGCGGCCGTTCAATGACAATCGAGGAAGAACGGCTTTCGCCCTTTACATTTGTTTTCGTTGCCGAAAGGATACTTGCCTTCGGACGGCAGGAATCGTTTGAATTCCGGATCCTGAGGAAAGAACGAACCGGTGGAAGAATGGCTGTGGTTTTAGATGCTTTCCCCAGATCCGGAAATGCGGACGGGGTCTTGTCTGCCAGACTGTGGGTAGATCAAAAAGACCACAGAATCCTCAAAACCGAGATCTTCGGAGTGCCGATCGAAGGATATGACGATGTCCTGAAAGACGCCATCCTATTGAATATCGAGCCGAGGTTCGTCACGACGCACGAATACCAAATGGAGAGAGACGGCGTATTGCTTCCGACCCATGTCAAGGTCCGGATCGAATACCCCGGTATCAGGCGTAGCTCTCTAGAGACGAAGGCAAGGCTTGACCAGACCTACAAAAAATGGAAGTTCTTTGGCGTTGAGACGAGCCACGAAATAATCAAATAAGAGAGACCACAAAGAACGATACGATCGAAGCGAACCCGTTGCCTACCTGTTGAGTTTCGAAGCAGACGGGAGTCCTCGAAAATCGGCACAACAGAAAAAAGTTCTTGACAAAGCATACTACTATGTAATACATTGTATTAGGTTATAAAATGGAAAACAAGATCACACAGCTGCGAAAGGGCATTCTGGAGCTGGCCATCCTGGGGGCGCTCTCCCGCGGCCGTCATTACGGCTATTCCCTGGTCAGGACCATCGCCGGGGACTCGACGATCGACCTGACCGAGGGGACGATCTACCCCATCCTCAGCCGTTTGGCCAAAGAGGGGCTCGTCGCGTCCGAGTGGGTCGAATCGAGCCAGGGCCCGCCCCGCAAGTACTACACCTTGACCCCGAAAGGCCGGGAGGCTTTCCGCGTCCTCGAGGGGGAGTTCCGCAAGCTGGCCGCGATCGTAACCAACGCCCGGAACGGGGCCGCCCCCGACGACGGGGCCGATCGCCTCAACGCTCTCGATGTCGCCAAGGAGTCTGACAATGGCTAACGGATTCAGCGGGCCCGTGGCCCAGATCGTCGACAGCTATCTCGCGCGCCTGCGAAAGGGCCTCGCGGGCATTCCCGCCAAGGACCAGGACGAGCTGGTCAAAGAGATCAACTCCCACATCTACGAGTCCTACCGGACCGAGACCGAAGGCGACGAGGTCTCGCGGATCCTCCGGGTCCTCGACAAGCTCGGCGAGCCCTCCGAGGTCCTCTCGTCCCGCATGCCCGAGGCCATGATGACCGTCGGCAAGAAGAGGAAGCTGCCCTTCCTCATCCTGGCCGGGGTGCTCATCGCCTTTTTCGGCGTGCCCCTCGGCATCGGGGGATTGGCCGCGGCGGTCGGCCTGATCATCGGCCTCCTGGCCCTCGTCGTCTCGTTCTACATCGTCGCCGTCAGCCTGATCCTGGCCGGATGGCTGAGCGCCGTGGTCCTGATCGTCCGCCTCTTCAGCCCCGCCTTTCTCGATTCCTGGATGGTCATCTACCCGTTCGTCTCGGACCCGACCCTGAACACGGTCATCTACATCGTCGGGGCGCTCCTCGTCGCGGCGGTCGGCTTCGGCCTCCTCTGGCTGGGCTCGCGGCTGATGCGGGGGATGCGGTTCGTCTTCCGGCTGCTCTTCGCCAAGATCAAGAACTGGCGCAAGCGCGCGCCCGCCGAAGCCGTCCAGCCATAAAAGGGGACACAATACCATTTTCCGAATTTCCTAAATCGGAAAATGGTATTGTGTCCCCGATTTATGCGGAGAAGTTATTTCTTCGGCGCTTCCTCGATCTCGGTGAACAGCGACGGGGCCTCGCGCTTGCTCTTCCAGATGGCCCAGATCGTCGCGGCCAGCAGGACGGCCACGATCACGGCCAGCCCCGGCGTCATCGTGTTGTACTTGACGATGATGGGTGCCGCGAGCAGACTGACGATGTTCGTCACCTTGATCATCGGGTTGAGGGCCGGCCCGGCCGTGTCCTTGAGCGGATCGCCGACCGTATCGCCGACGACGCCGGCCTTGTGCCGTTCCGAGCCCTTGCCCGTGCAGGCGATGACGTCCTTGGGCTCGTCCTCGATGCATTTCTTGGCGTTGTCCCAGGCGCCGCCCGCGTTGGCCATGAACACGGCCAGGAGCTGGCCGCTCAGGATGATCCCGGCCAGGAACCCGCCCAGGGCCTCGACCTGGAGCACCAGCCCGACGATGATCGGCAGGAAGACCGAGATCAGGGCCAGCGGCACGAGCTCCTTCTGGGCCGCGACCGTCGAGATCCCGACCACCCGGGCGTAGTCCGGCTTGACCGTGCCTTCCATGATCCCCGGGATCTTGAACTGCCGCCGGACCTCCTCGACGATGAGCCCGGCCGCCCGGGTGACGGCCCGCAGCGACAGCGAGCTGAAGAGCCAGGGGAAGGCCCCGCCGAGGAGCAGTCCGATGAAGACCTTGGTGTCGGAGACCCGGATGGCCTCCATGATCTTCTGGCCGAGCTGCAGCTGGACCCGCCCGACGTCCGTCATGTAGGAGGCGAACAGGCTGACCGCCGCGATGACCGCCGAGGCGATGGCGATCCCCTTGGTGATGGCCTTGGTCGTGTTCCCGACCGCGTCGAGGTCGGCCATGATCTGGCGGGCCTTCACCGTCTCCTCGTCACACTGGCCGTGCCAGGCCATCTCGGCGATGCCGTTGGCGTTGTCGGAGATCGGGCCGTACGAGTCCATGGCCACGTTGTTGCCGGTGTGGCTGAGCATGCCGATGCCGATCATGGCCACGCCGTAGAGGACATAGAGCGCGCCGGCCGCGCTGTACAGGGCCAGGGCGATGATGAAGCTGATGCAGATGATGACGACCGCCCAGACGCTCGACTCCATGCCCACGGCCAGGCCCGACAGGATCGTCGTCGCCGGCCCGGTCTTGGTCGACTTGACGATCTCCTTGACCGGCGATTTCCGGGTCGAGGTGAAGTACGAGGTCAGGGGGTTGAAGGCCACCGCCAGCCCGACGCCGACCGAGGTCAGCAGGGCCAGCCGCCAGTCTCCGGCGTAGGCGATGGCCACGACGAAGGACCACACAACGGTGTTGATGCTCGAGACCTCGTAGGACCGGAACATGGCCTCTTCGGCGTCCTTGGCCCGCAGGAACTTGATCGGGAAGCGCTCCCAGACCGGCACGGTGAACGTCCCCAGGATCGACGAGATGACGCCGATGGCCCGGATGATCAGGGGATAGACGATCCACTTCAGGGCGTGGCTGGGGTCGATGGCCATCAGGGCCAGCCCCAGGATCAGGGCGGAGACGATGGTCACCTCGTACGACTCGAAGATGTCGGCGGCCATGCCGGCGCAGTCGCCGACGTTGTCGCCCACGAGGTCGGCCACGACCGCGGCGTTGCGCGGGTCGTCCTCGGGGATGTCCTTCTCGACCTTGCCCACCAGGTCCGCGCCCACGTCCGCCGCCTTCGTATAGATGCCGCCGCCGACCCGCATGAACAGGGCCAGCAAGGTGCCGCCGAACCCGAACCCGAGCAGGGCGTCGGGGGCCGCGGTCCCGAAGACCATGAAGATCAGCGTGCCGCCGAACAGGCCCAGGCCGTCCGTCAGCATGCCCGTGATCGTCCCGGCGTAGTAGGCGATCGACAGCGATTCGTTGAAGCCCCGCCGGGCCGCCGAGGCCGCCCGGACGTTGGCCTGGATGGCCATGCGCATGCCCAGCTGTCCGACCAGAAGGGAGAACGACGCGCCCATGATGAAGGCGACCGTCCGGCCGAGGGCCACGATGATCAGCGCGTTCTTGGCCCCGAACTCCTCGACGGCCTCCTTGCTGGCCGGCACGACGTAGACGCTCAGGAACAGGGCCACGGTCAGGACGCCGATGATCGGCAGGATCTTGCGGAGCTGGGTCTTGAGATAGCTGTCGGCGCCGATGCGGATGGCGTTCCAGACCTCCTGCATCTTCGGCGTGCCCTTGTCCTTCTTGAGCACGACTTTGCGCAGCATCCAGGCGTACCAGAGGCTGATGAAGGCGGTCACCATGACGCCGCAGACGGCGATCTGTTCGAACGAGTTCAGTCCGTGACGGGCGAGGCCCAGGATGTTCATGCGCGTCTCCTCTATCCGGCGGAATGGAACGGTGGCCGGGGCGGCCTGAAGGGCTCCCCGGCGCCCCGGGAAGCGCCTATTGTACACATCCCGGGGCGAAAATCAACCCGGCTTTTGTGCTATAATGCCCCTCTTGCGCCCCCAGGACAGACCGGACCGATGAGCGAATACGACTTCCGCTTCAAGCCCTTCGAGGCCATGACCCCCGCCGATTACGCCGCGGTCGGGTTCCGCTCCGGACTCGAGATCCACCAGCAGGTCCTGACCGCCAAGAAGCTCTTCTGCCGCTGTCCGGCCGGCCACTACAGCGACGCCTACGACGCCGAGATTTTGCGCCACATGCGCCCGACCCTGTCCGAGCTCGGCGAGTACGACGGCACGGCCCTCATGGAGTTCAAGACCCGGAAGGAGATCATCTACCGGATCAACCGGGAGACCGTCTGCACCTACGAGATGGACGACACGCCGCCGTTCATGATGGACGACGAGGCCCTCGACATCGCCCTCGGCGTGGCCATGCTCTATCAGCTGGCCCTCGTCGACGAGCTCCACATCGCCCGCAAGCAGTACCTCGACGGCAGTATCCCGACCGGCTTCCAGCGGACGACCATCGTCGGCGTCAGCGGCTGGGTCCCCTACAAGGACCGCCGCATCTCCATCGTCCAGCTCGGCCTCGAGGAAGACGCCTGCCGCGAGGTCAGCGACGTCGGCCACCGCCGGATCTACCTGACCGACCGCCTGGGCATGCCTCTCATCGAGACCGTCACCGGCCCCGACATGCGGACGCCTCAGGAAACGGCCGAGGTCGCCCAGATCCTCCGGCGCCTCGTCCGCAGTACCGGTCAGGTCCGCACCGGCATCGGCGCCGCCCGCGAGGACGTCAACGTCAGCGTCCGCGGCGGCACGCGCGTCGAGATCAAGGGCGTGCCCCGCATCCCCCGCATCCCGCTCCTGACCTACCACGAGGCCATGCGCCAGTGGAACCTCCTGCGCCTGCGCGAGGAGCTCGGCCGCCGCGGCATCACCCCCGAGACCTTCGAGTCCTCCTCCGAGGACGTGACGAGGATCCTGGCCAAGACGAGCTACCAGCCGATCCGCGAGGCCATCGCCGCCGGGGCCGTCGCCGCGGCGGTCGTCCTGCGCGGCTTCCGGGAGCTCCTCAATTGGCCGACGCAGACGAACACGCGGTTCTCCCGCGAGATCTCCGACCGCGTCCGCGTCGTCGCCTGCCTGACCCGGCTCCCCAACATCATCCACTCCGACAGCCTCTCGGAGACCCTCTCGAGCGCCCGCTGGGAGGCCGTCGGCAAGGCCGCGGGGGCCGGCCCCGACGACGCCGTCGTCGTCGTCTGGGGCCCCACCGAGGACGTCAGGACCGGCGTCCAGGAGATCGCCATCCGGGCCCGCGAGGCCGCGATCGGCGTCCCCTCGGAGACCCGCCAGGCCCTGCGCGACGGCACGAACGGCTTCGAGCGCATCCTGCCCGGGCCCGACCGGATGTACCCCGACACCGACCTCCCGCCCAAGCGGGTCACCGAGGAGCGCCTGGACCGGATCCGCCGCGGCCTCCCGGTCCCGGTCTGGACCCGCGAGGCCCGCTACCGCGAGCTCGGCCTGCCCGCCGACGTCATCGAGCCGCTGGCCGTCTCGCGCCTGGCCCCGCTCTTCGAGGTCCTGGTCGAGGATTGGAAGGTCGAGCCGGTCGCCGCGGCCGTCGCCCTGGTCCAATTCCCCAAGCGCCTCAAGAAGAAAGGCCTCGATCCGGCCCGCCTCAGCGAAGAGGCGTTGCGCCGGATCTTCGCCCTCTTCCGCGACCGCCGGATCTCGCGCGACGGCCTCTATGCCCTGATGGAGAAGGCCGCCCGCGGCGAGCCGCTTCCCGAGGCCGGCGAGGTCCGGCCCGCGACCGAGGAGGAGATCTACGCCGCGGTCGCGGCCCGGAACGCCGCCCTCCGCGAGATGACGGTCCACAACCCGGACAGGAAGGCCCACATCCTCATGGGCCTGGTCATGACCGCTCTCCGGGGGCGCGTCGAGGGCGCGGCCGTCCTGGAGCGCGTCACCGCGGCCGCCGAAGGGACCTGCTGATGGCCGCGAACGATTCCACCAAAGGCTACCGGGGCGAGGCCCTGGAGACGCTCAAGCGGTTCGGGGCCATGGTCTGGAGCGACGCCGAGATCAGGACCGCCCGCGGCGTCTATACCGGCATCATCCTGCCCCGCTCCGAGACGGCCGACCCGCTCCACATCGTCGTCAAGCTCCGCTCCGGATACAACATCGGCCTGGCCGCCCGCTCCATCGAAGCGATCACGATCAGCGGGCGCAAGGAAGCGCACTACAAGATCCCCGAGAAGGAATTCCCCTACGACCCGGCCAAGCCGAACGTCAAACTGCTCGGCACGGGCGGGACGATCGCCAGCCGGCTCGACTACCGGACCGGGGCCGTCATCCCGGCCTTTTCGCCGGGCGAGCTCTACGGCTCGGTGCCCGAGCTGGCCGACATCTGCAACCTGACGACGGAAAAACTCTTCGGCGTCTTCAGCGAGAACATGGGCCCGGAGCAGTACATCGCCACGGCCCAGGCCGTCGGCCGCGAGATCGAGAAGGGCGTCCAGGGCATCGTCATCGGCCACGGCACGGACACCATGCACCACACGGCGGCCATCCTGTCCTTCATGGTCCAGGGCTCGCCGGTGCCCATCGTCATGGTCGGCTCCCAGCGCTCCTCGGACCGGCCCTCGTCCGACGCGGCCCTCAACCTCATGCACAGCGTCAAGACCGCGGCCGAGAGCGACATCGCCGAGGTCATGGTCTGCATGTTCGGGCCGACCTCGGACACCTACGGGCTCCTCCACCGGGGGACGCGCGTGCGCAAGATGCACTCGAGCTACCGCTCGACCTTCCGGACGGTCGGCGACATCCCCATCGCCATGGTCAGCCGGGAGAAGATCACGCCGCTCCGGCAGGACTACGCGCGCCGCCGCTCCGACCGGTCGGTTAGGATCGACACGGCCTTCGAGGAGCGCGTCTCCATCGTCTATTACTACCCGAACATGAAGCCGGACATCATCGACTCGCTCGTCGACAACGGCTACCGCGGCATCGTCATCGCCGGCACCGGCCTCGGCCACGTCAACAAGCCGCTCTACCCCGCGCTCAAGAGGGCCCGGGACAAGGGCGTCGCCGTCTACATGACCGTCCAGACCCTCTGGGGCTACGTCCAGATGTACGTCTACGACACGGGCCGCGACATGATGGAGCTCGGGGTCATTCCGGCCGCGAACATGCTGCCCGAAGTGGCCTACGTCAAGCTGGCCTGGGCGCTGGGAAGGACGGCCGACCTCGAGGAGGTCCGGCGGATCATGCTGACGCCGATCGCGGGGGAGATCACGGAGAGGGAGCCGTCCAACGGCTACCTCATCTTCCAGGGCGGCGTCCCGGAGGTCGAGGAGTTCATCTCGACCATCAAAAAATAAGCTCTTAAAATTCGAAGCGCACCCCGAACCGGACGACACGCGGGTTGAGGATCTCGTTGTAGAGCCGGTTGAAGGGGTTCGCCGCGAACTCCTGGGTATCGACGAAATACGTGCCGTAGTAGGCGTCATAGGCCCGGTTGACAGCGGCCGAGTTCAGCAGGTTGAAGACGTCGGCCATCAGGTACATCCGGCCCGGGCCGATGGCCAGCCTCTTCTCCAGGCGCAGGCTGAGGTTGCTCAGGACCGGCAGGCTGTCCTTGGTCAGGCCCTGGAGATAGACCTGGTTGGCCCGGTACAGGCCCGGCCAGCTCCCGGGCTCCGCGAAAGCCAGGGTGATGTAATTCGGGATCTTCCAGCCTTCTCGGGCGAGGAGCGTGGCCGAGGCGTTGAACCCCCAGGGCAGTTGATACATGGCGCTGATCTTGGCCATCCACCGGGCGTACATCTGGATCGCGGTCTTGCCGCCGGCCCCGACGCTGAAGCCGCCGAAGGGCTTGCCGTCCAGCGCCCACTGGTTCGTCGGGTCGATGAAGGAGTCGCCCCAGTGATTGCGCTGGTCCTGGAGGGTCAGCGAGGCGTCCATGAACCAGCGGCGGGACAGCCTCTTCGTGACCGCCAGGTCCAGCCCGATGTAGGTCCGGTAGGACGAGCTCTTGTCGACCAGCCGGTAGGGCGTCTCGCCGGGGAAGGTCTCGATAGGCAGGTACCAGGTCCGGCCGCCGGCCTCGCCGAGGTCGATCGTCGTGTCCTCGTCAACGACGATCGTCTGCGGGACGACCCCGGCCGCCGCGTACCAGGTCCCGGTGTTGTCGATGACCAGGTCCGGCGTCGCGGGGTAGATGTCGGCCGGGTAGAAGGGCTTGGCCCAATCGAGGTTGTCGTAGCGCCGGAAGGTGAGCGCGGCCGAAGCGGCCAGGTCGGGGCGGAGCTCCTTCTCGAGGCTGAGCATGATCTCCCGGGTCCGTGGCGAGGTCTTGACGTTCTTGACGTTGGGATCGATGTCACTGCGGTAGAAGGTCGTCAGGTGGTCGTAGTTGACGGCTCCCCGGTTGGTCCAATCGTAGCCCTCGAAGTTCCCGGCCAGGTAGGCGTCGCTTTCGAACCCGCCCTGGAGGGCTGCCTGGGCTTCGTCGGTGAGACTGCCGCTGGCGTTGAACAGGGCGTAGAGCCGGCTCGGCGAGTCCGGATGGAGGGCCGAGTGGATCCACATGATCTCCGCGAGATCGACCTTCGAGTCGGCGTTGTCATCGTTCCACCAGAAGTTCAGGTTCCCGCCCAGGCCGAGCGGCTCCGGCGTATTGGCCCCGGCCGCAAGCACGTCGCCGTACTGGGAGAGCGCCAGCTTGAGCACGGTCCGGCCGTCCCCTTTGAGGTCCCAGCTCACCCCGAGGCGGGGCGACCAGGTGCTCCACTCGTAGGCCGGGTCGATGGGGTTGACCGTGAGCGGCGGGAACAACGGGTGCAGGTAGGTCATCGCGTCCTGGCTGAAGATGTTCGACCAGCTCGAGAGGACCGTGGCCAGGCCGATGGCGCCGGTGGACGGCTGTTGGTAGTCGTAGCGCAGGCCCAATCGCAGGCTGAACCGGCCCTTGGTCATCGTGTCCTGGAGGTACCCGGAGGTCCGGCTGATCAGGTCATGGCGGCGGCTCTCCCGGTTCAGGACGAAGCGGTTCCACCCCGCGGGCGGGACGACGAGGCCTTCGCCGAGGTCGAAGAGGGGCTCGGTGAAGTTCCGGAGGACGCGGTAGTCCTGGGGGAAGCCCGAGAGGGCCTGCTGCGACTTGTCGGCGAATTCGAGGCCCCCCTTGATCTCGTGGGCCATCCCCAGGAGCGCGTCCCTGTACAGGGTGGCCCCGAGCGTGAGGGTCTTGGTCCGCCGGGCGACCCGGCTGTGGTCCCAGGACCGGCCGTAGGCGGCGGAGAAGGGCGTGTAGATGCCTTCGGCGACGTCGAAGACAGCCGGGTAGAGCAGGCCCTCGTCGATCATCGGAGTCGTCGTCGTCCCCGTGTTGGTCCAGGCGAGCTTGGCCGAGAGGAGAAGGTCGTTCCCGAAGGCCTGTTCGCCCTGGAGCTTGAAGATCGGGCTGCCGAGGCGGAAGCGGCTTTTCTGGCGGTCGCCCTCGGGCCTGGCCGCGTCGGGGTTGGCGCCGTGCTTGTCCCGCGCGCTCGAGGCGAGCAGGGCCTCGAGCCTGTTGCCGCGGAAGAGCTCGGCGCCGAGCTTGAAGCTGAACGTGCTGAGCTGCGTCCGGTCCTGGAGGTTGAAGATGGTGTAGTTGAAGAGGTCCTGGACGCCGTAGGCGCCCCAGAGCCAGAGCCTGTTTTTGGCGATGGGCCCGCCCGCGCTGAACCCGAAGTCCCGGAGGTGCTCGATGCGGTTGGTGTTGGTGACGCCCTCGCTCCGGAGCGCCGCCGTCAGGTTGGAGCCCTGGAAGGCGTTGTCGATGAAATAGAAGCGGGCCGAGCCGGCGAGCGCGTTGCCGCCGCGGCGGGTCAGCATGTTGACGGCGACGCCGCCCGTCTGCCGGCTGACGTCGGCCGCGCCGCCGGTCGTGACCGCGATCGTGTCGATCGCGTCGAAGTCGAAGCGGACGCTCGACCGGCCGAGATCGACCGGGTCGGAGACCTCGATGCCGTCGACGAACCAGGTGTTGACCCGGCCGTTGGCGCCGTCCCCCTTGGCCACGAAGGACGATTGCTCGGTCGATTCGTTGCCGCCGACGTTCTCGCGGTCGAGGAGGACGGACGGGACGAGCTGGATGATGACCCAGGGGTCCCGGGCCGTCGGCAGGGCCTGGAGCTCGGCCGGGCCGAACGACGCTCCCGCCGCGAGATCGGTCCGGTCGATCATCGGGGTGGGCCCGGCGACGGCGACCGTCTCCTCGGGGTTGCCGACCTCGAGGACGAGATCGACCTCGACCGCGCCGCCGAGCGCGACGACGACGCCCGACCGGGCGGTCGTCTTGTGTTCGGCCTTCTCGGCCTTGAGGCTGTAGCCGGGCCCCGGGAGGACGGAGAGGAAGCGGAAGATCCCCGAAGGCCCCGTGACGGTCTTCTGGTCGGCGGCCAGGGGCCTCGAGAGGACGACCGTGACGCCGGCGACGGGCCGGCCTTCCTTGTCGAGGGTCCGGCCCCGGACCAGACCGGTCGTGACCTGGGCGGACAGGGGCCGGGCGAGAGAGGGGACGAGCGCCAAGAGGACAAGAACGGCCGGGATCCACGCGGGTTTTTTCAACGAAGCCTCCTCTGTCAGTCCGGGACCGCAATCATATCACTAACCGTCGGGACGTCTTTTTAGTTCCCCAATTATAGCAAATCGGGGTCACTTCGTCTTGAGGAAATGCAGGGTCCGCGGCTCCCGGTCCATGTGGTAGACGATGAGGGCCTGGAGGGTCTTGCGGATCGCGGCGATGCGGTCGGGCGGGAAGGGCGGGGCGCAGTCGCCGGGCGGCGGGTTCTTGCGGACCCAGCCCAGGAACTCCCGGATCGCGGCCGGGACCTCGTCTTTCTTGACGGGGGCGCAGTCCGGGCAGTAGGCGCCGTCCCTCTTCGGTCCGAGCCAGCCAGGGGGGACGGGCTGGCGGCACCGCCGGCAGGCGCCGAGGTCGGGGAGGAGGCCGTTGGCCTGGAGGAACCAGGCCTCGAAGTAGGCCGCCGCGAACTCCCGGTCCCCGCCGGTCTTGAGGCAGCGGAGAACGGACAGGAGCAGGCGGAAGAGCGTGTCCTCGCGGGCCCGGGCGGGGGCGAACTCCTCCACGAGCTCGGCGAAATAGGTCAACAGGAAGGCCGTGGCCGGCTCGGTCTGTACCTCGAAGAACGATTCGATGAGGTCACAGCCCGAGACCGTGACCAGGTCGCGGCGCTCCTTTTCATAGTAGAACGCGCGGACGACCGACAGGGGCTCGAGCGAGCTGCCGAAGCGGTTGCCGAACTTGCGGGCGCCCTTGGCCACGCCCCGGAGGATGCCCTTCTCGCGGCAGAAGAAGACCACGATCTTGTCCTGGTCGCCGACGTTGGTCGTGCGCAGGACGATGGCTTCGGCCTGGTCGGTGGGCATGCGGCGGGGCGGTCAGCCCGTCGGTCCCCCGGAGGACGGGTTCTCGAGGTATTCGCGGTAGTTGTCGGGCGTGATCCTGATGTCGGTCAGGACCTGACCGGAGCGGCCCAGGGGCTTGGCCGGGCGGCCGTTCAGCGTGAAGGTGAAGCCGCCGGCGTTGCCGGTGTGGATGAGCAGCAGCTCGTCCGCCTGGGCCCGGGCCGTGGCCCCGGCGGGGAAGATGCCGTTGACCTTGAGCTCGCCGTCCGTTCGGACGTTGATCCAGGTGTCGGCCTGGAACGTGATCTCGATCGTGACGCCCTTCCAGATCTCCTCGATGACGGAGGGCGCGGCGGGGGCCGAAGCGGGCGCGGCCCCGAGCTCCCGGGCCGGAGGGAGCTCCTCCCGGGACGCGACCGTCGACGGCCGCGGGCCGGCCGGGCCGTCGCGCCTGGCCGTCAGAAGGAGGCCGCCGGCCGCGACGATGATCAGGGCGGCGGCGCCGCGCCAGACCCAGGCCACGACCCGCTTCCGGGCCTCGGGCGAGAGCCGGGGCTGGTCGGCGTCTTCGAAGACGAGCCTGGGGGCCGCCGGCGCGGGCCCGGGGGGTTCTGACGAGGGGGGAGCCGGTCGCTCCTCCTCGGAAGGCAGGACCGGGAGGACGGGCGCGGGCGGGGGGATAGCCCCTTGTCCCGCCGGGCCGCCGCCGACGAGCCCGGCTTCCTTGTATTTGGCCACGACTTCGTCTGGGTCGAGGCCGACGGCCGCGGCGTAGGCCCGGATGATGCCCTTGATGAAGAAGCCGCCGGGCATCATGTCCAGGCGGTCGGATTCGAGGGCCTCGAGGTAGCGGGGGACGATCTTGGTGGCGGCGGCGACTTCTTCGAGGGAGACGCCGCGCCCCTCCCGTTCCTCCTTGAGCCACTGACCGAGCGACGCCATTTGCTCCGATTCTATCATAAGAGGGGGTCAAACCTTAATTCTTATAAAATCAGAAGGGACCGGGTCTTCGCAAGGTTTCAGGCCCGTGGGCTTGCGAAGACCCGGTCCCTTCTGATCACCCTTCTTAGACCTTCAAGAACTTAGAGACCGAGGTGGCGCTGCCGATGAACCCCGTCGCCGCCCCGCCCCCGAGCAGGAGGAGCGCCTGGCTCAGGCTGGGATAGCGGAAGCGGAGCAGCTCCTGGAGCGCCCCGAGGGAGGCGCCGAGATAGACCGGGAAGACCTGGACGACCGCAAAGAGCAGGGCCAGCGAAAGCAGGCTCCCGAGGAGCCCGAGCGTCGTCCCCTCGAGCCAGAAGGGGACGCGGATGAAGAGGTTCGTCCCGCCGACGAACCGCAGGATCTCGATCTCGTTCTTGCGGGCGAAGACGTTGAGCTTGACCACGTTCGAGATGATGAAGAACGAGGTCAGGATGAGGATCCCGCCGAAAAAAGCGCCGATGGCCCCGGCCAGCCGGCTGAAGCCCTGCATCTTCTCGACCCAATCCTGGTTGAACATCACGTCGGTGACGCCGGGCCGCTTCTTCATCCCCTCGACGAAGGCGACGACCTCCTTCGAGGCCGAGGCCTTGGCGTTCACCCGGAGCTCGAACGACTCGGGGAAGGGATTGCCCCGGAGACCGGCGGCGACGTCGGCCAGGTCGGGGAAGCTCGCCCGGAACCGCTCCAGGGCCTCCTCCGCCGACACCCGCCGGACGCTCTCGACGAACGCCGGGAGAGAGATCTCGTGGCGGATCTGGTCGATGGCGTTCTCGGTCAGGCCCGGCTCGAGGTAGAAGGCGATGCTCATGTTGGTCGCGAGCTCCCGGGCCGTGGCCCGCAGGTTGTTGGCCAGCGACATGAAGATGCCGACCGTGAGGAAGGACAGGCAGATGATGGTCACCGAGAAGAGGTTCCGCGTCCGGAACTGCCACAGGTTGTTGCCGGTGACGTTCAGGAAGAACTTCAGCTTCTCGATCACGCGTGCGCTTCCTTGCCGACGATCTTGCCCTTCTGGAGGAACAGGATGTTGTCCCCGAAGTGGCGGATGAGCTCCCGGTCGTGACTGCCGATGATGACCGTCGCCCCCTGCCTGTTGATCTCCTTGAACAGGGTGACGATCTCGAAGGCCAGCTCGGGATCGAGGTTCCCGGTCGGCTCGTCGGCCAGGATGATCTCGGGGTTGTTGACGACCGCCCGGGCGATGGCCACCCGCTGCTGTTCGCCGTAGGACAGGCGCCCCGGGAGCTCCCACATCTTCTGATGGAGATTGACCTTCTGGAGCGTGCCGAAGACGCGCCGCCGGATCTCCTTTCGGCCGACGCCGACGACCTGGAGGGGCACGGCCACGTTCTCGAAGACCGACTTGTGGAACATCAGCCGGAAGTCCTGGAAGACGATGCCCATCGTCCGCCGGAGCGTGTAGATCCGGCCGTCGGGGATTTTGAGGATGTTGACGCCGTTGATGAGGATCTGGCCCTCGGTCGGCAGGACCTCCCGGAAGATCGTCCGGAGGAGGGTCGATTTGCCCGATCCGCTCGGCCCGGTGACGAAGTAGAAGCCGCCGTCCTCGATCCGCAGGGTGACGTCGGAGAGGGCCCAGTACGGCTTCTGATATTGCTTCCAGATGTGGAAAAGCTCGATCATTCTCTTGGCGTCCCTGCCGGCCGGGGCCGCGGGGCGGCCGTCTATTTCTTGATGAACAGGAACATCAGCCAGCCGAAGGCGATGGCGCCGGCCGTCATGACGCCGAACAGGACGAGGCCGTAGCGGAGGCGGCTCTTGACGTCGGGGCGGCGGATGAGGGCCATCACCAGCGCGACGAAGGCCGCGTAGAGGATCATCGACAGGAGGTGGCTCTCGAAGATCATGATCTCTTCCCCGTTCCGATGTCGTAGGCGTCGATGGCGACGAGGAAGTTGAGCAGACCCGCCCCGGCGATGTAGGCGGTCCCGAACTCGAAGGTGGCCCGGGCGAGGTCGCCTCCGCCCCACCGGAAGAGCCGGGCCAGGCCGTAGAAGAGGCCACAGCCGAGATCGGCGAAGAAGGCCAGGATCGTCAGAGGGTTGTCGGTCTGGAAGGGGTAGACGCGCCCGCCCATGGCCAGGCCGAGCCCGGTCATGGCGAGGATCGAGACGAAGAAGAGGGCGGCCCGGCCGAACTTTTTCTGCAGGGCGTGCCCCAGGCCGGGCACGGCCCACCCCAGGATCAGGACGATGATGGCCTTGATTTTCATTAGAGGCATCTTAGTGGAATCGCCCGGGCAAATCAAGCGGCCGGATGATAGAATATCCGGGTGCCCGAACTGCCCGAAGTCGAAACGATCGCCCGGACGCTCGCGCCGCGCCTCCGCGGCCGCGTCGTCGCCGGGCTCGATCTTCTCTATCGCCCGCTGCTCCGGAGGGGCGGACGGAAGGGCCTCGACGCCCTCGCCGGCCGCCGCGTCCTCGATGTCCGCCGCCGCGGCAAGATGCTCCTCGTCGAGCTCGAGGGGGCGCGCGCCCTCGTCTTCCACCTCAAGATGACCGGCCAGTTCCTGTTCGCCAAGCCCTCGGCCCCGCGCGACAGGCACGTCCGCCTCGTCATCCGCTTCGCCGACGCCCGCGACGAGCTCTGCTTCCGCGACGTCCGGAAGTTCGGCTTCCTGCTCTGCCTCGAGGGCGAGCCCGAATCCGCCTGCGGAGAGCTGGCGCGCCTGGGCCCCGAGCCCCTGGAGATCGGGTTCCCCGAATTCGCGGCCATCCTGAAGGCCCGCCGGGGCCGCGTCAAGAGCGTCCTCCTCGATCAGGCCAAGATCGCCGGGATCGGCAATATCTACGCCGACGAGATGCTCTTCGACGCCCGGATCCACCCGGAGAGGCCGGCGTCTTCCCTCCGAAGGGAAGCGGCGGAGCGGCTCCATCGCTCCATGCGAAAGATCCTGGCGGCGGCCGTCGAGGCCGGGGGATCGACGCTCAAAGACGCGCGCTATCTCGACGCCGACGGGAATCCCGGGGACTTCCAGCTGTCCCATAAGGTCTATGACCGGGAAGGGGCGCCCTGCGTTTCTTGCGGGGCGCCGGTCCGGATGAAGCGCGTCGGCGGCCGGTCGAGCCATTTCTGCCCCCGGTGCCAGCGCCAGCCCGCCAGGGCTCGGACCTGATAGGCCGCCTCAGGGGCCGCTCCCGGACCTTCGCGGACCGGGCCTCTCGGCCGCCAATCCCGCGCCCGGGCGCCCGCGCCCCGGGCAAATTGAAAAGGGGGTCCGATTAGGCTATAGTAAGGTTCCTTCCGCTGGGTGCCCCTGTAGCTCAGTATGGATAGAGCAGCGGATTCCTAATCCGTTTGTCGCCTGTTCGAGTCAGGCCAGGGGCATTTTATTGCCCCCGGCCTTCCCCGGAGAGCGGAAGATTCAGTACCGGCGGTTGCCGAATCCGCCGCCGGACCTCGAAGAGTCCGTCCGCGGCTTGGCTTCGTTGACCTTGGCCGAGCGGCCCTTCAGGTCCTTGCCGTTGGTCATGCTGATGGCCTTCTCGGCCTCGACCTTGTTCGGCATCTCGACGAAGCCGAACCCGCGGGATTCGCCGCTGAACTTGTCCTTGATGACCGCGGCCGTCGACACTTCGCCGAACGCCTGAAAGACCTCTCTCAGGTCGTTCTCATTGACGGAGTTGGGTAGGTTGCCCACGTAGATATTCATGCTCGTCTCCTTTCGACGATGGAAGGTCTCTCCCGAGCCCTCCCTTTCAAATAAGATGTTTTGAACGCCGTAGAGGAGAGGAGTGTGTGACCGATCAGGGCCTCCGGCCCCTTCCTATAGCCGTTCAGTGTCAATAGCTGAGGTTGCCCTTTTGCCTATGAACGACGTCATTATACCACACCTCCGCCGGGCCGCGCCGATTCGGCCGGGGCGCAGGCCCGCAACCCGCTGATTCGATGGATGAAAGAATTTTTCGAGCCGGCCGGCGCCTCCCGTTCTTCCCGGCCTTCGCAGACGAAGCAGGCTACGGCATGATGAGCGTCGGCGTCCAGCGGTCGTTGGTCGTCCCGTCGCCGAGCTGGCCGTTCTGGTTCCAGCCCCAGGCCTGGACCGCGCCGCCCTCGACGATCGCGACCGTGTGGCCAAGTCCCCCCGCCACGGCGATCGCGGAGGAGATCGCCGCGACCGGAACGGCGAGCGACCGATTCGCGTTCGTCCCGTCGCCGAGCTGACCGTAGGCATTGTTGCCGAAGGCGCTCAGAGTCCCGTCGTCGAGGAGCACGAGGGTGTGAAAGGAGCCCGCGCCGGCCGCGGCCGCGCCCGCCACGCCGATGGCCTGCACCGGGGCCGGCAGGAACTGCGGGTTGGCCCCATGGCCGAGCTCCCCGAAAAGGCCGGACCCCCAGGTCCAGAGCATCCCGTCGCTCTTGACGGCGGCCGAATGATGCCCGTTGGCGGCGATGCCGACGATCCCTGACAGGGAGGTGATCTGGACCGGCACGGAGCTCGAGTTTGTGGTCCCGTTGCCGAGGGCGCCGGAGACGTTGTTCCCCCAAGCCCAAACGGTCCCGTCCTTTTTGAGGGCGACCGCGTGGCTCTCTCCGGCCGCGATGGCCGCCACGTCCGTCAGGCCCTGGACCTCGACCGGCGTCAGCCTCTGGTTCATGGTGTTGTCGCCGAGCTGGCCGAACAGGTTCTGCCCCCAGGCCCAGACCGTCCCGTCGGCCCTGAGGGCATAGGTGCTGTATTCGCCGGCCGCGAGCGCCGTCACGCCCGTGATCCCGAGAACCTGAACGGGAACCAGCCTCTGGTTCGTGGTATTGTCGCCGAGCTGGCCGAACAGGTTCAGACCCCAGGCCCAGACGGTCCCGTCGCTCTTCAGGGCGACGGAGTGGTAGTATCCGGCCGCCACCTCGGCAATCCCCGACAGGCCGGCGAGCTGGACCGGCACGGAGCTCTGGTTCGTGGAGTTGTCGCCGAGCTGGCCGTTCTGGTTCTGCCCCCAGGTCCAGACTGAGCCGTCGCTCCGGGCCGTGATCGTATGGAACGCGCCGGCCGAGATGCTGACGCGCTCGTATACGCCCGTGGCAACGGGGGAAGTCGTCCACCCGGCCCGGAAGGCCACGGCTTTGAGCGTCAGCGACCCGATCACGCGCACCGGCCCCGCGTACAGGGTCCCGACCGTCGCCGTGGGCGTCGAGCCGTCCGTCGTGTAGCGGATGCTCGCCCCGCCGGTGATCGTGGTGATGGCCACCTCTTTGGCCGACGCGTACATGCCGGGAGGCACGCTGAAGGTCGGAGCGGCGACCGTCTGTCCGATGGTGTAGGCGCCCGTCGTGACGTCCGACGTCGTCCAGCCCGTCCGGTAGGCCACGGCCTTGAGGACCGTCGACCCGGTCAGGCGAACCGACGCTGTGTACACGGTCCCGGCGGTCTCGGTCGGCGTCGACCCGTCGGTCGTGTAGCGGATGGCCGCGGCCGGCGTGACCGTGGTCATGACGATGTCCTGCGGCTCGGCGTAGGTTCCCGGGACCGGGCTGAAGGCCGGGGCCTCGACGAAGAGCCCGATCTTGTATTCGCCGGACGTCACCGGCGAGGTCGTCCACCCGGTCAGGTAGGCGACGGCCTTGAGCGTCCTGGTCTCCGCGACGCGCACCGGGGCCGCGTAGATCGTCCCGAACGTCGGCGTGGGCGTCGAGCCGTCCGTCGTATAGCGGATGGACGCACCCGGAGTCGCGGTCGAGATCGTGACGTCCACGGGGTCAGGGTAGGTCCCGGGCGCGGGATCGAAGGCGGGCGCCGCGACCTGGGGCGTGATCGTGTATTCGCCCGAGGTCACCGGCGAGGTCGTCAGCCCCGCCAAATAGGCGACGGCCCTCAGCGTCAGGGACTCGGCGACGTGCACGGGCCCCGCGTACAGGGTCCCGACGGTTTCCGAGGGCGTCGACCCGTCGACGGTGTAGCGGATGGACGCTCCCGCGGTCGTGGTCACGATGGCGACGTCCCGGGCCGAGGCGTAGGTGCCCGGTCCGGGGCTGAAGACCGGGGCGGAGACGACGGTCGAGATCGTGTACAGCCCCGAGCTCACGGGGGAGGCGGCCAGGCCCGATTTGAAGGCGAGGGCCTTCAGGGTCAGCGTGCCGGCGATGGGAACGGGCGCCGTGTAGGCGGTTCCGCTCGCTTCCGTCGGCGTCGATCCGTCCGTCGTGAAACGGATCGTCGCGCCCGGCGTCGATGTCGTGATCGCGACATTCAGGGCCGCCGTATACGTCCCGGGCTGGGGGCTGAAGGTCGGCGCCGCGACCTGGTCCTGCCCGCCGCCGTCGGTCGCGCAACCCGCGGACAGCAGGATCAGCAGGGAGATGCAGAAGGCGGAATACAGGCCGTGACGGTTCATGGGACCCTCCCGTGGGGTCTATAGTAATCTCCGCCTGGCCGGCTGTCAACGCGGCCTTGACAGGCCGGCGCTCCCGACCCAATATAGGGGGCAAGTCAACCGGATCGCCCAGGGCGATGAAAGGCAAGTCCCGCATGTCATGGAAGAGATCCCTGACCGCCCTCCTCGCCTCGGCCGCCGCCCTCGCCGCCCCGCTCGGAGCCGGGCCGCAGGCCGCCGCCGCGGACAAGCCGTCGTATTTCACCGAGATCTGGCAGCTCGATCCCCAAGCGCGGGCCGCCAAGCCCGGCGTCACCTTCCACCGGTCAAATTACGGCCTCGGGCTCTCCTACAACTTCAGGCCCAATCCGGCGCCCCTGCAGGAAGCCGACCCGGAGAAGACCCTGGTCAAGCCCGAGGTCGCCTTCCAGCTCAGCTTCAAAGCTCGGCTCTGGCGGGACATCTTCGGGCAGAACATCGTCCTCTGGGCCGGCTACACCCAGAGGTCCTTCTGGCAGCTCTACAACTTCGACGACAGCTCGCCGTTCCGGGAAACGGATTACGAGCCGGAGCTCCTGATCACCTTCGCCAGCGACCTCGACGTCCTCGGCCTGAAGGCCCGGTTCTTTCAAATCGGGTTCAACCATCAATCGAACGGCCAGTCGGAGCCGCTGTCCCGGAGCTGGAACAGGATCGTGGCCAACGCCGGATTGGAGACCGGCGGGCTCTCGATCCTCCTGAAGGGCTGGGTCCGCCTTCGCGATGCCGTCGACGACAACCCCGGGCTGACCCACTACATGGGCAACGGCGAGATCTGGGCCTATTATTTCCTGAAGAAGCACCGGCTGGCCGTCATGTTCCGCGACAACCTCGATTTCCGGGAGAACCGGGGCGCCATCCAGCTCGAGTGGAGCTTTCCGGTGTTCGAGACGATGGCCGGCTTCGTCCAGTGGTTCAACGGCTACGGCGAGAGCCTCCTCGACTACAACCACCGCGTCAGCCGGATCGGGATCGGCTTCATCCTGGCGGATTGGTATTGAAGACGGCCTGCCGGACGGCCGCGAGGTTCGCCCGGGCGACCCTTTCGCCCTTCAGGGCGATGCGGCCGGGCTCGGAGAAGCTGAGGACGCCCAAGTCAACCGGGACCCTCAGCACGAGATCGGCGTGGCGGGCCCTCTCCTCGAACGACGCCGCCGAGGCGACTTCGATCGTCCTCTGGAGGATCTGGAACGTGGTCCGGATCTTCTCCCGAGGCATCCTCTTGAGCGGCCGATGGACGTCCACCAGGACCGCGACCTCGGCCCCCGCCGCCCGGGCGGCCTCGACCGGGGCGCTGTTGAGGATGCCGCCGTCGAGGAGGAGCCTGCCGCCCATGCGGACCGGGGCGAAGACGAGCGGCAGAGACATCGTCGCCCGGAGGGCGCGGTGGAGCTTCCCCCTGGTGAACAGGACCTCCCGGCCCGAGACGAGGTCGACGGCGTTGCACACGAACTTGATGGGCAGGTCCTCGATGCGGACGCCGCCGACGCAGCCCTTCAAGTAGGCCTCGATGGCGTCGCCCTTGTCGACGCCGATCTTGCTGAAGATCCTGTTGCGGT
This sequence comes from Candidatus Aminicenantota bacterium, assembly GCA_034679465.1. Classification (GTDB taxonomy): domain Bacteria; phylum Acidobacteriota; class Aminicenantia; order Aminicenantales; family Saccharicenantaceae; genus RBG-16-66-30. Next base: position 13,541 of record JAXDAV010000033.1, on the reverse strand, counting down.
AGTCGGACAGCAACAGGTATTCGAACAGGTTCCGCGACCGCCTGAGGGGCCCCCTGCGTCGCGCCCTGTCGGCGGCCGCGTCGAGGCCCAGGCCGTCGAGCATCTTCGTCAGCTTGTCCCCGGACAGCCCGGCCGCGAAGAGGCCCCCGACGAGCGCGCCCATGGACGTTCCGGCGATGACGTCGGGGACGAGGCCCTCCTTTTCGAGGACGCGGAGGACGCCGACGTGGGCGAGCCCCCGGGCGCCGCCGCCCATGAGGACCAGGGCCCATTTCTTGGAGGCGTTCATGCGGGACGCTCTCGATCCAGGATAACACCGGGCCGGGGGTCCGTCAACGGACGCCGTCAACGGACGCGGGGGCCCTCGCGGAGGCCGCCGAGGGGGTGAGAAATCACCGGCCCATTCACCCCCCGGGGTGATTGCCGCGCCCGCCGGGCGGCCCGACAATCAGGGGCGAGCAGGAACGAACGCCTCCGCAGGAGCCGGACATGTTCGAGAGACGCAAGAGAAACCGGTTCGTTGAACGGAACGAGGTCCTCGTCCGCACGGTCCTGGACAAGTACCAGGGCCCGGGGATCTCCGCCCACACCTACGACCTGTCCACGGGCGGGGCCCGGATCATCACCTCGAAGAGCTATCCCGTCGGGAGCGTCATCCGCATCCGCCTCAACCTGGCCGGCGCGGACCAGGCGGTCAACCTCGACGGGCAGGTCCGCTGGATGAAGCCGAAGGACGACGGGCAAGCCTATGAGATCGGCGTGGAGTTCGAGCGCCTGACGTCCCAGGCCGTGCTGGCCCTCATCCGGCATCTCTACGGCCGGAATGAAGGCATCCCCTCGACCTTAGCTTGATTCCTTCCCGCCCTTCAGATACAGCCCCGCCACCTTGAGCGCCAGCTCCGTCGCCTCGACGTCGGAGCGGTTGGCCAGAACGATGACCGTGAGCCCTCCGGCCGTGAAGCGCTGGAGGGCCGTCCGGAAGCCGATCGTTTCCCCGTAATGCCACATCCGGGGATGGCCCTTCCAGGGGTTGAGGAACCAACCGAACCCGTAGTCGGCCGGCTTGCCGTCAGGCCCGACCGGGCCTTTGCCCGGGACGCGCACGGGCGTCAGGGCCGCCGTCATCTCGTCTTGGCCGAGCAGGAGGCCGCGGCGCAGTCCCTCGTCCCAGAGCGTCAGATCGTAGAGCGAGGAGTAGATCCCGCCGTCCCCGAGCGTGGCCGAGGTCGGGCTTTGGTCGCTGACGCGCCAGCGCCCGCCCGCCTTGGCATGGCCGAAGGCCCGGTCCGGAACGCGATTCCGCCCCCGGACGAAGGCCACGGTGTTGTCCATCTTGAGAGGCTGGAAGATGCGCTCGCGGAGGAAGGCCGGGAAAGACCGGCCCGAGGCCTTTTCGACGACGAGGCCGAGCAGGACATAGCCCGAATTGCTGTAGCGCCAGAGCGTCCCGGGCGCGAACCAGCCGGCCTTCTGGGCCTTCAGGAGCGCCAGGACCCCGGCGTCGTCGATCTGGGCCCGCTCGACCGGGACGGACGGGTCCGCGGCCGGCATGAGGTCCTCGTAGTCGGGGAGCCCCGAGGTGTGCTGGAGGAGGTGGCGGATCGTGATCGTCCGGCCGTATTCGGGGAAGTCCGGGAAGACGTCGGTCAGGCTGTCCTCGTAGCGGAGCCTGCCGTCGCGCACGAGCAGCATCACGGCCGTCGCGGTGAAGGCCTTGGAGAGCGAGGCCAGGCGGAAGGCGGTCCGGCCGTCGATCGGGCGCATGGCCTGCATGTCGGCGATGCCGCGCACGCCGAGATAGACGACCCGGCCGTTCTCGAGCACGATGACCCCCGCGCCGGGCTCGCGGGCCGAGCCGATCGAAGCGAGGAGGGAGTCGGCGAGCTTGTGCGGCTTCTCGGCGGCGGCCGCCGCGAGGGGCAGCGCGAGGAGGAGGGCCAAGGCCAGCTTCACGGCGGGTCCGAACGGCATATCCATCATGCGGGCATGGTATGTCAGGGGCCGGCGGTTTTCAAGCCCCGGGCCGAAGGGGCGGACCGGTCGAGGTTCAGATGCGGAGCAGGTAGGAGACCTTCAGGGTGACGGCGTAGCCCCCGATGCGGCCGAGGAGCTCGTTCCGCTCGCTCTTCTTGAAGGCCAGCTGGACGATGTTGCCGGCCCCGAAGTAATAGCCGACGAGGAAATCGAAGCTGTACTGCTTGTCCTCGGTCTCGCCGAGCAGGCGGGTGTTGACGAAGAGGCTCCGGGTGATCTGATAGTGGAGGGCCGTCTCGTAGGACAGGGCGTTATAGGACTCCTCGCCGGTGAGGTCGATCGTCTGGCGGGTCCAGTCGCCTTCGAACGACCACTGCAGGAAGCTCCAGGGGGCCAGGACGACGCCGCCCTCGACGCTCGTCTGGGCCCCGGGGACGACGGTCGTGAAGCCCTCCCGGTCGGAATAGACGCCGCGCTTGTCCCAGCTGCCCTCGAGGCCGACCTGCTTCAGGAAGCCGCCCCGTTCCCAGCTGAAATCGAGGTTGGCGCCGTGGGTCCTGATGGCGTCGGGGGTCCAGACGAGCCCGCCGCCGGCGTCGCGGACCTGGTACTTGCTGCGGCCGAAGCTGAAGTGGCCGTCGACCTCGATGAGGTTGAAGAAGTCGGCGAAGAACATCGCTTCGACGCTCTCTCCGGTCGCGCGGCCGTAGGAATCCTGGCGGAGGTTGCCTTCGAAGTCGAAGCTGAAGCGCTTGAACAGGCCCTTGTCGTAGCGCCAGGCGTGCCCGGCCATGAGATTGAAGCCCTGGTAGTCGATCTGGTCGATGTAGCCCGTGCTGATATCGACCTCGTCCTCGATCCGCTGGAAGCCCGCCTGGAGCTGGAGACCGGCGTCGGGCTCGTGCTCGAACTCGAGGCCGTAGAGGCCGTTGCGGGCGCCCGCCGCGCCGTCGTTGAAGGTCCGGGCGGCCAGGCCCCGGATGTAGTAGTAGTCGCTGAAATTGAAGCTGAAGTCGAGGGCGGCGTTGTGGTTGCCGGCGCCGGCCTCGTCGACCCCGGCGTAATAGAGGCCGATCTGGGAGTTCTTGAGGATGTCCTTCTGGACGCGGACGACGCCGAAGAAGGAGTCGGCACCCTCTTCCTTGTTGAAGGCCCCGAGCAGGCCGAAGCCGAACCCGCCGGTCTTTCCGGTGACCTTGGCGGCGAGCTTCGGGTTGCGGATGCGCCGGGAATAGAAGAGGTTGACGTCGGGCCCGCCGTAGCCGCCCCCGCCGGACAGGCTGAAGTACCGGCTCCCCTCGCTGAAGAAGGGGCGGTTCTCGTCGAGATAGTTCTCGTAGGGGGAGAGCTGGGGGATGAACGGGTCGGACTCGACCTCGCTGAAGTCGGGGCTGGTCGTGACGTCCAGGTAGAGGTTGGGCCTGATGCCCCACTTGACGTCGAGGCCGGCCGCGGCCTTGGTGTCGTGCACGCCCTCCTGGCCGGACGTCCGGACGCCGGCGTAGGGGAAGAACTCGAGGTTGTAGCCGGGGCGCAGGCCGGTCAGGCCGCAGAGCTCGCCCGTCTGCTGGAGCGGGGGCAGGTCGCGGTCGACGTCGGTCCAATAGTCCGTTTCCCTGAGGCGGTGGATGTAGCGCTCGAAGTTGACGCCCCAGACGTCGAGCCTCCCGGCCGAGAAGCGGAGCGACTTGAAGGGGATGGCCATCTCGGCGCTCCAGCCGTCCGGGCGTATGACGGCCTCGGACTTCCAAATCGTCTCGACGGAGTTCTTCTGGACGCCCAAGGGGTTGACCGCGAAGGTGATGCTCGTCCGCTTGTCGTTGTAGGCGTCGAGGATGAGCTCGATCGAGTCGTTGTCGTCCCATTCGTTGCGGGGGGTCAGCTCGGCCCAGATCCTGTCGGGCCGGGAGTCCTTCATCAGGAAGGCGAAGTAGAGATGGTCCTGGTCGAAGGCGGCCCACACGAACGTCTCCTCGGAGGCCTTGGCGCCGTTGATGGGGTCGTATTGGTAGAAGCCCGAGACGGGCTCGACCGCCTGCCAGCAGGCGTCGTCGATGAGGCCGTCGATCCGGGGCGGGGGCACCGTGATGCAGCTCACGTTGATGCGCTTGGCCGGCTCCTGGGCGGCCAGGGGCGCCGCCAGGAGGGGGGCCAGGACCAGGGCGGCGAGAACGGCGGCGGGCGCGCTCACGAACGCGGCGGGCCGGGCTTCGGGCAAGGTGCGGCGTCGGCGGTCGATCATCCTGGGAGCTCCTGGAGGTTCCAATATACCATACGGGCTGTTCGCGACGCGGCCGGGCCGCGTTTGTTTTCCCGGGGGAACGCGCGGGTAGGCCCTCAGTAGCGCCAGCTCGTGAGGTCCGCGCCCTTCGGCGCCGTGGCCAGGATGCGGTCGACGATCCGCGGCAGGAACATCTGGTGGTAGCGGAGGCGCGAGATCGCGTTCGGCCGCTCGTGGTCGCCGTTCCAGCAGTGCTCGGCCCGGTCCCCGTAGTCGATGTCGCCCCCGTAATAGGGGTCCTTCGTGGACTCGAGGAAGGCCTCGGCGAGATAGACGGCGTTGTTCAGGTAATAGTTGTCCATGTCGCCGACGTAGATATGGATCTTGCCCTCGAGCTTGGGCCCGAGCGTCTTCCAGTCTCGCTCGAGGATGTGGACGAGGTCGAAGCTCTCGCGCCAGTGCACGGCGACCTCCCGGTCGATCTCGCCGCTGAGCTTGTCCCAGATGGGCCGGGGATAGCCGTCGGCGCCGACGGGCCCGAAGACGGCCTGCCAGACGTCCCACTGGTCGCCCGACCGGCCGCGGGTGGCCAGGGCCAGCTCGCGGTGGTTCATTTCCTCGAGGGTGGCGCTGACCTCGCCGAGATAGTTGCGCAGGCCGGGCCGGGGCGTCCGCTTCCAGAGACCGTCGACATAGTAGGCGTTCCGGTGCTCGTAGATGTTGACGACCGTGTAGGCCCGGAAGTCGATCGGGTCGGGACAGCAGGCGAAACAGCCGTTGAACTCGTCGGGATAGAAGATCTGGGCGGCCAGGGCCTCCCAGCCGCCGGTCGAGCCGCCGTAGAGGAAGCGGGCCCAGCCCTGGCCGAGCCCGCGGTATTTCTTTTCGATGTAGGGGATGAGCTCCCGGACGATGGCGTCGCCGTAGGGACCGAGGTTGGCCGAGTTCACGGCGTAGGAATCGTCGTAGTAAGGGTTGGCGTGCTGGATCTCCACGATGATGGCCCGGGGGAAGCCTTTGGAGGTCCACTCTTTGTAGAACTCATGGGCATACTCCTGCTGGATCCTGTTGTAGCCGGCGAGACGGAAGCGCTCGCTGTAGTCGGGCTCGAGGCCGGGGTCGGGCGGCGTTTCCCGGAAACCGCCGAAGGTGGCGGGGAAGTGGCCGTGGAAGATGACCAGGGGATAGCGGGCCTCGGGGTGCTCGTCGAAGCCCTCGGGCAGGAGCAGGCAGGCCCCGAGGTGCATGGGGCGCCCCCAGAACTTGGTCAGGAGCTCGCTCCGGATCCGCTCGTGGCGGATGTACTTCGTGTCCTGGGGCGGGGCGATGGGCGGGATCTCCCGGTCGAGGAGGATCCTCACCGGCGTGGTCCCGGCGGGATCGAGGGTAATCTTCCGGGGCGCGCTGTAGAGGTTCCCCGGCGCCGCGTTCCAGCGCTGGCCTTCGCCCCGGTCCATGGGCAGCTTGACCGTGTGGCCGTCGGAGCGGTGGAAGGTCTCGTACCGGTGCAGGAGGGCCTGGACGAAATAGGCGCCGGCCGGAAGCTCGGCCAGGCTGCGCACGGGGTAGCCGAAGGCCGAGGCGTCGATGACCGCCTCGGCGCCGGGCGCGAGCCCTTCGACGTCCACCCCGAAGACGAGCTGGGTCGAGGGGCCGTCGTTGATCTGGAACCGCGGCTCGGCGTCGCCGTTCGTCGACAGGAGCAGGAGCATCCGGCCGTCGAGAGGCGCAGCCGACCGCTCCGCCGGGAACGAGACCGCGAACTTGACCGCGGCGAAGGAGCCGAGGGGACCCGCGAGCAGGGCGGCGAGGAGCGCGAGCCCGGCGGGGCCGGCGGGGATGCGGCGACGGGAGCGTATCATGGAGCCCTCCTTGAACGAGAGAAACCTAATGGCTGGCGGGGAAAAAATAGCACAGAGAGGGCGGGTTGTCGACGATTATCCTGGCCCTGTCCCGGCCGGCCTCGTCCTGTCGGGCCCCCTGCCCCCGCGGGGCCGGCATTTCCTCCTGGGGTTCACCTCCAGGGGTGATTGACGGGGAGCCGGCCTCGTCGGATGATGGGCCCGTATTCAAGGGAAGGAGTCGGCCCATGGCCAAGATCCTGCTCATCGATTTCACCGAGGACGATCGGAAGCGCCTGATCGCCGAGAACTATGACGTCGACCTCCGCACGACCGGCTGGATGACCGGCGTCGAGGGCCCCCTTGACCTCGCCGGCGACAGCGAGGCCGTCTTCTACCAGGTCGCCGGCGGGTCCTCCCAGGCCGGGGCCGGCCTTCACGCCGGGGCCTCCGAAGCGCTCGGCCGGAGGATCCAGGAAGGGGCCATGGTCGTCTGCTTCATCGGCGAAGAGAGCGTCGCCCGGGTGACGGACATCGTCGGACCGGTGGACGGACTCGAGATCGCGGCGGGCGGCCGGGCGGAGTCCATCGTGTTCAATCCCCGGGCCCTCTTCCATGTCCCCTTCGAACGGTTCAGGCCGTACATCGCCAAGACCTATCGCCTGCTCGAAGGGACGTTCGGCGAAGGCGTCTGGGAGAAGGAATCCTCCGTCAACGGCAAGCTCGAGTTCCTGGCCAAGACGGCCGACGGCGCGCCCGTGGCCCTGACCGTCCGGAAAGGCAAAGGGTCTCTCATGCTCCTGCCGTCGTTCGGGCCGAAGAACGCCGAGGTCGTCGAATGCCTCCTCAAGGACAAGCGGCCGCTCGTCGCCGAGGCCGCCGGGGCGCCCGACCCGGGCTGGATCGAGAGCGATGAATACGCCTTCCCCGAGCTCAAGGCCCTGGTGGCCAAGCGTGAGGACGAGAAGAGGAGATTCGAGGGCATCCTGGCCGATTACGACCGCCAGATCAAAGAGATGAAGGCGGGCGGCCAGGAGGAGTTCCACCGCCTCCTCGACGGCGACGGGGCGGCGCTCAAGAAGGCCGTCGTCAACGCCCTCCGCTACATCGGCTGGGGCCGGGTCGTGGACGTCGACCAGTACTGGAAGAACACGATCCGGAACAAGGAAGAGGACGCCTGGGTCATCGAGCCGGCCGACCTGCCCGTCGAGGCCGGCCTGCGGAAGGGCGAGCTGGTCCTCTTCCTCGTCCGCGGCGGCAAGAGCGGGGCGCCGGACGACGACTGCGGCCTCCTCCAGAAGTTCAAGGGCCGGAGGATGCAGGAGTTCGACAACACCCGGATGAAGGCCGTCCTCGTCGGCAACTACCATTCCGGGACCGCGGCCAAGGCCCGGCCGAACCCGTTCACGGCGACGCAGATCGAAGAGGCCCGGCAGGACGGCAACGCCCTGGTCACGACCTACGAGCTCTTCCGGGCCGTCAAGGCCGAGAAAGAGGGCCGCCTCGCCAAGGACGCGATCCGCGACGAGATCAAGCGCCGGACCGGCCTCATCGCCTTCGAAGACGGGGTCAAACCTATACCTTTTTAATTTTTTGCTCAACAAGACCGGGCCCCGTCTGGCCGCTCGAGGGAAAAATTAAAAAGGTATAGGTTTGACCCCGTCTTATTGATAATATTCACCTGTGAACCTGACCTGGGTCGACTGGGGCATCGTCGTCGCCCTCTTCGCCTTCACGGTCGCCGTGGTCGTCCTCAGCAAGCCGCTCATGCGGAGCGTCTCCGACTTCCTGGCCGCGGGCCGGACCGGCGGCCGCTACCTCATCAGCCTGTCGCAGGGCACGGCCTCGCTCGGGGCCATCACCATCGTCGGCATGCTGGAGATGAACTACATCGCCGGCTTCAACATGCGCTGGTGGGAGATGGCCATGGCCGTCGTGGTCGTCGGCATCAGCGTCTCGGGCTGGGTCCTGTACCGGTTCCGCCAGACCCGGGCCCTGACCATGGCCCAGTTCTTCGAGATCCGCTACAGCCGGTCGTTCCGCGTCTTCGCCGGCGCCCTGGCCTTCGCCTCGGGCCTCATCAACTTCGGCATCTTCCCGGCCGTGAGCGCCCGCTTCTTCATCTACTTCTGCGGCCTGCCGCGGACGGTCGAGGTGCTCGGCCTGTCCGTTTCCACCTTCGCCCTGATCATGATCGTCCTCCTCTGGATCCCGCTCTACTTCGTCTTCAGCGGCGGCCAGATCGCGGTCATGATCACCGACTTCTTCCAGGGCATCTTCGTCAACGCCGTCTTCATCGTCATCGTGATCGTCCTGATGATCCAGATCGACTGGGGCCGGATCTTCCAGGCCCTGGCCCTGGCCCCGGAGAACGCCTCGCTCGTCAACCCCTTCCGGACGGGGAGCACCAAGGACTACAATTTCTGGTACTTCTTCATCGGCATGATCGGGGTCATCTACGGCAAGCTGTCCTGGCAGGGGACGCAGGCCTACAACGCCTCGGCCAAGAGCGCCCACGAGGCCAAGATGGGCGACGTCCTGGCCAATTGGCGGGGCATCCCGCAGTGGGGGCTGTTCCTGGTCTTCGTGCCGATCGTCGCCTACGCCTTCTGGCACGGCCCGCAGTTCGCCGACGCGGCCGCCTCGGTCCGGCCGGTCCTCGACGGCCTGGGCTCGGACGCGCTGAGGAGCCAGCTGACCGTGCCCATCGCCCTGACCAAGCTCCTGCCGGTCGGGCTGATGGGGGCGTTCGCCGCGGTCATGCTCGCGGCGGCGGTCGGATGCAACGAGACCTACCTCCATTCCTGGGGCTGTATCTTCATCCAGGACGTGGTCCAGCCCATCCGCAAGAGGCCCTTCGAACGGAAGGAGCACATCAGGGTCCTGAAGGGGTCGATCCTGGGGGTGGCCGCGTTCAGCTTCGTCTTCAGCCTGCTCTTCCAGCAAAGCGAGTACATCTTCCTGTTCTTCGCCATCACCGGGGCCATCTTCGCCGGCGGCAGCGGGGCGGTCATCATCGGCGGCCTCTACTGGAAGCGCGGCACGACGGCCGCGGCCTGGTCGGCCATGATCGTCGGCGCGGTCACCGCGGTCGGGGGCATCGTCGTCCAGCAGCTCGTGCCCGGCTTCCCGATCAACGGCCAGATGTTCTGGGGCCTGGCCATGGCCCTGTCGAGCGTCGTCTACGTCGTCGTCTCCCTCCTCACCGGGCGCGGCCGGGCCTTCGACATGGACAAGATGCTGCACCGGGGCAACTGCGCGGCCCCGGTCAAGGGCTGGAAGGTCCTGGGCATGGGCCGCGAGTTCACCCGCTGGGACAGGATCCTCTACGTCGCGACCTACGCCTGGACGGCGACCTGGGTCGTCGTCTTCGTCATCGGCACGATGGTCAACCTGACGCGGCCGGCGGGCGACCTGGCCTGGATGCGGTTCTGGCGGACCTACACGATGATCTACCTCGTCGTCTCGATCGTCGTCATCATCTGGTTCTCGGTCGGCGGCCTCATCGACCTCAAGGACATGATCCGGACCCTGAAGGTCGTCCAGCGCGACCACGCCGATACGGGCTTCGTCGAAAGGGAGCGGGGCTGAGCCATGCGCAGAGACCCGGGGAACCCGATCCTGACGAGGGGCGACATTCCGGCGATCCCGCCTTTGCTCACGGACGCGACGTCGGTGTTCAATCCCGGCGCGGTGAAGGCCGGCGGCATCACCTATCTGATGCTCCGCGTCCAGGCCCGGTCGCGCGAGACGTTCCTGGTCATGGCCGAGAGCGCCGACGGCCGCCGCTTCGTCGTCCGGCCGCGGGCCGTCGAGCTCGAGGGCCTCGAGCGCGTCCGGGAGAGGATCTACCACGTGTACGACGCCCGGATCACGGCGCTCGAGGGCGCGCACTATGTCATGTTCGCCCTGGACATGGACGGCGGCTGCCGGCTGGGCTTGGCCCGGACGGAGGACCTCGAGGAGTTCCGCTTCCTGGGCCTCACCTCGACCGACGACGTCCGCAACGGCGTCCTGTTCCCGGAGAAGATCGGCGGCCAGTACCTCAGGCTCGAGCGGCCCAACAAGGCCAGGCTCGAGGGCGGCCCGACGACCGGGTCGGAGATCTGGCTGGCCGGGTCGGACGATCTCGTCGGCTGGCGCCGGATCGGTCCCGTCATGGGCGGGCGCTTCCACTATTGGGACGAGTACATCGGCTCGGGGCCGCCGCCGGTCAAGACGAAACAGGGCTGGCTCCACATCTATCACGGAGTGGCCACGCATTTCGGAAGCGCCAACATCTATCAGGCCGGGGTCGTCCTGCTCGACCTGGACGACCCGACCAAGGTCCTCGGCCGGTCGCGGGGCAACATCCTCGAGCCGCGGGAGCCCTATGAGCTCTGCGGCCAGGTGCCGAACGTCGTTTTCCCGTCCGGGATGGTCGTCGAGGACTTCGACGCCGAGGGCTGCGCCCTGCCGGCGAGCCCGGTCCGGGTCTATTACGGGGCGGCCGATACCTGCGTCGGCCTGGCCGTGACGACGATCGGCGAGCTTTTGGCCGCGACCGCCGAGCCCCCGCTTTAAGACGGGGTCAAACCTTAATTCTTACAACTTTCGAAAAAGAAGGGACCGGGTCTTCGCATCGCGCCGCAGACTGCGCGTGAAATGCGATGACCCGGTCCCTTCTGGTTATTTATAAGAATTAAGGTTTGACCCCGTCTTGGTTTGACCAGGTTTTCTAGATATGTTAAAAATGACCTTCGATTCGCCCTGCGGGAGTGAACAATGAAGAGAACGGAGAGGCACCACCTCAAAGAAGACCAGATGGCCCACGGCGTGCACTGGCTGGCCCGGCTCATCCGCGACTACCGCCGCGAGATCGCGATCGTCGCTGCGGCGCTCGCTTTCGCGGCCGTCGTCTTCGGCGCCCTCCTCGCCGTCCGCGCCCGCACCCGGAGCGTCAGGAGCCGGGCCGTCGCCCAGGTCGGCGCCGCCGCCGCCGCGGTCGCCCAGGACCCGGGGAGGCTCGCCGATCTCGAGAAGCTGGCCGCCAAGGGCCGGACGGCCCGCCCGGCCACCCTCGAGCTGGCCAAGCACTGGGCCGAACAGGGGGATTGGGCCAGGGCCTCATCCGCCCTGGAGAAGCTCCCGTCCGGGCGCAAGGACCTCCTCCACTATCAGGCCGAGGACCTCAAGGGCCAGATCGCCCTCGGTCAAAAGGACTTCGACCGGGCCATCGCGATCTACACAGCGATCACCGACGCGAAGCCCGAGGCCTATCCGCTCGACGCGGCCCTGTTCCGCCTGGCCGAGAGCCACGAGCTCAAGGGCGACATTGCCGCCGCGCTCGGGATCTACAAGAAGCTCCAGGCGGATTACGCCCAGTCCTATTTCGGCTACGAGGCCTCCCTCAAGGTCGGCAGGCTGGAAGCCCGGAAATAAAAGCGATATAATAACCCCCAATAACCCCAAGGAGGAGCCCCATGGCTTTCATCATCACCGAAGAATGCATCAACTGCGGCGCTTGCGAGCCCGAGTGCCCCAACCAGGCCATCACCGCCGGCGAAGAGCGCTACGTCATCGACCCCGAGAAGTGCACCGAGTGCGTCGGCCACTTCGACACCCAGCAGTGCGCCGCCGTCTGCCCCGTCGACGCCTGCGTCCAGGACCCCGACCGCAGGGAGACCAAGGAAGAGCTGATGGCCAAGTTCCATCGGCTCACCGGCAAGTAAGCCCGCGCCGAACGGACCGGACCCGCACGGAGGGGTGAACCCCGGTTCACTCCTCCTTTTTTCTTGAGACCATGAGCGACGCGACGACGACCGGACGCAAAACGTGGCTGAACGTGCTGCTGTTCGGCCTGACCGTTCTCACGACCTGGTTCGCCGGGATCCTCTTCGGCCTGTCCTTCCTGGCCGCCGAGGAGGGCCCCGGGATCGCCCTCTTCGATCCCCGGGCGGTCGGGCTGGGCCTGAGCTATGCCGCGGCCCTGCTCGTCATCCTGGTCGGGCACGAGCTCGGCCACTACCTGACCTGCCGCCGCTACGGGGTCCTGGCCACCTATCCCTACTTCATCCCCGGCCCGCCGTTCCTGGGGACCTTCGGGGCCTTCATCCGCATCAAGTCGCCCATCCGCTTCAAGCGCCAGATCTTCGACGTCGGGGCGAACGGGCCCCTGACCGGTTTCGCCTTGGCCCTGCCGGTCCTGCTCATCGGGCTGGCCTCTTCCAAGGTCGCGCCTTTCGTCGCGACGCCGGACACGATCACCTTCGGAGAGCCCCTCCTCTTCCGGCTCCTGAGCGGGCTTCTCATCGGGCCGATCCCCGACGGATCGTCCCTCGTCCTGCACCCCGTCGGCTTCGCCGGCTGGGTCGGCCTCCTGGTCACGTCCCTCAATCTGGTCCCGCTCGGCCAGCTCGACGGCGGGCACGTCGCCTACGCCCTGCTCGGCCGCAGGGCCCGGACCCTGTCCCGGATCATGGTCGGGGTCCTCGCCCTCATGGGCGTCTTCTTCCATCTGACCTGGCTCATCCTGGCCGCCGTCATCCTCGTCTTCGAGCTCCGGTCGAAGATGCGCCTCAATCACCCGCCCGTTCTCGACGAAGACGCGCCGCTCGGCCGGAAGAGGGCCGTTCTGAGCCTCGTCGTCATCCTCATCTTCGTCCTGTCGTTCATCCCCGACCCGGTCAAAGGCGTCGGCCTGTTCGACCTGCTGAGGGGCGGCCCGGGGGCGTCGCTGTGAGCCGCGCGGGGGTTGCCGGGCGAACGGGAATTATGCACAAGTTTTGTGGAAAAGCTGTGGAAAAGCGCCGTTCCGGCCCGGCCAAGATCCAGTCCTGCATGCACATAGCACGGACTGCACAAGAACTCGTCAGGGCCGTAATCCCCGTCTTTTCAGCGAGTTATTATCTCATTGAAAAGACTGACGTTGTCGCATGATGCCTGACTTATTCACGAATCGAGGCGGCCCCAGATGCGAGGCTCGAGGGGTGAAGCTGTACTCTTTGGTACTGCGAACCCCGAGTACGAAGCAGATGGGGCCGGATCGGTTCGCCCGGAGGGTAAAAACGCCCATAAAAGGCTTGTTGGAGAAAAACGGGGCGTTTTTATGAATAAGTCAGGTAAGATGATGGGAGGATGAAGGAGTCTCCCATGGCCGACCCGTTCCGCGAAGCCGAGGCGACGTTCACCCTCCTGCGCGAGAAATTCGAGGACAAGAGGATCTCGCCGCAGGAGTTCGCCGATTCCCTGAAACAGCTCCGCATCAAGGACGACGAGGGCCGCTTCTGGGTGATCGGGGCCCGGAGCGGCAAGTGGTACGCTTTCGAGAACGGCGAGTGGATCGAGGCCAAGCCCCCCTCCCAATTGGAGAAGAAGGCGATCTGCATCTCCTGCGGGTTCGAGAACGACCTCGAGGCCGAATCCTGTGCCCGCTGCGGCGGCCGCCCGGACGAGTCGGCCGCGGACCGCGCGGCCGCCGGCCCCGGCGCCGGCGGAGCGGGGCCCGCGGGCCCGCCGGTCGAGGC